>NZ_BAAGPM010000017.1:0-527331 GCF_054784135.1 Kribbella swartbergensis
GTGCGAGCCGGGAAGGTGGGGCTGCGGTGGGGCGGGGGCAGGGGGCGGGGGAGGTTTGGGAGGTGCGGGTGGGGGAGCCGCATTGGTTGGTGGCTTGGGGGAGGCGGTGGTATTTGGTTGCCTGGGACAACGGGCGGGAGGCGTGGCGGACGTTTCGGGTGGATCGGATGCGGTTGAAGACGCCGAACGGGCCGCGGTTCACGCCTCGGGAGTTGCCTGAGGGCGATGCGGCGGAGTTCGTACGGCGAGCTGTCGGTACGGCGTCGTGGCAGTACCGGGCTCGGGTGAAGGTGTTCGCGTCGGCGGAGTACGTCCAGAACCGGATGCCGATTCCGATCGAGCCTGAGGTGGTGGATGAGGCGGCGTGCATCGTGGAGATGGGGTCGGATGATCCGCATCAGTTGGCGTTGTGGCTGGGGTTGCTGGACGCGGAGTTCGAGGTGCTCGACGCGCCCGAGTTGGCGGCCGCGGTGAAAGAGGTCGGAGATCGATACCACCGGGCGGCAGGGAAGCTGAGTTGAGCACAGGGCGGGCCGTTCGACCCTCCCAATGCCCCACGGGGTCAGTTGTGGTGATGGTCGAGCTTCGACCCGGATCTCGCTCCGGAGAAGGCGTTGAAGTAAGTCGTGCCCCGGATCGCCTTCACGAAGTAGTCGAATCGTGCCGGCGGGGTGATTGCCCAGTTGGTGCAGAGGAACGGGCTGATGCCCGGGTGTCCTGCTCCATCCCCTCGGCCCGCGGTCGCGATCTTGGTGGTGCTGAGACTGCCAGCCCGATCGCACAGGCCGCCGCAGTGAGCACGGTTTTCTTGCTGCCGGAAGTGTGCGGGCGGCGGTCGGTTTAGATCGGGGTCAGGGCTCTCGACCGGGTGGAGCGTCGCGCCCTGAGCCGAGGCGTGGCCTTGGGGTGGGTTGACGTGGGTTGACGGCTCCGGACGGGTGCGCGACTCCGGAGGCTGCGGCGATGGCCTGACGGAGATCGTGTGGGAGGGGCTGGCGGATTGGGGCCGCGTCTGAGGTGGCAGCGATGGCGTGGAGGGTCTGGAGCCTCGCACCGCGGCTCCGACCGAGACGTGCTGCCGCGACTTCGAACGGTCGGTCGTTCTTGCGAGGCTCGAAGGCGACGACCTCCCGCCACGGCAGGCCGCCGTCGTCTGCCTCGAACTCGCGGTAGAGCAGGCGGTGTGACGGGCCGAGTTCGTTGTTGCCCCGAGCCTCCGGAATGACCTCGAGCTTGATTTCCGCACAGTCGCTCAGGTCATACTTCGTGCGGCCGAGTCGTTTGCGTCGAACAGCTCTTCCTGGCCGTGCGCGAGTGCACGAAGGCCGATCGTGAGGGCTTGAAGCTCGCGGCGGCGCAGGCCGCCAGGCGCCTGGGTCGCAGCAGCACGCTTGAGTGCGTCCAGTTGTTGTCGAACCTCCTGACGAACCAGGACGCGGTACTGCGTCATTGACGCTTTGGCAGGTCGGAGTCGTCGACCGGTTTGCTGAGGTCCAGGCCGAGCTCGTCGGCCACGTCCTCGAGAGGGACCGACGGCTGCGGGTTCGCGAGACGGTGGCGGAGGACCGAGTAGCTGGAGTCGAAGCCCTGTTCGTCGGTGGCTTCGGCTTCGAGGGCGCGCCAAACCTCGAACGGAATGACGACGCCCTCGGGCTGCCCGGCGTCGCCGAAGATGAGCGGCTCGGTTTCACCGGAGCGGAACAGCTTCAGCAAGTTGGTCAAATGCTTTGAGGCTTCTGCGGTGGTCAGCACCCAGACGCGCTCGCCGGTGGGGAGCAGGTGCTCGGTTTCGGGGTCCATGAGCAACAGCTTAGGAGCGACGAGCGATCGCGATCGGGAGTTATCCACAGGGGAGTCACTGTGATTTGGGGAGTTCGGAGTCGATTGGGTCGTCGAGGTTCCGGCCCAGGTCGCCGGCCTTGTTCGAGCGGGATCCAAGGTCGCGGGTCGGTCAGTTGCCGGCGGCGGTGGTATGTGCTTGGAGGCTTGGAGGTGGGGTACCCGGATGGCTTCGCCCTTGGGGGGTTTCGGGGTCCATGGGTCGAGGTTAGGAGTTGGCGTGTCGGTGCGTGGGGAGTTATCCACAGGGGTTGGCGTGAGTAGCCTGGGGGGATGGGTGAAGGGCGGTGGGTTGAGGTTCGGGTGGTGGGGGATGGGGTTGACCAGGGGAAGGTGCTGAAGGCTGTTCGGCAGTTGCGGAAGGAACTGGCTGAGCAGGAGTTCATGACTCAGGCGGGGATCGGGGACGAGCCGGCGACGGCGGTTGCGCTGACTGGGCGGGTTGAGGCGTTGGTCGCCGTACTGCGGGACTGGATTTGCCGGCGTCATGGGCCGGGGCGGGTGCGGCTGACGTTGGAGGACCAGTCGATCGAGGTGGACAAGCCGTCGTGCGACGAGCAGGCGCTGAAGGCTTTCCTCGACCGCAACCACTAGCTGGGAACGAGCCGGCGGTGCATGCGTTTCCCTCGACGACCGCCGACTAGGTGTTGCTGGCCAAGAGGTTGTTGACGTGTCAGGCGCCCATCGCCGGCGGCGCAGATTCGTATGAGCGTGGGTTGTTGGGTGCTACCGGGGCAGGTCAGCGGTAGCGTTTGGGCGAACGCCCTCCCGCTCGGCGGTCCTTCGGCCGAGGAGGGTGATCGCGTACTCGATGGAGCACCGGATGTCTCTTGGGTCGTGCCCCGCCCGGGCGCGAAGTCTCCACCCGAGCACCAGGGTGAAGAGGAGGTCGGTGAGCTCGTCGAGATCTGCCCCGACCGAGATCTCTCCGCTTTCGCGCATCCGGGTGAGTAGGTCTCGTAGCCCGGTTCGGGTGAGATTGAACGCAGTTTCGGTCCGTCGAGCGATTTCCGGGTCTGTGCCGCCCAGTTCTGCGGCGGTGTTGACAACGAAACACCCTGCTGGATCAGCCGTCTGGGCATCGCTCCCCAGCGCCACCGTTGCGACGGCGTCAGTCAACGCGTCCGTGGTCGGGTCGGCGTCTCGGAACCGCTGACATCCCTCGGCACTTTCCGTTGCCTGATAGTGATCGAGGGCGCGCAGGAAGAGTCGGCGCTTGTCACCGAAAGTGCGGTAGAGGCTGCTCGGGTTGAGTTCGAGCGCCTCACCCAGGTCGCGCGTGCTGGTGGCGTGGAAGCCCTTGCGCCAGAAGACATCGGTTGCCCGGTGGACGGCTGTCTCCTCGTCAAATCCGCGCGGCCTGGCCATTGATCCTCCCTGCATTGTGGAGCGGGTGCTCCCAATGCTAGCGTCTCGTTCGGGAGCGATCGCTCCCGAACGAGAGAGAGGGACACACAGTGGCTGGAGTGCACAGCGACGATGGCTTCGGCGGTGGCGTCGTAGCTGAGAGGCCGACCCAGAGCGCGCGAGGGAGCGGCGGCGAACGCTGGGGCGCGGCCTGGGCGGCGATGTTCGGCGTGTTTGTCCTGGTTGTCGCGGAGCAATTGCCGATCGGGCTGTTGATCCAGATCAGCCCTGACTTGGGTGTCACGGAAGGAACTGCCGGGCTGAGCGTCACCGTCCCCAGCATCGTCGCAGGTATCGCAGCGCTGCTGGTGCCGCTGGTGGTCGGGACGTTGGACCGCCGGGTCCTTCTGGTCGCGTTGATGGTCCTCATGACCGCCGCGAACGCGGCTTCGTGGTTGGCTCCGACGTTCGAGGTTCTCCTGATGTCGCGCGTCTTCGTCGGTGTCGCGATCGGCGGGTTCTGGGCGATCGCGGGCGGCATCGCCGTTCGCCTGGTGTCGGCGGCGAAAGTGCCCAAGGCGACCTCGATCATCTTCGCCGGCGTCGCCGCAGCCAACGTGCTCGGCGTCCCGCTCGGGACGATCCTGGGAACGAACCTCGGGTGGCGGTTGGCGTTCGCCGCGCTCGGGGCGGCCGCGCTCGTCGCTCTGGTGTGGTTGATCGTGTTGGTGCCTCCGTTGTCAGCGCAAGCCCCGGTCCGCCCACAGGTACTGGCCAGTCAGCTCAGGAACCAGGGCGTGGCACTCGGGCTCATCGCGACCTTGCTTTCCGTCACGGGACACTTTGCCGCGTTCACCTTCGTCGGTCCGATCCTTCGCGACATCGCGGGCCTGTCTGCTTCAGCGGTCGGTCCGATTCTCTTGGTCTACGGCCTCCTCGGCCTGGGAGGAAACTTCGCAGCCGGGGCACTGCTGGGGCGCGGCGTTCCTGCAGTGGTGCTTTCCATCCTCGCGGTGATCACCGTCGCACTGGGTCTCCTCCCAGCGGTCGGCCTCCAGCCGGCCTCAGGTGTGCTGCTGCTCCTCCTGTGGGGTCTGTTCTTCGGCGGGCTGTCGGTCAGCATGCAAACCTGGATGATCAAAGCAGCGCCCACAGCCGTCGAAGCCGCAACCTCGCTGTGGGTGGGAGTGTGGAACCTCTCAATTGGACTCGGCGCGCTGGTAGGTGGCGTCGCTATCCACAGATTCTCGTTGGAATCCACCGCCTGGATCGCTGCTGCCCTGGCGTTGGCCGCCGCGCTGTCGGTGGCGACAACCCGCTCGCTGAGGGAGAGCGTGCCGCCTGCAACCGGAGTAGGCGAGGATCTCAAGGCTCGATGACACACGCGAACGCTCCCCTCAGCCTCGAAGGCCGCCGACGACTCATTGTTCGATGTCGCACGCGCCCTATCGCCTATGTCGCAGCCGAGATGGGGACTGGTCCGCACCCGACATCGACCCCAGGCAGGAGGCCGGGCCGATCGCCAGGAGAGCGGGGCGCCCGAGGTGTTCTCGGCGGGGACCGTTGACCGGGGGCAGGTGCCGGAGGGGCCGTTAGCCGGGGACCGGGGTGTCCTCTGGGGATGGGGAGGGCGACGGGGTCGGGCGGGGTTGTTTTCGTTGGGTTAGGCGGGCTAGGGCGTGGCCTAGGGCTGTGGCGGTGGTGTCGAGGCGTTCGGCCAGGAGGGTGGCTGGGCGGGACAGGGTGAGCTGGATCTGGCGGCTGTGGGTTTCGGCCTTGTCGTCGAAGGAGCCGTGGGCGCCGTGGTCGCCGGGGACTGGTTCGTAGAGGTTGTCGGGGCGGTCGGGGCGCTGGTCGTCGAGTTGCTGGCTCTCGTACCCGGTCCGGCCGAGGAAGGCGTCCATGAGGGGGCCGGCCAGCCGGTCGCCGAGGATCGTGTACACGGTCGGGAAGCCGACCCAGACCTGCCGCCGCCGATGGTGGGCCGCGTGCCAGATCGCTTCGGCGGCCAGTTCGGGCTGGTAGATCGGTGGCACCGGTTGCGTCTCGCGACGCAACTTCGACCGCTGGATGCGGAACTGCGGCGTGTTCACCGCCGGCATCTGCACCTCGACCAGCCGGACGGCGCTCCGATCGTGCAGCAACTCGCAGCGGACCGAGTCGGTGAACCCCTGGATCGCGTGCTTGGCGCCGCAGTACGCCGACTGCAGCGGGATCCCGCGGTACGCCAGCGACGACCCGACCTGTACGACGACGCCGCGATCGCGCGGAGTCATCCGGTGCAACGCAGCCCGCGTGCCGTTCACGAACCCGAGGTAGGTCACCTCGGTCACCCGCTTGTACTCCTCGGGGGAGATGTCCAGGAAGGGCCCGTACACGGTCGCCATCGCATTGTTGACCCACACATCGATCGGCCCGAGCTCATCCTCGATCGACTGGGCGGCCTTCTCCAAGGCGTCCGCATCGCTCACATCGACCGGTACGGCGACGGCCCGCGCACCGGCCCGTTCCACGTCGGCAACAGCTCCCGCCAGCCCGTCGGCACCCCGCGCGATCAGGCCGACGTCGTACCCACGCTCCGCGAACAGCTGCGCACAAGCCCGTCCGATGCCGGCGCTGCCACCGGTAATCGCCACAACACTCATGCCCGGCCAGTGCCCAACCAGCGGTGCGCTGACACCCGCCGGGCATGCGCCGGCGCGCAACCGGGCACCGGAACATCAGGCGGTCGGCAGCGCTAGGAAGGTGGTTGCCAAGTGATCAGTACTCATGTGCTGGACGTTGTGACCGGCCGGCCCGCGGAGGGCGTGACCGTCATCCTCGAGGAGATCGATCCGTTCACCGTGCTCGGTTCCGGAAGCACCGACGCGGACGGCCGAGTCGGTGAACTCGGGCCGGCGCTCGGGCGGACCGGCGATCACCGGTTGGTCTTCGAGGCCGCGGCGTACTTCGCGAAGACCGGTCAGACGTGCTTCTTTCCACAGGTCATCATCGCCTTCACCGTGGTCGACCCGGCGGCGCGCCTGCACATCCCGCTGTTGCTCGGCCCGTTCGCCTACTCGACCTACCGCGGAAGCTGAGCGGGCACAACCGCTGAAAAAACGATTTGGCACACGGTCTTGACACCGGATGATGCGCGCGCGACAGTAGTCGCCACAGTTGGAAAAACGATTGGGCAAGACGATGTCGCAGCGCAAGGTCTCGATCAAGGATGTGGCGGCGCACGCGGGGGTGTCGGTCACCACGGTGTCGCACGTCCTGAACGAGGTGCCGGGCAAGCGCATCACCGAAGCGACCCGGGCGCGGGTGAAACAAGCCGCCGAGGAGCTCGGGTACGCGCCGAACAACGTGGCCCGCAACCTGCGCCTCCAGCGGTCGCAGATGCTGGCCCTGATCAGCGACGAGATCGCGACGACGCCGTACGCCGGCCGGATGATCCTCGGGGCACAGGAGGCGGCGTCGAAGGCCGGTTGGCTGTTGATGCTGGTCAACACCGGGTTGGACAGCGAGTTCGAGGCGGCTGAGATCCAGGCGCTGCGGCAGCGGCAGGTCGACGGGTTCTTGTACGCGACCATGTACCACCGTGAGGTCGTGCTGCCCGAGGCGATCGGCGGCATCCCCACGGTTCTGCTGGACGCGCGGTCGAACGACGCATCGGTGCCGTCCGTGGTCCCGGACGAGGTCGGCGGTGGACGTACGGCGACCGAGGAGCTGATCCGCCACGGGCACTCCCGGATCGGCTTCCTCAACAATGTCGACGACATTCCGGCGACGCGCGGCCGCCTGGAGGGTTACCGGGCCGCGTTGCACGACGCGGGCCTGGCCTTCGACCAGCGGTTGGTGGTCGAGGAACGGTCCGACACCGAGGGCGGGCTGCAGGCCGCCCGGAGGTTGCTGTCGGCAACCGACAGGCCGACCGCACTGTTCTGCTTCAACGACCGGATGGCCATGGGGGCGTACCACGCCGCGGCTGAGCTCGGTCTGCGGATCCCGGAGGATCTGTCGGTGGTCGGGTTCGACAACCAGGAACTCATCGCCGAAGGAGTCCGGCCCGGACTCACCACGGTCGCGCTGCCGCACTACGAGATGGGCGCGTGGGCCGTCGAGACACTGATCGCCCAGATCGAAGGACAAGCGCGCACGGACCACGCCGTACTGAGGTGCCCGCTGGTGCCCCGCAACTCGGTCGCCTGACCGCGACTCGCCCAACCCACAACTAGGTCGCCCGGCCGGCGACTACCCCACGACATCCCGCTGCACACCGCAGTACGGGCAGCCGGGCCATGCCCGAAAAGCCCAAGAACGAAGGGAAACTGACCATGTCAACCACACCGAAGCTGGTCGCCCTGCTGACCGCGGCGGCCGTCGCCTTGACCGGGTGCTCGTCGGGCTCCTCGGACAGCGGAGCGACAAACGAGGGTGGCGTCACCACCCTCGAGCTGTGGACCCACAACGGCGGCAACGCGACCGAGCTCGCCGTCAACAAGAAGGTGGTCGACGCCTTCAACGCGAGCCAGAACAAGTACAAGGTGAAGCTGCAGTCGTTCCCGCAGGCGTCGTACAACGACGCGGTCACGGCCGCGGCGTCGGCGAAGAAGTTGCCCTGTGTCATGGACATCGACGGCCCGAACGTCCCGAACTGGGCGTGGGCCGGCTATCTGCAACCGCTCGACATGCCCGCCGGGTTCTTCGACAAGCAGTTGCCGAGCACCTTGGGCAAGGTCGACGACAAGGTGTACTCGTTCGGCCACTACGACGTCGCCATGAGCATGATCGCGCGCAAGTCGGTCCTCACGCAGTACGGCATCCGCATCCCCACGCTCGACCAGCCGTGGACCGGTGACGAGTTCGACGCGGCCGTGGCGAAGATCAAGGCCGGCGGAAAGTTCGCCTACCCGCTCGACATGGGTACGGCGGGTACGGGCGAATGGATTCCGTACGCCTACTCGCCGCTGCTGCAGAGTTTCGGGGGAGACCTGGTGAACCGCGAGACCTACCAGAGCGCGACCGGCGTGCTGAACGGCCCGAAGGCGCTCGAGTGGGCGACCTGGTTCCGCGGTCTCATCACCAAGGGTTATGCCCAGCAGAAGTCGGGCAAGGACTCGACCGTCGACTTCGTGAACGGCAAGTCCGCGATCATGTGGAACGGCAGCTGGGCGGCCGACACGGTGACGAAGAAGTTCGGCGCCGACGTGGTCTTCCTGCCGCCGCCGGACTTCGGCAACGGTCCGAAGATCGGCGGCGCGTCCTGGCAGTGGGGGATGTCGTCGTCCTGCGCGGCCAAGGAGGGAGCGCTGGAGTACCTGAAGTTCTCGGCCAAGCCGGAGTACTACGTCGAGTACGCGAACGCGCTCGGCCTGATCCCGGCCAACACCGACGCCGCGGCCCAGGTGCCGAACTTCGCCCCCGGCGGCAAGTACCGGTTCTTCCTCGAGCTGTCGCAGAAGTACGCCGTCGTCCGCCCGGTGACTCCGGCGTACCCGTACATCTCGTCGACCTTCCAGAAGGCCACGTCGGACATCCTGGCCGGCGGCGACCCGCAGAAGATCCTCGACAAGGCGGCGGCCGACATCGACAACAACATCAAGTCCAACGGCAACTACGAGTTCTGACATGTACGCCACCGCAACCGGACAACTGGTCGCCCGGCGGGTACGGGCCCGTACGGCGCGATCGCGCGAAACGCTGATCGGCGTCGCGATGGCCTCGCCGGCCGTCGTCCTGCTGATCGTCTTCTTCCTCGTCCCCGTCGCCCTGGCGTTCGGGCTCGCCTTCACCAACGCACGGCTCATCTCGCCGCGGCCGGCCCGCTTCGTCGGCGCCGACAACTTCCTCACGCTGTTCGGCGACAGCCTCTTCTGGGCGTCGTTGCGGAACACGGCGTACTTCGCTGTCGTCGTGGTGCCCGTCCAGGCCGGGCTCGCGCTGATCCTGGCGTTGCTGGTCAACGCGAAGGTCCGTGGAACGAACTTCTTCCGCACCGTGTACTTCGCCCCGGTCGTCACCTCGATGGTCGTCATCTCACTGCTCTGGCGGTTCATCTACCAACCGGACGGACTGCTGAACCACCTCCTCTCGGCGGTCTCGTTCGGCCACTGGCAGGGGACCGACTGGCTGAACAACCCGGACACGGCCATGCCGGCGATCATGGTGATGTCGATCTGGCAGGCGGTCGGGTTCCACATGATCGTCTGGCTGGCGGGACTGCAGACGATCCCGCGAGACCTGTACGAGGCGGCGGCGCTGGACGGCGCGTCGGGGTGGAAGACCTTCGCCAACATCACCTGGCCGGGACTGCGGGCGACCCGGACCTTCATCCTGATCACCATCACGATCGCGGCGTTCAGCCTGTTCACGCAGATCAGCGTGATGACGCAGGGCGGACCACTGGACCGTACGACGACAGTCGTCTTCATGGCTGTGCGAACGGGCTACGAGCAACAGTCGACCGGTTACGCGGCGGCGGTCTCACTCGTCTTCTTCGTACTGGTGCTGGCGGTGTCCGGCGTACAGCGCTTCCTGACCCGGGAGAAGGACTGACATGAGGACATCGTTGTTGCAGGTGGGACGGGCACTGCTGGTCGTGGTGTTCGCGTTCCCGATCGTGTTCATGGTGATCTCGTCGTTAAAGCCCGACGCACAGATCTTCGCGGATCTGACCTCGCTGAAAGCGATCCTGCCGGTGGGTTCGCTGTCGCTGGACAACTATCGTGGCGTGTTCGAACGGGTGCCGGCCGGACGGTTCCTGATCAACTCGGTGCTGATCTCGCTGCTGACGGTCGCCCTGGGCATCCTGATCAACAGCATGGCCGCGTTCGCCTTGTCGAGAATGCGCTGGGCCGGGCGTCGCGTCGTACTGGCCGCCATCATCGCGACGTTGATCGTGCCGTTCGAGACCTTCGCGCTGCCGTTGGTGTGGTGGGTCAACAAGCTGCCGTGGCTGGAGCTGCACGGATTCCAGTTGCGGTTGACCGAGGGCTGGCTCGACACGTACCACGTGCAGATCCTGCCGTTCCTGGCCAACGCGTTCTCGATCTACCTGTTCTACCAGTACTTCACCAGCATCCCGGTCGAACTCGACGAGGCGGCCCGGATGGACGGCGCCGGCTGGTTCGGGATCTACCGGCGGGTGGTGATGCCGCTGTCCGGGCCGGCCGTCGCGACCGTCGCGATCCTGACCTTCCTGCCGGCCTGGAACTCCTATCTCTGGCCGTTGATGGTGGTGCAGAGCGAGGACCTGCGCCCGGTGATGGTCGGTATCCAGTACTTCTTCCAGCTCAACGTCTCGTGGGGACAGATCATGGCCTATGCCTCGATGATCACCGTGCCGGTGCTCGTCTTGTTCGTTGCGTTCCAGCGCGCCTTCATCGGCAGCATCGCGGCCTCGGGGGTGAAGGGCTGATGCTCGAACTGCCCGACTCGTGGGTGTGGGACTTCTGGCTGGCGCGCGACGGCGACGAGTACCACCTGTTCTTCCTGTACGCCTCGCGCGCACTGCACGACCCCGCGCGGCGCCACGGCCGCGCGTCGATCGGGCATGCGGTGTCGGACGATCTGCGGAACTGGACGCGACTGCCCGATGCGTTGGTGCGCGGCGAGGCCGGGGACTTCGACGAAACGGCCACCTGGACGGGTTCCGTCGTACGCGGGCCTGACGGCCGGTGGTACATGTTCTACACGGGGGCCAGCGACCAGATCCAGACGATCGGGCTGGCGACCTCCGACGACCTCGTCACCTGGCACAAGTACGACGGCAACCCGATCGTCGCGGCCGATCCGCGCTGGTACGAGAAGTACGACGGGACAACGTGGTTCGACGAGGCGTGGCGGGACCCCTGGGTGTATCCGGACCCGGACGGAGACGGCTGGCACATGCTGATCACCGCGCGGGCCGGCCACGGGCCCGCCGACGACCGCGGCGTGGTCGGTCATGCACGGTCTGCCGACCTGCTGCACTGGGAGGTGCAGCCGCCGCTGAGCGAGCCCGGGGCCGGCTTCGGTCAGCTCGAGGTCTTTCAGGTCGAGGAGATCGACGGCCAGGTCGTGCTGCTGTTCAACTGCCTCCGCGGTGAGCTGGCGTCGTGGCGAAGGGATTCCGCGGTCGGTGGCGGCATCTGGTCGGTCGCCGCGGACAGCCCGACCGGTCCGTTCGACATCAGCAAGGCGACGCCGCTCACCGACGACTCCCTGTACGTCGGCCGCCTGGTCCCGGACGTGGATGGCACCTGGGTGCTGCTCGCCTTTCACAACGAGAGCCCGGACGGCTTCGTGGGTGCCATCAGCGACCCTCTGCCGGTCCAGGTCACCCCCACCGGTCTCACCCTGACGTAGATAGGTCGTCAGCACGCTGTGTCCGAAACGCCGCCCGGGCCGCCGTGGCAGCCCGGGCTCTTCTCCGTTGGGGACCGCAAGGGTTACCTCGAGGTTGCGAAGAACGTGCGGAGGTCGGCGGTCAGGTCGTCCGGGCGTTCGAGGGAGGCGTAGTGACCGCCTTTGTCGAATGTCGACCAGTGGACGATGTTGGTGTTGTCGCGTTCGGCCAGCGGGCGGATCGTCTTGAAGTCGTCGGCGAAGACGGCGACACCCGTCGGGGCGTGGTTCTGCGCGGGCTCGGTGCCGGCGTGGGCTTCCTCGTAGTGGTAGCGGCCGGCCGCGGCGGAGCTGTTCGTGAACCAGTACAGCGACACCTCGGTGAGGATCTGGTCGCGGGTGACCAGGCTGGTGCCGTTGCCGAAGCTGTTGAACAGTTCGTTCCAGGCGAGTTGCCCGACCGGTGAGTCGGAGATGCCGACGGCAACTGTCTGCGGGCGGGTCGCGTTGATCTGGTTGTATCCGCCGACCGACTGGAACCACTGCAGGTGCTCCAGCGCCGCGTAGTCCGCCGGCGTGAACTTCTCGAACTCGGCCGGGTCGCCGGACGGGAACGAGAACAGTTGCAGCACGTGCAGCCCGAGGAACCCTTCGGGGTTCAGCAGGCCGAGTTCCCGGGAGATCATCGCGCCGGCGTCGGAGCCGTGAGCGCCGTACGACGTGTAGCCGAGCCGCCGCATCAACGTGTCGAACGTGCGGGCCACCCGGGCCATGGTCCAGCCGCGGTCGACCAGCGGCGTACTGAACCCGAAGCCGGGGATGGACGGTACGACGACCGAGAAGGCGTCCTCGGCGGAGCCGCCGTACGCGACCGGGTCGGTCAGCGGGCCGATCATGTCGAGGAAGTCGACGAACGACCCCGGGTAGGTGTGGATGAGCAGCAGCGGTGTCGCGTCCTCGACCGCCGACGGCACGTGGAGGAAGTGGACGGTCTGGCCGTCGATCTCGGTCAGGTAGTGCGGGAACTCGTTCATCCGCGCTTCCTGGGCCCGCCAGTCGAAGCCGTTCTGCCAGTGGTCGACCATCTCGCGGAGGTAGTGGTTCGGGGTGCCGTAGTCCCAGTCGTCGCCGGGAGCCGGCTCGGGCAGCCGCGTCCGCGCGAGGCGGGCGAGCAGATCGTCCAGGTCGGCCTGGGCGATGTCGACGGTGAAGGGCCGGATGCTCTCGTTCGTGGTCATGGCTTCACCGTAGAATCCGTATAGGAACATTAAATTCCTATTTAGGAGACGAATGTGCTGGAGACCTCGTCGCGGTTGCTGTCGTTGCTGGCGTTGCTGCAGACCAGGCCGGCCTGGACCGGCGCCGAGTTGGCCGAGCGGCTCGAGGTCACCACCCGGACCATCCGCAACGACATCGACCGGCTGCGCGAGCTCGGCTATCCGGTCGACGCGACGCGTGGGCCGGCCGGGCATTACCAGTTGGGGGTCGGTGCCAAGCTGCCGCCGCTGCTGCTGGACGACGAGGAGGCGGTTGCCGTCGCTGTCGGGCTGCGGACCGGTGCAGGCGTGGCCGGGATGGCGGAGAGCAGTGCGCGGGCATTGACGAAGCTGGAGCAGGTGCTGCCGCATCGGCTCCGGCGGCAGGTGAACGCGATCCACAGCACGATGGAGAAGGGCCCGGACAACACCGGTTCCAACGTGCAGGATCCGGAGATCGATCCCGCCGTACTGACCGCGATCGCGGCCTGTATCCGGGACGAGCACTACCTCCGGTTCGACTACGAGATCCCGACGGATGGGCCGATCCGAGGCCCGGGTTCGGGGACCGGATCGGACCTGCCGAACCTGGTGGAGCCGTACCGGTTGGTGAGCTGGCAGCGGTACTGGTACCTGGTCGCGCGGGACGAGTCCGGCGCCTGGCGCACCTATCGGGTCGACTGGATGTCGTTGCGGATGGCAACGGGCCGTCGCTACCGGCCGCGGCCGATGCCGGGTGACGACTACACGGACTTCGTACTGCGGGACGTCGCGACGACCGGCTGGAAGGTGCATGCCCGCATCACCGTGTTCGCGCCGGCGCAGGAGGTCCTGTCCCGGATCCACGCCGCCGTCGGCGTGGTCGAGTCCGTCGACGACACCACCAGCGTCCTCGTCACCGGCGCGGACTCCCTCGAGGTCGTCGCCGTCTACATCGGCATGCTAGGCCTCGACTTCCACGTCGACGCCCCACCCGAACTCGTCCAACACCTACAAACCCTCGGCAACCGCTACCTCCGCGCGATCACCTGACCGGCGGATGAATCGCCCGAGCCGATGACAGCGCGTCACGCGATAGGGCAGGGTGATATCTGTTGCTCAGGGGTGAGCTGGTGGGGAGTCGCGGACGATGAGCGTCGCCAAGGAATTCGACCGACGGATGCTGCAGATCTATGAGCGCGCCAAGTCTGAGGCCGGCTACAACGCGACCTACTTCTTACGCATGCTGAGCGAACACGGCGGGGTCGAGACGGCGCGTCGGCTGGTCGGAAGCAGGCAGCCTTCGGAGGGGTTCACCCAGCTGTATCTCAAGGGCCGACTCGATCTGACAGTGGAGAGTCTCGTGCTCGAGGAGAAGTTCAGGGAGCTCTTCACCGACGAACTCGTCGAGCACGCCCGCAGCAGACTTCGTGAGTATGGCGTCGAGGCGTAATCCAAGAGATCGGCTTCATCAGTACGCGATCGATCTACGTCTGAGTCGCTCAGGGGTGCTGGATCATCCGGGCTCGGGGTTGCCCAGGCCGGCGTTGCGGGCCTGGATTATGGCGGTGGAGCGGTCGGCGATGCCTAGTTTGGTGAAGATGGTGGAGACGTTGTTCGCGACGGTTTTGGCGGCGAGGTCGAGGCGGTTGGCGATGGCGGCGTTGGGGAGGCCGGCGGCGAGCAGGTCGAGGATTTCGCGTTCCCGGGTGGTGAGTTCGGGGAACGGGTCGGCCGCCCGCGGCGGCGCGGAGAAGAAGCTCAGCATGCGGCGGGCGACGCCGGGGCCGAAGATCGCCTCGCCGGCGGCGACCGCGCGGATGGCTCGGGCGATCTCGTCCTGCTCGGCGCCTTTGACCAAGTAGCCGCGAGCGCCGGCGCGCATCGCCGCGAACACCGAGTCGTCGTCCTCGAACATCGTCAGCACGAGTACGGCGACCTCCGGCGCGGACCGGGCCAGTTCGCGGGTCGCGGCGAACCCGTCGAGGTCCGGCATCTGCAGATCCAGTACGGCGACGTCGGGCCGCGTCGTGATCACTTCACGAACTGCCTCGCGCCCGGTCGCGGCGACCCCCACGACCTCGATACCTGGCAGCGACGCGAGCAGGGCCGACAATCCGGCGCGTACGACGGGATGATCATCGGCCAGCACCACCCGGATCATGTGCGCTCCAAGGGGAACCTCGCCCGTACGACGCCTCCACTCGCCGACGGCCCGGCCTCGAACCGGCCGCCCAGTTCCGCGGCCCGCTCGCGCATCGCGTGCAGCCCGACGCCGGGACGCCACTCGCCGTTCGGCGGTCCGTCGTCGGTCACCTCGATCTCCAGGTCGTCGCCACAGCGCAACGCGAGTACGGCGTTCGTCGCGTGCGAGTGTCTGACGATATTCGTGAGCGCCTCGGTCGCGATCCGGTACGCCGCGACCTCCAACGCCGCCGGCAGCGGCGGCAGCCCGTCCGCCGAGACGTCCACCTGAATCGAGGTCCCGTCCGCGCGGAACGACAGCTGGTCGGCTCGCTGCCGCAGCGCCCCGACCAGGCCGAGTTCGTCCAGTGCGGGCGGTCGCAGGTCGTCGACAAGACGTCGTACATCGGCAATCGCCATCCGGGTGTCGGTGCGGAGCGTGGTGAGGAGTTCGCGCGCTCGCTCGGCATCGGTGGCGATCAGGTTGGCGGCCGCGTCGGCCGTGAACGCAATACCGGTCAGCGTCGGACCGAGACCGTCGTGCATGTCGCGGCGGAGGCGCCGGCGTTCCTCCTCGCGGGTCGACACGAGCTTCTCCCGGGACGACTGCAGTTCGGCCGACAGGCGGGTCGCATGCACAGCGACGGCGAGCGGTACGGCGACCAGCCCGAGCACACCGCGATCCGCCGAAGCCAGCTCGGACTCGCCCGACCGTAGACCGATTCTCAGGGAGCCGACCACGGCACCGCCGTACTCGAGCTCCAGCGGTACGACGTTCGCCGGCGGCGTACCGTCCGAGGCGACGATCGTGTCGCCGACCGTGAGAGCGACGTACGGGAATCGCAGCGCCGAGCGGATGGAGGCGACGACACCGGGCAGACCGGCGGACAGCTGCTCGCCGACGCGCGAGGCGACCCGGGCCGGGTCACGGCGGTCGCCGTACAGGGCGCGGTCGACGAGTCGCTGCAGGCGCGGCAGGATCGGGGCGATGACCAGAGCCACCAGAACCGTGATCGCTGCGGAGCGGCCGACGCGGGACGAGATCACCGAACCCAGGATCGCCGCGAACACCGCATAGGTGCCGACGGCGACCAACGACAGCAGGGCCCAGGTCAGGGCGCGCGACACGACCAACCGGATGTCGAGGAGCTGATGGCGCACGATCGCCACTGCGACGGCGACCGGGATCAACGGAATCGCCAGTAGAACAAGGACCGGTGTGCCGGCGACGAACGACCACGGCGTCACGAACAGGATCACGATGACCGATGCCAGCAGCAACCAGAGCAGTTGCCGCCGGCCCATTTCGTCCGCTCGGCGGTACCTGATCGTCAGGCAGGTGATGGCCAGCAGCAAGGCGACCAGGTTGCGGAGTTCGGTGATCGTCCACAGCGGCTGCAGCGCGTCGTACGACGAAATGGCCAGGTAGCCCGGCGGAAGGTCCTCCCCGGGTGCCGTGCCTTCGCCGGTCATCTCCAGGACGAACAGGGGCGACGTGGCGATGATGCCGATCGCGGCCCAGCGCCAGCGCGGCGACAGCAACCGGCCGGTCGGGAACAGCAGGAGCGCGAGCGGGAGGAACAAGCCGATCGACCACGGCCAGGCGAACATGGCGAGCGTGACGACGAGGCGCTGAACGACCGTCGGAGCGTCTCCGTCGGCCAGCAGTTGGCTGATCGGCGTCGTCACCGCGGTGGTGGCGTGACCGATGCCGTCGGCGATGAACAGCCACCCGATCGGGTTGCCGGGGCGATGCCAGGCGATCACCGCGCCGCACAGGCCGAAGGTCAGGCCCATCAGCCCGTTCGTGAGCACGAACGCCTCGACCAGGATCTCCCAGTTCCAGCCCAGGGCCACGGACAGGACGACCGCCGTGATCACCTCCGCCGCGGCGAACCCGCCGAGCCCGCCCGCCAACCCGCGACGGGTGGGTCCGTGCTCGGCCACGGCTGAGGTCATACCGGAAGTGTGCGCCCGGAAGTGTCCCGGCGTCTCGGGATCGGGTTCCCGGACGGGTCGGGGAATCGCCTGGTCAGCGGGGAATTCACGCCCAGGTGCCGGACAGGACGACCGGCAGACAGTTGAGCCCTGAGAGAGGGGAGACAACATGTCTGGCAAGAACAAGGTGGGGCTGGTCGTCCTCGGCGTGCTGTCGGTGATGGATGTGCTGACGCCCGTGCTGACCGATGGGGAGCACCCGCCGATGGAGATCGCGGCCGGTGCCGCGGTGGTTGGCCTGGTGAGCCTGGTGCTGATCGGGTTCGCGTGGCAGGGCAAGCGGTGGGCACTGGCTCCGCTCATCACGCTGAGACTCGCCTCGGCGTTGCTCGCAGTGCCCGCGTTCTTCGTCTCCGGCGTACCCGCGGCCGCTGTCGCAGCTGCCGGAGTCGGCGTAGCGGCGACCGTCTTCGGAGTCGTCGCGGTCCTGCTCCCGACCCGAGAGCCGGCCGAAGCCGCCTCGGCAGCAGTTCGGGGAGGTGCGCGATGACACAGGTGGTGAGCAGTACGACGCGTGCCGATGTCCGACCGGTGTCGCGATGGTTCGCGGCGCTCGTCCTGCCGATCGGGCCGGCGGCGATCGCGTTGCTGCGGTACTTCCTCCCCTACGACACGGTCGACGACCCGGCGACCATCACCGGAAAGATCGTCGGCAATCTCGATCGGGGCTCGCTGGTGCTCTGGCTCGGATTCGTCGGGATCCTGACCCTCGTCCCCGGCGCGTACTTCGTCGGCCGGCTCACCCGCAGGCGGGCTCCATGGCTGACCGCGATCGCGCTGCTGCTCGTCGTACCCGGGTACCTCGCGCTCCCGTGGATGGCGTCCGCCGACATCTTCGTCTGGTCGGCGGGTACGGCGGGACTGGATCCGGCCGAGATCACCCGGGCCGCCGAGGTCACCCACGGGTCCATGGACATCGCCGGGTTCGTGTTCGTCGCCGGTCATGTGATCGGGACGATCCTGCTCGGTCTGGCGATGTGGCGGTCGCGCCTCGTCCCGCGGTGGGCGGCGGTCGCGACCGCGATCTCACAACCGATCCACGCGATCGCCGCGATCGTGCTGGTCAGTCACACGCTCGACCTCGTCGGCTGGGGTCTGCAGGCAGCCGGGTTCGCCGCGGTGGGGTGGGCGATCCTCCGGATGCGCGACAACGAGTGGGAGCCCTTGCCCTGATGGGCAACGCGGTCTCCCCGGAAACCGGGGTGGCGGCTCAGACGCCGTGCTGTTTGAGGAAGGCGACCGTACGGGCCATCGAGGTCGGCCAGGCGGGACCGAAGGCGTGCTCCTCGCCGGGGTAGCTGTACATCGTCGCGGTCTTGCCGGCTGCCTTGAGGGCGGCCAGGGCCTCCCGCGACCACGCGATCGGGCAGGTCGAATCGGACTCACCGTGGTGGATCAGCACCGGCTCGGTGACCCGGTCGAAGAAGTTGATCGCCGACACGTTGCGCCAGAACGTGGGGTTGCGGGCCGGTTCGCCGTACGTCCGCAGGATGGTCGCGGCGATCGGCCGGTCGTTGCGGATCCAGCGGTTGAAGTTGTCCACCGCATCGGCGCTGACCGGCGCGAACACGACCGCCGCCTTGACCAGCCCCGGTTGCGCGACCAGCGCGTTGTACGTGATCCCGCCGCCCATCGACCGGCCGAGCAGGGCGATCCGGTTCGGGTCGACGGACGGCGAGGTGCGCAGCGCGAGGACGGCGTTGATCACGTCCTCGGTGTACCCGAGTCGCAGGTTCAGGTCGGCGCGCGGGTCGTCGGAGGATTGGGCGTGTCCGCGGTAGTCGGTGTGCAGTACGACGTACCCGCGACGGGCGAGGTAGTCCTGCTCCCGCATCAGCCCGCGGCCGTTGGTGTAGATCGCCGGGTCGATGTAGCCGTGGCCGAGGACGACCGCGGGGTGCCGGCCAGGGGTGCGCGGGACGTTCATGATGCCGGAGATCGTGAGCGAGCCGCTCGAGTACGTCACGTAGTACCGGGTGTAGACGGAGTTGCGCGCGAGCACCCGGCCGAGCCGGAGGTTCCGGCCGTCGTACTTCTTCGCCATCATCGCCTGCAGCGAGACCGGGTGCGGTGCCGCTGATGGCGCCGCTGACGGGGTCGTGGCGCTCGGCGCCGGTGTCGAGGGCGCCGGCGTGGCCGGCGGAGCAGCGGATGACGTGGTGGGGGTCGAGGGGGTTGCGCTCGGAGTGGACGCAGGGGGTGCCGCGTCGTCCTCGGAGGTACAGGCGATCGCGGCCGTCATCACAAGCGCGGCGACTCCCGCCCACGTCATCCGCCGGTTCATACCTTCAAGTCTGCCGCCGCCTCCGCCGAAGCAGGCGAAAGTCCAGGCAACGATTGACGGCGCGGCCATTGCACGACCAGTACGGCGGCCAGCACCAGGGAGCCGCCGAGCCACTGGGTCACGCTGAGCGTCTCCCCGAACACAGCCGCCGCGGCGACCACCGTCACCACCGGCTCGAGGATGGACAGGATCGAGGCCACCGACGGGCCGACCCGGGCCATCCCGGCGAAGAACAGCAGGATCGCACCGACCGTGCTGACCAGGGCCAGCGCCGCGAGCCACAGCCATCCGATCGGCGCGAAGCCGAGGTCGGGGCCGCCGCGCAGGGAGCCGACGACCAGGAAGGTGCCGAAGGCTCCGGTACAGACGAGTGCGGTCAACGCGAGCGGGGGTACGTCGGCGGTGACTCGATCGCCGACCAGGATGTAGCCGGTGTAGGTGAGTGCGGCGCCGAGTGCCAGAAGTCCGCCGAGCCAGTCGAAGTGGCCCGTTGTCGCCCCGCTGAGCACGAGCACAATGCCGGTCAGCGCTATGCCGAGCGCCCAGACTCTGCGGCGTGACGCGCGCTCCCGGCCGAGCAGGATCGCGCCCGCCATGACCAGAACCGGGTAGAGGTAGAGGATCAGCGCGACCATCGATGCGTCGATCCTGGCCAGGGCGGAAAAGTACAGACCGGCCTGCGCGGCGTAGCCGAACACACCCAGACCCAACCCGGCCAGGACGGCACGGCGGGGGAGTCGGCGCAGTGCTCCTCGGGCCAGTGCGACGGCGATCAGCAGACCACCTGCCAGCCCGAAACGGACCAGCAGCAGCGCGTCCACGGACACACCGGCGTCGTACGCCAGCTTGCCGAACACAGCCATTGCACCGAATCCAGCGGCGGAAAGTAAGCAGAAGAGGCGTCCCACCCCATCGATGGTGAGGCCTACGACTGTTCAGGTCTATCACGGCTTCTTCGACAGCAACGTGTAGCTATGCTGAACGAATGCTGGATCTCCATCGACTGCGTCTGCTGCGTGAGGTGCACGGACGTGGCACTGTGCACGGCGCGGCGCGGGCGCTCGGCTACACGCCCAGCGCGATCTCACAGCAGTTGTCGGTGCTGGAGCGGGAGGCAGGTACGCCGCTGCTCGAGCGGGTCGGGCGAAACGTGCGGCTGACGGCCGCGGGACACGTGCTGGTGCGGCACGCCGCGGCTCTGCTTGAAGGGGTGGAGGCGGCTGAGGCGGAGTTGGCCACGATCGTCGCCGGGCGGGCAGCGGGCGTGGTCCGGGTCGCGGCGTTTCAGTCGGCGTTCCTGCGGATCGTGGCTCCGGCGGTGCGGGCACTGACCGTGAGTCATCCCGACATCCGGATCGAGGCGGCCGAGGTCGAGGTGGAGGAGGCCGCGCCGGCCTTGCGGTTGCAGCAACTGGATGTGGTGGTCGGGGACGAGTACGACGGGCAGCCGCGGGCTGTGCACGCGGACCTGCATCGCGAACGGTTGTTGCGTGAGCGCATCCACGTCGTGTTGCCCGCCGACCATCCCGAGGCGGCCGTCGAC
This sequence comes from Kribbella swartbergensis, assembly GCF_054784135.1. NCBI lineage: Bacteria > Bacillati > Actinomycetota > Actinomycetes > Propionibacteriales > Kribbellaceae > Kribbella > Kribbella swartbergensis. The sequence continues at coordinate 20,741 of NZ_BAAGPM010000017.1, forward strand.
CGGGTGCCGATCGGGCGGTTGGCCGACGTACCGTGGGCCGCTTGCCAGCCGGGGACCGGGCATCGCGAGATGCAGGTGCGGGTCTGCCGGGAGCTCGGCGGGTTCGAGCCGGATCTGCGGTACAGCTCCGACGACTTCCTGATCCTGCTGGAGTTGGTCCGCACCACGGGAGCCGGGGCGCTGCTGCCCGACCTGGTCCTCGGGTACGGCGCTCCTGGGGTCGCGGTCCGCCGGCCGGCCGAGGGGGACGTCGGCCGCGAAGTCTTCCTGCTCACCCGCCGAAGCCGCACACCGGCCGTCGCCGCGGTCGCCGCCGCCTTGCGTGCCGCCGCGGATCCGCGCCCCGGGGGATTGACGAATCGAGGCCGGCGGGGGAAGGTTCGGGAAGAAACGGGTGGTCTGGGGGAGGTCCGGCCGCACGTCGGGGGTTGACGGTCTCTGGGGTGGGTTCTCGCGCTGCTCGACGGCGACGGCAGGTCTGTGGGTGGCGCCGGTTGTCCGGCGCCCGTCTTGACGCGACGGCCGTGGAGGGGTCATGGGCACGATCGAGGACTTGAGGGAACGCACCAGGGGACCGGTCTTTACCGAGGGCGACGAGGGGTACGACGAGGCACGCCGGGTGAACAACGCCATGCACGACAAGCGTCCGCGCGTCGTGGTGAGGTGCGAGAACGCCGGCGACGTGATGGCCGCGGTGGACTTTGCGCAAACGAACGAACTGGATCTCGCGGTCCGCGGGGGAGGACACAGCGTGCCCGGGTTCGGCACGGTGGACGACGGCGTGGTCGTCGACCTGAGCGGGATGCGTGGCGTCCGGGTGGACCCGGTGAACCGGACCGCGCGGGCCGGTGGCGGGGCGACCTGGGGCGACTTCAATGCGGCGACGCACGCCTTCGGGCTGGCGACGACCGGCGGCATCATCTCGACCACCGGCGTCGGCGGCCTGACGCTGGGCGGAGGTATCGGCTACCTCGCCCGTGGGCTCGGGCTGTCCTGCGACAACCTGATCTCGGCGGATGTGGTGACCGCGGACGGGCGGTTCCTGATCGCGAGCGAGAAGGAGAACGAAGACCTGTTCTGGGCGCTGCGCGGCGGCGGCGGCAACTTCGGAGTGGTGACCGCGCTGGAGTACCGACTGGCGCCGGTGTCGACGATCTACGGCGGCCCGATGCTGTTCGAGATGGCGGACGCGAACGCCGTACTCGCGGGGTTCCGGGACATGATCGGGGACGCGCCCGAGCAACTCGGCGGGTTCCCGGCGTTCCAGATCGCGCCGCCGCTGCCGTTCATCCCGGAGGACCGGCACGGCGAGGTGTTCACGCTGATCGTCGCGTGCTGGGCCGGCGATCCGGATCGCGGCGAGACGGAGGTCTCCCGGTTCCGCGAGTTCGCGCCGGTGGTCGCCGAGCACGTCGGCCCCATGCCCTACCCGGCCCTGAACAGTGCGTTCGACGCACTTGTCCCACCCGGGCTGCAGCACTACTGGAAGGCGAACTTCGTCACCGAGTTGACCGACGACGCCATCCAGGCGCACCTTCGGCACGCGCCCGGGCTGCCCTCGGTGAACGCGACCGTGCACATCTACCCGATCGACGGCGCGGTGCAGCGGGTCACGCCGGACGCGACCGCGTTCGCCTACCGGGACGCGAAGTTCGCCACCGTGGTCGCCGGCATGTGGCCGGACCCGGCCGAGAACGAGGCGAACATCCAGTGGGTCAGGTCGTACTATGACGACCTCGCGCCGCTGTCCGAGTCAGGCGGCTACATCAACTTCATGGCCGACGACGACCAGGGGCGGATCCGGGACAACTACAAGCACAACTACGACCGGCTGGTCGAGGTCAAGCGCAAGTACGACCCGGGGAACCTGTTCCACCTCAACCAGAACATCGTGCCGTAGGCAACAGGATGGTCGGGCCCGTACCTACGGGCCCGACTGTTGCGTTATCGGCCGGCTCACATGGCCAGGAGGCGCTGGAAGAACGCTCGGTACTTCTGCAGTGCGGAGCGGAGGTCCTCGGTCGACGGTTCGCCGTCGGACCACTGGTGCTCCAGGGCCTGGTGCTGCCGGTCGAAGCTCTCCGAGAGGCGCTGGAGCAGGTCGTCGACGAGCTTGTCGGCCTCACTGACCGCCCGGCGCGGATCGTCGACGAACCCTTGCTGGATGACTTCCCAACGGGTCCTGAAGTCGACGGTCACATCGTCCGCGAGCAACGGCTCAACGCCCGCGTCAGTCCGGTCGGCCGAGCTTCCCACCGCCGTCCCACTTGGTCCTCCGCCCGCCGTTCCGGCTGACTCGCTGCCGGGCAATCCGGCCGACTCTCCGCCGGCCGTTCCGGCTGACTGTCCGCCGGCCGTTCCGGCTGACTGTCCGCCGGCCGTTCCGGCTGACGTTTCGGCTGCTGCTCCGGTCGCGGGTCCGGTTGTGGCTCCGGTCGCCGGGCCGGCTGACCAGTCGGTTCCGCCCTCGCCCAGGTCGCCGTCCCCCTGAGTCATCCGGCTGCCTTCTCCGAGGCCCGCCGTACGGTCGGCTTCGCCGAGCCCTGTCGTACGGTCGGCTTCGCCGAGCCCTGTCGTACGGTCGGCTTCGCCGAGCCCCGTCGTACGGTCGGCTTCGCCGAGCCCCGTCGTACGGTCGGCTTCGCCGAGCCCCGTCGTACGGTCGGCTTCGCCGAGCCCCGTCGTACGGTCAGCTTCGCCGAGCCCCGTCGTACGGTCGGCTTCGCCGAGGCCCGCCGTACGGTCGGTATCGCCGACCCCGGTCGTACGGGCGGCGTCGGCGAGGTCGGAGGTGTCGCCGCCGCGGAGGTCCGTGCGGCCGCGGTCGCCGAGGGCCGACGTGTGGTCCTGGTCGAGGGCGTCGCGGTCCGCGTCGGTCATGCGGCGGTCTTCGTCCGTCTCGCTGAACGGGCGGTCGTCCGGCGTGGTCATGGGGCCTCCCGGCCTGGACTGAGGAGCGGAGGGAGCGAAGCGACTGGAGCGACTGGAGCGGCGAGGGAAGGCCGGGAGCAATAGCCCCATGACCTGCCGCGCCGGAGGCGCGGCATCAGTACGGTCATGTCTGTTCCTTGGTCGGGGAGCGGTGCTTTCCGTTTGGGTCGCCGCTGTCGGCCAGGAGCGCGTCGACCAGGCGGCGGTAGGCGGTGACGGCCTGCCGGAGTTCCTCGGTGTCGGCCTCGCCCCGGGTCTGGGCGACCGCGACTCGGTGCGCATCGCGGTAGTGCTCGGCGACCTCCGGGTGGTCCACCGAGATGTCGTTGACCCGCTGGTCGAACTCGTCCACCGGGTAGCCGGCCTCGCGCATCATCCGCACGACGAGCTGGTCGGCGTCGGCGACGGCGGCCGCCGGTTGGTCGACGAAGCTCAGCTGCACCCGCGCCCACTCGGCTCGGTAGTACTCGGCGGACTCCCTGCTCAACGGCGTGATCTCGAGTTCCGCCACGCGGCGCTCACGTTCCCGCAGCTCGCGTTCGGCGCTGCGCCGGTCGCCCGACTCCTCGAGGGTGTGCTCGTACTCCGGGCCGAACCGCTGCCGCAGTTCGCCCGAGCGCTTGCGCTGGTACAGGAACAACAGCGCGGCCGCCGCGAGCACGAGAACGACGGCGATCACGACTGTCAGGACGGTATCCATCAGACCTCCAGTCCGATTCACTCTGCAGACCTGCGATCCGACCCCTCCGATCGCGAGGACCTTCGGCAGGCGGTCCCCAGCGCCGCCTCACATCCCCAAGACCGAACCGGTACCCAGCGCGCGCGGCGGACAAGCGTCCAGCCGGCCACCCGTGACTTCGGTGGCCGGCTGGACCTGGCTGGTGCGGTACGGATGACTCAGGCCTTCGGGCCGAGCTTGTGTACGACGATGCCGGACTTGAACGTGGTGGTGCCCAGCAGCTCGAGGTGGGTGATGTCGATGTCGATGCCGTCGAACAACTTCGCCCCAGTGGCCAGCACCGGAAAGATCCAGAAGTGGTACTCGTCGACCAGTTTGTGCTCGAGCAGCGTCTTCGAGAACTCACCTGTCCCGTACTTGATCAGATCGCCGCCGTCCTCCTGCTTGAGCCGCTTGACCGCCTCGGCGGCGTCGCCCTCGAGCAGCTGTGCGTTCCACGTCGTCTCGGTCAGCGTGCGCGAGGCGACGTACTTCGGCATCGCGTTGAAGTTGTCGGTGAACGGGTCGCCGCCGCGCTGCGACCAGGCCTCGGCGAAGCCCTCGTAGGTGACCCGGCCGAGCACCTGCGCCTCGACGTTCTCCATCAGGGCCTGGGAGTAGGCGGTGTGCTCGTCGTCCCAGTACGGGCCGGACCAGTTCTGCGGGTTGTCGATGACGCCGTTGATGGTCATGAGCGTGGACTCGATCAGCTTCCTCATGGCTCTTCCTTCTCTCATTGTTGGTAAGGACGTTGCCTGCGTGCGTCCAGGAGCGCTTGAGCCCACCAGACCAGCTGGTCGAGCATGAGCTTGGCCTGGGCCTCGTAGCCGGCGGCCGGCCGTGGCCAGTCGCCCGCGGCGGTGAACTGCTGCCAGTAGCAGGGCAGTGCGACCGTGTTGCGGATGGGGACGGCCTGGAGCTCGGTGAAGACCTGCCGCAGCTGTGCTGTGGCGTACAGTCCACCGGTCTCCCGGCCGTAGCTGACGATCGCGACCGGCTTGGCGTGCCACTCCTCGTAGAACCAGTCCAGTGCGGTCTTCAGCGGTGCCGGGAAGCTGTTGTTGTACTCCGGCGTCACCACTGCGAACGCGTCGGCGGTGGCGAGTCTCGGAGCCAGTACGGCGACCTCGGCGGGTGTCTCGTCGTCGGTGTCGGGCAATGTCGTCGGCAGGTTCGCGGTGGCCAGGTCGATGAGGTCCACCTCGAACTGCTTGGCGGCCTGCCCGGCGAGCCAGTGCGCCACGGTCGGTCCGAACCGCCCGTTGCGGGTGCTGCCGATGATCACTGCCAGTCGCATCTGCCTGCCTCCTTTCTGATGTCCCTGACTGTGCCGGAACCCGTTTACGGTTTCTTTCCGGTCCGCAGGGGTGGCGGCGTAAGCCTGGTGGGCGGTTAGGGTGCGGCCATGCGTTTCGGGGTGCTGGGACCGGTCACGGCCTGGACTGACGCGGGGGAGCCCGTCATTGTCCAGGGCCTGAAGGTGCGCGCCTTGCTGGCCGACCTCCTGGTCCACGAGGGTCGCCCGGTCTCCGCCGATCGCCTCATCCACGACCTCTGGGGCGACGATCTGCCCGGCAACCCGTCCGGCACGCTGTCCGCCAAGGTCTCGCAGCTCCGGCGGGCCTTCGAGGACGCGGAGCCCGGTAGCCGGACACTGGTGAAGTCAGGCCCGGCCGGCTACTCACTGACGGTCGATAGCTCGTCGTACGACGCTCTGACCTTTGCCGACCGCGTAGCCGCCGGACAGCTCGGTGAGGCCCTCGCGCTCTGGCGCGGCCCGGCGTACGCGGACTTTGCCGACGCGGCGTTCGTGGAAGCTGCAGTGGCCCGGCTGAACGAGCAGCGGCTCGCTGCACTGGAGAAGTACTACGAGGAGCGCTCGGACAATCCAGTGAGTGAGCTGGCCGCGCTGGTCGCTGAGCACCCGCTGCGTGAACGCCTGCGAGCGAGTCACATGAGGGCGCTGTACCGGAGTGGGCGGCAGAGCGAGGCACTGGAGAGTTACGAGGAGCTGCGGCGGCTCCTGGCCGACGAGCTAGGTCTTGATCCCAGTCCGGAGCTGGCAGCTCTCCACCAGTCGATCCTCACGCAGGAGCTGCCGAGTCGCCGCTCCAACCTTCCCACCCAACTCACGGAGCTCATCGGACGCGACGAGGCGCTGGCCGACGTGGATTCGTGTCTCGCGTCGTCCCGACTCGTCACGCTGACTGGACCCGGGGGAGTAGGCAAGACCCGGCTGGCCCTGGCCGCCGCGGCCGAAGTGGCCGACCGGTTCTCTGACGGTGTCGTGCTCGTCGAGTTGGCTGCCGTCTCGCCTGCTGCTCTGTCGGTGAGTAGCTCACTCACGGATGCTGTGCAGGCTGCGTTGGACGTGCGGGAGCTCGCTGGGCCGGCTGATACCGTGGTGGAGCGTTTGGCGGCTGTGATGGGCTCACGGCTGCTGGTACTCGACAACTGCGAGCACGTGGTCTCGGAGGTCGCTGACCTGGTGGACCGACTGCTGGCTGCCGCTCCGGGCTTGCGCGTCCTTGCAACGAGCCGCGAGCCGCTGGGCCTGGCCGGCGAGGTCGTGTGGGCCGTGCCGACACTCGATGTGCCGGGTCGTGACGATGGTCTCGATGCCTTGGGTGAGTGCAGTGCGGTGCAGTTGTTCGTTGCGCGGGCGTCGGCTGCTTCTCGAGACTTCCGGCTGACGGCTGACACGGCGGCCGACGTATCAGTGCTCTGCCGACGGCTCGACGGGATCCCACTCGCGCTGGAGCTTGCGGCGACCCGAGTACGTGCCCTGGGAGTCCGTGGACTCGTGGCACGGTTGGACGATCGCTTCCGCTTGCTGGCGACCGGACACCGCGGTGCTGCGCCGCGTCAGCAGACTCTGCTCGCCATGATCGACTGGAGTTGGGAGCTGCTCGGCCCGGACGAACAGACTGTCTTGCGGCGTCTCGCCGTACATGCGGATGGTTGTACGCCGGAGGCCGCGTCCGCGGTGTGTGCAGAGCCAGGGGTCGACGTCCTGGATGTGCTGGTACGGCTGGTGGACCGGTCGCTCGTCGTACCGGTGCAGGGATCGGAGGGGCCGCGATACCGGCTGCTGGAATCCGTGGCGGCGTACTGCTTGGAGAAGCTGCGTCTTGAGGATCGCCCTGAGGTTGTGCAGCAGCGGCACCTCGAGTACTACATGTCCTTCGCGGAGGAGGCTCGGCCGCACCTGTACGGCGGCGAGCAGAGCAGGTGGTTGCAGCTACTCGACGAGGATGCTGCCAACCTGCGGTCCGCCCTGGACCGAGCTGTTGCAACCGACCAGCTCGATGTGGCTGAGCGGCTGGTGGATGCGCTCGCCTGGTACTGGTACCTGCGTGGACGGACTGCTGAGGCGCTGAGGTCGTTGGAGGCTGTGCCAGGCTCTGCCAAGGCCCGTGCTTGGCGTGTCGGTTTCATGTACGTGCAGGGCGACAGCGAGGCAGTGCTCGAGCGGGACCGGGGGCTGGAGGTTGCCGACGCACGTGCGCAGTGGTGGATTGCCTTTGCCGGTAGTGACGTCGGCGACCTCGTCACGTGTCAGGCGCTGCTGGAGGCCGCGCTGAAGACGTTCGAGGCGGAAGGCGATCGGTGGGGTGTTGCAGCGGTGTTGGCAGCGCGTTCCAAGCATGCACACGTGCGGTCTGACGTCGCGGCCCTGTACGCCGATGCGTCGGAGAGTGCTCGCATCTTCCGCTCATTGGGTGACCGGTGGGGCGTGCTGCAAGCGACCAGCTGGCTCAGTGCCCACGCGGAGCTGACCGGTGACTTCGAGCGGGCTGCCGAGCTGCAGCTGGAGGGCGTGCGGCTGGCTGAGGAGCTGGGACTCTGGCCAGAGCTCTGCGGTTCACTGGGAATGCTTGGCTGGACTGAGATCAGACAGGGCAACTATGAGGCCGCTCGGACCCACGGAGAGCGTGCTCTAAGACTGGCTACGGAGCAGGACCAGCGTTCGACTCAGGCCCTGGCGGAGATCGTGCTGGCGTTCGCGGCACGCCGTACCGGGGCTCTGGATGAGGCGGAGACGCGCCTGCGCGCACTGGTGGATGCCGCGCGTCGGCAGAGAGACCCCGTGCTGTACCTCTCGTTGGTCCTGACGGAGCTCGGGTACGTGGCGGAGCTGCGGGGGGATTCGGCGACCGCTCTCGAACTCCACTCGGAGGCCTTCCGCATCTCGGGGGAGTACGAGTCGGTGCGCGGCATGTGCTGGTCGTTGGAGGGCATCGCGGCGTGCCTGCCCGACAAGACGGTCGCCGCGCAGCTCCTCGGTGCCGCTGACGCAACCCGCGCGGCGGAGGGATATCTGGTCACCGCGGCCGAGTCCGGGGACCACACCCGAGCTGAGGAGGCCGCTCGTGCGGTGCTCGGCGATGCCGATTACGAGGTCGCCTGGGCCACCGGTACGACGCTGACGCCGGAACGAGCGTTTCAACTGCTGTAAAGTCGGCGGTGTAGCAGATGTTCTGTACTTGAGATTATTAATCCAGCGAAGTAGTTTCGTGGTGACGCAGACGTCGAAAGGTGAACCATGGACTACGGCCACGAACTGGTCTTCGGCACATTCCTGACCCCGGCCATCGACAACCCCGACCGGGTGATCGCACTGGCGCAGCTGACCGAGCAGGTCGGGCTGGATCTGGTGACCTTCCAGGACCACCCGTACCAACCCCGTCTGATGGACGCCTGGACCCTCGTGTCCGTCGTCGCGGCCCAGACCCAGCGCATCAAGGTGGCGACCAACGTCGCCAATCTCCCACTGCGCCACCCGGTGGTCCTCGCCCGCAGCGTCGCCACCCTCGACCTGATCAGCGGTGGTCGGGTGGAGCTGGGCCTGGGAGCCGGTGGGTTCCTGGACGCCGTCGCCGCGAACGCCGGTCCTCGCCTGACCACGGGCCAGAGCATCACCGCGCTGGAAGAGGCGATCGCGATCATGCGCGAGGTGTGGACGCCAGAGGGCGGTGGCATCCGGCTGCCCGGCAAGCACTACGCCATGGCCGGCGCCAAGCGTGGTCCGAAGCCTGCACACGACGTGGAGATCTGGCTGGGGGCCTACAAGCCGCGGATGCTTGCGGTCACCGGACGCCTTGCCGACGGCTGGCTGCCGAGCAGTGCGTACGCCGGACCGGACCAGCTCGCAGCGATGAACAAGATCATCGACGAGGCTGCCGTCGAGGCCGGACGCGATCCGGCGTCGGTGCGCCGGCTCTACAACCTGTCAGGGCGGTTCAGCGGCCGGGGAGGGTTCCTGCAGGGGCCGGAGGAGTTGTGGATCGACCAACTGGCCGAGCTGACCCTGGGCGAGGGGATGAGCACCTACGTCCTGGGCTCCGACGATCCGGACGACATCCGGCGCTTCGCTGAGGTCGCAGCTGGTGTTCGGGAGGCTGTGGAGGCGGCCCGCTCAGGTGCCGAGGTCGTCTCGAAACCTGCGGCGACTGAGAGCCGTGGTGGCTTCACCGTCGTACCGACTCCACCTCCTGCTGTACGACGGAGCGCCGTACAGCTGCTGGACGAGACGGACCGCCCCACTGGGCCGGTGCTGGACCCGGAGCGGACGTACACGCCGTACCAACTGCAGTCCGGTCAGCATCTGATCGACGTACATGACCATCTGCGTGCCGAGCTCGAGCAGATCCACGACCTGGTGGAACAGGTGGCTGCCGGTTCGATCGGTGTCGGGCAGGCGCGCTCCCACATCAACACCATGACCATGCGGCAGAACAACTGGACGCTGGGGACGTACTGCGAGTCGTACTGCCGGCTCGTGACGACTCACCACTCGCTGGAGGACGCCTCACTGTTCCCACACCTGCGACGGGCCGACCCGGCGCTGGTACCGGTGGTCGACCGGCTGGAGGAGGAGCACCACATAATCCACGACGTACTGGAACGTGTGGACAAGGCTCTGGTCGCGCTCGTCGACGGCTCCGGGGACATCGACGGACTGCGCGCGGCGGTCGACCTGCTGGACGACACGCTGCTCTCCCACCTGTCGTACGAGGAGCGTGAACTGGTGGAGCCGCTGGCACGGCTCGGGGTCGTGTAGCGGCTCGGGCTACTTGGCGGCTCGGGTTACTTGGCCTCGCCCAGCAGTGAGGCGAGGATGTCGAGCAAGCGGAGCGTGGGGACCTCGCCCAGGAGCCGCGCGGCCGATGTGGGCGGCTCGGCGATCAGGCGCACCTGCAACAACTTGAAGTCGCGGACGTTGGCCGGGTTGACCAGATCGTTGTGCACCGCGGTCAGGAACTCGGCACCGGCCGACGCCGAGCCGTAGGTCATCCGGATGAAGCTGTCGGTCACCGGGTAGAGGTACGGGCGCTTCAGGTGCAGCAGCTTCGACTTCTTCGCGTGCCCGAAACCGCGGTGCCCGGTGAACTTCTCGTCCAGCGCCATCGCCGCCTCGAACAGCCCGCTGCCCGGCGGCGCGTCCTCCAGCCGCGCGTCGACCGGGATGGCGGCGAGCTCCTTCTCCGCGTCCACCTCCAGCAGCCACGGGATGTCCATCGCCCGCAGGTCGGAGCCGATCACCATCGTCCGGGCCAGATCCTCCAGCGTGATCCGGTTCGGGTCGGAACCCCCGACGCAGGTCATCCCCGGCAGACCGTCGTAGTAGCGCAGCACGGCTCCGTTCGTTTCCGCGTACAGCCGCAACTGCGCTATCGCCTCGTCGACGACGATCTTCCGAGTACCGATGTTCATGAGCCACACCCTCACACTCTTGGTGGCAGACCCGCCAGCAGGCGGACCATCATCCGAACGATTCCCTCATCCGTTTCCGCAGATCGTAGGCGACTCCCCGCTCACCCACACCCCAGGGTCACCTCCGACTATCCACAGCCCGTAATCGTCGCCTCGCAAAACCCGCAAACCTCCATAGACTCTGGGTAACCACAACGAAACTGAGCGGAGGCGCCCATGACCCTCCCCCGGCGACTAAGTCCGTGAGCGGTTGGAAGCTAAGTTCCGTTCAACTGGCAAATGTTCTTCAGCACGGAGGTCTTGGTGGCGGCTGATGAGATCTCGGTCGACCTGTCCCGTGATCAGGCACTTGTCCTTTTCGACTGGTTGGCGAGGACCAGCGAAGCCGGCGAGCCGGTGGGGTTCGTCGACCAGGCGGAGCAGCGCGCTCTCTGGGACCTCGAAGCGTGCCTCGAGGCGCTACTTCCGGAGGTCCTGGCAGCTGATTACCAAGTCCGCTTGAGGCTGGCCCGCGACAAGGTTCGAGACAGTGACGCTTGATGTGCTGCGGCGGCACGGCTTGGCGCGGTGCGGGGTCGAGTCGGAGGTTCTGACGCCGGAGGGTGCGGGGCATCAGGTGCCACCGCCGGAATGGGTTCAGTGGGATGAGCGAGGCGTGCTCGAGTTGCCTGAGGAAATAGCTCTCGACTGATGGGGACAGGTATGTCCGCCGGTGGTCGACACTGCGGGTGAGACCGACTACGGGCATATGGACTCGATGGCTTGGGAAGGATCGCCGAGCTCGCTGGTGACTTGGAGCTCGATGCGGTTGAACGCTGGGTGGGGCGGGTTCACATTGCTTGGACTGGATGGTGCGTCAGAGCCCGGTGCGTCGTGAAGGGACGTTGAGGGCTGCGGTCGTACGGCGGGTGGGGCGTTCGCCGGTCGCGTCGGTGTTGGTGCCGCCGGATGCCGACCTCTTGGGGCGTCCGTCGTACGAGTTGTCCTGGGTGCGGGTTCGACATGGTCACTGGGGTCCCAAGTCGGTCTCGTCCGGGTCTGTGGTGGGCGGCGGTTGCGTGGGGGTAGGTGGTGGCGTACCAGGGCCTTGAGGCTGGGGCGGTTCTGCGGGTGGGGATGCGGTGGTTTTGGGGCTACTGGGGATGGGCGGGCCGGCTCGGCCTGGGGTGCACATGGGGGTCCTGTCGGGGCTCGGCGCGTGTGGTCAGCGGGGAGTGAGGCGGATGATGGGGTATTGGCGGGTGGACTTGGCCTGGTATTTGGCTAGGCGGGGTTGGGCGGTGGTGATGCGGCGCCAGGCTTCGTCGCGGGTGGGGCCTTCGAGGGTTTCGGGGGTGACGGGGAGGGGGTCGCTGCCGGGGAAGGAGATGGAGGCGCTGTTGGGGTTCGCCATCAGGTTGGCGTACCAGTCGGGGTGCTGGCTTCCGCCGCCGGAGGCGACGATGAGCCAGGCGTTCTCGCCGTCGGGGAACCAGGCCAGTGGGGTTTCGCGGCGTTCACCACTGCGGCGGCCAAGGGTGTTGAGGACGAGTACGTCCATGCCCATGAGTTTGTCGCGGCCGGCGTGGATCTTGCGGCTGGTACGGGCGTTCATCGTCCGCTGGATCCAGCGCGAGAACGGGCCGGGCGTGCCGGGCTTGCGCTTGGTCGCCTGCTGGCTCTGAGCCATGGTTACCTCCAGAGTTGGGTTCCTGTGCCTGCTCTGGTGGTAACGCTAGGTTTCGGCTGCCACCGGCTGCTTCTTGATTCCTGACCGATCGACTGGAGTTGCCGGTGGTCTCGCCGCTGGCGGCTCTCTGCGAGTGGCCAAATGGCCGGCGTCGACGGTGGCTGCGTTGGCGGTGAGCACCCTGGCGGGGTGGGAGCGCGCTGGCATGCGTCCCGGCTGCTGTTGCTCGACTGCGGTGCGGGTGGGCGGCGTGGTTGCCGTCGAGCGGGCGCGGCTGGGTCGTCGGCTGTGGGGTGGTCGGAGCACGCTGGTCTTGCTTACCCGAGGTGATGAAGTGTCGAGGCCGCGAGCGTGTCTGGCGGGAAGTGGTGGTGGCGCGACGTAGTGGTGGCGGGACGGGGTGGCTGGTGGAGTCGGGAGTCGCTCGACATGGTGTCGGCTTGGGCGGCTGGAATGGTGAGGTGACTACGAAGCCCCACCACGTAACCGATCTCTCCACCCGCCAACGCCCACTGCGGTGCGCGACGGCGGGCGGTTTGACGTGTGGGTTGTCGCTGCACCGGGGGTTGTTGTGGGGGGCAACGGGTTATTGGGTTGCCGGGTTTTGTTGTGGCGGTTGATGATGCGGGTATGGATACGACCTATGGAGTGATGTTGCTGAGCCGGGCTGCCGTTGAGGCGGGGCTTGGGCAGCAGCAGGTGGGTCGTTGGGGGAGGTCGATGCTCCGGCAGCCGTGACCGGGGCGCTGGTCGCCGGGTTGCTGGCTGGGTATGGGATTGCCATGCCGGTCGGGCCCGTGGGGACCTATCTGGTTGCGTTGACTGCTCGGAGTTCGTTGCGGGTCGGAATCTGTGCGGCGATGGGAATCGCGTCGGCCGACGGGATCTACGCGTTGGTGGCCGCCGTTGCCGGGTCGGCGCTGGCGCCGTTGCTGGCGCCGATCGTCGTACCGCTGCGATGGGTTTCCGTCGTCGTACTGCTTGCCCTCGCGGTCAGTGGTGCGGTGAAGGCGGTACGGCGGTATCGGGCGCATCGCCTGGCCGGCATCAATCAGGAGCTGCCGGTCGGGGCGTTGAAGGCGTACGTCGGCATGCTGGGGATGACCCTGCTCAGCCCGATGACGATGATCTACTTCGCGGCATTGGTGCTGGGCGGATCGAACACGATGTCCGCCGGGGAGCGGGCAGTGTTCGTGGTCGCCGCTTTCGTGGCGTCGGCCAGTTGGCAACTCCTGCTCGCCGTAGGCGGCGCGTTGCTCGGGCGAGCACTCACCGGCCACCTCGGACGGCTGCTGACAGCGCTCGCCTCGAGCGTCGTGATCAGCGTGCTGGCCATACGGCTGATTGCCTAGGCCCTGTCTGCTATCCCGCCTACTGCGCGGCACTCGGCACGGCAGCTCGCCGCACCGGCCCGAGGCCACGATGCGCGAGCATCGCGACCTCCGGTTCCAGCACCGCCGAGCTTCCGCACTGAGCACCTGCTCGCGACGGCGCGGGGTCAGCAGACAGGACCTAGAGCGGACGTTCCACTGCGCCTGACGGGTTCAGGAAGAGCAGCACCGGCGGTCCGGCGTTGGGCAGCGTGGTCGCGTAGGCCTGAAGTTGAGGCGCGTAGTACGCGACCCTGCTGTCCAACGCGGCAGCGGGTACGGCGTCCGTCTTGTAGTCGACGATCACGAGACGGCCGTCGTCCTCGCGGTAGATGAGGTCGACGAAGCCCTCGAGGACGGTGCCGTCCGGCTGCACGCTGCCGACGTACGACTCGCGCCAGTGCTCGCGGGTCGCCGCCCGCTGCACCACGTTGGACGCCAGTGCGGAACGCGCCAGCGCGGCGACGACATCGGCGTACTCGAGCACGCCCTCGGCCAAACACTGCGTAGACACGGCGGACTCCAGGCCGGCGCCGCTCCCGAGGTCGACGACCTGCATGACGCCGTGAACCGCGCGGCCGATCGCCGTGCCGTAGCGCCCTTTGGACCACGGTGGAAGCTCGAGATCGCGGGCGGCCTTGGCGGTACCGGGATCGACATCCGTCAGGACGACCTCTGGGCCGGTCCCCTCCAGTCCGGAGGCGCTTTGAGCGGAGCGCCGGCGACTCGCCGAGCGAGCGGCGGCGATCCGGTTTTCCCAGTCGGTACGGGCGATCGGCGGCGTGACGTCGGCCGACGACCGGGGCTCGCGCTCGACCGGAGGCGGGCTGGCGAACAGCGTCACGTGAGGAGCCTCGGCAGCTCCCGCGGTGGCGAGCAGCTCGGCGTTGCTGGAGTGACGCTTATTGCCGGACCGGTGCAGCGACACCACCAGGTGGTCGCGCGCCCGGGTGGCGGCGACGTACAGGAGGCGACGGCGTTCGTAGTCGTCCATCTGCTCGTCGACCGGCTGGACGAGGTCGAAGTCCTCGGTCTGTACCGACGACTTGAGCTTGACCGCATAGCCGCCGTCCGGCGGCCACAGCACCTGGACGCCGCGCTGACGGTTCGGCGAAGCGGTCATGCCGGAGAGGATGACGATCGGGAACTCGAGACCCTTCGCGGCATGGATGGTCATCACGCGTACGGCGTCCGCGTCGGTCTCGGGCAGCACCGCTTCGGCGACCCGTGACGCCTCCTCGCCTTGATGCGCGGCCCAGGCGAGGTACGAACGCAGACCGCCGTGCTCGACCTCCGACCAGGCTCGCGCCTGATCGACCACGAACCGGACCCGCCGCCACGCATCCCGCGCCCGCGGCCCGATCGCGGCGACCTCGAGCATGCGGCGGTCGGCGACGATCTTCGCCAGCACCTCGCTCGGGGTCATCCAGCGCGCGGCATAGTGCGTACGACGGAGCCACTCCATGGCCTCGCCGACCGGATGCGTCAACAGTCCGTCGGGGACAGGCGCGGTGAGGTTGAACGAACCGCCGGAGCGCTTCCAGACGTAGAGGTCGTCGTCGCCGCAGCCGAACAGCGGCGAGCGGAGCGCGGTCACGAGCGCAAGCTGATCGCTCGGGTCGCCGAGTGCACGGGCGCAGGCGAGGAGGTCGCGCACCTCGGCGGTCTGGTAGACGAGCGAGCTGGCCTCGGCGCGATACGGGATGTCCGCGCGATCCAGGGCGTCCTCGAGGAACGGCAACGACGTACGGGCGGGGACCAGTACGGCAATGTCGCCGGCTTCCGCGGGACGCCAACCGTGCGTGCGCTCGTCGTACACCAGCCAGCCGTCGCTCAACGCCTGCTCGATGATCGCGGCGACGTCGCTCGCCTCGCGTTCGCGGAGGACGGAGGCCTGCGCGCGGGGGAGGTCGTTGTGCGGCTCCGCACCCAGGATCGTGACGGCGGGACCGGAAAGCTCCTCGTCGTACTGGACAGGATCCGGCGCATCAGCGGCCGGCGTCTCGTCGGAGGCACGGCGGAAGGGCAGGACCGTCGCAAGGTCACCGACCTCGGCAGACGAGGCCGAGGCCGACGCACCGGAGGCGGGCGAGGCCGAGGCCGAGGCCGGCGAGGACGAGGCAGGTTCATCCTCGAGGTCGCCGAGAAGGGACAGCTGATCACCACTGACCTCTGTCGGCTGCGGCGCGGCGACCCGCAACGAGCGAGGGGCGTCCGGCGACGGACCAGTGCGATGCGGGGACAGCGACTGGTACGACGGCTGGGCCGCCTCCTGGGCCTGGATCAGCGACCCGAACACCGTGTTGATCCAATCCAGGATCGGCGGCACCGTCCGGAAGTTCGTCGTCAGCGCAACCGTCTCACCCAGCAGGTCCTGAGCCGTCAGGTACGTCGCGATGTTCGCCCGCCGGAACCGGTAGATCGACTGCTTCGGGTCCCCGACCACGAACAGCCGCCCCTCCGGCACCTCCACGTCACGCCAGTCCTCGGCCGACGCCTCGGCACCACCCGCGATCCGCACCGCCAGCTCGATCTGGATCGGGTCGGTGTCCTGGAACTCGTCCAGCAGCAACCGTTCGAACCGCTCCTGCAACGCCGACCGCACCGACGCGTCTCGCCGCAGCAGGTCCCGCGCCAGCACCAGCAGGTCGTGGAACTCGAGCCGCCCATCGGCCCGCCGCAGCTCGGCCGACTCGAGCACCCGCTCCGCGATCCAATGCGAAAGGTGCCGTAGGCAAGCATCCAGCAGCAGCTCGACCAGCGACCCGGCGACCTCGACGACCTCGGTACAGTCGCCGCGCACCTTGGTGATGTCCGGCCAGTTCTCCTTGCGCCCGATCCGGCCGACCTTGAGCCCGCGCAACGTCTGCAGGATCGCCAGCTGCGTCTCCTGGTCGGTCGCCGCCTCCAACATCACCCCGAGCTCCTGAATCTGCCGCACCCTCGGCAGCAACCGGTCCTCGGGATCCAGACACGACTCAGCCACTCCACCGATCTGCGCGGCCGCGGCCACCAGCCCGGCGAGATCCGGCATCGACACCAATTCGGGCGGATCGACCAGCACCCGCTCGGAGATCAGGTCCCAGTCGTTCCCGAACAGCCGCGCCAGCGACCGCAGATGCTTCAGCTCGACCCCGACCGCCATCGCGAGCAGCAGCGGCTCCGCGATCGAGTCGTCGTCCAGCAACTGCTGCTGCAGCTCGGCCCACCGCTCCTCGAAGGCGACGGACGACCCGACCTCGTCCAGTACGTCGATCAGCGGCGGGAGCCCGGCCTCGATCGGGTGCGCGAGCAGGATCTGCTGGGCGAAGGCATGCAACGTCCCGATCGATGCCGAGTCCAGGTCGTCCAGCGCCGCGTCCGCCAGCTTCCTGGCCGGTCCCTTCCGCGCCTTCTCGAACTCGACCCGCAACCGGTCCCGCAGCTCAGCGCCGGCCTTCTCGGTGAAGGTCACCGCGGCGATCGTGCGCAGCGGTACGCCGTCGCGCAGCACCAACGTGGTCACCCGGTCGACCAGCGCATGTGTCTTCCCCGACCCGGCACCCGCCTCGACGAACAGCGTCGCCGACGTGTCCGACTGGATCCGCTCACGAGCCTCGCTGTCCAGCAACTGCTCACTCATCGCCGGCCTCCTCGTAAGCGACCGGGTCGATCAGCCGGACCAACCGCTCCAGCGTCGGGTCGAGGCGCTTCTTGTCCCACCGCGCCCGCACCTCGCTGTGGCCGATCCCGTCCGGGTTGCAGTACGGGCACTGCACCCACAGGAAGTCCGGCACCTCGGGCGCCTTCGGCGGGAAATACCCGGCCGCGATCGACGACACGATGATGTCGAGCGTCTCGACGTACCGGGCCTCGACCTCGGGGGTCAGCGGCACCGGGATCCGTTTTCCGCCCTTGCGGACGAACCAGTACGACGCTTCGACCGGTGTGGACGGTTCACCGAGGCGGGCCCGGGCGGCGTACGCGTAGACGGGCAGTTGCAGCTTCGTCCCGCCCGCGACCGGATCGGACTCGATCGCCTCGTACCGCGAGAAGCCGCCGGTCTTCACGTCCGTGACGTAGATCGTCCCGTCCCGCGCGAGGTCCACCTTGTCCGCGCTGCCGCGCAGCAGTACGCGACCCGACGGCACCGGGATCTCCACCGGCGGCTCGCCGTCGTATCCGAACCGCAGCTCGCTCGCCACCACCGACGCGTCTCGCTCCGCCCGCCAGCGGTCGTCGTCGTCCAGCAGCACGATCAAGTCGCCCAGGATCCGCGCCCGCTCGCGCTGCCACAGCCGCGGATGCCCGGTCAGCCCTTCCGCCTCGAACTGGTCGGCCAGATCTGCGCCGATGGCCAGCAGCAAGGATCGCTGCTCGGCCGTCCACGGCTCGCCGTACGCCGGCAGCGAGCCGGCCAGCCGGCTCACGAACGCGTCCAGGCTGTTGTGGATCAGGTTCCCGATCTGCATCGGTGAGATGACCAGCAGATCCTCCGGAGCCTCCAGCGGCTCCACCTGAAGCACTCGCTGCACGAAGTATGCGTGCGGGCAGGTCGCGTACGCCTCCAAGGACGTCGGCGAGGCGATCCGGTCCTCGACCGCGTACTCCGGCAGACCCGACACACCGGACAGATCCCCGTCGAAGCGCGTGAACGCGTTGCTCGCCCGGCCACGCAGCAGCTCCCGGGCCCGGACCACGACCGCGTCGTCCAGCCACAGGCGCGCCGACACCGCCCGGACCTGCCACTCCTGCTCGGTCGCCGGCATGGTTGCCGTTGTCAACGATCCGGCGTACGACGCCGACGTCAGCAGCCGGCCGCCGTACTCGGCCCGATCCCACTCCGTCGCCGCGAGCGAATGGTCACCGGTCAGCGATCGCAGCGTCCCCAGCAACCATCGCGTCGGAAGCCGCCGCGACGACCGACGCAGGTCTCCGCGTGGGAACGACGCCACCACCTTCCGCGACCCGGCCGAGAACGCGACCAGCAGATGCCGTTGCTTCTCGTCGAGCCGATCCCGGAACGACGCCAGCTCGGGCGCAGCCGCCTCACGGACCCGATGGGGAAGCAGCGCGTCCTCATGCACCCGTCCGGGATACAGACCCTCCGACAGCCCCACGACGTACACGATGTCGACCGACAACCCGATGCTCGCCGACAACGGAGCGACCAGTACGCCGGTCCCGAACGTGCCGACCCGTGGGAGCGACTGTTGCAACTCCAGATCGAGTACGTCGCGCAGCACCGTCAGACTGGCCGGAGTGCCGAGCTCGTCCAGCGTCGACAGACCCTTCAACGAGCCCTCGACCGCGACCGCGGCGTACTGCTCCTCGATCGGCAGGGACGAGTAGTCGCCGAGCAGATCCCGGAAGAGCTGCAGGACGCCGCCGGCCAGCTCGGACCACGTCTCCAGTACGGCGATCGCGCTCAGCCGGCGGCGGAGCTCCGACGCAAACGCGTGCAGGCGCTCGGCGTTGACCGCGTTGTACTGCGCTCGTCGGATCGCCGCGGGTCGTGGATCCTCAGCCGCCTCTTCCTGGTTCGCAGTACGGCGCTCGGACTCGGCGTACCGCTTGAGCCGGGTGTCCCAGTCGTCGCCACGGACCACGCCGGCGGCGCGCGACATACGCTCCCACTGCGGCACCGGGATGCGCTCACCGGTGAAGTCGCGGGTCGGCGCGTTCGCCAGCGCCCGGAAGACGTCGGCGCGAGGCAGATCCTGGTCGACGAGCGCGAGCACCTCGAGCAGGGTCCGGGCGATCGCGCGTTCGTGCACCGGTCGGGTGCCCGGTCCGTTCACCTCGATCCGGGCGGCGGCGAGGTGCTCGTGCAGAAGCCGCGCGTACGGCGTCGCCGCCGAGTACAGGACCGCGATGCGATGGGCCGGAGTCTTCTCCAGTGACGCGACCACATCGCGGACGACGCAGCGCACCTCGTCATCGGCATCGGAAGCGTTCAGCACTTCGGTCGCCACGGGGTAGTTCTTCGAGATCGACGTCGGCAGGTCGATCCCGATCCTTTCCAGCGAACGACGGACCGCGCGGTCGGCACGCCGTACGTCGGTCAGACCCATGATCACGGTGAGATCGGCAGCCGCGCTGCCCAGCGCCTCGACGAAGGCAGCCTGGGTCTGGGTGAGCTCCTGCGGGAGATAGAGAACCAGGGCACCGAGCTCAGTCACGATCCCCGGGTCGGCTTCGACCCGCGACGCCGCGGTCCGGAGGAGGTCGGTTTCGTCGTACCACTCGGCGGCGAGATCCGAGGTGACGTGGCGGTGCAGCCGGACGAGATCCGGCCCGAGCACGGACGCGTCCTCAATCCTGTCGAGTGCGGAGTCGGTCAGGTCGCGCAGCTCGCGGTGAGCTGAGGCAAGCGCTTGGATGGTCGACGGATGCTCCGCGACCTCCTGGAAGATGCCCGGAGCCTTCGACAGCGCCGCACGCCAGGTCGCCGCCACGATCGGCCGGGTCGCCGGACGGCGCGGTGACAGGAGGCTTGCGGCCAACTGCTCGGCCAGCCGCTCCAGCGTGGCGAGATACAGCCCCGCGATGCCCGTCAAGGCCAGGTGGCGGCGGGCGACCACGCCGGCGAGGTTGTTGGGCAGCAGAAGGGTGACGGGCTTCATCGGATCATCGGCCTTCAGCCGCGCGACGACGGCCTGCAGGCGCTCCAGCGCGGCCGCGCCGTAGGCCGTCGTCTCGATCCGGGTCTCGCTCACCTCATCCCCCCTCCTCGTTCAGCGCCGCTCGACTGTCACCGCAGACGCTAGACCCTGCCACGGACAGAAATCGAAACCCCCCGCCAGGGCCCGCGAAACGCCAGGGTTTCTGCGACCGCGGCGATCCGCTCCGACAATGAAGGAATGACCAGGGAGACGTCGATCGCGCGGGTGCTGCTCGTGCTCGTCTTCGCGCCCGCCGGCGGTCTGTTCGGCAAGGCGGTGGCCGAGGCCGCCCAGGGCCGGCAGTGGTGGCCGTGGCTGCTCGCCGCGCTGGTCTGGCTGATGCTGTCCGGGCTGGTCTCGGTGGCGGTGACGAACCATCTCGACGAGCACAGATAATGCTCCGATGGTCGCCGCGGTGCATCACGTCGAGATCTGGGTCCCGGACCTGTCCCGGGCGCTGAACAGTTGGGGCTGGATCCTCAACCGGCTGGGCTGGAAGGACGGTGACGGCTGGCCCGGCGGGATGACCTGGACGGCGCCGGACGGAAGTTATGTCGTCCTGGAGCAGAGCCCGGTGATGACGTCGGACGAACATGACCGGCTCCGGCCCGGGATGAACCACCTGGCGCTGAACGCGGCCGGCCGGGCGGAGGTCGACGCGATCGTTGCGGAGGCAGCCAACCACGGCTGGACCTTGATGTTCGCCGACCGCCATCCCTACGCCGGCGGCCCCCGGCATTACGCCGCCTTCCTGCACAACGACGACGGCTACGAGCTCGAAATCGTCGCTCCGGACTGACAGATGAGACTGGTGATGCCTGGAGTGACGTCAGGGGCTGGTGGTGTGACATGGTTACTCCAGGCAATGGTGTCGCGGGGCAGAAGTGGAAGGACGGTGCTCGTGACGGAGAAGCCTGACGGGGGAAGTGCGCCCGGACCGGCTTCGCGCTCTGCGCGTTCGACAGAATCCGCACCGGAGCTCCTGGAAGCCCGGATCCGCGGGCTCCAGCACGCGCTCGGGCAGTTGCTCGAGAACGCCCGCCGATTGACGCACAGCGAGCATCAGCGGGCCGTGCAGCTGCATCGTCAACTGCAGGAGCAGACCGCGATCGCCCGGCGCGAGTCGCGGGCGTTGGTCGACGCCAAGACCGCCGAGGCGTTGTCCACCGCCGAGCCGGCCGCGCGTCTGCTCGCGGATCGGCTCGCGCCCGGTCTCGCCTCGATCCCGCCGAACGACGCGCGCTGGCGTTCGCGTCAACTGGTCGGCGCCGGCATCCCGGCGTACGTGCGGGTCGGCGAGCTCGAAGCCGGTACGCCGGTCGCCGTGCCGCTGCTGCGGACGAACGGCTGGAAGGTGACCGCCGACCGCAACGAGTCCGCCCGCAGGCTCCTGCAGAGCGTGGCGTTGCGACTGGTCGCGGCCGCCGAACCCTTCCGGCTCAGGATCGACGCGTTCGACCCGCGACTGACCGGCACGATGGGATTGCTGGGTCACCTGACCACGAAGTACCCGCAATTGGTGCCCAGGGCAACACACACCGCGGAGCAGTTGCACGCGGTGCTGTCCGGGCTGGTCGACGTCTCGTCGTTGCGCGCCAGCCGGCAGGCGCAGCTCGGGCACAAGCGGTTCGAGGACCTGATCCGCGAGGTCGGTCGCGTCACCGACCCGTATCGACTGGTCATCCTGTTCGACTACCCGTCCGGCATCGACACCCTCGCCCAGCGCGACCTGCTCCGGCTGACGGCCACGGCCGGCGAACGCGGTATCTGCTTCCTGGTCCACCACGACCCGTCGATGACAGCCGAGACCGACGTCGAC
Organism: Kribbella swartbergensis; assembly: GCF_054784135.1. NCBI lineage: Bacteria > Bacillati > Actinomycetota > Actinomycetes > Propionibacteriales > Kribbellaceae > Kribbella > Kribbella swartbergensis. Next base: position 42,609 of record NZ_BAAGPM010000017.1, read on the forward strand.
ACCAAGCAGTTGCTCGACCTGCTCACCCCCGTTGCCATCACCAACGAAAAGGTCGAGGTCGCGCAACTCCCCGGCGTAGCGGCGAAACTCGACCCGCCGTTCGACGCGAATGTTGCCGCCGGCATCTGTGACGTGGTGGCCGAGTTCGCCGAGATCGCCGTACTGCCGACGATCGACTTCGACCGCACCCTGCCGGACCGCTCGACCTGGTGGCAGCCGGTCAAGGACGAACTCAGCACGGTGATCGGGTACGACGACCGCACGCCGGCGCTGGTGCGGTTGCGCAGCGGAAATCCCGCCCTGCCACACGTGCTGGTCGGTGGTGCGGTCGGTCAGGGCAAGTCCAACCTGCTGCTCGTGATGATCCACGGTCTCGCCGCGCGGTACGCACCGGCCGACCTGGAGATGTACCTGCTCGACTTCAAGCACGGTGTCGAGTTCTCCGCGCTCGGTCCGGCGCCGGGACGGGAGCATTGGCTGCCGCACGTCCGCGTCCTCGGCATCCACAGCGACCGCGCCTTCGGTCTCGCCGTACTGCGTCACCTGTCGGACGAGCTGGCGCGTCGCAGCGAGATCTTCAAGTCGCACGGCAACGTCGCGGACATCGCGGAGCTTGCCCCGGGCCCCGATCGGCCGCCGCGCATCCTCGTCGTCCTGGACGAGTTCCAGGTACTGCTCGAGGACGACGACGAACTCGCCGACGAGGCGGCCAAGTTGCTGGAGCGGCTGGTCCGGCTGGGACGTGCGTACGGCGTCCACGTCGTCCTCGCGACGCAGACGATCGAAGGCGTCAAACGACTGTCGACCAAGCGGGACTCGATCTTCGGGCAAGTGCCCTACCGGATCGCGTTGAAGACGACGCCGGCCGACTCCCAGGCGATCCTGAGGAACGGGAACACCGCGGCGTCGGAGCTGCAGTTCCGCGGCGAGGCGGTGCTGAACGCCAACTTCGGCTCACCGGACGACAACCAGCACGTCCTGGTCAGCTTCGCCGACAAGCCGGTCCTGGACGAGCTGCGCCGCGAGCTGTGGACGCGGGCCGGTGACGCGGTGCATCCGCCGCGGGTGTTCCACCTGGCCGAGCCGGCCCGGTTGGCGGACACCGCGGCCGCGGTGACTCCGGAGCTGGGCCGTCCGTGGACGGGATTGCCGATCGCGGTGACGGAGGCACCGGTTGCGGTCGAAGTACGACCCGAGCCGGGTGCCGGCGTACTCGTGCTCGGTGACGGGCCGGCCGACGCGCTCGGCGTACTGAGCGGTCTCGCGCTGTCGACGGCGGCCGCAGCGGTCAAGCCTCCGCGGTTCGTGTTCATGGACGGCACGAACTCCTCGCCGGAGGTTGCCGATGGCAAGGGTGCGTTGATCCAGGCCCTCCGGCACCTCGGATGTGAGGTCGAGACGGTCGACAAGCACGACGACATCGCGCCACGGTTGTTCTCGCTGCGGGACGCCGTACGGAACGGGAATGTCGGTGGGGAGACCTACCTGCTGGGCTTCGGGTTCCATGGGGTGCCGAGGATGCAACTGCACGCCGAGGGGTTCTTCGAGAGCCCGGCGAACGCGTTGCAGGACATCGTCCGGGACGGGCCTGCTCAGGGTTTGATCACGTTCGGTTGGTGGAATCGGCTGCACGTGTGCACGGAGCAGCTCGGGTACGGGCGTGCCAACGTCGCGACCCACCTCTTCCTCAGGCACCCGCAGGACGGCGTACGTGCGGTGTGCGGACCGCTGGTGCGGTGGGCCTCCGAGCCACATCGCGCGCTCCTGTGGGACGGACTGCATCCTGAGGCGCAGGTCGTCGTACCGTTTGCGGCACTGCGGTCGGACGAGGTGGATCGCGCGGTGGAGTTGGTACGGCGATGAAGACGGAAGAGCAGGCGTGGTCGGAGTACGCCCGGGCGCTGCGGACGATCGCAGGAGCCCGTGCGGACGCTCAGCAAGCGCAGGACCGGTTGACGGCGCACAAGTCGAAGGCGGAGGCCACGGCACTCGCTGAGGCCGACGCGCTGGCCGAGCGCGGCCGGCAGGTCGAGGCCCGCCTGAACGCGCTGGCCGAGGAGGCGGCGGCCAGTCTGCAACGCGCCGGCCTGCCCGCCGAGGGCAAGCGGATCAACGTCGCCTTCCCCGAGATCCGCGCGCTGCCCGACCTTGAGGTGGCTGCGGCCAGGATCACCAAGCAACTGGGGGAGGCAGTCGACCAACTGGAGCAGGTCCGTGCCGAGGCACGGGCACTCCAGGAACGACGGAAGCGCCGTACCATCAGCGCGGCCCTCACGCTGGTCGGGTTCGTGGCGGTGTGGGTGGTCACGCGGTCGTTCCTGGCCGGGCTCGAGGCCGCCGCCATCGCCGCGGTCACGATGCTCGCCGCATCGCGAGTGCTCGGGCTGCCCCGGCTGCCCGGCGCCCGGTGGTGGGGCTGGGGAGGCGCGGTCGCGGTCGTCGCGGTGATGGCGGCCGGGCTGCCCTGGTGGCTGGCGATCCTGGTGCCCGTGATCGTGTCCGGTACGGCGATCGTGCTGCCGAAGAAGCGTCGTTGAGGGAAGAGGGACAAGGTGTCTGACGTACAGCGGCTCAAGGAACAGCTGCACCAGGTGTCGATGGAGGCCAAGCAGGCAGCCGGCGGCCTGGCCGGGTTCAAACTCCGCTTCACCCAGCACAGCCAGCAGGTGGAGAGCCTGATCGCCGGTACGGCGACCGGTGTCGACCGGGACATCTCGGAGATCCTGGACGCGGCCGGCAAGGCGGTCGAACAAGCCGCCGAGGCGCTCGAGATCGCCTCGGCCGGATGCAAGAGCTACGCCGACCAGATCTAGCCTTTTCGATGCCTTCCGACCTGCAGCGGGTCGCGCGGGGTCTCGTCGACTGCCTCGACGAGGTGCCGCAGGTGGTCCTGCACCTGCAGCGCACCGCCGACCGCTGCCGCGAGAACGCTCAGGTCGCCCTGATGGCGTCCCACGGCCGCGCCACGGTCGCCGCCCAGCAACTCGATGCGGCCGCCCGCGCCTGCGAGGCCGCCGCCCACTACCTGTCCATGGCGCCCCCGAAGGCCCGCGCTTGGGCCGACCGTCTGATCGGCGACACCCGTACGACGAACCGCCCCTCCAGCGACTCCGCGGACCGCAACAAGGCGACCGGGGGAGTGGGCGACCTGGTGGAGCGCGACTCGAACGGACGCACCAAGCGCCTCACCGCCACCTTCGATGACCTGGAACTCGATGGCGACAACGAACCACCTCTGATCACGGTCGCCCGCAAGGCCTTCGAGAAGTTCCGCAAGCAACGCGAGAAGGACGAGGAACAGCGCGGGCAGCCCGAGGACCCGCTGGAGGTCGAGATCACCGTCGCCGAAACCGGCGAACTCATCATCGAGGAACGCGACGAAAAGGAAGACGAGAAGCGAGCAGAACGCCTGCTCGACGACTTCGACATCGCCGTAGACCTCACCGAACCGATCAAGAACCTCCTGGCCGCCATGGCCGAGTCGGCAGACCAACCCTGGAACCACGCCACCCTCACAATCACCCCCGACCACCTCGAAGCGACCTTCGACTACCCCCAAACCCACCCGACCCCGATCGCCGTCGACATCGACCTCCCCGCCCTCCCGAAACCCGCCGCCCTCAGGAACCCCGGAGACAGAGGCACCCTCGACTTCGACCCCGCTGTCGACCTGCGGCCTCTCGGAGACGACTTCGCGCCCGGCGTCCACGACCCACACTCGCGATTCGTCCCCAAGGAGCGCCGCATCGCCGACCGCCTCGAGATCGAGGGCTGGCGTATCGACGCGCGCCCGGAGAACCACACGGTCCAGGGTCTCAAGAACCCGGACGCGACACTGCGCAGGAACGGGACCGACGGGGGAGTGGTTGTGGAGTTCAAGACCCTGGACAGGGCCTCGCTGTCGGCGGTGAAACGAAACATCCAGGCAGCGACCGAGCAGGCCGGAGCGCGTGGCGAGATCTTCATCGACGGACGGAACGTCGGGCTGACCGAATCCATGGCACATCGTGGGTTTCGGATGGCCCTGGGTCAGCCTGGCAAAACGGTCGATTCGGTGGTTCATGTCATCCTCGGTGACGGGCGTTTGGTCACCTTCACGAAGGAGCGGTGATGTCGACGAGCGACAACGTGTTTCTGGCTTCGGACGAACCTGTTGAGCAGGTCGCGGAGTGGCTCGGAACCGTGCTCGAGCTGGAGCCGGTCGCGGATGCTGGTTTGAAGGAGAACGAACGCCTGTTCCGCGGTTCGGCCGGCGCCGACCAGCGGGAGATCGGCCTGCGGCTTCGTCCGAACACCTTCGCCGAGATCGACCCGGAACCTGATGAGGTCCAGGCACTGGACAAGTACCCGATCGACCTCGACATCTGGCTGATCGGGCCGAAGGACGAGGAGCTTCAGCTCCGTGCGACCAGAAAAGTCTTCGACAAGCTGGTCATGGGACGAGGCGACGTACCGCTGCTCCTGGTCCACAACCTCGACACTCTCGTAGCCGCGCATCTCCCAGGGGTGGGCACGCACACCTTCGAGGAGCCGATCACCCCGGACGCCCCAGACGTCGACACCTGGCGGCCGTGGGTCGTTGGTTGAGGAGTGCGCTCGGTGGCCGACGGGGGTGGGGTCAGCGGGAGGGTGGGGGTGTGGTGGTGGTTCGGATGGTTACGGAGGTCCAGGTGAGGACGGTGCCGGCGGGGAGGTCAGGGAGACGGGAGGTGGAGGGTTTGGCGGTGGTCGGGTTGGTGAGGACTTGGCGGCGGCCGAGGAAGCGGCCGGTGGTGGGGTCGATGATGAGTTCGGTGCGGACGCCGTCTTTCTCTAGGCTGATCGCGTGGCCGGTGGTGCCGTCGAGGGTGACGGCGCCGTCGACGAGGGTGACGCCGGGGATGTCGCGAGCGGCCTGGTAGAGGGCGACGCGCAGGTCGCGCGGTGCGATGCCCGAAGACAGCACCGCGGCTAGGCGCTCGAAAGCGGTCTCGGCCGGATCCGGTCCGACGATTCCCGCCGTGGTCAACTGGTTCAACAGCTTCGCCGGATCACGCGACAGACCGGACAGAAACTCAGCGGACGGGATGTGCCAGTCGACCTTGCAGCCGGCCTTCGGGTCAGCGGGCACCATCGCGGATCCACTGTCCAGGACCGCACAGGCGCTGGGTACGACGCGCCGGAACGTCTCGAACGCCTTCGGGTAGTTCTCCCGCGCCCACTCCTCGTCGGCCTTGTCGAGGTACTCCCGCTGGAGGTTCCACGCGATGACAGCGGTGTACGGCGGCCTCTCCGCCGACGGGACCCACCACTCGACCTGCCCGACGCTACGCACCCTGACCTGATGGTCGTCCGGCCCGACGAGTCCCATGGTCGAGGTCCGTGTCCGCACCACGCGGTAGCCGCCGGCGGGAATCGGTTCGTCCGGGTTGGTCGCCGTACGTTCGGCAACCGCCGTCAGGAAGGTCCTCGCGTCTGCGACCGCGCTAGGGCTACCGCCACGCGGCATGACGTCACTGACCAGGATGCCGGTAGTCAGAGTGGCCGCCAGAGCCGCGGCGGCGAAGGTACGGCGTACGGCGGGACGCCGGGGGGATTGTGGCGCTCGCATCGCCAGCCGGGCACGTGCGAGAACCACTGGATCAGGTTCGGCCACCTGTGGGCGCAGCCGGCGGAGCAGGTCGATGTCGTTCACAGTTCGGACTCCTCGAAGTCAGGGCCGAGTGCGGAGCGGAGTGCTCGACGCGCTCGGTGCAGGCGGGATCGGACGGTGCCGATCGGGATGTCCAGGGCCTGGGCGATCTCGGGGTAGCTGAGCCCCTCCCAGGCGTACAGCAGCAGTACGTCGCGCTCCGCGGCCCGCAAGCCGGCCAGTACGCCCGAGAGCACCCGGCCGACCGTCGCGGCGTCCAGACGGGCGGCCAGGTCGTTGTCGAAGCTGTTCTGGTCGCGGTCGACGCCGGTCCGCGAGTAGGCGCGGTACTGGCGGATCTCGTCCCGGCGCCGCCGCCGGATCAGGTTGGTGGCGATGCCGTAGAGCCAGGGCAGGGCGCCGGCCCGCGTACCGTCGTACCGATCCCGGGTCTCGAACGCGAGCAGAAACGTCTGTCCGAGCAGGTCGTCGGCCTCGGTGGGGCCGAGCCGGCGCGCGAGGTAGCGGTGGATCGCAACGGCGTGCCGGTCGAACACCAGGGCGAACTCGTCGGGTGAGTCCCGCGAGGCCGCAATGAGTTCGGCGTCGGTACGGCGGCTCTCGCCCGGCTGCAGGTCAGGCGCGGAAGCCGTCGGTAATTCGGTCACACCGGACATTGCCCGTTGCGCGCCCACCGGTTCCCAACCCCATGTGACGAAGCGTGCCACCAGCCAGGGCCGGCAGGTGGCGGAAAAGTTCTGCGGGAATCGCGTCATGAAGTGGTGTGGGGCTCGTCACTACCAGTGAACCCATCCCCACAGGGAAGTGGAAGTGATCGATGTGGACCGCAGTTCTTCGATGTCGCTGATGGGAACGCCCCGGCCGGTCAGGCGGGTGCATTGAGATGTCCGATCCCGTTCCTCAACGCCGCCGCGTACGAGTGTGGTTCGGGGACCACGTCGTCGCGGACTACTGGGCCGAGGCCGAGCTGGCCGAGCGTTACGCAGCAGCCATGGCCCGCCGGTTCGCCGGCCTGCGCGTGACCAGTGATCCGATCCCCGACGCTGACCCGGGCCCGGACCGTGTGCTCCCGGGCGAACGGCTCTGGGAGGTAGCCCCGAAATGACGGCCCGTCGCTTCCGGCTGATCCGCCATCATGACGTCTCCGGTGTCAGCGGCACCGGGCCTGTCGCCGAGGGCGTCCAGTTCACCGACGGGGCGGTCGCGCTGCGTTGGTACGGCGACTATCCGACCACCACGGTCTGGGACGGCATCGAGTCCGTCGTCGCCATCCACGGACACGGCGGCGCCACCGAGGTCGAATGGCTCGACCCCGAGCAAGGCCCCGATCCCGACCTGAAACTGCCACCCCCCGAAGCCCTGCCGCCGAGACCGTGGCCGGATCTGCACTCCGCCCCCGAGCCACAGGACCCCGATCCCCTGCACAGCGAACGCGACAGCGGGTCGTACGGCGGTGCGCCGCCGGCCGGCTGGGCGTCGTACCGGGTGTTCCGATGAGCGGGACCGGGTCCGGCGCCGCGGACCCGGTCTGATCAAGTCGCCGGTGCCGAGCCCTTCCGGGACCGGCCGGCCCGATGCACAGGGCAGTACGACGTGACTCGGGCCCAGCCGGACTCGCGGTGGCGGCTGGGCCCGAGGGTTCACGGGTCAGCGGAACTCGATGGACTGTTCGAGGTCCAGGTTGTAGAACTTGGCCGGACCGTCGCACAACTCCGTCATCCGCTCGGCGAACTCGTTCGTCTCCGGGCGGTTGTTGTTCTCCATCGCCTCCTCGTACGACGCGAACTCGGCGATGGTGAAGTAGCGCCCGGACTCGTCCCGGTCCGCGCAGACGGTCACCCGGGTCGGTGCCGGCCCGTCGCCACCTTGGCTCTTGCTCCGGAAGTCCTCGCTGAGCCGGGCGACCTCCTCCGGCTTCGACGTCCGGTACTCGATGATCTGAACGAAACCAGCCATGTGTCCCCCTTGCCCAGGGCACCATTTCGGTGCCGCCTGTCTCGACATTGCGCCTGGATCGGCGTCACCGCAAGGGTTCGGCGGGGCTGGTGACGGCATGCCCGCGCGGCATCACGAAGCGTTCGTTCTGCCGTCAGCAGAGGTGGCTGGGTTTTGTCGGTGGGCCCTGATTGGCTTGCGGGCGTGGAGATTCTGATACTCGGCGGGACCGCCTGGCTGGGTCGTGAGATCGCGACCCAGGCGCTGGCGCGTGGGCATTCGGTCACCTGTGTGGCGCGTGGCGAGAGCGGGGCGGTGGCCGCGGGGGCGACGCTGGTCGCGGCCGATCGCAGTCGTCCGGACGCGTACGACGCCGTGCCCGATCGTGAGTGGGACGCGGTGTTCGAGGTGTCGTGGCAGCCCGGGTTCGTGCGTGGGGCCTTGGCCGCCTTCGGGGCGAAGGCCAAGCACTGGACATATGTCTCGTCGATCAACGTCTACGAGAAGTACGACACGCCCGGCGCCGACGAGTCCGCCGTACTGCGGGCGCCGACGGAGCTGGACGTGGCCGACCGGGAGTTGTACGGCGAGGCGAAGGTCGCATGTGAGCTGGCCTCGGTCGAGGCGGTCGGGGACCGGCTGGTCATCGCGCGGGCCGGGCTGATCGGTGGGCCGGGGGACAGGAGCGATCGCGCCGGAGCGTGGGTGGCCAGGGCGGCCCGGGCTCCGGAAGAGCCGATGCTGGTGCCTGACACTCCGGAGCTGTCCACCGCGGTGGTCGACGTACGGGATCTCGCTTCCTGGTTGCTGGACTGCGCCACCGAGGGCAAGACGGGGACCTTCGACACGCACGGGCCGGTGGTGCCGTTCGGGGAGTGGATCGAGTTGGCGCGCGAAGTCGGCGGCCACACCGGGCCGGTCGTGCTCGCGCCGCGGGAGTGGTTGGAGGAGCGGAAGGTCGAGCAGTACATGGGGCCGGATTCGCTCGCCATGTGGTTGACCGAGCCTGGGTACGAGGGCTGGTCGAGTCGCAGCGGTGCGGCGGCTCGCGCGGCCGGGCTCACGCACCGGTCGCGGCGGGAGTTCCTGGAGGACACGCTGGCCTGGGAGCGCGAGCTCGGGCTGGATCGCGAGCGCAAGGCCGGGCTGAGCCCTGCGAAGGAGAAGGAGTTGATCGATGCGCTGAGGACGTAGAGAGTGGGCGCATGCGGTTGGTGCTGATCTCGGACACTCATCTGCCGGTACGGGCGAAGAAGCTGCCCGAGCCGGTGTGGGACGCGATCGACGAGGCGGACGTGGTGATCCACGCCGGCGACTGGGTAAGCGTTGCGCTGTTGGACGAGTTGGAGGCTCGCGCTGCCCGGTTGATCGGGTGCTGGGGCAACAACGACGGGCCGGAACTGCGGTCACGGCTGCCTGAGGTCGCCCGGGCGACGCTCGACGGCGTGTCCCTCGCGGTGGTGCACGAGACCGGCCCGTCCAAGGGGCGCGAGGAGCGCTGCGAGAAGGCGTACCCGGGAGTGGATGTGCTGGTGTTCGGTCACAGTCACATCCCGTGGGACACGACGACTCCGGGCGGGTTGCGGTTGCTGAATCCTGGATCGCCGACGGACCGGCGGCGGCAGCCGTACTGCACCTATCAGACGGCGACGATCAGGTCCGGCCGCCTGGAGGAAGTTGCTCTCCACAACCTTTGAGGTCTTGTTGCCGTCGACAACGGCTTTCGACGTGACTGCGGTCGGACGTGACTCAGTGACCGCCGTACCACCGAGTTACGGCGTACCGGTCACGCCCGACCTCGTCGTACCGGGTCTAGGCGTTGGCTGCTTCTCTGACCCGGGTCTTGAGGCGGTCGCGTACCTCTTCCGGCGTGTACGCGCGGCGTTTCCGCTCGCCCCGCGCGATCACCACGCCCGTTGCGGCCACGCCGACGAGCCCCGCAAGTCCTACGACCTTCCATACCTTCATGGCGACTAACCTAGCGACGTGGAGAACCGGATTTCGCTGGATGACGCTACGGAACTGACACGAACAGGTGACATTTGGCTGTTCCGCGGCGGGAGTGCCGCCGACCGGGCCATCCAGCTGACCACCAACAGCCCGGTCAACCACGTCGGAATGGCGATCGTCATCGAGGATCTGCCGCCGCTGATGTGGCACGCCGAGCTGGGCCGGTCGTTGCCCGACGTCTGGACCGGTACACATCACCGCGGTGTCCAACTGCACGACCTGCGTGACGCGGTGCTGGTGTGGACGCGGAAGTACGGTCAGCGCGCGTGGCTGCGCCAGCTCGATCACCCGGTGACGCGGGAGATGGAGGACGCCGTACTGCGGACTGTCGCGCGATTGGACGGTACGCCGTTCCCGTCGACGGCCCGCCTCGCGTCGCGGTGGGTGCGCGGGCGGATCCCGGCGTTCCGGCGCGGAAAGCGTGAGCTCGAGCTCGAATCGGCGTACTGCGCCGAGGTCGTGGCGGTGACGTACGAGGAGATGGGGCTCCTGCAGGGGCGCTCGCCGAACTGGTACGACCCGGGGCGGTTCTGGAGCGGTGACGACCTCCAACTGTCGCACGGCGCCCGGCTGGGTGCGGAGATCGCGGTCGAGATCCCGGCGGAGTGACCGAGCGCGAAAAACTGTCGGCGGCGTGTGATTGGCTTGTTCCGGGTCGGTAACCGAGCCGGAGGAGGGCGCCGCGGATGTATGCCGTCATCGACACCGAGACGACCGGCCTGCTGCCGGGCTACCGGCATCGGGTGATCGAGGTCGCCGTCGTCCTGCTGGACGCGCGGGGTCGGGTGCAGCACGAGTGGGTGACGTTGTTGAATCCCCAACGTGACATGGGTCCTCAGCACATCCACGGGATCCTGACCGCCGATGTGCTGTCCGCGCCGGAGTTCCGCGATGTGGCGCGGGAGCTCGGTGGGTTGCTCGCGGGCCGGATGGTTGTCGGGCACAACGTCGAGTTCGACCTGGCGTTCCTGCGGGCTGAGTTCGGCCGGCTCGGGTACGCCGTACCGCTGATCACCGAGCGGTCGATGTGCACGATGGCGCTGGCCGGCTATCTCTATCCCGGGGCGAAGCGGACGCTCGCTGCGTGTTGTGCGGCGGCCGGGATCTCGATCCAAGGCTGGCACTCGGCGTTGGCGGACACCCGGGCGACGGCGCAGCTGTTTGCCCATTATTTACAGGCGTTTCCATCGCCGCCGCCGTGGCAATGGGCTTATGAGGAAGTCCGACGGTTGCCGTGGCCGGCGTTGCCGGGCTCTGATTTCACGCCGACGGTTCGGCCCGTGCACGCGGGTGGTCGGCATGGGTGGATGAGCCGGATCGTCGACCAGTTGCCGCGTGTCCCTGAGCCGCCGCAGGCCGACTCCTACCTTGCCTTGCTCGACGGGATCCTTGCGAACCGCGAAATCACCGCGGCCGACGCCGACCAGTTGGTCCAGGTGGCGACCGACCTGGGCCTGACGCGGTCGCAGGTGAAGGAGCTGCATCGGTACTACGTGTCCGCGCTGGCCGAGGCGTCGTGGGGTGGTGGCGAGATCACCGCGGAGCAGCGCAGCGATCTCGACCGTGTCGCGGTGATGCTCGGGCATCGGGCATCTGATGTCGACGACGCGTTGTTCCGGGCGAGTTCCGGGCGGTACGTCGTACCGGCTCGTCCTGGAGCCCACGGCTTCCCGCCGGGAAGCACCCTGGTGTTCACCGGCGACATGGTGGAGCCGCGTGAGGTGTGGTGGGATCGCGCGGTCGCGGCCGGGTTCGTGCCTCAGGAGGCGGTCCGGCCGGACACCACGTTCCTCGTCGCCGCCGACGTGGACAGCCTCTCCGTCAAGGCCCGAGCGGCCCGCGAATACAACATCCCCATCATCTCAACCGAAGACTTCCGCCGCCTGCTCCCCACCCCCACGCCCCAACCCCCCGCGCCACCCACCCTCCGCCCTGACCCAGCCGCCACCCCGACCGACCCGGTCGCACGACGCGAACCAAGCTGGTGACGTCCACCCCGGAGGCCTGCGCGTTGGCGGCGGCGCGTGATGCCCGAGCAGGAGCGCGCGTGCAGCATGCGAGTGCTACTGTAGGACATGACGGATCATGATAGTGCTACTGGCCTGATTGAAGAACCGCTACTGAACGTCGCGACCGTGCGAGCGGACACGCCGGGAGTACGGAGCACCATCCATTTCAACAACGCAGGAGCCGGCCTGCTGACGCGGCAGACGCTGAAGGCGATGCGCGACCACATCGAGCTCGAGGCCCAGATCGGCGGCTACGAGGCTGCGGCACTCCGCGAGGAGGCGACCCAGGATTTCTACCGGGTCACCGCCGAGCTGCTCCGATGCGCACCAGGCAACATCGCATTCACCAGTAGTGCTACCCACGCTTACTCGACGGCTCTGTCGTCCATTCCGTTCGCGGCGGGCGACCTGATCCTGACCACCCGGAACGACTTCATCTCCAACCAGATTGCCTTCTTGTCGTTGCGGAAGCGCTTCGGCGTCCGGATCATGCATGCACCTGACGCCCCGGAGGGTGGTGTCGACGTCGAGGCAATGGCCGACCTGATGCGGCGGCACCGTCCTCGGTTGGTTGCCGTGACGCACGTCCCGACCAATTCGGGGCTGATCCAGCCGGTCGCCGAGATCGGCAAGGTTGCCCGCGAGCTCGACCTGCTGTACGTGGTCGACGCCTGCCAGTCGGCAGGACAACTTCCCCTCGACGTCGAACACATCGGTTGCGACTTTCTCACGTCCACACCCCGGAAGTTCCTCCGTGGTCCGCGCGGGTCGGGTTTTCTCTACGTCTCGGATCGCGTCCTGCACGGTGATTACGAGCCGCTGTTCATCGACATGTACGGTGCGCGCTGGACCGGCACGAAGGAATACCAGGCCATGCCCTCGGCCGCGCGGTTCGAGGACTGGGAGTTCTCGTACTCCACGGTCCTCGGTTGTGCCGCTGCGATCCGCTACGCGAACGAGGTCGGGGTCGAGACCGGCGGTCGACGGGCCATCGAGCTGGCCGCTCGATTGCGCGCAGGCCTGTCCACGGTACCCGGTGTGCGAGTGCTCGATCACGGCCGGCAGCTCGGTGCGCTGGTGACGTTCGCCATCGACGGATGGCAGCCGGAACCGTTCAAGGCGTCACTCGACCGGCTGTCGATCAACTCGGCCCTCAGCTTTCGGCACTTCGCGCAGTACGACTTCGCCGACAAGGACGTCGAGTGGGGCTTGCGGCTGTCTCCGCATTACTACAACACCGAGGACGAGGTGGCGCAGGTGCTCGCGGCGATCGAACAGCTCGCACGATGACGACCCTGTGGCGCAACACCGACTTCCTGAAATTCTGGTTCGGGGAAAGCCTGTCGTTACTGGGCAGCCAGGTCACAACACTCGCCCTGCCGCTGACCGCCATCTACGCTTTCAACGCCACGGATTCGCAGGTCGGGGTCTTGCGATTCCTCCAGTTGGCGCCGTACTTGGGGCTTGCTCTGCTTTTCGGTGTCTGGGTCGATCGAGTCCGCCGACGACAGGTGATGCTGTGGACCAACCTGGTTCGCATGCTTCTGCTGGGACTCATTCCTGTGTTGCACTGGCTCCAACTGCTGAACCTTCAGATTCTGCTGACGTTGGCATGTGCCATCGGCATCGCCTCGGTGCTCTTCGACGTCAGCTGGATGTCGTACGTGCCGACGCTCGTCAAAGATCCCGCGCAGTACGTCGAAGCCGGCGCGAAGCTGAGTATGAGTTCATCCGCTGCCGACGTTGCCGGTCCAGGTCTCGCAGGTTTGCTGATCGGCGCAGTGACAGCACCGGTTGCGCTGCTCGTCGATGCCGTCTCCTATCTGGTTTCGCTGGTGTCCCTAGTCTCGATCCGTACCCCGGAACCTCGTCCGGCAGTGAAGAGGAGGCGGGTCAGAGCGGAACTCGAGGACGGCCTGCGCTGGGTTTTCGGCAACCCGGTACTTCGAGCCCTGGCCTTGATCGGATTCTGCTGCAACTTCTCCATGATCACCGTCTGGACGATGTTTCTCCTGTACGGCACTCGCGACCTGGGGCTGACCTCGACCGTCATCGGCGTCATCTTCGCCAGTGCCTCGGTCGGTGGTTTGATCGGAGCCGCGCTCTCCGGCCCTGTCATCCGGCGGTTTCCGCTCGGTCGCGCCTACCTGTTCACTCAGTCGATGCTCCTGCTCGGGCCGATTTTGTTGCCGTTGGCTACCGGTCCGGCGCCTCTCGCGGTCGCGCTGTGTATCGCGTCGTTCTTTCTGACCTACCTCGGCCTCGGCGTTGCCGGCGTGATCATCGTCAGCCTTCGGCAGACTGTCACTCTCCCGTCCATGATGGCCCGAATGACAGCTGCCTTCCGCACGCTCCTCTTCGGCGGCGGTGCTCTTGGAGGACTTGCCGCAGGCATACTGTCCGACGCGATCGGTCCTCGATCCGCCTTGTTTGCCGCAGCCGCCGCGTCGGCTGCCGTCCTCGTACCCCTCTTCCGCTCCCCGGTAGGCCGGTTGACCGCCCTTCCTGAGCCGGTGTCTCAACTGAGCCGGGATGCGGCTTCGGTCAACTCCGACACGGATGCCGCGGCGGCGAAGTTGAGTCGTAAGTAGGCGCCGGGGGACTCGGCGGGGAAGAAGCGGTCGCCGGCATCGACGAGTACGCCGCGGGCTCGGATCGCGTCGGCGGCAGCACGCGCCTGGTGGTCATGAGGCAGCCGTACCCAGAGATGCAGTCCGCCGTCCGGGACCTTCGTGATGGTGAGGTCGGGCGCCGCCTGCGCCAAGGCGTTGACCAAGACGGTGCAACGGGCGCGAAGTGCGGCCGACAGAGATCTCAGGTGTCGATCCCACGCCGGAGTACTGAGCAGTTCGACGGCTGCCTCCTGCAAGGGTCTGGCGGTGAAGAAGTCATCGACGTACCGCATGCCGAGCAGGCGACGCATCACAGGGCCACGGGCGATCACGGCGCCGATGCGCAGGCTCGGCGAGGCGGGTTTGGTCAGCGAGGTCAAGTAGACGATCGTCCCGTCGTCGTCGTTGTCGACGAGCGGCCCGGGAACCGTGCGGCCGTGGCTGAGGTATCTGGCGAAGTCGTCCTCGATGACGAACGCGTTGGCCGACCGGGCGACCTCGATGATCTGGCGGCGCCGGTCGGGGGCGAGCACGACTCCGGTGGGGTTGTGAAAGGTGGGCTGGCAGTAGAGCAGTTTGGCGCCGCTCATCTCGAAGGCGTCGGCCAGCAGGTCGATCCGGATCCCTTCGTCATCCATCGGGACGGGAAGAGGCCTGAGCCCGGCGGCCCGCGCCGCCGTCAGAGCGCCGGGGTAGGTGGGCGATTCCACCAGCACCGGTCCGCCCGGTGCGACGATCGCGCGGAACAACATCGACAATGCGCCCTGACCGCCACCGGTGACCAAAACGTCCTGCGGGGTGACCGTGCCTCCGGCCATCCGGGCGAAGACGGCGCGCAGTGGCTCGAGACCGGCGGTCGGGGCGCGGTGCCATGCGTCCGGGCGGCGGGCTGCACGGGCAAGAGCGGTACCCAGCGATCTCGTGGGCTGCAGCGTCTCGTGAAGGTAGCCGCCGGACAAGGAGATGCCGCCGTCGGCCGGTGGATGAGCTGCCTCGACAGCGTTTGCGGGGTCGTACTCGCGGCCGGCCAAGGCGACCTCCTGCCACGAGGTGTCGCTGACGACAGCTTCCCGGGACACCTGTGGTACGACGAAGGTGCCCACGCCGGCGCGGGTCACCACGGCGCCTTCGGCGGTCAGAACGGCGATCGCACGCGAGACCGTGCCTGGTCCGACTCGGTAGCGCTCCATGAGTTCGCGGCTGCTCGGTAGCCTCGTCCCGGGCTCGAGACCGGCGACGACCGCCCGGAGATGCGTCAGCAGCGTTCCAGTAGTGCTACCAGCCTGCATGGTCAACCATGGTAGCTCTACGGTGCCACCTCACCGACCCGTGGCTACGTACGGTCGACAGGCGAGTTGGGGACGGTTGCTGGATAGGGTGCAGAGTCGTGGAGATTCAGGAGTTGGGACGACGGATCTATGCGGCATCTCATCTGACCGGCGAGTTCGTACTGCGGTCGGGGCAGACGTCGGGGGAGTACTTCGACAAGTACAGGTTCGAGGGTGATCCGGTGTTGCTCGACGCGATCGCGGAGGCGATGGTCGCGCTGGTGCCGGCGGACACCGAGGTGCTGGCCGGGCTGGAGATGGGCGGGATTCCGGTGGTGACGGCGCTTGGTCGTCATACCGGCTTGCCGTGCGCGTTCGTACGCAAGCAGGCGAAGCCGTACGGAACGCGTCAGCTCGCCGAAGGCGCCGAGACCGCCGGCCGTCGCGTCACCATCGTCGAGGACGTCGTCACCACCGGCGGACAGATCGTCCTCTCCACCCAAGAACTCCGAGCCCAAGGCGCCCACATCACCCACGCCCTCTGCGTCATCAACCGCAACCCCACCACCCCCAAAACCCTCACCCAAGCCGGCCTAACCCTCCACCCCCTCCTAACCTCAACCGACCTTTCCCCCCAACCCCACCCCACCTAACCACCGGCACACCGACACCCCACCCCGGCTGACCACCGTCGTCCCGTCGCCCCGCCCGAGCCCGACGTCTGCCCCGCCCGGCTGAGTACCCGCACCATCTGCCCAATCCTGTCCGGCTCAGCACCGGCACACCCACAGCCCAACCCGACTGAGCATCGTCGCCCCGACGCCTGCCCCGCCTGGCTGAGCACCTGCACCCATTCCCCCAGTCCTGTCCGGCGCAACACCGGTGCTGGGTCAGGCCGCTGATGCGGGCCGGGCAGGACGTGCCGCCGGAGGCCCATGGCCAGCCGGGCAGGGCCTGGGCGGGGTGCGCGTTGATCGACGTACCTGGATGGTGCGGTTGGGTGATCGGGTGCCTGGGCGGTCGGCGTGGCTGTTTGCCCGCTGTGGGTGGGCGCCGGGGTGTCGGGTGGTGTGCCGGATCAGGCAGTGAGGTTGAGCAGGACCAGGGTCCCGGCGGTGGCCGGTGGGGGCTAGTCCTGGTTGTCGGCGGTTTCGCGTTCTATTTCGAAGCGGAGTTGTTTGCCGGAGCGGATGCGTTCGATCGCGGCCAGGCAGGCGGCTTCGCTCATGCTGACGCCGATCTCGCCGAGTTTGTGGCGCAGTACCAGGGCTGCGTCCTCCGCGGACCGGGAGCTGGACTCGTTGATGGCCTCGATGGTTGTCGCGGTGAGCTTCTCGCGGATGTCCGGGTGAACCTCGTGGATCTCGTGCGTGATTCTGAACTCCGTCATCGCGACTCGCGCTCCCTTCGCCCGTGTGGACCTGCCGCTGGTTCCAAGCGTAGTTCCTGGTACCCACTCCGGAAGCTAGGCGAGAACGCGATTTACGAATCCTTCAAGTCGCGTGGCCAGCCGCTCGGCCCGGACCTCGGGGGAGGCGGTTTCACCCTGCGGAACCTCCACCTCGCGAAGACCGCGCAGGTACAGCGAGCAGGCGAGATCCGCGCAGATGTACGTGCCTACGGTGTTGCCCTCCCGGCCGGCCGCGCCGGCTCGCCGGGCCGCGAAAAGTGCTACGTCGGTCACATGGTGGGCGGTGTAGCACAGATCGCACAGCCCCGTGCCTCGACGCGGTTTGCCGGTGGCCTGGGTGTTCAACGCGATGCCGGTGACGCCGCCTTCTCGCGGTACGACGAGGTACCCGCGGTTGGGCGCCTTCGGGTCGCGCCAGCCGAGGAAGTCCAGTGACTCCCACGGGAGTTCCGCGAACCTTTGGGGCAGCGTCATCGCCTTGACCTGGCTCTTGGACGAGTTGACGAATGAGCGCCGGATCTCTTCGACGCTGAGCGGTTGCACGACAATCCTCCGATCCTTCGACCACACATCACACCTGGCGGACCGGCGTACCGCAACCAAATATCCCGCTGGTTGCCAGCGGCAACGGTCGGCCGTCGGCGGCGGGTGGTGCGGGTCTCGTCACGGTTGCGGAGGGGTGGACATCCGAGCGCATTGGGTGAAGAGTGGACTATGCAAAGTTCAACTATACCTTCCTCTGGAGGAGTGCTTCATGGCTAGCGAGTACGCCGCTCTGACCGGTGACTACACCATCGACACCGCGCACAGCCGCGTCGGGTTCGTCGCCCGGCACGCGATGGTGACGAAGGTGCGGGGGTCGTTCAACGAGTTCGAGGGGACCATCCACCTCGACGGGGAGAACCCGGAGAACTCGTCGGGACGGGTGACGATCCAGGCCAAGAGCATCGACACGCGCAACAGCCAGCGGGACGAGCATCTGCGCAGCAACGACTTCCTGGACATGGACAACCACCCGGAGCTCACGTTCGTGTCGACGTCGGTCAAGCAGAACGACGAGACGACGTTCACGGTCGTCGGCGACCTCACGGTGCGCGGGGTGACGAAGTCGGTCGAGATCCCGTTCGAGTACACCGGCTCGGCCACGGACCCGTTCGGCAACCAGCGGGTTGGCCTCGAGGGTTCGGTGGTGATCAACCGCAAGGACTTCGGCGTCAACTGGAACGCGGCCCTGGAGACCGGCGGCGTACTCGTCAGCGAGAAGGTCACCCTCGAGATCGAGATCTCGGCAATCAAGAACACCTGATCACCGAACAGCCGATCAGCCGGAGCGGTTGCCGGTCGGCGACAACGGCTGACGACCAGGTGCGGCTGGTGATGAGGAAGAGCTGATCAGCAGGCCCGCCCGTCCGGACAGCGCTCGACGGGCGGGCCTGGCTGGTCAACGGGTTCGGATGGTCGATAAGACAGTTGACGGATCGCTAAGCAGCCTGACAGCGGGAACGCTGGACTGGCGCGAGTGCCTGGGGAGGGGCATCGGCTGGGACTCCGGGGCTGGGGAGCAAGCCGCTCGCCGGAGCCCACGAACAGGTCGAGGTGGCTGGCGCGGATGGCTCGTTGGCTGGGGTGGCCGTCTGCGCGGGCTGGGGAACAAGCCACTCGGCGGAGCCCGCGAACAGGTCGAGGTGGCTGGCGGGGATGGCTGGTTGGCGGGGACGGCCGGTCTGCGCGGGCTGGGAGCAAGCACCCCTTGGCGCGGCTGGCGAACAGGTCGTGGTGGCTGACGAGAGTGGCTGGTTGGCGGGGGTTGGCCGGTTTGCGGGGCTGGGGAGCAAGCCGCTCGGCGGTGCCTGCGGACAGGTCGAGGTGGCTGGCGGGGATGGCTGGTTGGCGGGGTGGCGGGTCTGCGGGGGCTGGGGAGCATGCCGCTCGGCGGAGCCCGCGAACAGGTCGAGGTGGCTGGCGGGGATGGCTGGTTGGCGGGGGTGGCGGGTCTGCGGGGGCTGGGGAGCAAGCCGCTCGGCGGAGCCTGCGAACAGGTCGCGGTGGCTGGCGGAGTGGGGTGGCTGGCGAGGGTGCCTGGTTTGTGGTTGATGGGTGCGAAGGCTTGATGTTGTGTGTTGGAGGATTCCTCGGGGGCTATTGGTCGCCACGGGGGGTCCTCTTGTTTTGGGGGTTTGTGGAGGTGGGGTCACGATCGGGGCGGGGCGGTTGGGTGGTGGGGCGGAGTGGGGAGACTGGGGGTAAGTGCCGGCTAGGTCGAGGGGTCCGCCGATGATCGACACGAGGTTGGGGCGTTGGTTGGCGCCGCTGTTCGGGCGGCGGCGTGGTGGACGGCGTACGCCTGAGGCGTTCCGGCCGCGCGGGACGAGTTCGCGGGTGAGCCGGTTGGCGGCGCGGTACGACGCCGACGTCGATGCGGCCTTGCGGCGGCTTTGGCCGAAGGCGCGGATCTACCGCGACCGGGAGTTCACCCGGGACCGGGCCGACTTCCTGCTCGTGGTCCGCGGACGTGGCGTGATGGTCGAGACGAAGGTGAAGAGCGATCCCGGGGTGTTCCGTGGTTCGACGCTGCCGCCGCTGCTCGATCGGTTGCAGCGGGACGGCCGCCGGCTGGTCGTCGTACTGAACCAAGGAGATCCGACGCCGGCTCGGGAGATGGTCGCCGGCAAGCTTGGTGACAGAGGCTGCGTCGTCGTGTGGTCGGGGCCGGAACACGACGACGATCTACGTCAAGCAGTCGAGGCAATGCTCAATCAGACGGTCCGCCACCACCCGTGAGCTGACCAGGCAGCTAGGGCGATGCGGCGCGGTGTGCGGCCGCGCGGAGACGTGGTCGTGCCGCCCTGCCGCCGACTGACGCTGTCGTGCCCACTGCCGCCGCCGGACGTCTCGTGCTTACTGCCGCCGACGGGCGTGTCGTGCCGTCTGCTTCTGCCGCCGACTGGCGTGTCGTGCCCTCTGCTGGCAACTGGCGTGGCTGCGGGCGCGGCTACGGCGTGGGGGCACGGGGCAGGCGGGCGGTGGGTGTGGGTTAGCAGGCGTTGGGGGTGGTGCGGCCGCCGTCTACTACCCAGCGGCCTTGGAGTTGTTGGACTCGCATTTCGTCGAGCCAGCGGGTGGGGGTGGTGGCGGGGAGGACGGAGCGGCCCTTGGCGTCGACCGTGCGGGCCGCGGTGGTGTCGTAGCAGGCGCTGACGATGACGCCGTTGGAGGCGAGGGTGCGTTTGGCCCAGAGCACCTTGGTGACGCCGGTGTTGTGCAGTTTCTTGGTGCGGAAGTACTTCGCCTGCGCGCTGATCGACTGGAACAGGGCCGGCGTCATCACCGGCGCGAGTTGCTTCGTCTTCCGGCCGCCGCTGCGCATCATCTGATCGAGCGCGATCCGGTACTCGTAGTACGCGTTGACGACCGGATCGGCCTGGCCGGCGGTGCCGATCTGCTCGGTGAGGCCGTTCTTCGACGCCTTCTTGGCGCCGGGGGTCGAGGCGGCGACATCGGACGACGAGTCGTCGCTACCGCATCCGGTGAGCATCAAAACCGGGATCAGCGTGGCGGTCACCGCCAGGTTCCGAATGCGCATGGTGTCCGAACCTCCTGTCGGGCGCGGCACGGCCGCTTGCGCCGTCGGGCACCCAGGATGCACTGAAGCAGTACACGCCGTCCGGCACTGACCGTGTAACGGCGTGAAACGGACGGTGGTCACTGTGAGCTGGGTCACAGGCTGCCCCTACCGGGGTACGGGGTGCGGTTTGGCTCCGTGGCCGGATGTACGGCGGACCGCTGATTCCTAGCCTCGATCTCAGGCGATGAGACCTGAGGAGACGATATGGCGGACACTCGCACGCTGCGCCGGACCGGCGCGGGCGGACCGGCATACGGGACGTTGACGGCCCGGCTGCTGCGGTCGATCTGGTACGACGTACGGCTCGTATGGCTCGGCGCCCAGACGATGGCCGACGCGGTGACGGGTCAGGAGCGTACGGCGGAGGCGCGGTGGGAAGTGTTGGCGAGGTCCCAACGACTGGACCGCGCCAAGGCGCGGCGCGCGAAGGTCGGGCGGGAGGCGGGGGTGGTGTTTGGGCATGGGGTGGTCAGTTCGGGGCTGGGGGTGGTGAGTTGGTTCTTGGTGGGGTTGTTGGTGATGGCGGTGGTGCGAGGGCCGCTGTACGGGGTTGTGGAGCATGGGCCGGTCGGGGCGGGGACGTGGGGTGGGCCTACCAAGGCGGGGGCTTGGGCGGTGCATGCGGCGGTTTCGGTGCCGATCGTGCTGGGGTTGCTGTTCGGGTTGCGGGGGATCCAGGTGCTGCATGAGGCGTTGGTGCGGCGGCTCTACGGGATGGCTGGGCCGTGGGTGCTTCCGGCAACCATCACCGTGTGCGGCGGTGGGCTGGTGCTGATGTGGTCCTGGATCCAGCAGCTGTGACCAGCTCGCGGACTAGGGTCCGGAACGTGATCGCCAATGGATGGCCGCGCGGGCGTTGGGCCTCGGGTGCCGTCCTGGGAGTCGCGGCCCTGGCGTTCCTCACGGTGCTGGATCTGGCTCAGCACTATCGCGCGCCGCTCGGCGCCGTACTCGGGCTCGGCCTGGCGCGAGGGCTAGGGCTGGCCCTGGTATGGGTCCGACCTCGGGCGGCGCTGCTCGTGTCTGTGCTTGTCACGGCGATCACGGCTGCGACGACGGTACCGGTGTCAGCGAGTGAGCCTTGGCCGTGGGGTACGACGGCGGCCTTCGGTACGTCGTTCGTGGTGGCGATCGCCGGTGCGCGCGGGGTGGGCCGGGGTGAGTTGCTGACGTGGTGGCTTGTCATACAAGCGCTCGGAGTTGCCGCGATCGCTTGGGCACCTGACCGGGGTGACTGGGGTGGGTTGCTCGTCATGGCGGCGCTGTCGGGCGTCGCTGTGGTGGTCGCGGATCTGCTGAGGTCACGGGCGGATACGCGTCGCAGGTTGGCTGAGCAGGAGGTCGTCGGCAAAGAGGAGCGGGCTGCGCGGGCGCGGCTGGAGGAGCGGGCGCGGATCGCGCGGGAGCTCCATGATGTCGTCGCACATCATCTCTCGGTCGTCGTGGTTCGCGCGGACAGTGCGCCGCATCGCTTGGCTTCGCTGCCGGACGACGTACGGGAAGAGTTCGCGGAGATCGCCGATGCGGCGAGGGCGTCGTTGACGGAGATGCGGCGGGTGTTGCGGTTGCTGCGGGATCCGTCCCCCACGCAGCCGCCGCTGGGTGAGCTTGGGCCGCAGCCAGGGTTGGAACAAATCGAGGAGCTTGTCGAGACGACGAGGCAGGCCGGCGCGGATGTGCGGCTGGACGGCGGGGTGCCGAGTGGGCTGGATCCTGCGGTGGAGTTGGCGGCGTACCGGGTGGTGCAGGAGGCGTTGACCAATGCGGTGCGGCATTCGCCGCGGTCGGTCGTGCGGGTGACGGTACGGCGAGACGGCGGTGAGCTGACGCTGAGGGTGTGGAACGGGCCCGCGGCGGCTGGTGGGGAAAGTGAGGGCGGGGCGGCAGAGCAGGTGGCCCGGGATGGGCATGGGTTGGTGGGGATGCGGGAGCGGGTGGGCCTGCTGGATGGGACGGTGAGGGCGGGGGCGACCCCAGGAGGGGGTTATCTGGTGGAGGCTTTGATTCCGGTCGGGGAGGAGGTGGTGGGTGGTGATCAGGGTGTTGGTGGTTGACGACCAGGAGATGGTCCGGGCCGGGTTCGGTGCGTTGCTGGATGCGCAGGCTGACATCGAGGTCGTCGGCCAGGCCGCGGACGGCGCCGAGGCGGTCGAGCTGGCGGCGGAGTTGCGTCCGGACGTGATCCTGATGGACGTGCGGATGCCGGTGATGGACGGGCTCGCCGCGACCCGCCGCATCCTTGCCGCCGATCCGCCGGACGGGGAGGCATCGGCGGTGCCGCGGGTCGTGATGCTGACGACGTTCGATCTGGACGACTATGTGTATGCCGCTCTGCGGGCGGGGGCGAGCGGGTTTCTGCTGAAGCATTCGACGCCGGACGAGTTGGCGAGCGCGGTTCGGGTCGTGGCGGCTGGGGACGCGTTGCTGGCGCCGTCGGTGACGCGTCGGCTGGTGGAGGACTTCGCGCGTGCGCAGCCCGTGGTGCCGATCACTCCCGTCCACCTCACGCCGCGGGAGACCGACGTACTGCGGCTGGTCGCTCGCGGACTCTCCAACCGGCAGATTGCCGACGGACTCGTGCTCGCCGAGCAGACCGTGAAGACACACGTGAGCAACATCTTGACCAAGCTGGATCTGCGGGACCGCGCGCAGGCCGTGGTCTACGCCTACGAAGCCGGCGTCGTGACCCCTGGTCCGCGCCACTGAAGGAGGACATATGGAGGCGCTGGAGCGGTTGCGCGAAATCTGTCTGGCGCTGCCGGAGACGACCGAGCGGCTCAGTCACGGGGAGCCGACCTGGTTCGTCCGGGACAAGAAGGTGTTCGTGATGTTCGCGAACCAGCACCACGACGACCGGGTCGCGCTCTGGTGTGCCGCGCCGCCGGGCGTCCAGGAATCGCTGGTCGAGGAGGACGCGGAGCACTTCTTCAGGCCGCCGTACGTCGGTCATCGCGGCTGGCTCGGCGTCTACCTCGACGTGGAGGACGTGGACTGGGACCACCTCGAGGATCTGGTCGAGAGCGCGTACCGGCAGATCGCCCCCAAGACGCTGATCGCCAAGCTGGACGAACCCCGCCCATAACCCGGTCGGGACATCACAGCCGGCCCTGGCGAGCGTGACCGTCGGCAACTCGCCGTACGGGTGCTTCAGTAGAGTGAATTCGGTGAGGCATTCCGTGGTCGTCGTCGCCCATCCCCGCCCCGCAGCTTCGTGCACGCCCTGGCCGAGACGGCCGCGTCGGCGCTGATCCACTCACCACGCAGTACCGTCACGAGCTCGCCACGGCCGACACGCTCGTGGTGGCCCATCCGAACTGGTGGGGCAAGCCGCCCGCGATCATGGCCGGCTGGATAGATCGCGTCATCGTGCCCGGAGTTGCCTACGAACTGGTCACCGCCGAAGGTGAACCGACGTGTCTGCTTCGGCTACGCCGACTGGTGGTGCTCAACACCGGCGACACGCCCCCGGAACGCGAAGCCGAAGTCTTCGGCGACCCGCTCGCAGCGATCTGGGAACGCTGCGTCGGCACCTACCTCGGCGACGCCACCGTCGAACGACTGCTCGCAACCCCCTTGGGCGGTTCCACGCCCGAACGACGCCAGGCCTGGCTCGACCAAGCCCGTCGACTGCTGGCAGAGCCATCAGCCTGATACCGGAGGTCGATGTCGGCTGAGGCCGACCAGCGCCGCCGCCTGGCCGACCGTCAGCTCGTCGTGTTCGGAAGTCACCGCGTCAGTCTGGCGGGGCGACGTCGACTGCCGAGGGTCGCTCGCAAGTTCGTACGCCGACGTGTGCAACCGAACGAGTGGTGGTTGGACCGACAGATAGGGTGACGCGGTGAGCAACGGGCATGTGGGGTCGCGGCTGGCCATCGGGTTGGCGTTCGGCAGTTCGGCGGCCGTGATGGTGCTGGAACTCGTTTCGCTGCGGCTGGTGGCGCCGTACATCGGCCTGACGCTGGAGACGAACACCGCGGTCATCGGTGTCGCCCTGGCAGCGATCGCGACCGGTGCCGCGCTGGGCGGCCGGTACGCCGACGCCGTACCACCGCGCAAGACGCTGGGCCCGCTGGTGCTGATCGCCGGGGCACTGGTGATGCTGATCCTCCCGGTCGTGAGGTGGACCGGTGAGTCGCTGCGTGGCGGCGGCACCGATCTGGTGTTCCTGGTCCTCGCGGTGGCGCTGTTCGCTCCGGCGTCGCTGCTGGCGGCGGTGACACCCATGGTGACGAAGCTGCGCCTGGCCACGCTGGCGGAGACCGGTACGGTCGTCGGCCGCCTCTCGGCGTACGCCACGGTCGGTGGGATCGCTGGGACCGTGCTGACCGGGTTCGTGTTCGTGTCGAAGGTCCCGGTGAGCACGATCCTGCTGACCCTCGGCGGCCTGCTGGTGGTGTCGGGTGCCGCGCTGACCGTCGTACTGCGTGGTGCTCGATCGGCTGTGAAGCCGGTGGCCCTGGCACTCATCGGTGCGACCTTGACCCTGGTCGCTCCCCGGCCGTGTGAGGTGGAGACGGCGTACCACTGCGCACGGGTGGTGGCCGACCCCAACCGTGAGAGCGGGCGCACGTTGTACCTGGACCAGTTGCGGCACTCGTACGTCGACCTCAAGGACCCGACGTACCTGGAGTTCGACTACATCAAGAACTTCGCCGCCGCGATCAACGGCACCTGGCCGGACAGCCGGCGGCTCGACGCGCTGCACATCGGTGGCGGCGGCCTGACCATGCCGCGCTACCTGACGGCTACCCGGCCGGGCAGCCACAACAAGGTGTACGAGATCGACGGCGCGGTCGTCGATCTCGACAAGGCGGAGCTCGGCGTACGGACCGGTCCGGAGCTGGACATCACGGTCCGCGACGGCCGGCTCGGGATCCGGGACGAGGCGACCGACAGCGACGACCTGATCGTCATGGACGCGTTCAGCGGGGTGTCCGTGCCGTGGCACCTGACCACGCGTGAGCTGGTCTCCGACATCCGCCGGGTACTCCGTCCGGACGGCATCTACCTGGTCAACGTCATCGACTTCGGCAACCTGGCCTTCGCCAAGGCGGAGATCAGGACGCTGCAGGCGGAGTTCGCCCACGTCGCAGTGATCGCCCGCGCCGACGAGCTCGCGGGGCGGGCCGGCGGTAACTTCGTCCTGGTCGGCTCGGACCGGCCGATCGACGAACGGTCGATCGCCTCGCGCCTCGGGCCGGGCATGGAGATCCAGGGCCGACTGGCCGATTTCGTCGGCGACGCGCCGGTGCTGACCGACGACTACGCCCCGGTCGACCAGCTCCTGACGCCGTACTCCAGCTGACCGCACCACCCCCGGAGTTGTGATCTCGGGCCGGGGATTGTTGCATGTCCCCATGCACCCACGCGCAGGTCAGCCCGCTCAGCCCGAGGACCTCGTCGACGTCGACGCGCTGCTGAAGGCGTACGACGAGATCACCCCGGACGTGCAGAACCCAGCTCAGAAGGTCGTCTTCGGTACGTCGGGACACCGCGGATCGAGCCTGGACGGCGCCTTCAACGAGGCGCACATCCTGGCCATCACCCAGGCGATCTGTGAGTACCGGGCCGGCGAGGGGACGTCCGGCCCGCTCCTGGTCGGCCGGGACAGCCACGGCCTGTCCGAGCCGGCCTGGCGGACCGTGCTCGAGGTGCTCGCGGGCAACGACGTCGAGACGCTGGTGGACAGCGCCGACCGGCTCACGCCGACCCCTGGCGTCTCGCACGCGATCCTGCGGCTCAACCGCGGTGCCGGGGCCGGTGCGGACGGCATCGTCATCACGCCGTCGCACAACCCGCCGCGGGACGGCGGCATCAAGTACAACCCGCCGCACGGCGGGCCGGCCGACTCGGACGCCACCGGCTGGATCGCGGCGCGGGCCAACGAGTTGATCGCGGGCGGCAACCGTGAGGTACGGCGGAAGCCGTTCGAGCGGGCCCGGTCGCAGGCGGGGGAGTACGACTTCGTCGGCCACTACGTCGACGACCTGCCGTCGGTGCTGAACCTGGACGCGATCCGCTCGGCCGGGGTGAAGATCGGCGCGGACCCGCTCGGTGGGGCCAGCGTCGACTACTGGGCTGCGATCGCCGAGCGGCACCGCCTCGACCTGACCGTGGTCAACCCGGCCGTCGACCCGGCCTGGTCGTTCATGACGCTGGATCACGACGGCAAGATCCGGATGGACTGCTCGTCGCCGTCCGCGATGGCCTCGCTGGTCGCGCAGCGGGACCGGTACGACGTGGCCACTGGCAACGACGCGGACGCGGACCGGCACGGCATCGTCACGCCGGACGCCGGGCTGATGAACCCGAACCACTACCTCGCCGTCGCCATCTCGTACCTGTTCACCAACCGGCAATGGGGTCCGGACGTCGCGGTCGGGAAGACGCTGGTGTCCTCGTCGCTGATCGACCGTGTGGTCGCGGACCTGGGCCGGCGGCTGTGGGAGGTGCCGGTCGGCTTCAAGTGGTTCGTACCGGGCCTGATCGACGGGTCGGTCGGATTCGGCGGCGAGGAGTCGGCCGGAGCGAGCTTCCTGCGTTTCGACGGGACGGTGTGGACCACCGACAAGGACGGCATCCTGCTGGCGTTGCTGGCCAGTGAGATCACCGCGGTGACCGGTGAGACGCCCTCACAGGCTCACGCCAAGCTGGTCGAGCGTTTCGGTGCGTCGACGTACGCGCGGGTGGACGCACCGGCCACGCGCGAGCAGAAGGCCAAGCTGTCGGCCCTGTCCGCCGACGCGGTCACGGCGACCGAACTGGCCGGTGAGCCGATCGTGGACCGGTTGACGAGTGCCCCGGGCAACGGAGCCGCCATCGGCGGGCTGAAGGTCACCACGGAGTCGGCGTGGTTCGCGGCGCGCCCGTCCGGGACCGAGGACCTCTACAAGATCTACGGTGAGTCCTTCAAGGGTCCCGAGCACCTCGAGCAGGTTTTCGCCCAAGCCCGGGAAGTGGTCTCCACAGCGCTGGAGAGCTAACGCACGAAGGCGTCGAGCAGCCGGTCCAGGTCCGCGGCGGGGTCGTTGGTGAGCCCGCTGTGGATCGGACCGGGGTGTACGACGGTACTGCGGGGCGCGGCCAGCCACCGGAAGCGCTCGCCGATCCCGGTCGCCGCGGCCGGGCCGCCGTCCGGGTCGCCCGCGCAGATGGCCCGGATGTGCTCCAGCGACGCGCACACCACGTCCACGTCGACCGCGGGGTCGAGTGCCTTGAGCCTGCTCGGCTCGACGTCCCAGGCCGCGCCGAGGAAGTCCAGCGCGCGGCAGTACAGGACCGCGCCGACGTTGACGAACTCCCCACGGTGGATCCGTGGCGCGGCCCGCAGGATCACGTAATCGAACGGCACAAGCTCCGCCGTCACCGCACACCTCCCGGCAGCCAGGCGGTCCGGTTCTCCAGCCGGGCGACCAGATGACCGAGGTAGCGGTCCCGATCCCCGTCCTCGATCCACTCGTCGGGAACCAGCCCGATGACTTCCCGCAGCAGTGACGGCGTGATCGCGGCCGCCAGGTCAGCGTCCACAGCCGGTACGTCGGGTCCGGCGACGGAGAACACGTGGTCGGAGGCGTCGTACGGGAGCGCGGCGAACTTCTCCGCGGACATCCAGGAGTGGTGGAAGTACAACGCGGCTCCGTGGTCGATCAGCCAGAGGTTCTTGTGCCAGACCAGCATGTTGGTGTTCCGCCACGACCGGTCGACGTTGGCGACGTACGCGTCCAGCCAGAGGATCCGGGCCATGCCCTCGTCGCCCGGGTTGCCGGCCGAGCCGTCGTACCCGAAGGCGCCGGGCAGGAAGTCGACGGCCAGGTTCAGGCCGGCGCTGCGGAGCAGCAGTTCCTGGATCTCGAAGTCGGGCTCGGACTTGCCGATCGCGGGGTCGAGCAGCATCAGCTTCAGCTCGGGGACGCGCAGTCCGAGCCGGCGGAACAGTTCGCCGACGATCACCTCGGCGACCAGCGCCTTCGGTCCCTGGCCGGCGCCGTGGAACTTGAGCACGTACGTGCCCAGATCGTTGCCCTCAACAACTCCCGGGAGCGAGCCGCCCTCGCGCAACGGCAGCACGTAGCGGGTCGCGGTGACGGTCGGAAGGCTCACGTCGCAGAGCCTAGTGACCTCGTTTCCGCGACCGGCCGACCGGGTACCGGCGAACGAGTGAAGCACCCCTCTTTCGGAGTCGAAGAAGAGCTGTTGCTCGTTTCCGCCACCGGCGATCCTCTGCCGCGCAGCAAGGCTGTGCTCGAGGATCTGGACGACCTGGACGTGGCACTGGAGCTGACCAGGGCTCAGGTCGAGATCAACAGCCCCGTCTGTCGGACCGCCACGGAACTGCACGGTCACCTGACCGAGATGCGCCGCAAGCTCGCTGCCGCCGCCGAGGAGGAGGGCGGCCGATTACTCGCTGTCGCAGTACCTCCGTACGGCAAGGCGATTCAGTCCATCACCAGGAAGCAGCGCTACCAGGAGATGGCTGCACGGTACGGCCAGTTGGCGCGTGAGCAGGCGGTGTGTGGATGCCACGTGCATGTCGACGTCCCCGACAAGGAGACGGCGACGCGGGTCAGCAACCATCTACGGCCGTGGCTGCCCGCTCTTCTGGCCCTGACGGCCAATTCACCGATCTATCTGGGCGAAGACACCGGGTTCGCCAGCTGGCGATGGCTGATGTGGACGCGGTGGCCGTCTTCCGGCCCGCCGCCCTACCTGGAGTCCGCCGAGCACTATGACGCGCTGGTGGCGATGCATCTGGCGGCAGGCACTCTGATGGACGAGCAGATGGTCTATTGGGACGTCCGGCCGTCGTCACATCTGCCGACGGTGGAGGTTCGGGTCAGTGACGTCCCGCTCACTGTGGACGAGACGGTGCTGATGGCGACGCTCGTCCGCGCTCTGGTGATGACGGCGCTGCAGGACGGCACAAAGGGCCCGACCTTGGAGCCCGAGATTCTGAAAGCCGCGTACTGGCTGGCGGCACGAGACGGGATCACAGCCGACGGGTTGGGAGTCCGGACCGGTGAGCGGCAGCCGATGCCACAGATCCTGCAGGCGCTGCGCCGACACGTCGAACCGGCGCTGCAGGAACTCGGCGCCGCGGACTCGGTTGAAGAGGGGCTGCAACGGGTAATGGCTGACGGCAATGGAGCCGTCCGCCAGCGCAAGGCCTTCCGTGAGGGCGCCAACCTCATCGCCCTCACGGAAGTCAAACCCTGAGCCTCAGCTGCGCAGGAACGCCTCCAGGCCGTGCAGGTCGTCGGTGTTGATGTGGTCGACCTCCGCAGCCTCCAGCTCGCTCCATAGCGCCTCACGTGCCGCTCCGCGCACGTCCGGCGTCGCCCAGAAGCGCACCCGGTAACCGGCGTCGTGAGCCGTCTCCACGATGTCGCGCAGCTTCGTCCGTTCGGCGGCCGGCATCGGGCCGACACCGGTCCAGGTGAAGTGCTTCGTCCAGTTGTCGCTCACCAATGGCATGAGTGACGCGGGCATCCCGGAGTGCAGGTCGGCGAGCCGCCCGTCGTAGCCGGCGTACCTGACCTTCTGCGCCTTCAGGACCTCGAGCGGCCGGTTCCCGCTGATCACCGACGTCACCGCGCCCTTCAGCACCCGGCCATTGATGAAGATCGTGCTGATCCCGCGGTACTTCGTCAGCACCTTGTCGATCGCGGCGTACGTCGTCGGGCCGTCGCTCTTGATGTCGATGAGCAACTGGAAGTCGCGTCCGTGCTTGTACACCCGCCCGTGGTTCTCCCGTACCCGGTCGGCCAGCGGCTTCAGGTACAGGCTCTCCAGGGTGCGGCCGGGCACGGTGTCCTCCAGGTCGTGCGCGACCCGCAGCTCGCCGTCGACCAGCCAGACGTCCGCCTCGACGCTGTTGAACCCGCGGTCGAGTGCGTCCTGCAGCGGCCGCCGGTGCTCGTAGTCGTTGTGCGCGTGCGCCGCCGGCAGCGCCCGTACGGCGGGAGCGTCGTACGACCGCGGCAGCTTGAAGCCTTCGGAGCGTACGACGTCACGCAGCCGGTCGGGGTAGTCGGTGATGATCCCGTCGACACCCTTGTCGATCAGCGACTCCATCGTCGCCGGGTCGTTGACGGTCCACGGCACCACCTTCATGCCGGCCTGGTGCGCGGACTCGACCATGTCCGCCGTGACGTACGGGCGGTAGTCCGGGTCGGTGATCTTGCCGCCCTGCGGGAAGCCGTGCACGGGCGAGATGGCGGAGGCGCCGAACGACTGCGTCGCCTTCACCAGGTCGCCGCCGAAGTCGTCGATGTCGAGTCCGCCCAGCCACGGCGACTTGCCGGGCTGCCCGACCTGCAGGAAGTCGTAGTTGGTCAGGGCGACCAGCGGCAGCTCGGGCGCGACCTGGCGCATCCGCATCAGCGCGCCCCAGTCGAAGCTCTGGATCGTCACCTGCCGGGCGATCCGGGCCGTGCGGACCTCCTGGGCGACGACCTGGACGAACTGCTCGCGCGGCGCGGTCTCGGACGGCGCGCCGGCTTCGACCTTGGTCTCGATGTTGAGCTTCACGCCGTACGCGTGGAACCGGTGCACGAGCGCGAAGACGTCGCGCAGTTCCGGCATCTGGGCGCCCGGGTCGGGCTGCTGGCCGGGGTAGTTCGGCAGCGTCTGCGAACCGCAGTCGAGCTGCTTGACCTGCTTCAGCGACAGCGTGTTGATGTACTTGCCGACGTACGGGTATTCGGGATCGCCCGGCGTGTACGGCGCGGTGTCCTTGCACTTGCTGCCGGAGATCCGGCGGTCGTGGGTGACGACCACGTGACCGTCCTGGGTGATCTGGACGTCGAGCTCGAGCGTGCTGACGCCGAGTTCGAGGCCGCGGGAGAACGACGCGATCGTGCTTTCCACCGTGAGTCCGAGGCCGCCGCGGTGGGCCTGGATGTCGAAGTCCCCGCGGGAGGCCGCGGCCGGTGTGGCCGGCAGCAGCCCGGAGACCATCCCGGAGATCATGGCGAGCGGAAGCAGCGCGCGGGTAAGGCGGCGCATGAGGGTGTCCTTCCGGAGGGTGTGGGCGGATGACCCCGAGGCTGTCGGCCTCAGGGATACCTCTGCCTTCGAGAAGGTAACCCAGAAACGGCCGCCCGGTGACTGCCGCGTGTCGCACGCCTCGGGAGGGTCAGATCCAGCCCCGTCACGCAGACCCTGACCCGTTTCTACGGAATCCGCTAGAAACCGGAAACGCCCCGGCCGACCGGCCGGGGCGTTTCACACAGTCACAGGCCACGAGGACCGGTGTGAAGGCTGTGGCGTCGGACCGGGAAGCGCCTCACGGCGCGTGGCCGCTCGTAGCGGCTATTTTTGGGACCCGGGGCTTACGCCGGCCCGACACCTCGAACAGTGTAGCGGGTGGCGAAACCCCTTGTCCTGTGGGGATCTCGGACCGCAAGACGTCATAGCATCCGCTGCCGGAGTCCGCAACTACCAGAGTTGCCCGGCGCGTTCCGTGCGTGCCGCGGTCTGCAACTGATCTGCCATCTCGACCAGTTTCGACGCCGCCAGCACCTGGTCGTGGCCGTCGTCCGCGAGGTGCACCCGGCCGGTCGCGACGATCCGCGCGAACGCAGCCGCCCGGTCCAGGGTGGTGGCGAAATCCCCGGTCGCGACACCGCGCAGTACGGCGTCGACCATGTCCCGCACCTCGGTCGGGCCGGGCGGCTCGGCGACACCCGCGACCACCGCGTGCACCTCGGCGTACTTGCGCCCTGTCGCGAACTCACGGGACACCTGCTCGGCGTTCGTGTGCACCCACGACCGCAGCAGGTACAACCGCCAGAGTGAACCGGGCAGCGAGTCGGACGGCGCGTCGGACCAGAGCTCCGCGAGTTCGTCGAGGCCGTAGTCGTCGGCCAGCTTGACCACCCGCGCGTGCACCTCGGCATCCTCGGAGTCGCGGGCGCCGCGCACCAGCAACTCGGCGGTCCGGTGCGCGACCTCGGTGGCGACCGCCGGGTCGACGGCCCCGGGGAGCGACTCGAACAGCTTGTTGCCGGGCATGATCGGACGGCGCGGGTTGGGCGTGGTCACGCGCTCCATGGTGCCTGACACGGCGAACCTTCGCATGCCGACCCGGCACAGTCAGTACGCTCGGCTGTATGGCAACGGCAGGTGGCGGACGGGGCAGGCTGGCCAAGAACCTGATCAAGTACGGCGTGCGCTACGGCCCGCTCGCGGTCGAGGCGGTCAAGCACGGCCGCGAACCGGCCCAGCAGGCCGTCCAGGCGGCGATGGCGAAGCGCTCGGCCCGGAAGAAGGCGATCGAGCATGCGCTGACCGTCCGCGACGGCTCCTTGCTCAAGGTGATCAAAGACGGTCAGGCGATCTTCTTCGTCTTCTCCGGCGACGCGATCGTCACCACCTACCCGCCGGTCCCGCCGAACACCTACCCGGAACTGCTCCGCCACGCCGACCTCGACAAACGCGAGCCGGCCGTGGCGCTGGCCGCCCGGCGGCCGAAGATCGGTCCCCGCCTGCCCAAGATGCGCCGCCGGTAGCCCGATCACCGGCGGCACGGAAGGTTGACGCGGGCGTAACATTCCGGACCCGGTTGGGCAACACCTCCACCGCAGAGTGGAAGGACGTTCCAACGAGGGAGGGCGTCCGCATGCTCTGGAAGATCAGGACCGAACTCGCCGATCGGCCCGGTGCGCTGGCCGAACTCGCTGCACGCTGTGGTGCGGACGACATCAACATTCTGAGCCTGGAGGTGTTCACCACCGAGACCGGCGCCGTCGACGAACTGGTGGTGTCCACCGGCGTCGGCTGGACCGCGGCCGACCTGACCGCACTGGTCGCCGAGGCGGGCTGTGTGCGGACGACGGTCCGCCCGTGCCAGGCCGACGTCCTGAGTGACGGCCCGACGCGCTACCTGCGCGCAGTACTGCGGCTGATCGACGACCCGGTGTCCGTCGACGAGGAACTCGGCAACCTGCAGGGGTTCGAGGAGTACACGCCGGCCGAGTGGGCCCGAGCCGACGCCCTCGTGGAGATCGCCGGCCGGCTGGCCGAGCGGTACGAGGGGGCCGTGATGGACGGTCCGCGTCCCGGCAGCGGCCTCCCGGACCTGCGGAAGGCAACGGTCGAGGACGCCGAGGCGGTCGTCGCCATGCACGAACGGTGCTCGTACGAGAGTCGCACCCGGCGCTACCACGTGCCGATGCCGAAGCTGACGACCCGGACCGCCCGGCACCTGGCCGCGCCGGCCGGCGGGATCTCGATCGTGGCGGCCGTCGACGACGCCGTCATCGGGATGGCGACGGCCGCGCCCTGGGAGGAGCTGGGCAGTACGACGATGGAGGTCGCCGTACTCGTCGAGGACGGATGGCAGGGACAGGGCCTGGGCCTGCAACTGCTCCGCCGGGTGGTGATCGAAGCCCGGGCGCTGGGAGCCGACCGGGTGGTCTGCGTTGTCCAGCCGGAGAACCAGGCGATGCTGCGCACCCTCGAGCGGTTGCGGATGCGTTCCCGGGTCGACCAGGACGGCGACAACCTGATGGTCACCGTCGCGCTCTCCGACCAGAGCCTGTCGCATTCCGTGGATCGACCACCGGTGCAATATCGTCGGACTCGTGCCACCCCTTCCCATCGGTCGCAACCCGCACGGGCTGCTGGTCAACCTGCCCGCGAGCACTCGCTCGCCGCTCTTTCAGCTGTTCCTGCGGTTCCTGGTCGCCCTGGGGCTGCTGACCCTGATGGTGCTGATCGTGGTGGTCGACCGTGACGGCTACAAGGACAGCTACGACGGCACTGTCGGCCTGATCGACGCGATCTACTACGCGACCGTCACCCTGACCACCACCGGGTACGGCGACATCACTCCGGTGACGCCGACGGCCCGGCTGGTGAACGCGTTCGTGGTGACGCCGTTGCGGATCTCCTTCCTGGTGGTCCTGGTCGGCACGACACTGGAAGTCCTGGCAACCGAAGGTCGTCGCATCATGCGCGACACGCGATGGAGGAAGCGCATGAAGGACCACACTGTCGTTGTCGGCTACGGCACCAAGGGCCGGTCCGCCGTCCAGACGCTGATCAGCAACGGGGTGAAGCGCGAGAACATCGTCGTGATCGACCCGCGCGCGCAGGCGATCGGTGACGCGGGCAACGACCAGATGGCCGCGTTCCACGGCGACGCGACGAACCGGACCGTGCTGCGCCGCGCCGAGGTGATGACGGCACGCGAGGTGATCGTCACAACGGACCGCGACGACGCGGCGGTCCTGGTCACGCTGGCGGTCCGGCAGCTGAACCCGGACGCGCACATCGTGGTCGCGGTCCGCGAGGAGGACAACGTCCCGCTG
Source organism: Kribbella swartbergensis (assembly GCF_054784135.1). Lineage (NCBI taxonomy): Bacteria > Bacillati > Actinomycetota > Actinomycetes > Propionibacteriales > Kribbellaceae > Kribbella > Kribbella swartbergensis. Next base: position 77,423 of record NZ_BAAGPM010000017.1, read on the forward strand.
CTGCGGCAGAGCGGCGCGGATGCGGTCGTCACGTCGTCCGAGGCGGTCGGCCGGCTGCTCGGCCTGTCGGCGGTCAGCCCGAACCTCGGTGAGGTGATGGAGGACCTGCTGACGTACGGCGAGGGCCTCGAGGTGGCCGAACGGCCCGTGCTCGGCCGCGAGGTCGGCAAGCCCCCGTCGGCCGTGCCGGACCGGGTGGTGTCGGTGGTCCGCGACGGCAGGGTGCACCGGTACTACGACTCCAGCGTCTCGGTTCTTGCCGCCGGCGACAAACTCATCGTCGTCCGCCCGGCCAAGGAAACCCCGTGGGCCGAGCGTCCGGGCGCCGACGAAGACGACGAGTGAGCTCTTCCGCTGGACGCGTGTGAGTGCTTCCCTCGGATGAGGCGGGGACGGAACCCGCCCGAGGGGTGAGGCATGATGCGGTGGAAGAAGACTGTCGGTGTGGCTGCCGTCGTACTGTTGCTGTGTTCGGGAACGACCGCGGCGCAGAGTCAGGCGATCTCGCCGGGTAACGAGTGGGTCGGTCCGTGCACTCCCCATGACGCCGGCGCGCACGCGCGCGGCGGACCGGAGCGGGAGCCGGACCTCGGACAGGTGCACGAGGATCTGCCGGCCTCGGCGAAGGGGAAGGCAGGGCCCGGGTTCAAGGTGACCGTGCCGGTGTACTTCCACGTGGTCACCGACGGATCGATCGGCGCGGTCACGACCGCCCAGATCAACGCGCAGATCGCCGTACTGAACAACACCTTCGCGGGTGGTGAAGGCGGCGACCAGAGCGGCTTCAGCTTCCGGTTGGCCGGCGTGACGCGAACCGACAACGCCGCCTGGTTCTACGCGAACCCGGGCGGCACGAACGAGCACAGCATGAAGCGGGCGCTGCACACCGGGGGACCGGGAGCGCTGAACTACTACTCCACGACCGCGGGTGCCTACCTCGGCTGGGCCTACCTGCCTGACATCGTCACCAAGCCCGGGCAGGCCTATCTCGACGGTGTGGTGGTCGACTGGGAGTCCATGCCGGGTACGTCGACGACGTACGAGGGCCGCTACGACCAGGGCGAGACGGGGACGCACGAGGTCGGCCACTGGCTGAACCTCGAGCACACCTTCTACGGCGGATGCAGTGCGCACGGCGACTACGTCGACGACACCCCGGCGCAGAAGACCCCGACCAACGGCTGCCCCGAGGGCAAGGACACCTGCAAGGCACCTGGACTGGACCCGATCCACAACTACATGGATTACTCGTACGACTCCTGCTACACCGAGTTCACTCCCGGCCAGTCCCAGCGGATGGCCGACGCCTGGCTGCATTACCGAGCCGGCTAGCCGGTAGCAACCTCGGACACCATCCCGGGACCTCGGACATCTGGTCAGATGTCCGAGGTCCCGTTTGGTGTCACGGCTGCCCGGGACGAGTGGTCACGGTCCGGTTTCGGGGTGTGGTCGGCGCCCGCGCGGTGTTGACGGCTACGGGAGGGCGACTTTAGTGTCTGATCTGTAAACGATTACAAGAACGATTACAGGAGGCGGGCGTGAGCCGTCCGACGATCGCCGGAGTGGCCCGGGCAGCCGGGGTCTCGGTGGCGTCGGTGTCGCGCGTGCTGAACGGGTTGCCGGCCACGGACGAGATGGTCGAGCGGGTGCAGCGGGCGGTCGAGGAGCTCGGGTACGTGCCGGACGCGCGGGCCCGGTCGCTCAAGGTCGGGCGGACGTTCCAGCTGACGCTGGCGGTCGCCGATGTCGGCAACCCGGTGTACGTGACGATGATGCGGGCGGTCGAGGAAGTGGTCTCGGCGGCCGGTTACCGCCTGGTGGTGACGACGACCGGGCCGGACGTGGTGGACGAGGTCGCGCTGGTTCGGGGGATGGCGCGAGGGTACGCCGACGGTCTGGTGATCAGCCCGCTGCGGGTCGACGACGACCTGATCAAGTCGATCCGTGAGTGCGAGGTGCCGGTGGTCGTCGCCGGTAACGTCCCGGCCAGGGCGGGTGTCGACACGGTCCGGGCGAACTCCCCGAAAGGCATCATGCTCGCCGTCGACCACTTGGTCGCCCGCGGCCGCCGCCGGATCGCCTTCCTCAACGGCCCCGCCGACACCGTCCCCGGCACCGCCCGAGCCAAAGGCTTCGCCGACGCCCTACGTGCCCACAACTTGCACCCGGCCGCGCTCGCCGAAGCAACAGACTTCACCTTCCCCGCAGGCCGCGCCGCCGCCCCGGCCCTGTTGGCCGCCAGCGGCCTGGCCTCCAGCCAGTCCCCCCGGCGACCCGGCGCTACCGAACCGGCCAGTTCCCGCCCGGAGGGCGGTGCTGTGGCGCCAGCTTCCACCGGTTCCCGCCCGGAGGGCGGTGCTGAGGCGCGGGCTTCCGCCAGTTCCCGCCCAGGGGGCGGTGCTGGGTCGGCTTCCACCGGTTCCGGCCCGGAGGGCGGTGGGTTTGATGCGGTGATTTGTGCGAATGATTTGTTGGCGGTGGGGCTGATGCATGAGTTGGCGGCGGTGGGGCTCGAGGTGCCTCGGGACGTGGCTGTGGTCGGGATGGACGACAGCGAGCTGGCCGAGCAGAGTTTTCCGCCGTTGACGAGTGTGAATCTGGGTTCGGCCGAGCGGGGGCGGCGGGCCGCGGAGTTGCTGCTGGCAAGGATCGAGGACAGCACCCGGACACCCCGGCGCATTGTCGTCCAGCCGTCCCTCAGCATCCGGAGATCCACACCATGAGCGCGACCTTGACGGCGCCCCCGCAGACCCCGGCAAAGAACACCGGCAGGCCGAAGCAGAATCGGGAGGCGATCTTTCTGTTTCTGCCGGCGCTGCTGCCGGTGCTCCTGCTCAGTGTCTACCCGCTGGTCCGCGGGATCGCGCTCGGCTTCACCGACGCCCGCGCCGGCCTGAACGTCGACACGAACTTCATCGGCTTCGGCAACTTCGAGAAGCTGTTGCAGAACGACCTGTTCTGGTCGTCGTTCCGGATCGGCGTGGTCTGGACCCTGTCGGTGACGATCCTGCAGTTCGTCGCCGCGCTCGGCCTGGCCCTGCTGCTGAACACGAACATCAGGTTCCGCGGCGTGGCACGGACGCTGGCGCTGATCCCGTGGGCGATGCCGCCGGTGGTCGTCGCGATCATGTGGCGGCTGCTGCTGCACCCGACCAACGGCCCGGTCAACGAGGTGCTGCAGACGCTGCGGCTGACCGACCAGCCGATCAACTTCCTGGGCGACTTCGGTACCGCGCTGCCGGCCGTGATCGTGGTCGGCATCTGGGTCGGCATGCCGATGACCACGGTGACGCTGCTGGCCGGGATGCAGAGCATCGACCGGTCGCTGTACGAGGCGGCCGCGGTCGACGGCGCCGGCGCGTGGAGCCAGTTCTGGAACATCACGCTGCCGCAGCTCAAGACCGTGATCGTCGCGATCACCAGCCTGGACATGATCTGGAACTTCAACTCGTTCGGCCTGGTCTACGTGCTGACCGCCGGCGGTCCGGGCGGCAAGACGATGCTGCCGATGCTGTTCGCGTACAACGAGGCGTTCCGGTACGGGAACTTCGGCATGGCCGCCGCGATGGGTGACGTGATGGTCGTGATCATCATCGTGTTCCTCGGCTTCTACCTGCGCAACCGGCTCAGGAGCCAGGCATGAGAACCCGTCCGCTCGCCCGCGTCCTGCAGTACGCCGCCGTCGTCTGCTACCTGATCTTCCTCGGCTTCCCGCTGCTCTGGCTGATCTCCAGTTCGCTGAAGTCGCCGCGGGAGTTCGCCAGTGTCACGCCGACGCTGTTCCCGAAGGACCTCGACTTCTCCAACTACACCGCCGCGCTGGAGGAGCAGGGCCTGGTCAGGTCGATGGGCAACAGCCTGCAGATCTCGGTCGCGAGCACGATCCTGGTGCTCATCGTCTCGCTGCCGGTCGCGTACGCGCTGGCCCGGTTCCGCAGCCGGCTGCGGCCGGTCACCAACGGCTGGATCCTGGTCAGCCAGGTGTTCCCGGTGATCCTGATCGTGATCCCGCTGTTCATGATCCTGCGGCCGTTGCACCTGACCAACACGATCCCCGGTGTGGTGATCGTCTACATGGTCTGGTCGATGCCGTTCGCGTTGTGGATGCTCCAGGGGTACGTCGCCGCCGTACCGCGGGAGCTGGAGGAGGCCGCGTCGGTGGACGGGGCCGGGCGGCTGCGCACGATCGTGTCGATCGTGATGCCGCTGCTGCGGCCGGGGCTGATCGCGACCGCGATGTTTACCTTCATCTCGGCGTGGAACGAGTTCTTCTTCGCTCTGGTCCTGTTGCAGGACCCCGAGCTCAAGACGCTGCCGCTGGTCCTGGCCCGCTTCGTCGGCGCCGAGGGCCAGGTCCAGTTCGGTCCGCTCGCGGCTGCGTCCGTCCTGGCCACGGTGCCGAGTCTTGTCTTCTTCGCCTTCCTGCAACGAAGGCTTACATCCGGCCTGCTGAGCGGCGCCGTCAAAGGCTGAAAGAACAAACAAAAAACGTTGTAGTGGGCAATGAGGAGAAACCATGAAGAAAGTAGTGACCGCACTGCTGGCGGCCGGCGCCCTGGTGACGCTCGCCGCCTGCGGTGGCAACAGTGACGAGGGCTCCGGCGACTCGGGCTCGTCCACCGAGAAGGTGACGCTGAAGTTCCAGAGCCTCGCCTTCCAGAAGACCACCGTCGCCGCGACCAAGAAGATCGTGGCGGACTGGAACGCGGCCAACCCGAACATCCAGGTCGAGTACGTCCAGGGCAGCTGGGACTCGGTGCACGACCAGCTGGTCACCCAGTTCCAGGGTGGTACGGCGCCGGACATCATCCACGACGAGTCCGCCGACCTGAGCGGGTTCATCAACCAGGGTTACCTCGCCGACCTGTCGCCGTACCTGAGCCAGCAGACGAAGGACGCCGTACCGCAGGGTGTCTGGGACACCGTCTCCAAGGACGGCAAGGTGTACGCCGCGCCGACCCTGCTGCAGTCGTACGTCGTCTTCGGCAACTCGGCGCTGCTCAAGCAGGCCGGGATCACCACGACCGGTGACTCGCTCAGCTGGGACGACCTGGCCGCGAACGCCAAGAAGCTGACCGCCGCCGGCAAGTACGGCCTCGGCTGGGGGCTGAAGAGCCCGACCGCGACCGTGCTGAACCTGGGCATGAACTTCGACGCACAGTTCTTCGAGGGCTCCGGCCGGGACGCCAAGGCGAAGATCGGCGACGCCGAGCTCGAGGTGCCGAAGCGGATCCACGCGATGGCCTACACGGACAAGTCGATCGACCCGACCTCGCTGACCCAGAGCGGTTCCGACGTGCTCCCCGGCTTCTTCGCCGGCAAGTACGCCATGGTTGTCGGCGGCAACTACGCCGCGCAGCAGATGGTCGAGCAGGCGCCGAAGGGCTTCCAGTGGGAGGTGCTGCCGCCGCTGAAGGGCACCAGCACCAAGCAGGCGGCGAACCCGCAGACCCTGTCCGTGCCGGCCGAAGGCAAGCACATCAAGGAGGCCGCGCAGTTCATCGACTACTTCATGAAGGCCGAGAACCTGGCCGCGGTCGGTCAGGGCGACTGGCTGATCCCGACCACGCAGGCGGCCCGGGACGCGATCCTGAAGGCGACCGGCGGCAAGAACGGCTGGGAGCAGACCCTGGCCGGCGCGGTTGAGCTGACCAAGGCGCCGTTCCAGAGCGTGGAGAACTACCCGAAGTGGAAGGACCAGATCGCGACACCGGCGCTGCAGGAGTTCCTGGCGAACAAGACCGATCTGGCCACGCTGGGCAAGAAGCTGAGTGACGGATGGGGCCAGGTCAACAGCTGATGTCCCTGCTGGAGGAGAAGGCGACAGGTGCCCTCGTCGGTTCCGCGGTCGGTGACGCGATCGGAGGCGCCGTCGAGGGCTGGACCCCGGAGGCGATCCGGGAGCGCCACGGCGGCTGGGTCACCGGCATCGTCGGCCCCTGGTACGACGACTGGCGCACGGCCCGGCCGATCGCGCCGTATCACAAGGGCGACGGGCACATCACCGACGACACCTTGATGACCCACGCCCTGGTCGAGGTGTACGACGAGCGCCGGACCCACCTGGACGCGTACGCGATCGCGGACGCGCTGGTGCCGAAGATGCTGAACGGGCCCCGCTGGGTGCCCGAACTGGAGACCGAGGCGCTGCTGCTGCACCGGGTTTTCCTGGCCGAGAAGTGGCTGGTCACCCGGTTGCACTACGGGCACGTCGATCCGCGCGAGGCCGGCGTCGGCAACATCGTCAACTGCGGTGCGGCGATGTACGTGGCGCCGGTCGGGATCGCCAATGCCGGCGACCCGGAGGGTGCGTACGCCGAGGCGATCGACCTCGCCGGGGCGCATCAGTCGAGCTACGGGCGGGAGGCGGCCGGCGTGTTCGCGGCCGCCGTCGCCGCCGCGATGACGCCGGGGGCAACGGCCGCGTCAGCCGTCGAGGCGGCCCTGGCGCTGGCCAAGGACGGCACGCGGAGGGCCGTCGAGACGGTGGCCGAGGCAGCGCACGGGGTGACGGACTGGGAGCAGGCGATTCCCGTGCTGCGCAAGGCGATCGAGCCCTACGACACGGTCGGGCCCGACTACCGGGACCAGCCGCTTGATGCCCGGCGGCCGAGCCGGACCAAGGCGATCGAGGAACTCCCGGTGGCGCTCGGTTTCGTGCTCGTGTCGGAGGGCGACGTACGGCGTGCGGTCCTCGGCGGCACCAACTACGGCCGGGACGCGGACTCGATCGCCTCGATGGCCGGTGCGATCACGGGCGCGCTCAGTGGCCTGGCCGGTGTGCCGGCGGACTGGGCGGCGGATGTCGCCGAGGCGAGCAAGACCGACCTGGAGCGGCCCGGGCGCGTGATGGCGTCGGTGGCCGTGGACATCCGCGCGGCCGACGCCGAACGCTGGGCGCGGCGGACGGCCGCCTTGGACGCACTGGTCTGAATGTCACGTGCTGTAGGCCTCGAGTTCGACGATCCGGGAGTACCCGTGGTCGTTGGAATCCCGGATGACAACGCGTACTGCGTCACTTGCTTGACACGACGCGACCGCGATCGTCAGCGCGGGCTGCTCGGTCGGCGCGGGCGCTGTTCGCGTACGGCCGACCGGGCTGATCTGACCGTTGGCGCGGAAGCGGTAGAAGTAGTGCCGCCACGGACGCAGGCCGCGGACGTCGACGTGCACGGTGTGTGCGTACTCGGGACGGGCATGCGCCGTGCCGCGTCGTACCACTCGGCGGAACGACTCGTCCTCGGCGACCTCCCAGTCGACCTTCACCATGCGGTCGTCCATCCCGCCGAACGGCTCCAGCGGTCCCGGTGCGAGGCGAGTCCAGATCACCACGGCCTCCGGCATCGGGTCGCCCGATGCGACGCCCAGGGTGAACAACGGCCGATTGTCGGTGCGCTGCGGTATTCCTGTGGGACCAAGTTCAGGGAGGTTGCCGGTGAGCGCGAGAGCGGCGGCGGCGCCGGTCGCGGTGAGGAAGCTGCGGCGGGTGGGCATGTGACGGAGTATCGGGCGCGTGCGACACGAGGTTCCAGGGACGCGTTTCGCCTGCTGCAACAAGGGAAGGAAGGACCCGGATGAGACTGACCTGGGTGCAGCCGGAGGATCTGCTGCCACACCAACTGATCCAGTCGCGCGCCGAGGGTGTGGACGTCGCCGACGTCGAGGCGCGCTGGCGGGAAGCCGGTGGTACGACGGACGCCCCGGCCTCGGGAGCCTCGGACGAACCTGCCTCACCAGAGCTGCGGTCCCTCGCCCGCGAGCTGATCGCGGAGCTGGACGCGCGGGCGGGGGAGTGGCGGGAGCCGGGGATCCCGGAGCTTCCGCCGGTGCGGCCGGCCGGAGATCTCGAGCAGCGGACGCTGAACGCCTGGCTCGGGCGGGCCGCCGGGAACCTGCTCGGCAAGCCGGTGGAGAAGATCCCGCGCGAGGGCATCCGGGAGATCCTGCAGACGTCGGGCCAGTGGCCGCTGACGCAGTACATCACCGCGGCCGGCGTACCGGACGAGGTGCGGAAGCGCTGGCCGTGGAACCGGCGGTCCGAGCCGACCAGCCTGCGCGAGAACATCGACGGCATGCCCGAGGACGACGACCTCAACTTCGCGATCCTCGCGCTGCAGTTGCTCGAGCGGCACGGCTCGGCGCTGACCACCGAGGACGTCGCACAGGCGTGGCTGAGCGACCTGCCCGCCGGCCGCGTGTTCACCGCCGAACGTGTTGCCTACCGCAATCTCCTCGAAGGCGTCGAGCCGTCCCGTGCGGCGGTGGTCGGCAACCCGTTCCGCGAGTGGATCGGCGCGCAGATCCGCACCGACGCGTACGGCTGGGCGCATCCGGGCGACCGTACGGCGGCCGCCCGGCTGGCGCTCGTCGACGCGCGGTTGAGTCACACCGGGGCAGGTGTCGACGGCGCGCTCTGGGTCGCCGCGATGTCAGCGGCAGCGATGATCCTGGACGATCCGCGCGAGGTGGCCGTCGCCGGGCTCGAGGTGGTCGCGGCCGACGGCGCAATCGCACAAGCGGTTCGGTTCGGACTCGCCCTCGCGGACACCGGGCTGGACGAGGCGCTCGATGCCTTGCACACGGAGTACGGCGACCTGCACTGGGTGCACGCGGTGAACAACACGGCGCTGACCGCGTACGCTCTGACCGCTCCGAGCTTCGCCGACGCGATCGGTCGCGCGGTGATGGGCGGGTGGGACACCGACTCGGTCGGCGCCACGGTCGGTGCGGTGTTTGGTGCCGTCCGCGGGGTTCCGGCAGAGTGGTCTGCACCACTGAAGAACCGGGTGGCCACGAGCCTGCCGGGGATGAACCAGATCGCGATCGACGAACTGGCAGCAAGGACTGTGGAGGTGGCCCGGGGTGGAGCCTGATGTCGTCCCTGACGTTGTCGTCGTGGGCAGTGCGAACGTGGACCTGGTGCTCCCGGTCCAGCGGATCCCGCGCCCCGGCGAAACCGTGCTCGCGGGGGTGATGAGCCGCGGTCCGGGCGGTAAGGGAGCCAATCAGGCGGTCGCGTCGGCGCGCGCCGGTGCACGAAGTGCAATCGTTGCCTCACTCGGCGTGGACGACGCCGGTGAACTCCTGCGCGACGCGCTGTCCGGCTCCGGCGTCGACCTCTCCCTGGTCTCGTCCTCGGCCGGCACTCCGACCGGTACGGCGATCATCACCGTCGACGAGTCCGGCGAGAACTCGATCGTGGTCGCGCCGGGTGCCAACGGCGAGCTCACCCTGTCCGCGGACGCGGTCGAGGCCGTCGGGAGAGCGAAAATTGTGCTTTCCCAACTGGAGATCCCGTTCGGCACCGTCCAGGCGGCGGCCGCGGCGAGTTCGTACTTCATTCTCAATGCGGCTCCGGCGGCCGAGCTGTCCGACGAGTTGCTCGCGCACGTCGACCTGCTGGTGGTGAACGAGACCGAGGCCGAGGTGATCGCCGGCGCCGACCGGTCCGCGCTGCTGAAGCGCGTGCCGGCCGCGGTGGTCACGCTCGGCGGTGCCGGAGCCGTGATCCTGACCCGCGGGCACGACGAGATCGTCGTTCCCGGCGTACCGGTCGACGTGGTCGACACCACGGCCGCGGGCGACACGTTCTGCGGGGTGCTGGCGGCAGCATTGTCTGCCGTGTCAGCTGTCGACGCGATCACGCCGAGCGACCTGACGAATGCGGTCCGACGCGCTAACGTTGCTGCTTCATTGAGTGTTCAGGCCGCGGGGGCGATTCCCTCGGTGCCTCACGGGGATGCAATCGACGCGCGTTATGCGGAGGTGTACCTGTGAATCCGCTCGAGCCGCGGCCCATCGATCTGCCCGCCACGGTGGATCTCGGCCTGCGGCGTGATCTGTCGTACCTCGACGACGCCAAGATCCTCGGTGCGCCGGAGGATCCGGCCGACCTGCCGCGGTGGCGCGGCAAGCTCGCCGAGTGGCTGATCGGTGCGTACGACCGGACGCCGTACGACGGCTCGCACTACGAGGTCCCCGGCCGGGAGTGGACCCAGACGGCGTACTCGGTGGCGCTCATCTGGCTCTGGGACGACCTGCTGTACGACGTGGAGACCGGGAGGTTCACCCCGGAGAAGTTCGTCCGGCACGGGGTCGACGAGTTCGGCGGGTACGACGCGGTGGTGCTGTGGCACGCGTACCCGGTGATCGGGATCGACTCGCGCAACCAGTTCGACTTCTACCGCGACGTACCGAACCTGCGGGAACTGGTCGACGACCTGCACCGGCTCGGCCTGAAGGTGTTCTTCGACTACAACCCGTGGGATGTGGGCACGCGTCGGACCGCGCGGTCCGACGCCGACGAGTTCGCCGCCCTGGTCACCGACTACGCCGTCGACGGCGTCTTCCTGGACACGCTGAAGGAAGGCGACCCGGCCTTCACACGCGCGCTGCACCAGGCGAACCCGGCGATCGCGCTCGAGGGCGAGTCACGGTTGCCGCTGGCAAGGGTCGGCGACCACGCGCTGTCCTGGGCGCAGTGGTTCGCCGACACCAGGGCGCCCGGCGTGCTGCGGGCGCACCTGTTCGAGCGCCGGCACATGATGCACCACACCCGCCGCTGGAACCGCGACCACAGCGACGAACTGCAGTCCGCCTGGGTGAACGGCGTCGGCATGCTGGTGTGGGAGTCGGTCTTCTCGTCGTGGGTCGGCTGGAACGCGCGGGACCGTGCAACGCTGCGCCGGATGGTCGCCGCGCAGCGCGCGTTCGCGCCGGTGCTGATCAACGGCGACTGGATCCAGCTGACCCCCGAGGTCCCGGACAAGGCCCGTGACCACGGCGTCTACGGTTCGCGGTGGGACCTGGCCGACATCACCTTCTGGACGCTGATCAACCGCGACGAGGAGGACTTCGAGGGCATCGTGCTGCGTTCGGAGGACCAGGTCGGGGACTGGTACGACGTGACGTCCGGGGTGCCGATCACCGCGGACGACGACGGGGTTCACCTGGTCGTGCCGGGGCGTGGTGTGGCCGGGATCGTCCGGGTCGGCGCGACCGCCGGCGCGAGTTGCCGGGCGACGGCGCGGCGACTCGGCACGATGCCGCGACCCCACGTCAAGGACTCCGCGTTCCCCGCCGCACCGGCCCGGCGGGTCGAGGTGCCGGCCGTTTCCGGTGACGCCGAGATCGGCCCGGCGGTCGACGTACCGGCGGGGGAGCGGGAGTTGGTCGTGCGATACCGGCGGCGGGAGACCGGGCTGTACGACCAGGCGCCGTACGTGGAGGAGTGGAAGCCGCTGCCGCCACGGCTGCACGACATCCAGACCATCACCCGGTCGGTGAGCCTGCCGGGGATCTCGGTCGCGGTGTCCGAGGTGACCAACGCGCAGTACGCCGAGTTCCTCGCCGCGACCGGCTACCGGCCGCGCGTGGCGAACCGGTTCCTCGCGCACTGGGCCGACGGTGCGCCCGTCCCCGGGACCGAGGACCAGCCGGTGACGTACGTCGACCTGCCGGATGCGCGCGCGTACGCGGCCTGGCGCGGCGGGCGGTTGCCGACCGAGGACGAGTGGCAGGTCGCCGCCGAGCTGGACGGATTCACCCGGGCCGAGCCGCTGGTGTGGAACCTGACCGAAAGCGAGCACCGCGACGGCCGCAGCCGCTTCTGCATCCTCAAGGGCGGGTCGCATCATGTTGCCGAGGGCTCGGACTGGTACGCCGACGGCGGACCGAAGGACCCGGACGTGAGTTTCAAGCTGGTGCTGACCGGAGGTGGTCTCGATCGCGCCGAGACCATCGGTTTCAGGATTGCGGGATGAGGACTGCTCCACTCGACGGCGTGAAGGTGCTGGAGGCGGCGACCCTGTTCGCGGGACCGCTGGCGGCGACCTTCCTGGGTGACTTCGGCGCCGACGTCACGAAGATCGAGCACCCGGCCCGGCCCGACGCGGCCCGGACGCACGGTGCCTCGAAGGACGGCGTCGGCCTGTGGTTCAAGACGCTCGGCCGGAACAAGCGGCTCGCGACCCTCGACCTGTCCCGCGGCGGCGACGTCTTCCTGGAGTTGGTGCGGCAGAACGACGTACTGATCGAGAACTTCCGGCCGGGGACGCTGGAGCGATGGGGGCTCGGTCCGGACGTCCTGCTCGAGGCGAATCCGCGGCTGGTGATCGCCCGGGTGACCGCCTTCGGGCAGGTGGGTCCGTGGTCGAGGCGGCCCGGGTTCGGGTCACTGGCCGAGGCGATGAGCGGCTTCGCCGCCGTGACCGGTGAGCCGGACGGCCCGCCCACGCTGCCGCCGTTCGGGCTGGCCGACGGGATCACCGCGCTGGCGACGGCGTACGCCGTGATGGTCGCGCTGCGCGAACGGGATCGGTCCGGCCAGGGCCAGGTGATCGACATGGCGATCATCGAGCCGATCCTGATGATGCTCGGCGGTGGCATCACGGCGTACCAGCAGACCGGTTACGTGCAGCCGCGGCTGGGGAACCGCTCGTCGAACAACGCGCCGCGCAACGTCTACAAGACCGCCGACGGCCGGTGGGTCGCGGTGTCGACGAGTTCGCAGAGCATCGCCGAGCGGGTGATGACCCTGGTCGGCCGGCCGGACCTGGTCGAGCAGCCGTGGTTCCGGACCGGTCGTGAGCGGGCCGAGCACGCCGACGAACTCGACGACGCGGTTGGGTCGTGGATCGCGGAGCGGTCGCTCGACGAGGTGATGGCGGCGTTCGAGAAGGCGGAGGCGGCGGTCGGGCCGGTGCACGACATCCGCGGGATCATGACCGACCCGCAGTACGCCGCTCTGCACACGATCGTCGCCGTGGACGACGAGGAGCTGGGGGGACCGGTGCAGATGCAGAACGTGTTGTTCCGGCTGTCGGAGACGCCGGGATCGATCCGCTGGGCCGGCCGGCCGCACGGCGCGGACACCGACCAGGTGCTCGCGGAGATCGGCGTGACGGCCGAGCAGCTGGCGGCGCTGCGCGAAGCCGGCGTGGTCTGAATGCTGACCGCGCTGTATGTTCCGGCGAACCGGCCGGACCGGTTCGCGAAGGCAGTCGCCGCGGGCCCCGACCTGGTCGTGTTCGACCTTGAGGACGCGGTAGGCGTCGACGACAAGGCGGACGCGCGCGGCTGGGCGGTGGCGTGGATCGCCGCGAACGCCTCGGGTCCGGTGGAGGTTCGGGTCAACGCCCCCGGCACGCCGTGGATCGAGGACGACCTGGCCGCGGTCGCCGCCCTACCCCGGATCCGGATCCGGCTGCCGAAGGTGGAGAGCACGGCCGATGTGCACGCCGTCCTCGAGAAGGTGCCGTCGGCAAGGATCACCGCGCTGATCGAGTCACCGCTCGGGCTGGAGAGGGCGTTCGAGATCGCGTCGGCGGATCCGCGGGTCGTCGCGGTCGCGCTGGGGGAGGCGGACCTGGCGAGTTCACTCGGGGTGGACGGCCCGGCCGGACTGGCGTGGGCCCGCGGCCGGCTGGTGTCGGCGTCGCGAGCCGCCGGCTTGGGCGCGCCGATGATGTCGGTCTATCCGCACGTGAACGACGTCGAAGGGCTGCGGCGGACGAGTCTGGAGGGCCGCGCGCTCGGCTTCGTCGGACGGACGGCGATCCACCCGAGGCAACTCCCGACGATCGTCGAGTGCTTCACCCCGACCGCCGTACAGGTCGCCGAAGCCGAGGCTCTGCTCGCGGCCGTCGAGAAGGCCGGGGTGTCCGAGGGCGGCGTCATCGTCCTCCCGGACGGCCGTATGGTCGACCCCGCGATGGTGGGGCGCGCCAGGGAAGTGAGCACCCTCATGCGGCAGATAGAGGCCCGGCAGAGTTAGGGATGCCACCCGATCCCTTGCGTGTTGCGCGGCACCTGCTCGCGACTGCACGGGATCGGGCGGCATGCCCTAAGGTCGTAGGCATGCTGCCGCGCAGTGTTGATGCCGTGGTGATCGGGTCGGGGCCGAACGGGCTGGTGAGCGCCATCACTCTCGCCGACGCGGGCTGGGACGTGCTGGTGCTGGAGGCCGCGGAGGTCCTCGGCGGTGCGGTCCGGTCGACCGAGAGTGACGGCTGGATCAGTGATCGTTTCAGTTCGAACTACCCCCTCGGCGTGGCGTCACCGGTGCTGCGCGCGCTGGAACTGGAGAAGCAGGGCCTGAAATGGGCCTACGCCCCGCTCCCGATCGCCCACCTGATCGACCCCGACGGTGGCGCGGTCGCGATCCATCCGGACCCCGAGGACACCGCGAAGTCGATCGGCGCGGACCACCCCGGTGACGGCGAGGCCTGGTTGCGGCTCTACGAGCAGTACGTCCACATCCGCGAGCCGCTGCTGAAGGCGCTGCTGACGACCTGGCCGCCGATCGTGCCGGGGGTCAAGCTGGCGCGGAAGCTGGGTTCGGTCGGGGAGTTGCTGCGGTTCGCGCGGTTCATGGCGATGCCGATGCACCGGATGGGACAGGAACTGTTCGAAGGTCCGCGCGGCCCGGCGTTGATCGCCGGCAACGCGCTGCACGCCGACGTGCCGCTGTCCGGCAGCGTGAGCGGCACCATGGGGTGGCTGCTGGTCATGCTCGCGCAGGACGTCGGGTTCCCGGTGGTGGCCGGTGGCTCCGGCGGGCTGTCGGCTGCTCTGGTCAGCCGCGCCGAGCGCGCCGGCGCCCTGCTCGTCTCCGGGACGCCGGTGACCGCGATCGAGGTGTCGTCCGGACGCGTGACCGGCGTACGGACGGCCTCCGGTGAGACGGTCGTGGTGAAGCGCTCGGTGGTCGCCGACGTGTCCGCCCCGGACCTCTACACCAAGCTGTTGCCGAGTGCGACGATTCCGGCCGGGCTGCGGCGGGACCTGGACGAGCGGTTCCAGTGGGACTACCCGACGGTCAAGGTGAACTTCCGGCTGAACGGCCCGATCCCGTGGCTCGCGGCCGAGGCGCGGTCCGCCGGCGTCGTCCACCTGGGCGGGACCGCGGACGACCTGGTCCACCTGTCCGCCGATCTCGACACCGGCCGGATGCCGTCGCAGCCGTTCATGCTGATCGGGCAGACCACCAAGTCCGACCCGAGCCGCTCGCCGGAAGGGACCGAGGCGGTCTGGGCGTACTCACATCTGCCGCGCGGCATCGGGGACGACGAGTCCGCGGTGCGGCTGGCCCATCGGATGGAGCGGGCGATCGAGCGGCACGCCCCCGGTTTCACCGAGCTGATCATCGACCGTGACGTGCAACGGCCGACCGACCTCGAGTCCGGCAACGCGTCCCTCGGTCTCGGCGCGGTCGGCGGCGGCACGATGCAACTCCAGCAACAGCTGGTGTTCCGCCCGACCATCGGACTCGGCAGCCCGCGCACCTTCGTCTCCGGCCTCTACCTCGGCAGCGCGGCGATCCACCCCGGCGGCGGCGTCCACGGTGCCTGCGGTCACCTGGCCGCCCGCACCGCGCTCCGCGACGCCTCTGTCATCGGCCCACTGACCCGGGCTCTCCCGACCGCGGCGCTCCGGCACCTGCAACGCTGACGTGCGACTCGACGAAGCCGACTGCAGGGCGCGCGTCGCGGCGGCGCGCGTGGGGCGGCTGGCGACCGTCGGGGCCGACCTGCGGCCGCACGTCGTACCGGTGACGTATGCGGTGCACGCGGACGAGGTGTTCGTCGGGATCGACCAGAAGCCGAAGACCACCACCGCGCTGAAGCGGGTGCGGAACATCGCGGAGAACGAGCGGGTGGCGATCCTGGTCGACGAGTACGACGAGGACTGGACGCATCTGTGGTGGGTTCGGGTCGACGGAGTCGCGCGGGTGCTGCCCGAGCTGCCGGCCGCGGTCGAGTTGCTGCGCGCGAAGTATCCGCAGTACGACGATGATCCGCCGCGCGGGCCGGTAATTGTCGTCCGCGCGGACGGCTGGTCCGGCTGGTCCTACGCCTGACCGGGGGAGGCCTAGGGTGGAGGGGTGCGTGTGGATGACGGAGTGAGCGTGGAGGGGACGCTGCGGGAGTTGGCGCCGCAGGTGCTGGGGTTCCTGGCGCGGCGGTACGGGCAGTTCGACCTGTGTGAGGACGCCGTACAGGAAGCCTTGCTGGCGGCTGCGACGCAGTGGCCGGTGGACGGCGTACCGGCCAATCCGCGGGGGTGGTTGATCACGGTCGCGACCCGGCGGCTGACCGATCAGTTCCGTAGCGAGAACGCCCGGCGGCGGCGTGAGGACTCGGTCGCCGCGATGGCCGGGCCGGAGGAACTGGTTGCCCCGGGCGCCGACGCGGACGCGACGCCGGACTCCGACGACACGCTCACGTTGCTGTTCCTGTGCTGCCATCCCGCGGTCACGCCGGCCTCGCAGGTCGCGCTGACGTTGCGCGCGGTCGGCGGTCTGACGACGGCGGAGATCGCGCGGGCGTTCATGGTGCCGGAGGCAACGATGGCGCCGCGGATCAGCCGGGCGAAGAAGAGCATCAAGGCGGCCGGGAGCCGGTTCGTGATGCCGCCGGAGGAGGAGCGGGCGGACCGGCTGCGCGTCGTGCTGCAGGTGCTGTACCTGATCTTCAACGAGGGGTACACGGCCAGCTCCGGTGCGGAGTTGCAGCGGATCGAGCTCACCGCCGAAGCGATCCGGCTGACCCGGATGCTGCACGACCTGCTGCCTGACGACGGCGAGGTCGGGGGCCTGCTGGCGTTGATGCTGCTGACGGATTCCCGTCGCGCGGCGCGTACGACGGCCGACGGCGGACTGGTCCCGATCGACGAGCAGGACCGGACCCTGTGGGATCGCCGGCAGATCGAGGAAGGCGCCGCGCTGATCCTGCGGACCTTGCCCCGGGGTGAGGTCGGGCCGTACCAGCTCCAGGCGGCGATCGCGGCGATCCACGCGGAGGCACCGAGCGCCGAGGACACCGATTGGCGCCAGATCCTCGGTCTGTACGTGCTGCTCGAGAAGCTCGCGCCGAACCCGATGGTCACGCTGAACCGCGCGATCGCCCTCGCCCAGGTGGAAGGACCCGAGGCCGGTCTCGACCTGCTCGCCACCCTCGACGACGACAAGAACCTCACCGAGACCCACCGCCTGGACGCCGTGCGCGCCCACCTGTTCGAACGCGCCGGCGACCTCGCCAAGGCCCACGAGCACTACCTGGCCGCCGCCCGCCGCACCACGAGCCTCCCTGAACAGCGCTACCTGACCACCAAAGCCGCCGCCATCTCGCAGCGAACCGGCAGCTGAACTAAGGCATCAGGCGGTAGAAGCGTAGGTAGTCGTGGGGGATCGACAGGGTCTCCAGCTCGCGGAAGCCTGCCTCGATGGCGTAACGACGCAGAGTGGACGGGCGCATCACCGCTCCGGTCGCCGCAGTCTGCGGGTCGCCCATCGCGTCGGGAAGGCAGGACAGGACGCTCCAGCTGTAGTGGTATCGCTCGGTCTCGGGGGCCGGAGCGGTGAACTCGTCCGCGACGAGTTCGTCGGCGACCAGGACGGTTCCGCCCTCGGCCAGCATCGCCCGGACGGCTCGCAACACCTCCACCGGGCGCGACATGTCGTGCACCGCCTCGATGATCGTCACGAGGTCGTAGCCGCGAGTCTGTGGCAGCTTCGCCGCGTCCGCGACGGCGAAGCTCACCCGATCGGTCAGACCGGCCTCCTCGGCATGCTCCCGCGCCGCGACGACAGCGTCCTCGTCGAGATCGAACCCGTCCACCGCGACCTGCGGATAGGCCTGCGCGATGGCGATCGTCGCCCAGCCGGTGCCGCAGGCCACGTCGGCGACCCGGGCCGGTGGGTTCGCCCGGAGCCGGCGATCGATCTCCGGGATCGCGGGCAGCCAGTGTTTCGCCAGCAAATTCAGGAAGAGCGGCCGGTTCCACTCGGCCCGGCCTTCCGGTTCCCAGGGAAGCGGAGGCGGCGCGCCGCCGGTCCTGAAGGCCTCGACCAGCTCGGGCAGACGTCGCCCGGCGCGGGCGATCTCGACGCCCTGGTGGGCCTGGTACCGGACGTCGTCGGGGTCGGCCAGGACCGGGACGTGCTCGGACGGCAGGCTGTAGCGCCGTACCTCGGGTTCGGCCGAGGTGTCGTCGACGTCGATCAGTCCACTGGCCGCGTGGTGCTCGAGCCATTCCCGCAGGTAACGCCGGGCGACGCCGGTGTGTTCGGCCAGCTCCGACTCGGTGGCGGGACCGCGGTCCACGAGCGCCTGGTACAGGCCGAGTCGTTCGCCGAGATAGATCGTGTAGAGCTCCAGGGCCGCGCCGGCGTTCCGGAGGAGCCGGTCGGCGAGGGCCTGCGTTCTGTCGTCCGAAGCCATGGTTGGGATGGTAGTGGTCTCTATCACGTGACCTGGGTTGTAACTTCGGTTTACAGTAGCGGGTATGAGCCTCCAGGAACGGACCAAGGGCCGGCGGGACGCGATCGGGGTCGGTGTGGCGCTGCTCAACCGGCTGGCGAACTCGCGGGCGATCGACCGGCTCGGCCTGCGGAAACCCACCGAGCGGGTCGTGTTCGAGGCGACCAAGACCGGTTTCCGGACGGCCGGCGCGCTGACCCGGAGTTTCGCCGCCGCCGCCAAACTGGCACCGAAGCTCGCCACACCGGCGCGACTGCCCGCGGCGAAGGGGACCGGACGGTTCGACCTGACGCCGACCGAGGACCAGCAGACGGTGGTCGAGGTCGTGAAGGAGTTCGCCGCCGAGGTACTGCGTCCGGCCGCGGCCGACGCGGACACGGCCTGCGCGACCGACCCCAAGGTGCTCGGGCAGTCCGCCGAACTCGGCTTGAGTCTGATCGAGGTCCCGGAGGAGCTGGGCGGCATCGTCACCGAGCGCTCCGCGATGACCGGCGTACTGGTTGCCGAGGCGATGGCGCACGGTGACCTCGGACAGGCGGTCGCGTGCCTGGCGCCGGCGGCGGTGAGTACGGCGATCTCGTTGTGGGGTGACGAGACGCAGCAGGCGACGTACCTGCCCGCGTTCACCGCCGGCGCGGTGCCGGCGGCCGCGTTGGCGATCCTCGAACCGCGGCCGCTGTTCGACCCCTTCGACCTGAAGACCAGGGCGACGCGGCAACGAACCGGCCATCTCCTGAACGGCGTGAAGTCGCTGGTCCCGCGAGGCGCCGAGGCCGAGCTGTTCGTGATCGCGGCCCAACTGGAGGACCAGGGGCCGGCGTTGTTCCTGGTCGAGTCCGAGCATCCCGGCGTGACGATCGAGGCCGAGCCCTCGATGGGTCTGCGCGCCGCGTCGCTGAGCCGGGTGATCCTCGAGGACGTGCCGGCCGTCCAGCTGGGCACGCTCGACGACTACGCCGAGTGCGTGCGGCTGTCCCGGCTCGGGTGGTGCGCGTTGTCCCTCGGTACGGCGAAGGCCGTGCTCGACTACGTCACGCCGTACGTGAACGAACGGACCGCGTTCGGTGAGCCGATCAGTCACCGGCAGTCGGTGGCCTTCATGGTCGCGAACATCGGGATCGAGCTGGAAGGTATGCGCCTGGTCACCTACCGGGCCGGGTCGCGGGCGGAACAAGGACTTCCGTTCGCCCGCGAGGTCGCGCTGGCGCGGCGGCTGTGCACCGACAAGGGCATGCAGATCGGCACCGACGGCGTCCAGCTGCTCGGCGGACACGGGTTCGTGAAGGAGCATCCGGTGGAGCGCTGGTACCGCGACCTGCGGGCCATCGGCGTGATGGAAGGCGCGGTGCTGGTCTGATGATCAACCTCGAGGTCCCCCGCAAGTTCCGGGCGTTCGTCAACCAGGCGCACCAGGTCGCGGCGGAGATGCTGCGGCCGAACTCGCGCAAGTACGACCTGGCCGAGCACGCCTATCCGGTCGAGCTGGACATGCTGGCCGCGATGGTCGACGGATTGGGTGCCTCGGGCACCGGTTCGGGTGCCGGTGCCTCCGGCGTACGGCGTACTGACGACTCGGCCGACTCCGGATCGGTGAAGAACGGGTCCAACCTGTCGTCGGTGCTGTCGATCATCGAGATGTGCTGGGGTGATGTCGGGCTGCTGTTGTCGATGCCCCGGCAGGGTCTCGGGAACTCGGCGATCGCGTCGGTGGCGTCGGACGAGCAGCTGCGGCGGTTCGAGGGGCTGTGGGCCGGGATGGCGATCACCGAGCCCGGCTGCGGATCCGACTCGGCGAACATCCGGACGACGGCGCGGCGCGACGGCGACGACTACGTCATCGACGGCGAGAAGATCTTCGTCACCGCGGGCGGTCGCTGCGACGCGGTCGTGGTGTGGGCGACACTGGACACGTCACTCGGCCGGGCCGCGATCAAGTCGTTCGTCGTACCGAAGGGAACCCCCGGGATGACGGTCGAGCGGCTCGACCACAAGCTCGGCATCCGTGCGTCCGACACCGCCACGATCCGGTTCGAAAACTGCCGGGTGCCGGCCGCGAACCTGCTGGGTTCGCCCGAGATCGACACGGACAAAGGCTTCGCCGGCGTCATGCAGACCTTCGACAACACCCGTCCGCTGGTCGCCGCGATGGCAGTCGGCGTGGCCCGGGCCTCGCTGGAGCTCACCCGGGACTTGCTGGCAGAAGCCGGTGTCGAGGTCGACTACGACCGGCCCGTCCACCTCCAGCCGGCCGCGGCGGCGTCGTACCTGGCGATGGAATCGGACTGGGAATCCGCCTACCTGCTGACCCTGCAGGCCGCCTGGATGGCCGACAACGGCCAACCCAACTCCCTCCAGGCCTCCATGGCCAAAGCCAAGGCCGGCCGCACCGCCAACGACATCACCCTGCGCTGCGTCGAACTCGCCGGCACCCTCGGCTACTCCGAACACCACCTGCTCGAAAAATGGGCCCGAGACTCCAAGATCCTCGACATCTTCGAAGGCACCCAACAGATCCAACAACTGATCGTGGCCCGCAGGCTCCTCGGGAAGACCTCAGCCGAGCTGAAGTAGCCTTGGTTTGCAGGGTTTTGCGAGTGCTGCCTCTCCGCTCAGACCAATCCCGGACCGTGATGGAGGTCCTCTGGATCCGGGCCGATTTCCGTCCTGCTCCGTGACTGCTCCGTCAGCCGTCGAGCAAGTCGCTCAAGACGCCGGTCGACTGCCTGCCGGGCGCGGTCGTAGGACGACGGGAGCATATGCGTGTACATCTGCAGCGTGAACCCTGGGTCGTGGTGCCCGAGGTACTCGGAGAGCTCCTTGATGTTGACGCCGTCCGCCAGGGTGATGCTGGCGAAGTAGTGGCGTAACGCGTGCAGACCGGTCGTCCGGTCGGTCTTGAACCGTTTACGCCCGCGGCTGTCCTTGTACGGCGGCGGGATCACGCCGGCTGCGGCGAGTGCAGGCTTCCACACGAGCTCGTCGTACAGACGCGCCTGGAGGTGTCTGCCGTCTGGCCAGCAGAAGATCAGGTCATGCTCTTGGACTTCCCCGTCCAGCCGCTCCCACGGCAACGAGACGGTGGTCGCTCCGAAGCGCTCGATGTGGCTCTTGACTGCCTGCGCCAGCACCGGCGACATCGGTACGAAACGTTCCTTGTCGCTCTTGGGCAGCGCGTAGACGAACTTCTTCCCGAGTCGCTTCACCTGGCGCCGAACTCTGATCAGCATCAAGCCGAAGTCGAAGTCGTCTACCGACAGCCCGAACATCTCGCCCTGACGAAGGCCGGACGCCGATCCGATCGTCGGAAGCAGCCTGAACCGCTCAGGATGGGCCTCGACGATGCGCTCCACCGTGTCGTCCGACCAGGCAACGACCTTGGAGAACTGCCTGCTCGGCTTCTTGACGATCTTCGACTGACCCGGGTTGCGCTTGATGAGCTCATCAGCGACCGCGAGTTCAAAACAACCGTTGAGCACCAGGAACGCGCTTCTGGCCGTCGACGGTCCGTAGGCGCACATGAGCTCGGTCAACCAAACCCCAACCTCCGACGGCAAGATGCTCTTGACCATCCGCCGACCGAACGTGGGCTCGACGTGCAGCCGCCACTTCGACTCGTAGTGGATCTCACTGGCCGGATCGATCGTCCGGGACTTCAGCCACCGCGGCCAGATCTCCTCGAGCCGCACCTTGCCTGCGTTCGGATCGAGATAGTCACCCCGATCCCGATCCGTCTCCTTCCCCGTGGCGTACCGAAGCGCCTCAACTTTCGTGTCGAACGCCTTCGACCGCTCGTCCCCGTTCGGATCAGTCCAAACCCCCAACCACCGCTTCCCCCGCCCCCACCGCTTCTCGTTCCGCTCTCGAGTCACCTTCCCATCGGGTTGAGTGACAGCCTTCGTCCACTGATCCTTCGCAAACGCCACCTCTGCCCCCTCGGCCCAGAAACACAGACCGAGATCAACGTTTGAGGCCTCGAGACTTCGGGTTAGCAGTCGCGACGGTCGCAGCCTATCGAAGACTCGGGGGTTGATCGGCGAGCCGAGACTCACGTCAAGCGTCGAACCCGAACCCGCTGATAATCGGGCTGATCTACTCGACGATGCGCCTTGTCGCTCGGAAGCCCTTTATTTGGAGGGCATCGGCGGCGTGGTGGTCGCTCGTCGCTGCCGCCCGGCTCCGGTCATTGCCGTTGAATCCCGCCCCGTAAGTCGTCCCAATTTCATCGTGGCGCTTGTCTCACATGGCCGGGCCCGCGTCGAGTTCGGGCGGTATCTCTCCGTGCAGGTCTCGGTAGGTTCGGGTGACCTCAGACTGGGTGGTTCGAACCGTACGGATCGCGTCGGCGGTGGCGGCGAGAGCGGCTTGGCGGGTCGGCGCTGTCGGGTCTTCATCGTTGGACTCTGCCAGGGCGAGTTCTTTGATCCGGCCCGTCAGTTCTGCATTGCTGTTGGCCCAGGCGAAGAGGGCATCTCTGAGGCTCGGCTGGGACATCTGTTCCACCTATGGTCGTCGCCGGTCGTCCACAGTCTTAAGTTGACAGCTACGTGTCAACTGTCCGGCCAGACTTCGACCGGAGGGTTCTCGTCACGTCAAGCCATTACGTTCACCGCTCTGAGGCCGAGCACGCCTAGCGGCGAGCGCGTGAGCTATTCGGATCGCGCGAGCGATTCGGATAGAGAGGATCTAATCCGATACCGAACCGCGGGCGCCGCCGCAGCGTGTCTCTTACTAGTCGGGTTAGTCCCTAGGTGAGCGGAACGCGTCGCCCGACGCCCATCTCCCCGGCCTCGTCATCAGTGACGATCGCGAAGACGCCCCGCGGAACGCCGGGGAGTGCCGCCACGTCCGCGGCCACGGCGAGAAGGGCCTCTTCGCTGGCGCCGGTAATGAAGTAGAGGTACGCGTCGCCGAATTCTTCGCCCTCGTCATGTACCTCGATTCCACCCTCTTCTGCGCGCTCGGCGAGGTACTCATCGACCTCAAAGATCCATGGACAATCGAAGTCGTCCGGGATGTCCGCTGAGCTCCTCGGCCAGGTGGTGCCGACTGGTGCCCCCGTAGAAACGAGCGGAACGTGAATCTCAACGACAAGCTGCGCCATAGCAGAAGTATGGGTGTTGGCCTGGTCGTAGGGCGGCTTCGTTCAGGCGCGCCAGAACAGGCGACGAGATCCTGCGACCGGTGAGCCGGCCGCTGCCGACCCGGCTCCACTGTTGCTCGACGCTCGCCTAAACCTGACTTACCCCGCAGATCTTCCGCGCTTGGTGGGGTGGTGTGCGACGGACTGTCGGTCTATTGGGAGGTGAGTTGAGATCTGGCGTCGATCAGGGGTCCGGTGATGGCGATGCCGGCCGCGCTGTGCTGCTCATCTCATACCGCTACTCCATCGTGCGAGCTGCGGACCGCCTCTGCGTAACGCGCGACGGCCAGATCGTCGACCACGGCGGCCCCGACGAACTGATGGCCGCGGGAGGTCACTATGCCGAAGTGTCACCCTCCAAGCTGCCGCCTACACCAACAGCAAGCAGCAACGCACCCCCGACGAAGACCTCACTTCATCGACATCATCACCGGCCCTGCTTCGGTCGTCCCGTGACTTGACTCCGTAGCTGGGACCGGGGTTCACGATGGATACATGCGTACGCGCAGCTCGTCAGCTAGGCCGGACTGATCCGGAGGCGCTGCGCTACTACAAGCGTCGCGGCGGTCGAAACGGGCGCCGCGCACCGGTCGCTACCCGACGATCCGCCTATCACGGTGGAGCTGCACTTAACCAAACGCTCGCACGAGCGCGGCTTCATCCTCGACGAGCTGGTGCACCCGAACCACAGCGGGACCAGACAGCTGTGACGCGGCGCGGACGCTGGCCAGGCCACCTGGCCGATCTGGAGGTCAGGCAAGTGAGCAAAGCCGTGCGCGTGATTCAACGGCGGCCGGGTATGGAGCACCGGCGGGGCTGTTTCGGAGGTGGGTACCGGAGCCGCGGAAGGGCACCGCCATGACCGATCCTGACGTTACGGGTATGCAGTCCAGTCATCACAAGGTGGATCCAAGGACGGTCACCAAGTTGCCGCTCCCCAGCCATGTGACGGTGTTGGTTGATGGCCGCTGGCGGCGGGGTTGGCTGATCGGCAGATCCCACGAGCCCGGCGGCTGGGTGGGGTACGTCCAGTACGACGACGACCAGGGACGTGAAGTCACGGCGGAGATCCCTGCCGACCACATCGCTCCAGCCGAATGCTGGCTCCTCGACGATTGACCGGGACGGGCCGGTCAATCGCCGAGGCATCGCGGGTAGTGGCGGGCCGTCGTAGTGCTCTGCCGGTCCTGCCGGGCAACGCACCGGTGTGGTGGCTCACAGTCGCGGCGCGGGCCAGCAAAATGTGTGCGGTGCCAACGCCAGGTTGTGTCACCGGCCGTCAGTCGTACCGCCGTCAGTGAAATGGGGCCAGTAGAGCTGGATGGCCAGCGCGTAGCCGAATGCTTTGGTCGCCGTAGAGACAGCCCTGCCCAGTAGTCATGTCTCCCCGGTGTTTTCGACGACCACGGCCGGGCCATCAATTGGTGCGTAGGGTCTCGAACCAGTGCTACGGCGTCGGGTGGGTCCAGGTGCCGGTCCGGAGATGGACGAAGCAGACGACGCTGCCGTGGTTAACGGCGTTGAAGACATGCGAGACAGGGCGCCGGCGGGATCATTCCAAAAGATGATCACCCGAGCTCCGTCGCCGGCGGCCGCCAGAGTCCGGATGATGGCGTGGACGCCGCCGATCGTCTGCCATCGGGCGCCCAGCATGGCGACCGCGTCGGCGATGCGCCTACGCCAGTCCCCAGTGAAGATGTCGTTCGGTGTGCCGAAGCCAAGCGTGGCATCGGCGTCGCGTCGTCGCCGCGGAGCACGCGCTCGGCAGTCACGCAACATGCCTGGTAGTTGTTCCACCACTCGGGTGTGCGGAAGCTGTATCCCAGATTGCGGCCAGTCAGGTCGCCGAACTCGCCATCTACGATCGACACCCTGTCGATGTAGTAGTTGCCGAAACAGCTGGCCACCTGCACCCGCGGTTGATGCCCGCTCCCGCCTGGCCGTGGGTTTCCGCATCGCCCCGCTAGCAATCATGGGAGGGGGGTCCGGCCCGGCGCGCGTCAAGGGGCCTCCGGCGTCGCAAGCGATCGAGCAAGCTCGACCCTTGACTCAGGGCCAGCAGCTATCGGGGCGATGCGGGAGGACTGCCCACGCGCTTGACACGTAGCCGTCAAGCGCTACGAACTTCTGGGCGCGTTCTGCTTCTCCTGGCAGCGAAGGCCCGCCACGGTGATGGCACCTGCGGCTGAGACGAACGCGACGGCGAACCATCCTGCGGCCCGTATCACCGAATTGTTTGCTTCGATTGCCTGAGTGGAGAACAGCGACAGAACGACGCCCAGGATGGTGAAGCATGCTGCGGCCCGGGGCGCGATTTCGATTGCCTTCGGCTGTCGTGTTGCTGCCTTGGGCTGTCGTGTTGCGAGATAGAGCGGCAACCCCTGGAACGGGAGCACATATCCGATCGCGACGAACACCGACGTTGCCCCAAACGCAAGGTAGGCAGGAGCGTCGAGAACGACGGCCATCACGCCCAGGACAGCTGCACCGATCACACCGGCAGCGAGAACCACCATCTTCTGAGGCACACGGCAGACGGTACGTGTCATCCCGGCATGTCGCCAAGATCGAGCCGCGACGTCACGAGCTGGCAGGCCACCGGACCGCATCCATGAGGGCGAAGGTGCCTCGTGGTAGGGAATGAGCACCGTCCCGCGTAGGCCATCAATCCGACCCCCGCCCATGGCGTGGAAGGAGTCAGGGATGATCGAAGCGACGCGGAGAGCTGCCGCGATGCTCAGACGTGACGTCGGTTTGTGGCGCGAGTCCCCGCAGGATCGGTCACAACTAGCCTCATGCATTGGTTGCTCCGGGCTTGGCGACGCGGCTGGTTGGCCCCGGTCTTCCTCGGGGTTGCCGCAGTTGCATTGGCCGGTGGATTCATGGTCAACGTCATAGACGAGTACGACGCACGATCAATCCTCAGGGCCAGAGGCCAGCCGGTGACGGCCACTGTAACGGAGGTGACCGCGTACAGCAGATCAAAGCAGTCGCTTGCCGTTCGCGCAGCCCTGCCGGATGGCCGGCTAGTCGATGTGGACTTCGCCGAGAGCAACCAACTCGGCGCCACGGTCGGACAGCCCGTCCAGGTCACAATCGACCCCCGTGACATACGCACCAGCATGCCCACTGACCAGTTGAACAACGGGCAATCCTTCGCGACCGGGCTGGCTGCGGCAAGCGGCCCCTGGGCTGTCTTCGCAATCGGCTGCTTTGTCTTCGCCTTCATCAGAGCCAAGGAGGCAGCCCGCCGCACTGCTACGTAGGCGTGCGCTATCGCTGGACCGACCGCCGACCAGGGGTGCGGGCTCGGCCCTGTAGCTCAGTCCTCTCGGTTGCAATTCCGGTTGTAGTTCGGCCGCGTTCAGTCTCGTTCGGCAAAGTGCAGTGCAGGCGGCGGAGGCCACGAACCCCTGCGGATCGCGCCGAACACCGCCAGGTCGAACTCGAACCTTGCGGCCGAAAGGCATACGGTTCGAATCCCGTCCCGGGCACATCACCGCTTGACCTGCGTGGATGTTGCAACGGAAATTTTAGCCACATCCTGATGAGTCGGAGAGTGGAGTTGCGGCTATGACCGGCTTTACGGGTCGTCCTGCAGATCGCAGACGACATCCGCAGCCACCTCGAGGGCACTCTCGAGGCTGGAGACCAACTGCCGAGCGAGCCAGGCTTCATGGCCGACTACGGCGTCTCTCGAATTGTGGTCCGGCAGGCACTAGATGTGCTGCGTTCTGAAGGTCTGATCGTCAAGCACCAGGGGCGCGGTTCGTTCGTTCGCGCACTCCAGCCCCGAAGCGTCGAGTGTTAAGCAGTCTTTACTCTGAGCGCCCAACATCATCGCCCTTCGCGGCTGCTGCATCGGCCGACGCCCAGGTCCCGGAGTGGACTACCAGAGTCGACGTATGACTGCATCTAAGGCTATTGCCGATCGACTCAACATCCAGCAAGGCGATCCTGTGATGCGCACCAGCTATCGCTTCATGGCCGACGGAGAACCTGTGATGCTCTCCACGTCATTCGAGCCTCTGCGCTCACAGGTGGCACGCCGATCGAGAATCCCGAAGGTGGTCGATCACAGGGGTAATCCCCAGGATGCACAGCATCGGAGTGCACATCACCCACGTGGGGGAGGATGTTGCGGGTCGCGCTGCACGTCGGCACGAGGCTGAAACTCTGACAGTGCGGGCTGGAGTGCCAGTGCTCGTCATCGAGCGCACCTACTACGAGCGGGACCCGCCTGGTAGAGACAGCGGACATCGTGGTCTCGTCTGAGCGGAACGTGCTGTCTTATCGCTTGCCCATCCCTGGTCGGTAGTCGCCCTACACGGCTCGTTACTCCTCCATTGCCGACATGGACGCTGCAATCGACTCGCGCGAGGTGATCGCCTCCACGAACCAGAAGATGCTGCCCGACTCATCTTGGATCGGGCCCGCACTCAGGATCCGATTGGCGTCGCGGGCATCCTCAGGAATTGGCAGCGTCAACTTGTCCGGCGTGGGGTGGATTGATTGAGAACGGCGGTAGGACGTTGCGGTTAGCCACATTCCGGATCCATTGCGCAGGGGCCCAAGTCGCGAGTTGTCGCGCAGCGAATCTTCCCCAGCGGGCCAAATCGGCTGGTCGTAGGAGACGACCAGGTCGAGATCGGCGGCTTCATCGGGTCGTAACCGGATGCGAATTGCCCTGCCTGATCGATTGCCCGAGATATCTGGCAGAGGACCAGATACCGCCGCATGCTGGAACTCCGGACGTTGCAGATCTCCAAGCCAGCGTACACGGGCGACGCGAAAGACGCCCGGTGCGAGTTCTTCACCGTCGACAGGGTAACCCTCCGGGGGAAGGCTGTGCAGTATGAAGTCGCCCCGGGCCCTGATGGCGTCAATCGCCTGCTGAGCAGGCTTGATGTGGAAGCGGTGTCCTCCAGGTTGCGCTCGTTCGGACCGTGGACCGAAAGATGGAAAGCCCCATTGCGGCTGCGAGTATCTAAATAGAAGTCCGTCTTCTTGGCCGTAATGCGCCAAATGTGTCCGAGCGCCGCTGGGTCGTCAGAGGTGAACGCAACAAGGATCTCCTCCTTTGACTGGCTTTCCTGAATCCCGGTCGTCTGGCGATCGTTGTTCACTCGACTAGAGTAGGCCGAAGGGCCCCCCATGTCCCTGTCCCGAGCGATCAACACACGAGATCCGCCCATCTCGGCGAACTGTATCCGCCAACACATGCGCGACACATGTCTGCCAACTGATGTGCGACATGTGGGCTAGGAAATTGAGGTTGCGATCCGCGGTCGCTGGGCTCTGATGCTACGCCGGTGAGGGAGTGGACAGCGCCACTCGGACTTGTGCGGTGACCCATAGGTCGTCTGGGTTGATCTGTGTCACGGCCTGCAGCGTGACCGACGTCGGTTCGGTGAGAAGTGTGTGTGCCTCGCGGTATTGGTATCGGAGGTGCTGCGTCCAGGCCGTGGATAGAGCTGCCTCGACCTGTTCGGCGGTGACGCCGGGCTTTGCGGTCGCCGAGGCGTCTATCAGCCACTCGCCTCCTTCGTTTCGCTGGACGACGGCGTCGTCCCACAACTTGTGTGGTTGGTCGGCGTAAGTCGTGTCTCCTAACCAGGCGAGAAAGTCGATCTCCATGCCCAGGAGGTCGTCACCCTCGCTGGGCGGTCCGGATCGGCAGATCACTCGTCTTTGCTCGGCGAAGGCCGCTGGGCTCAACATGCCCAATAGTCTGCCGGGTTCGCGTGACAGGTGGGCCTACGAGTTGGGCGTCGCGGTGCGGGGTCGCTGGCCTTTGATGCTGCGCACTGGCTGGGTGGTGGTGCGGCGGACGATCTGGGTGTCGGTGTCGGGGAGCTCGATGGCGAGGGTGGTTTCGGAGACGAGCACGGTGACGGTTTGGTGTTTGTGTGCGCGGCCGAGGGCGACCTTTTGGCCGCAGACCATGATCACGCCGGAGTTGCTGGCGCGGCGCTGCACGCGGACGGGCTCGAGCGATGGTCGTGGCGGTGGGCCTGCGGGCCGGCTGCCGCGGAGTCGGTGGGCCTGGTCCATGGCCAGTGGGTTGGGCCGGACGCGGAGCAGTTCGCGGGTGTCGAGGTCGTAGAACATCAACACGTTGGGTTCGATGCGGATCCCGACCCGGCAGCCGCCGAGGATCTCCGCGGCCAGCAAGACGTGTCCGGCCAGGGATACGGTGCCTGCGCGGGACACGATCCGCTCGACCTCGATCGCATCGCTGCCCTCGATCTGGGGCAACGGTGAAGGACCGGCGTTGACCGCGCCGTTGGCGAGGAGGCTCGCGAGGTCGTTCACGGTGAGGTGCGAGCGGACGGTCTTGATCCTCGCGCCAGCGACGAGCAGGTGGATCAGGTCGAGATCCGCCCAGAACCGCAGCGTCTGACCGGCCCGATGCGGGCCGAGCCAGAACTGTTTCCCGGCAACGGCCAGGTTCCCCGACGGTGGGACGACTCGGTCGAACTCGATCGGTCCACCGGCCCAGAACTCTCGCACCGGCAAGAGGTCGGCGTTCCCGCTGCTGTCGGTCGCGTCGGTTACGTCTGCTTCGGCGACGGTCGCCAGTTGCGGCGGCAACCACAGCTCGACCAGTTCACGTTCCTTCGACGGCACGGGCCGGAACCTGTCGGCTGGTGTCACCGGCGTGTTCTGGTCGAGTGCTTGGTGCGGCCGGTTGGTGTTGTATTCGGCGACGTAGGTGTCCACTGCTGCCTGTGCCAGTTCAACCGAGGTGAATGGATCCGCGGCGTCGAGGAAGTCGGGACGGAAGGTGCCGTGGAATCGCTCCACTTTCCCGTTCTGGTTCGGTGACGCCGGCGCGGTGAGCCGGTGGGCGATCCCGTTGCGGCGGCAGATCTTGTCGAACAGCACCTCGCCGTTGCGGGCGCCGTTGCGTCCGAATCGGTCGGTGAACTGCTTGCCGTTGTCAGTGATGATCTCCTCCGGCACCCCGAACCGCACCAGCGCCTCAGCCAGGGCCAGACACACCGCCCGCGCGGTGGCCCGCTCGACGACCTTCGCGATCACGCAGTACCGGGAATGGTCGTCGACCGCGGTGACCACCTTGGCCTCACGCAACTCGCCCGTGAGCGTGTTGACCAGCTGGATGCCGCCGACGATGTCCATCTGCCACAGCTGCATCGGTCCCGGCCGTTCGTACCGCACATACGAGTCCCTGGGCCGCTTGCGAGGACGAGACCGCAACAGGCCATGCCGAAACAGGATGCGGTCGATGGTGCGCTCCGACGGGACCGCCAGCTCTTCGTTCGACCATGGGCCAGGCCTGCGCAGCATCTCCAACCGGATCCGCCGCGACCCCCACCGCGGATGCTCTCTGCGCATCTCCGCGACCGCAACCTCCACCACCTCGGCCACCTGAGCAGGCGACACGTGCGGGCGACGAGAACGATCGGCCAGACCCGCCAACTGCTCGGTCAAATACCGCGCGATCCAGCGATGCAGCGTGGACCGGTGCACCCCCACCCGCGCAGCGACATCGATGACATCCGCCCCGGCAAGCACCGCACGAACCGCGTCAAGACGTTGCTCGACCACCGACAAGACAACCAGCGCCAATCCCGGCCTCCCCAGTCCCGGACGCCCCGCGGAGACGTCAGAACCAGACTGCCGAACCAGCCACTGTCGCAGATCACCTGGCGGACGAGTGTCGCGCATGTATCGACGGAGGACACCCATCTCGGCGAACGGTGCCTGACAAGTTTCTCTACGTCTTCAAGGCGGGCCCCGTGGGCCCGAAGCGCGCCGCCACCGGAGGGCGGGACGCCTGCCCACCACTCCGCTTCGCTGCGCTCGGGGCGCGTCCCTTGGCTTGGCGCACGTGCCAACAGGGTGCCGAGCCGAAGACAACAGAACTCGCCGCCAACGCTCGACACCCTGTCGATTCCGCACTCGCTGAAACGGCCGGCCACCCGCCGTCCGCCGTTTGCTGTACGCTCCCGTCTACCGGTGGGCTCCCGCATCGCCTCGCTAGCAATCATGGAGGGGACGGTCCGGCCCGGCACGCGTCAAGGGCGCCTACGGCGTCCCTCCGGGATCTCCGACCCTTGACCCGCACCGCACCGAACCTAAGGTCGGCAGCTATCGGGACGATCGCGGGAGGACTGCCCGCGCACTTGACACGTAACCGTCAACTGCTGCCATCAGGTGACTCTTCGCCGGACTCGTCTGCGGCATCGGCAATCGCTTTGTCCGCATCGGTGGGCTCTGACACCTCGACTATAGATTCATCCCCAACTCGACGCTTAAGTCCAGCTGCATCAAGAAGGATTTGCACACATTCATCGACACAACGGGCCTTATAGACAATTCCGAGATCGATTGGTTCGTTGAAGCTCGCAATTAATGCAGTGTCTACGACTTCAACCTTGCCGTCAACTCGGCGCGTGTGCACTGCGGCCAATACTCCAAGAAAGATGGCCCGGGAGCCAATCACCGATGCGCCCTTGCGATCGGTGTACATGCCCCAATTGGCGATGAATACTGGGCTTCCGCTAGATCCGCCGAAGACCGAGGCATCAATCAAGAATGCTGGCGCACCCTGATAGTCCACCTCAATCGGAGTTGCTGTAGTACCCCGCCTTGCAATGGGGAGGAGGTTAACTCTGTCGTAGATGCCATTCGGATACCCGATAAAGGTCACCTGTTCGACGGCGTCCAACTCTGGCTCAATAGCCACGCCGTAGACTATGTCGGCGCCAACAGCGCGAAAGAAGGGCGTCTCGTCCAGCTTGATCATCTCGTCTAGGATGCTGTAGAACGGCATGACGGCAACATCAACCAAATCATTAGGGTGACCAACCCAAATTGATGCGTTGAAGTTGGTGATCCGCATCCGCGAAGGAGTACCCAAGAGCGGACCTCCGTCAGCGTCGCGTCGCATCATCTGAATGACGAGTTCATTCGCGCCCGCAAGGACATGCTTGTTCGTCACCAGAAAATGAGCAGATCCACGGGTGGTATCGACGGAATACAGAAAGCCAGTTCCTGTCCAACCATCTCCGTTGCTCTTGATTGCCTGCAGATGAACGGTGGTGAAATACAATTGTTCGGCGAGTGATTCGACCTTCACGCTTCCCCCTCGTAGATCCGTGCTCGCGAATTGCTGCGGCTGAGCTGGCGTTGAAGCGTAGCCCAGAACGCTCTCGAGGCGAGTCGATGACGTGGACGACCTCCTCGACGCCTCTAACCTGTCGAAGCCGAGCCCTCGGCGGGCTGTAGGTCGGTGCCCACCAGGTAGCAGACGGCGCACCTCGTCCGGACGATCAGCACCCGATCCCCCGATCCACACGCGAGGACCGCGCGGTTGCAATTGTGGTTGCAGTTTCGGCACGTTCGCTCTCGTTCGGCCGGGTCGCCCCGCTGGGCGGTGAGGGCTACGTGAACCTTCGCGGATCGCGCTGGACACAGCCTGGTCGAACTTAAACCTCGCGGCCGAAAGGCATACGGGTGGCTGCGGAGGTTTCGTCCGACACCGCTTGTTGGCGAGTTCTGACACCGCCGGGCACGTGTCGGTGCCGCGGATGTTGGTTTGCGTCGACACCGCTTCCGCGCCCGACGGGTGTCAGGTTGTCCGCTGCTTTGTGGCTTGGGCCAGACGGTAGGAGTCGGTGCCGGTCTCGAGGATGGTGCCGCCGAAGGTGAGTCGGTCGACGATGGCTGCGCATAGCCGGGGGTCGGTGAAGGTCTTGGTCCAGCCGCCGAAGGACTCATTGGACGCGATCGCGACCGAGGCCTTCTCCTCACGCTCGGTGAGGACCTGGAAGAGGAGTTCCGCGCCGCGGCGGTCGAGTTGCATGTAGCCGAGTTCGTCGATGCACAGCAGGTCGACGCGGCCGTAGCGGGCGATGGTCTTGGCGAGTGCCATCTCGTCGGCGGCCTCGACGAGCTCGTTGGCAAGCTGGGTCGCCAGGGTGTACTTGACCCGGTAGCCGGCCATGGCGGCCTCGGTGCCGAGCGCGATCAGCAGATGGGATTTGCCGGTGCCGGAGTCCCCGATCAGACACAGCGGCTGGCCCTTCTGGACCCATTCGCACTTGGCGAGGGTGTGGATCACGGCGGGGTCGATGTTGGGATTGGCGTCGAAGTCGAAGGCCCGCAGGGACTTCTCGCGAGGGAACTTGGCTGCCTTGATCCGGCGTTCGGACCGGCGTCGGGCGCGATCGTCGCATTCAGCGAGTAGTAGTTCGGCGAGGAACCCGCGGTAAGACATCTGCTCCCGCCCTGCCGGTCGGCGTAGTCGGTGGAGGAGTTGCGGATGGTGGGCATTCGCAGCATCCGGCAGGCCTGGTCGATCGCGGCGTCGGCTGTTTCTTCGGTCATCCCTCGGCGCTTGGTGGTCACGGTGCGGCTCCTTCGTTCGGGGTGTCACGTCGGCTGGCCAACAGCTGGTCGTACTTCTCCACGCTCGGCAGCGGCCGAGTGTCGGCCGGGATGTGGGCGCGGAGCCGGCGCTCGGTCAGCGATCGCACGGCAGGGATCTCGCCTTCTCCGCGTGCCCTGTCGCCGCTCATCAGGGACTGGTGGTCCGCTGTCGTGTCGTCGGCTCCGCCATCTGCTGTGTCGTTGTACTTGCGCGCTTCCAACGCGACAGCGTCCGCGGTGAGCGCGCCTGCACGCAGCGCCGTCGCGAGTCAAGCGACGACGTGGTCGTGTGGAAGGTGCCGGTGCAGCATCAGGACCTCAATGAGGGCACGGGTGCCGTCGGCGTCACCGTGGGCCTTGCAGGCCGCGGCCCACCAGGCGTCGTGAACGGGCGTGAACCGCCCGGATGCCCTGGCCTGCTCCAGCGCTTTCGCACCGGGTAGCGCGCCCGGTTTGCGGAGGAGGACCTCGAGATAGTGGTCCAGGTCGACCCGGGTCGAGCCCTTGGTCATGAGCCGTTCGTGGCGGGCGATCTCGGTCCTGCCGTCGAACACGACCAGGTCGCTGGCGTTCAGGAGCACCCGGGCTTGACGGCCGACCATGCGCGCGGGCACGGAGTACTTGTTCATCCGGACCGTGACCTGGGCGTACCGGTCCACGCGCGGGGTGAACCAGCGGCCGGTCTCGAACGGCTCGGTCGGAAGGGGCGCGAGGAGTGGCTGCTCGGTGGCGAAGTGTTCCCCGACCGTGCGGGCGCGGGACCCGATCCGCCGGGCGTCGTCGGCTTCGTCCCAGGCGTCGACCATAGCGTTGAGCTCGTCTAGGGAGTCGACTTCTGGGATGGGGACGAGGTGGTTGCGTCGGAACCAGCCGATCTGCCCCTCGACGCTGCCCTTCTCGTGCGCACCTTGGATTCCGGGCTGACAATAGAAGGCTTCGATGCCGTAGTGGGAACGGACGGCGGTCCACCTGTCGGCCTCGACCCGCTGGCGGGAGAACCCGATCACGCTCGCGACGGCGGCCTTGAGGTTGTCGTAGCGGATCTTCCCGGTCGGCACCCCGCCGAGCACGTTGAAGGCGTGGACGTGACCCTCGAAGAAGGCTTCCTGCCCAGCCGAGGCACTGACCCTGTGCACGGCCTTGCCCGAGTAGGAGAGCCGAAGGCTGAACAGCGCGCAGGTTACGAGCTCGCCGCGCAGGTGGATGGCGACGTCGCCGAATTCAACCTCGGCCCCGCGGCCCGGGAGGTGTTCTTGCGGGATGAACGCGTTGGCAGGTTCCCGTCCGACCTCGACGCGAATCTCACGGCGTCGGGTGGCGACGTACTCGCGGACCATCCAGTACGACACCACCCCGGCCCCGTCATGTTCGTCAAGCAGTCGATCGAAGATCCGCTTCGCCGTGTGTCGCTGCTTCCGCGGCGCGTCGAGGTCCGAGCGCAGCCAGTCGTCGATCACCACTCGGTACGCGTCAAGCCGTGAGCCGCGTTTGGGCGGTTGCTTTCTCTCCTTCGGCCATGCAGATTCCAGCGCCGCTGTCACGGTTCGGAAGCCGACGCCGTGCTTGCGCTGCAGCGCGCGGTTGGACATCCCAGATCGGGCATCCCGTCGGATCGCCGCGTACAGGTCGACCCGGGAACGCGGCTGCGTCATCGGTGGCACTCCTGACGTGAGCACGCCGTGGGCACGACTTTCGGCACCGGGCCACCGCCCGGGAACGGTGACCGCATGCGACCACAGCCCGGAATCACTGGCCCTACCGAGGTGCCTGGTCATGTGCTGCGCAGGGCTTCGGTGGGCGGTATTGAGTCGGCCCGGAGTGCGGGGT
Organism: Kribbella swartbergensis; assembly: GCF_054784135.1. Lineage (NCBI taxonomy): Bacteria > Bacillati > Actinomycetota > Actinomycetes > Propionibacteriales > Kribbellaceae > Kribbella > Kribbella swartbergensis. The sequence continues at coordinate 113,048 of NZ_BAAGPM010000017.1, forward strand.
ACGACCGACGACGGAGCCGATGAGCAGCGAGTAGGCCAGGTCGAGTCCCACTGAAGCCCAGGTCAGTACGACGGCCCGGCCTTGCGTGGTGACGAAGACGTTGGTGACGAGCACGCCCAGGATCAGGCCTGTGATGCCGCCGACGACATCAACCTCGACACCACCTGTCCGCCCCGTGTCCCTGGCGCGACGAAGATCTGCTTGCGCGGTGTCTAATCGGTCTTCCCGCAACACCTCGCGGGCCCCTCAGTGTTCGCTGCTGAAGAACCGTAGCAACAGCGGGCCGACGGTCTGTGGGTCGACGACGTGATCCGGCCCTTCGAGGGTCTCCCGTTGAGCGTGGGGTAGTAGGTCTGCAAGCGCGTCGGCTGCGCGGTCGAAGAAGTCCGAGGGCAGGCCTGCCAGGTAGGGGGACGAGATCGGTCCTCCGGTGATGACCAGGACCGGTTGGGTGACCGTTGCCAGGCGATCGGCCGGCAATTGGTAGCGGTTGAGGAAGACGCTGTCGTGGACCAGCGTGGGTGCGAGGGCGACCGAATGCGCCCAATGCGGCGTCTGCTTTGCCGCGGTCGACATTCTCGAACGCATCATCGCCCCTGCCGCGATGTCGTCGTCGGAGGCGCCGGTCACGCGCATGAACAGTTCGAGAACCTCCTCGTCTCGCCCGGCGTCGAACGCGCGTCGGGTGTCCGCGATGTACTTCTCGAATCGAGGGCGTATGTCATCCCCGACCGCGTAGGGCACGTCCCACACGGCGATCGTGTCGATGGTTGACCCGGCCGCGGCGGCTTCCATCGCCAGCGCACCACCAGAGGACGCCCCGAACAGGTGTGCCGAGCCGCCCGCCGCCGCGATCAACGCATCCAGGTCCTCGATCTCCCTTTCCACGGCGTAGGGCTCGATGAAGCCGCTCGCGCCGCGTCCCCGACGGGCATAGTTGTAAACCGTGAAGTGCTCGGCGAGAGCAGGTACCAAGGGAGCGTTCTCGGCTCCGTCGTCCAGTCCGCCGCCTACCAGGACGACAGCCGGGCCGCTTCCCTTCCGGTCGTAGGCGATGGCGGTGCCATCGTTTGATGTCACGCGAAAGGCCATCTCGTTCATCTCGCATCTCCGTTCGAGAGGTTTGTCTCAGCGCCTGAGCAGCGTGCCGACGACGGCCTCGGTGCGCGTCCACCGCGCCCTTGCGATCACGGCCGCCACGACGAGACAGGCGAGCGGCAGCCAAGGGCTCTGCTCGAGCACGAACTGATCGGTGATGACAGCACCGGTCAGCAATGCCGCCAACGCGAGACTGGCCAGGCCCGCCAGTGCCGGGATCAGAAGTCCAACCCCTCCCGCGACCTCCAGCGCTCCGACCAGGTACCGGAGCCACTGGCCAGCCCCGATGTCGGCGAACATGTCCACCATGACCGGGTCGCCGGCGAGCTTCGAGATTCCGCCGCCGGCGATTATCGCCGCCAGCACGACTTGCAGAATCCAGACCCCGATGCTGCTCGCCCGCCCGGGCGTGTGCGCAACGGTTTCCGGGTTGTTCTTGGGGATGGTGCTCATGCGTCTCTCCTTGTCGTGTCCGGGCCTGGTACCGGTGATGGCGTTGGCCGAGTGGGCCGGATTGTCGGAGTTGATGTCGACCAAGTGCTCGCGGTAGCGGGATCTATTTCTTGTTGCGGTAGAGGACCATGGTGATGGGACCGAAGACCGCGACGAGAAGTACGGACGAGACGAGCACCCAGCCGATTTCCCCGGCGGGCACCGAGCCGTGCATCAGGCCGCGTACCACGGTCGCCAGGTGGGTGATCGGGTTGACCTCGACGACCGCCTGAAGCCATCCGGGCATCGTCTTCGGGTCCACGAAGATGTTGCTCACGAACGTCAGTGGGAACATCACCATCATGCTGACTCCCGCCACCGAGTTCGGCGTGCGCAGGATCAGGCTGAGCATCGTCCACAGCCACGACAGGCAGAACGAGAACACCAGCAGCAGCACCACCGAGAGCACCACGCCGACGGCGCCACCCTCCGGCCGGAACCCTAGGACCAGGCCGAGCGTGATGACGATCGCCGACCCGATCGAGTAGCGCATCACATCGCCGAGCAGGGCGCCGACCAGCGGGGACGGTCGCCACACCGGAAGTGACCTGAACCTGTCGAAAACGCCTTTCTGGATGTCGGTGTTCAGCGTGATGCCCGTGTTCATGGTGATCATGACGTTCGCCTGCACCAGGATGCCGGGCAGCAGGAACTGCAGGTATTCCTGCGTCGACCCGGCGAGCGCGCCACCGAACAGGTAGGTGAACATCAGCGTGAACATGATCGGGAACATGGTCACGTCGACGAGTTGCTCCGGGACGTGTTTGATCTTCAGCAAAGCGCGCCAGCCGAATGTCAACGAGGTGAGCACCGGACCGGGGCTAGACGGCCGCTCGCCGGCCAGCACACCGCGCAGCGCGTCCTCGGTGACCGGCGGCGACGCCTGCTCCGCGGACGTGGCATTCATGTGGCATCCTCCTTGGGTGTCTCCTCGGCGGCGTGTCCGGTCAGGGCGAGGAACACCTCGTCCAGTCTCGGCTGACCGAGCGCGAACTCGGTGACGTCGATGCCGCTGCGGGACAGCTCGGCGAGGGAACGGGCGACCCGCTCGGGGTCGGAGATCCTTGCGGACAGCGCGGCCGGGTCGGCGGACGGCTCGGCCGGCACGTCGAGAGCGGCGGCGAGGACCCGTTCGGCCTCGGCCCGCTGCTCGGGCGCACGTAGCCGTACGTGCAGCGAGCCGGCGCCGACCGATGCCTTGAGCTGGCCGCTCGAGCCCTCGGCGATCACCTTCCCGTGGTCGATCACCGCTATCCGGTCGGCCAGCTGGTCGGCCTCGTCGAGGTACTGCGTGGTCAGCAACACGGTGGTGCCCTCGGCGACCATGCCCCTGACGATCTCCCAGACCTGGTTCCTGCTGCGCGGGTCGAGCCCGGTCGTGGGCTCGTCGAGGAAGATCAGTTCGGGGGTGACGACCAGGCTCGCCGCGATGTCGATGCGCCTGCGCATCCCGCCGGAGTACTTCTTCACCTGCCGGTCGGCCGCCTCGGCAAGACCGAACGCGTCGAGCAGGTCGGCCGCCCGCTCCCTGCCTCGGCGGCGTGAGTAGCCGAGCAGCCTGGCGAGCAGCAACAGGTTCTCCACCCCGGTGAGGTCTTCGTCGACCGACGCGAACTGCCCGGTGAGGCCCACCCTGCTCCGCACCGCCCGGGCGTCACGCACGACGTCGTAGCCGAGCACTTGCGCCTCTCCGGCGTCGGGGCGCAGGAGCGTGGCGAGCATGCGGATCGTGGTGGTCTTGCCCGCCCCGTTCGGGCCGAGCACGCCGTACACGCCACCGGCGCTCACGGCCAGATCCACACCGGCGACCGCGTGGGTCTTGCCGAAGCTCTTCTTCAACCCTCTCGTCTCGATCGCGAGCTTTCCCATGGGTTCGAGTCCTTCTCTCGGTGTTGCGAACGGATTGGTTGAGCTAGTCAAGTTTGACTACTTGGCCAGAGTGCACGAGCAGGAAACGTCTAGTCAAGGTTGATTAGAAGCGCATCTTGAGGGGATCGGGGACCGTTCGCCACGAACCCGGATCATCGGCCATGGTGTAGGCGCCCTCAGACAGTCGTTTGCTCAGGTTCTTCGCCCACTCCAGTTCGGTGCGTGCGTGTCCCGCCCACAGTTCGGCCTGATCGCGGACGTGTTCGGGAATGTCGGGGTTCGGGTTCTCCCACCCCTTGGCCTGCCCTACGAGCTCCGCTTCCAGGCGCGCGACCCGCTCGTTAACGTGCGCGATGGCATCTGTCCTGGTCAGCATGGGCAACATGGCGATGGCCGCGTTGAGCATGGCCGGGTCGTGGGTGCGCCGCAGACCGTCGCGGACCAGTTCGACTATCTCGTCACGTCCCCGAGCTGTCGCGCGGTACAGAACGCGCTCCGGCCCGGAGTTGCCCGGCTCGGCGTGTTCGGTGAGGAGGCCATCAGCCGCCGCCTTTTTCAGCGCGTGATAAATCGAGCCGGGCTTGATCTTGGCCCAAATCTCCGCACCCCAGCTCTGCAGTTCGGACCGCACCTGGTAGCCATGCGCGCCGCCGGAGAGGTGCACGATACCGAGTACCAGGAGCTTCGTCGCCGACATGCGCCCACCTCCGCTCAACCTGCTTGTCTCGATCGCGAACTTTCCCATGGGTTCGATTCTTCTCTCGGTGTTGCGAACGGATTGGTTGAGACTAGTCCAGTTTGATTACTTGGCCAGAGTACGCGAGGAGGAAACGTCTAGTCAAGGTTGATTAGAAGCGCATCTTGAGGGGATCGGGGACCGTTCGCCACGAACCCGGATCATCGGCCATGGTGTAGGCGCCCTCAGACAGTCGTTTGCTCAGGCTCTTCGCCCACTCCAGTTCGGTGCGTGCGTGTCCCGCCCACAGTTCGGCCTGATCTTGGACGTGCTCGGGGGTGTCCCGATTGGGGTGCTCCCCGCCACTTGACCTGCTCTACGAGCTCCGCTTGCGCGCCCGCCAGGGTGGTGTCAACTCCCACCAACACTAGGCTGCCCTCCTGGTCCGGGTGGTGTCAGCACTGACCTACAAACGGTGCTGGTGGAGACCTCCAAAATCATCAACACAATCATCAGGCACCGCAGAGATGCCCGATGCAGATGCGACCATCGGTTCCATGGGTGAGCAGCAGGAACCGGAGTACCGGCAGCGGCCAACCTCGACCGAGGTGATCGCGGCACTGCGGGACGCGGGATGGCTTCTTGAACAGGACACCGCTAGGACTCTGGAAAGGAGCCGCTTCCATGTAACGACAGCCAAGGCATTCCCAGATCCGGACGATCCGTCCGTTTCCCGCGAGATCGATGTCCATGGGTATCGAGAGGTGTTCCGCAGTGATGAACTCAGCTTCAGCGTCGGCGCGAGGATCCTTGCCGAATGCAAGCAGAGCTCGATGCCGTACGTAGTCGTGGGAGGTCCGGCCACAGCGCACGACCTGGATGAGGCTCGTCTAGAACAACAGTTCCGTTTTCCAAGCGTCGAAACTGGGCGCACGGAGCTAGGCGATGGCCGGTCGCTGCTTCACCAGACCTCCGCCCGGCAGTATCTCGGTCTGGACGCATTGCCGGGTAGCCCTTGGGACGGTGGCTTCCTCGGCAACCAGATGACCCGGCTGGACCGGAAGAAGACTTGGCTCGCCGACAATCGGGGAATCTTTACATCACTCGTGTACCCGCTGGCGAAAGCGCTCACCTACTTCCGTTCGCAGTCGAACCGGAGCTCCTACGTCATGCACAGGCCTGGGCAGGAATGGGCAATGATCCAGTTCTACTACCCGCTTGTCGTTACTTCGGCGCCCCTCTTCGCCGTCGATGTGACTGCGACTGATCTGGAGGCGGTTGAAGTGCCGTGGGCGACAACAGCACGCGAGATCAAGTCGGCCAAGATCGATGGCCGATTCCGTATCGATGTTGTCAACTCCGCCTCGCTCGGGCAGTACCTCGACGAGCGAGTCAATACCTTCATGTCCGCCGTCGGGGCACTCGCCGCGGGAGACCCGAGGCGCTTCGTCACCCACCAGGATCACGGCTACAACCGGCCAGGTGAGTCGGATGACGGAGAACGTCAGACACCGTAGGTGAACAGCTCAAATGCGAGCCGACGTTGCGGAATGTCGGGGACGCCGGGCTCATCACAGGCGGTCTTGTTGAGTCGCAGGCGACCGCAATTGGTGCACCTGTGGATGGGGACCCAGCGGTCCGCGCCGCGGACCGTAACCGCGATCGGTTCCTGCCGCCGTAGTAGTCGGCGTTGCGATCGCCCGGCACATCGGGTCCAGGTGGCGCGATCACAGGCAACTCGGGCAATGGTCGCGATGGGTGATTCCGGGGGCGTCGAGGGAAACCCTCCACGCCACTGTGCTCCCAGCTGAACGAACGTGCGAATGCCAAGCCGAGGATCTTTCAGAGCACAGCTGCAGGACAGAACAGACATCCCAGTCCACCTTCCGGTGCGCGGCGGCCCGTCCGGCGCACCTCCGCACAGCAGATCTGCCCGTCGCCGACCGTCAATCGATTAACACCCCGTCCAGACGGCTTGACCTTGACGCGGGGTCAACCCCGCAGGCTGATGCGCATGACAGTTCAATCGATCGCAGACCCGGCGATCCACGTCCGCGGTCTGGAGAAGTCGTACGGGAAGAAGGCCGTCCTGCGCGGCGTGGACTTCGACGTCGCGCGGGGCAGCATCTTTGCGTTGCTCGGCTCCAACGGGGCAGGCAAGACCACGACGATCAGGATCCTCTCGACACTCCTCAAGTCGGATGCGGGGACGGCCGCCGTCAACGGTTTCGAGGTTGCCACGCGGCCGGCCGACGTACGGGAGTCCATCAGCCTGACCGGGCAGTTCGCCGCCGTCGACGAGATCCTGAGCGGCCGGGAGAACCTCGTCCTGGTCGCGAAACTGCGGCACGTCGAGAATCCGCGCGCGGTCGCCGACGAATTGCTTCGTCGATTCGCGCTGACCGATGCGGCCGCTCAGCGCGTGTCGACGTACTCGGGCGGAATGCGCCGCCGCCTGGACATCGCGATGAGCCTGATCGGCGACTCAGCGGTGATCTTCCTCGACGAGCCGACCGCGGGGCTCGATCCCGAGGCACGGATCGAGGTCTGGCACACGGTCAAAGAACTCGCTGGCCACGGTACGACGGTGCTGCTCACCACGCAGTACCTGGAAGAGGCCGAGCAGTTGGCCGACCGGATCGCCATCCTGCACAACGGCCGGATCATCGTCAACGGCACCCTCAGCGAGCTCAAGCAGCTACTTCCACCCGCGAAGGTCGAGTACGTCGAGAAGCAGCCCACTCTCGAGGATGTCTTCCTCGCCATCACGAGCACCGAGGTCCAACGATGACCACCTACTTCTTCAGCGACGTCGGCGCTCTCACCGGCCGGACGCTGCGCCACGTCACCCGCAGCCTGGACACCATCATCACCACCGTCCTCACACCGATCGCGATGATGGTGATGTTCGTCTACGTCTTCGGCGGCGCGATCGACACCGGCCCGGACGCGTACGTGAACTACCTGCTACCCGGCATCCTGCTCATCACGGTCGCGTCGGGCGTCGCGTACACCGCGTTCCGAATCTTCATGGATCTGAAGAGCGGGATCTTCGAGCGGTTCCAGTCCATGCCGATCGCGAGGTCCGGCGTGCTCTGGGCGCACGTCGTCACCTCACTCGTCGCCAACCTGATCTCGCTCGCGGTCGTCGTCGGCGTCGCGCTGATCATGGGCTTCCGCTCGGGGGCGAGCGTGCTGGACTGGCTCGCTGTCGTCGGAGTCCTGTTCCTGTTCACGCTGGCCCTGACCTGGATCGCCGTGATTCCCGGCCTGTCCGCGGCGACCGTCGAGGGCGCGGGCGCGTTCGCCTACCCGCTGATCTTCCTGCCGTTCGTCAGCTCGGCGTTCGTCCCAACGCAGACGATGCCCGGCCCCGTGCGCTGGTTCGCCGAGCACCAACCGGTGACGTCCATCGTCGACACGATCCGGAACCTGTTCGCGCAGCAGCCGGTCGGCGACGACATCTGGACCGCGCTGGCGTGGTGCGTCGGCGTCCTGGTCGCGGCGTACGTCTTCGCGATGGCTGCCTATCGCCGGAAGGTCGCCTGAGGCAGGCTGAGACCTATGCTCACGATCAGCCAGCTGGCGGCGTACGCCGGGGTGACGGTCCGGGCGGTCCGCCACTACCACAAGATCGGGCTGCTCCTGGAGCCCGATCGCGACCGGTCCGGGTACCGCTCCTACAACGCGGCCGCCGTCGTACGACTGATCCGGATCCGCACCTTGGCCGATGCCGGCGTACCGCTTGCCCGGGTGCAAGAACTCCTCGACGCCGCCCCGGACGAGTTCTCCGACGGCGTCGAGGAGATCGACAAGCAGCTGCGCGCCGAGATCCGGCGGTTGCGCGACACCCGCAAGCGCCTGGCCAGACTTGCCGCCGGCGAAAACCTGACCCTGCCGCAGAGTGTCGTGGACTACCTCGACCGGCTGCGCGGTCTCGGACTCGACGAGCGGTACATCGAGATGGAGCGAGACGCCTGGATCATGGTCGCCGCCCAGATGCCCGATCTGGTCGAGGCCGTGATCGTGAAGAAGCATGAGGCGCTCCAGCACCCCGACATGATCAAGCTCTACAGCATCGCGAACGAAACGCTCGACGCGCCTCTGGACGACCCGCGGATCGTCGACCTCGTCGACACCCTGGAGCGCCTGATGATCGCCGCTGTGCAGGCCGGTGAGGCGGGCACGTACGGCCTCGACGACAAGCTGGTCGCGCTGATGGACGCGGCCGTCCTCGAGTCCTCCCCCGGCGCCGAACGCATCCTGGCCCTCCTGGAGGAACGAGGATGGAAAGGCTGGACCCGCATCGAACGAGTTCCCACAGACAGGCTCGACGAGCTGAGCCGCTGACAACTGCTCCTGTTCGCGAAGCAGCACGACGTCGATCTCCCGGCCGACAGCAAGTGGCTGGTCTACGAGACCTGACGCGGCGCGCGGGCGTTCAGGGCCAAGGCGGTGAGCAGACCGATCGTGATCACCGAGTCAGCCAGCAGGATGAGCCACATCGGGGGCTGGAAGAACACGTCCAGGAACAGGGCCGCGGCGTAGCCGATCGGCCAGGTCAACGTGCCGATCAGCTTCCAGATCGCGGTCCAGCGGTTCGAGGTCCAGAGCAGTCCGACTCCGATCGCCCAGCCGATCACGGCCACCAGCCAGCTGAGCGACAGCAGGTACGGCGCGACCAGCAGCAGTCCGAGCGCGACGAAGTCCCGCGGGCGCAGCCGCGGCGGGAGCTCGACCCGCACCAGGCCGTCGGTGGCGGCGGCAACGATCTCACTCGGCCGGCCGAGCCGCTGCAGCACCTCGCGGAGCTCGTCCTCCGACGTCGCACCGCCCGCGCGCGCCTCGGCGATGTGCGCCTTCAGGTCGGCGAGCAACTCGTCGCGCCGCCCGGCCGGCAACTCGGCAGCCGCGGCGGCCAGCTCGTTCAGGTACGCGTCGACCAGGCGATCGCTGTCCAGTTCCCTGTTCATCCCCGTCTCCCACTCTGCAAGATCTTGTCCACCGACAGGCAGAACCGTTGCCAGTCCGCGGTGAACTCGGCCAGTGCCCGGCTACCTTCGGGCGTCGATGTGTAGTAGCGCCGCGGAGGGCCGGACGCGGACTCCTGCCAGCTCGTCTCCACCAGACCCTCACGCCGCAACCGCGCGAGAAGCGGGTAAATCGTGCCTTCGGTGGTGATCAGTCCGTCGACCTCACCGAGCGCCTTGACCAACTCGAAACCGTAACGGCGCTCTCCCTGCAGCAGCGCGAGCACGCAGTACTCCAGCGTCCCGCGGCGCAGCTGCGTGAACACCTTTTCCGCTACCATGCGACACAAGGTACCTGTTCGCGCCATGATCCGGCAAGAATGCCCTCTCAGGTGTGGGCTTCGGGCCGGTGCCCGATAGACGGTGCGGCAGCGACGGAGCGAGATTGGTGATGCTGAGCAAGGACGCGATCGCCGACGTCATCGAGACGTTGCGCGGCACGGACTTCTACCGCCCGGCGCACGAGATCGTCGTCGACATCATCACAGACCTGTGCGCCGCCGGCCGACGCGATCACGGTCGCGGCCGAGCTGAACCGCCGGGGCGAGATGGCCCGGATCAGCGGCGCGCCGCACGCCGCGCCATTCGGGCCGTCTCCACCCCTCAAGCCGGTGCAACGGGGGCCGCCGGCAGGCGACGGCAGACCCCCGCGGTCCACTAGCTTGGCCGAGGTGATCAGCTGGATGCGCGCTGGTCTATCAGTGGGCTTCGGCGGCCTGCTTCAGTGTGGTCAATGACTCCGCGAGGACATCGTCAAGCTTCTTGTTGTTGAAGAAGAGCCCGAGCAGCGGGCCTGCCATCGACTCCTCGACAACCACGCGTGTGGACTCGTCGTCGATCGGCTCCAGCAGGAACCGGTGTACGACCTTGGCGCCGAAGGCACTGCCGGTCCAGGCGATCTCATGCGGCGCGTCGATGACGGCAAAGCGGGCCCGCATCCGCGCTCCGCTCCGGGTGCGGGTGAAGCGGCCGTCCACCGTCACTCCCTCGTCCAAATGGATGTCTCGGACACCGGGTTCGAGGTTGTCACTCCAGCGCGGGACATCGGAGAGCAGTTGCCAGACTCGCTCGATCGGCGCCCCGATCCGGATCCCGCGGTGGCCCTGGATTGCGGCACGGTCATCGATGCGGTGCTTCTTCGCGTACTCCTCATGCAGCAAGGTGATCGACGGGCCGGTGTACAAGAGCGAACTGAACATCTGCCATCCTCAGGTAAATGCAACTTGCTGTTGCGTTTACGATAGTGCCACCCCGATGCAGGCCGGCACAAATGACGTGGGAGGTCACGTGAGCAACACCGGCTCCGCTCGCCCCGGCGGCCGGACCGCACGTACCCGGGCGGCGGTGTTCGAGGCCACCGTGGCCGAGTTGGCTGCGATCGGCTACGACCAGACCAGCGTGGAGGCCATCGCGCAGCGTGCGGGCGTGCACAAAACCACGGTCTACCGGCGCTGGGGCAACAAGGACCAGTTGGTGGTCGAAGCGCTGGAGGCGGCTGCCGAGGTCTTCATCGACATCCCGGACATCGGGAACATCGAGTTCGACCTGCGAATCCTCGCCCGCAACGTCAGGGTCCTGCTGGCGAGCACGGTCGGTGTCGCCGCCGTGCGGGCGCTGGTCTCCGGGGCCCAGTCGTCACCGGCCGTCGAGCAGGTGCTGCGACGCTTCTGGGCCAGTCGCTTGGCCCGGGTCGCTCCGATCGTGGAACGCGCGGTCGCTGATGGCCAGCTGCCGGCCGGAACCGACCCGCTCGAGGTGATGAAGCACCTGGCGGCGCCGCTGTTCCACCGTGTGCTGGTCACGGCCGAGCCGGTGACGGAAGCCGATGCGGACCGTGCGGCTGCCGCCGTACTAGCCGCTGCCCGAGCCGGGGTCTTCTCCGCACGATGAACCGTGCCCCGGCGGTCGGCGCCACGGCAGGCGAACATGGCCGGCCACCTCGGCCACCTCGACGCCATCCGCGAGATCCTCGAGGGGTGCACTTGGTTCGGCCAAGACGAACTTTTCAGACCGGCGACGATTGCCCCCACTGCAATCGGAAAACGCGATGGTCGTCAGGACTCGTCATAGCGATCATTAACGGCGCTTCAGGGTCGACGTTTACAGAGCCTGGCACTTCGCTGGGGCGGACGCCCACTGCGCCCACGGAAGGTCGAGTTCCATCCTCAGATTCTCAAGGCACGCTGGCAGCGACGTGTTGCTGGTTGAGCAAACGATCGATTCTCAACACCTCATCGCGACCGGACTTGTAGTCCGGCCATCGGATCTTCACCGGGAGTGCTCAGGTCGCCGGCATTTCCGCAGGTCACACCGAAGACGGGTTTCCGGTCGCCGGTGAACGCGCGGCCAGATCACTCTGGCGGTGATCACCGCATTGATCTCACCCGATCCCAACCAGTCGGCTGTGCCACTGGCCGCCCTCGTAGTACGTCTCGACGTCGCCGGTCGGCACGGCGATCTCTCCCCGGCGGGAACATGATGGCGTACCTTGAAGGTCCCCCCAACGTGTGGCGCCTTACCCCCCGGCCCACACGGGACGGGTGCCCCGACCCCTAGGCCGGGGCACTCCGTTCGCACGGAGGCCAGCGGAACGCGCCTCTTGTCCGGAATCCGACGCCGCCCATGTCGGAGTTCCGGTCATGTGTGGGCCCCGGCGCTGCATCGGTTGAACGCCGGGGCCTCAAGCATCCGGGTTCTCGAATACCCGGGGCTCGTGCCGGTCCGGTACCCGCTGGTGATGATCGACCGGCCCCGCGGTGTTGTGAAGTCGAGGAGCAAGCCGCACGATCCGGCATGGTCACCTTCCGCGTCCCGGTCCCGGTCCGGCTCAAAGAGCCTCCGTCGCCGTCTCCGGACGACCCAGCGGTGCCTGTGTTCCGCGACAAGCCGGATCTTGGTCAGAGGTTGCTCGATGCCTTGGGCACGTTCGCACTGTTCGGTTCCAGCGCTCCACCGAGCAGCCCTCCGATCTCATGGATCGACGAGCTGAGCTTCCATGTCTACGTCGTCATCCCGGCGGCCGGCACGGTCGGCGTCGGGACGACTGCGGTGAGGCCGCCCGCTCCGCACGAAGGCCGCCGAAGTCTTCCGGTCATGGAGGAGATCCCCCGTCACACCTACCAACTTCTAACGAAGAGGCCTCGGCGTGCGGCCCGGATGGCAGACGAGTGCCTTGGCCAAGCAATGTCTGGCTCGGAGTCAGCGTTGAGTCCACGGATCAGCTGTGGCGGATTGATGGACGTGGTCGCTGGTGCCTTCAGGTGAGGTACGCGGTCACCCGCGTTCGCACGAACGTGCAGCCTCGCCAGCTCCGTCACTGCTCCGTGGGAGGGTGACAAGCGTCGATCAGCGTCGGGTGTCGTTGAGATGTAAAACCGCAGGTCAGGGTGCAGATTGATGGTTCCGGCTGCTCGTGGTGGTGAGCACCAAGAAGATCCTCGACATCTTCGAAGGCACCCAACAAATCCAGCAGTTGATCGTCGCCCGCCGCCTCCTCGGCAAGACATCTGCTGAACTGAAATAGCCATGCGGAAGGGATTCCAGCTGGTGCCAACGCGACTTCCACCCTCGAGCACTGGGATGTCGTTCAGCGGTCGCGCCATCTGAAGTCGCAAATGACCGGTCGATGGTCGGAGGGAAAAATGCCATCGACGGCTTGATCCATGGTGACGGCCGCATCGACGTTGACAAGCTGGTCCTCGTGTCCGGGGCGGTAGAAGATGTGGTCGATCCGCTGGTCGACGAGTTCCGGACCCGCCTCAAGGGGTGCGGACGGATGGGTGGACGGCAGCGTCACGGTGTCCGGCCTGCCGTTGCCCGCAGTCCAGGCGTCGGTCAGTACGTCGCGCAATGGGCGGAGTACGGCGCTGTCGGGCGCGGCGTTGAGGTCGCCCATGACCAGCGACGGACACGGTCCATCGTTGTTCGGATCGGTGGCGAGGTCGGCCAGTTGCGCGGCTTGAGCGATGCGATCGTCGCTGTAAACGGTCGCGTACTCGAGGCAGGCGACCTGTATGGACAGGGGTCCCGCAGGATGCTCCACCGTGGCGCTGAGGATCACTGGCTCCCAGGCGCGATGGCGCGCGGGCATCACGATCGTCTCGCGTCTGGTGATGGGCCATCGACTGATCAGTCCGATGCCGAGATCGACCCCTTCCTGATCGGGGTCGTCCGGCGCGTCCGGTGGGGATGGGTACGACGGTGACGCGAAGGCGGCCTGGAAGCCGAGAGCGTTCGCCCACTCCTCGGCTTGGCTCGTCCCCTCCGCTGCCCAAACCTCCTGAAGTGCGATGACGTCCGGGGAGAATCGCTCCAACGTGGCGAGCAGTCCGGGCTGGCGTTCGCGCCATCGAGGGCCGAACCGCCACCACACGTTCCAGGTCATGGCTCGAAACTGGTGTTCCGGCACAAGTCTCCCTTCCTGGCCCAGCGGTCTGCGGATGGTCCTGAGTTGCCGTCTTGGTGCCCGGAACTCCGCGACCTCATGCGCCACTGCTTGGTCGTGCGCGACCTGACCGGGGACGAGTTCGGTCCCCTCGTACCGACATGTACACCTCATCGCCGTCATGAACCGCAGGCTCGATGGCTTGGCGTGCGGCAATCCGACAAGGTGATGCACCTGGCGCTCGGGTTGCGTTTCGCCACGGCTCCGCTCGTACTGGCGCCATCAGGGGTCCGTCATCGCAGCGAAGGGTTGCTGCGGCACACTTGGCTGATGTTGATGAAGCCTGGCCCTGGTGAGCCCGTCGCTGGTCCTTGGGTGGCCGTTGGTTTGGACGACTTCGCCGCGACGATCGTCGACGCCGCGGGGACTTCCACAGCGCGTCCGCGCATCGTGGCAGTCGACGGCCGGAGCGGTGGGGGCAAAACCACCCTCGCGAAGCAGCTGATCAGCGCTGTGCCGCGAGCCGCGGTCGTTCACGTCGATGACGTGGCGTGGAATGCCCCGATGTTCGGATGGGCCGACCTCCTGGCAGAGGGTGTGCTCGAGCCCCTTCGACGCGGCGAGGCGGTGTCGTACCGTCCACCCGCCTGGGATACGCATGGCAGGCCCGGTGCCGTCGAGGTACCGGCTGGTCTCGACCTGGTGGCCGTCGAAGGAGTCGGCGCCGGACGACGCGAACTCGCCGATCTCATCGATGCGCTGGTGTGGGTCCAGTCCGACTATGCCGAGGCCGAACGCCTCGGAATCGCCCGCGATATCGCCTCTGGCGTGAACGGCGACGCACAGGCGTCCGTGGACTTCTGGCACGACTGGATGGCAGCCGAGATCCCCTTCTTCCACCGCGACCGGCCCTGGGAACGCGCCACCATCATTGCCGCCGGCAACTCCAAGCATCCGAAACAAGCCGAAACCATCCTGATCGCGCCGCCGCCGAACGGGAAACGATCCCGGATAACACGCGCCCGCTACTGACCTGTTGCGTGTGTGCGCCACCTTCACATCGTCGTCGTCGTGGGTGGAGCCAGGGGTCAGGCGGCGGAGCGTTCGGCGACGAGTCGGCGGCGCAGGCTTACGTTTGTTATGGCCGGGGGTGTGTAGGCCGCGTCGTTGGGGCCGGCGTCGGTGCCGGGGGGTGCGATCTGGTCGATCTGGTCGAGGATGTCGTCGTCGAGGGTGACGTCGGCGCCGGCCAGCAGGTCGTCGAGTTGTTCCATGGTGCGGGGTCCGATGATTGCCGACGTGACGCCGGGGTGGGCGATGGCGAACGCCATTGCGAGGTGAGTCATGGGCAGGCCGGCCTTGTCGGCGAGCGGGATGAGCTGCTCGACGACGTCGAGCTTGCGCTCATGCGTGAAGTGCTGCGGCATCAGCTCGGCTCGATGGGTGGCGCCGATCTGGTCTCCCTTGCGGTGCCGTCCGGTGAGCAGGCCCTGGGCCAACGGGCTCCAGACCAGGGTGCCCATCCCGTAGCGGCGCGCCACGGGCAACACGTCGCGCTCGATGCTGCGGTTCAGAATCGAGTACGGCGGCTGCTCGGTGCGGAAGCGCTCCAAACCGCGTCGTTCCGCTACCCACTGCGCTTCGACGATTTCGGCGGCGGGGAAGGTCGACGACCCGATCGCCCGGACCTTGCCGCTGTGGATCAGGTCGGACAGCGCCGACAGCGTCTCCTCGATGTCGACCGTCGGGTCCGGGCGGTGGATCTGGTAGAGGTCGAGGTGGTCGGTTTGCAGGCGGCGCAGGGAGTTCTCGACCGCGGTGATGATCCAGCGCCGCGAGTTGCCGCGGTGGTTCGGATCGTCGCCCATCGGGTAGTGCACCTTGCTGGCCAGCACGACGTCGTCGCGGCGGCCCTTGAGTGCCTTGCCGACGATCACCTCGGACTCGCCGACGGAGTACACGTCGGCGGTGTCGAGGAAGTTGATCCCCGCGTCCAGGGCCCGGTGGATGATCCGGATCGATTCATCGTGGTCGGGGTTGCCCATGGCTCCGAACATCATGGTGCCAAGGCTGTAGGGACTGACCTGAATTCCGGTGCGTCCCAGCGTGCGGTACTTCATGCCACTTCTCTCCCCGAGCACAGCGGCTCGGCACTCGAATAGTTGTTGCGAGTCACTGCGCCCGGCCGGCCGCCGCCTGGATTTGTGGGTCGTCGAACACGATCTCGACCAGTGGGCTGTGCGCCAGCCACACATTGACGTCCTGGCGAGGAACGCCGCGCGCCGCGTAGGCAGGCCGGTCCTGGAGGGCGACCACAGCAGGGATGACTCGTTGCCGGGTCTCCTCGTCCACAGCGACCGCCGTCGCCGGCAGATCCGCTGTGACACCTCGCTTGAGGTGGACCACGAACTTCGGGTTCTTGCGAAGATTCGCGTACCAGCTGCGCCGCACCGGCATCCCGGTGAGATAGAAGCGGCCGTCGACGCGGTGGAACCAGATCTCGATGCGCCGCAACAGCCCGGTACGAGCGCCTGTCGTGGTGATGTCGATGACGTGATCATCGGGCGGTGAGTCCGGCCGAAGCGTCAGAGCTCGGATCACGGCCTCGTCCACACTCATCTCCACGCCTCCAGCACGGCGGAAACACGCTCCGTCATGGTCCTCTTCTCCGTTCTGGGATCGCCGCAGCCGACGATCATCCGTAACCGGAACAACGTTCCGATAGGATGCGATACTATGTCGAACGTTGTTCCACTTACAACCCGGAGGGGGAGCGTTGACGTCGACAGGAGGCTCTTCGAACGGCGACCGGCCGTTGCGAGCCGACGCGAAGCGGAATGTCGACGCCGTGCTCGAGGCCGCGAAGACCGCGTTCGCCACGACCGGCGTCCACACGCCCGTACGTGAGATCGCGGCCATGGCCGGCGTCGGCACAGGGACGCTCTATCGACACTTCCCACTTCGCGCCGATCTGGTCTCCGCGGTGTTCCGGCGCGAGTTGGACGCCTGCGCCGAGGCGGCGGCCAGTTTGGTCTCGACCTACGAACCGATCGAGGCGCTCGAACGCTGGCTGGCGCAGTACGTCGAACTCCTGAGCACCAAGCGCGGACTGATCACCGCGATGCATTCCGATGCCCCGGCGTACGAGTCACTGACGGAGTGTTTCCAGGATCCGCTACGGCCCGCACTGAGGCTGCTCCTGGACAACGCCAGTCGCGCAGGCGTCATCCGGCCGGATGTCGAGACCGACGACCTGCTCCAAGGCGTGGCCGCGCTGTGCCTCCTGGACACAGCTCAAACCCAGCGAATGGTCGCACTCCTCGTCGCCGGCCTACGCAACCACAACTCCCCGCACCAGTGAAGCCCCATCCCACTTCTACCTACGGAGGGAAGGACCAAGGCCAGCTGCGTCGAAGGCCTCTTCGTCAAGACTCACCCGCATAAAAATCAGTGGGCAAGCCTGACGGCCTCGACTACGTCGTTGACACAGAGCTCGTGCATCGTCGCTTGCCACTCGGCGCGGCGACCGTAAACGCTCGGGTCGAAGATGGTCTCCCACGACCGCTCGATCTCATCGCGCAGGTCCTTCGGCCAGTCGTGTACCGGCGCGGTTTTGACGGCGGCTGCCTCGAGACGAGCCTCGAACTCGTCGCGGGTCGTCTCCCAGCGACGCTGGTAGTCCTCGTCAGACTCACCGGGCACGGACCGGACACAGAGGGCACGCATCAAGACGAGGTGCCAGTCATCGAAGTGGGACAGCAGGACGCGGTCGCGTGGCACACGGCAGGTCAACAGCACCTCGCCTCTGGACCGGCGACAGAGATCAACCAGGTCGCGACGGCGGATTCGCGCCCACAGCCATAGCGCGCTCTCTCCGTGCGTAGGCAACCGCGCTGCCATCTGCCGCAGCATCCACTCATACGCGTCGGCGAAGTCCTGCTCGGCCCGTGCCGGATCCGCGATCAGCGATCCTGTCGACAGCAGCGCGTCGAACGCCTCAGCCGTCTGGACGGTATGCAGCAACAGCCGATCCGCCCTGAGGTCGTAGCCCATACGGCCCCTCGGCACCGCCTGCTCCGCCTTCGAGACCCGAATAGGAAACGGCACGCTCACGCCACCCATCATCGCCGATGACCAGCACGGCTGATGACGCGGCCGTTGGGTAGTTGCCGCCCAGTGAGGCGTGGTTTGGATTGCGGCGGCTGTAGCTGTGGAGCCGCGAGGTAGGCGAAGGCGCGGTGTTGGCTGCTGGTGAACGAGCGGGTGGCCGCGACCGGGGCGTGACTGCCGGGGTTAGCCTTCCTCACGTTCGCGGCGGAGGCGCCGAGGCCGTAGTCGGGACGAAGGCGGCGAAGGGGCTGGTGCCGAACCAGTTGGGGAACTGGCGGGTGAGAGTTGGAGGGCCGAGCAGCTCGAGTCGGGTTTCGCGGAGCGCCGTGGCGTAGCTCAGGCGTTTGAGGTGCAGGTCGACGAGGGTGGCGGAGTCGGTTCTGCAAACGACGTCTTCCGAGTATCCGCTGGGGCGAGTGCAGAGCTCGGACTGTGGGCGGCGCAGGAGCAGCCAGTACCCGTCCCGCGGCCGGTCGCGCAACTCGAACCGGACAACGGTCGTGTCCGCAGGAATCCGGTTGACGTCGACGAGCTTCAGGGTGGCCCACAGCACGTATCCCGGGTCGAGGTGGCTCGGCTGGATTTCCAGCCACTGCGCCCCCCACTGACCCATCGCGTCGAGAACTGCGCGCAGCGCCAGACCCATCTCTGTCGGCTCGTATCTGACCCCGCGGCCGCTCGGTCCGACCGTACGCCGAAGAACGCCGTGGCGCTCGAGGGCATCCAGACGCTGAGTCAGCAGAGCCGTGGAGATCCCCGGCGCTCCCTGCCGGATCTCGTTGAAGGTCCGGCAACCGTTCAGCAGATTCCGCACGATGATCGGCGTCCACCGCTCCGCCAGCAGCTCAGAGCTCCTGGCGATCGGGCAGAACTGGCCGTACTCGCGCACCCCTCCAGCGTCGTCCTCGCGAGGCTCGCTGGCAACTTCAGAATCTGATGTTGCCACCGGCGGCGGATCGGCGGGACGGTGAGAGCAGCTGAGCCGGTGTCGCGCCGGCGGACCGAAGGTGGTGGGGTGATGATCCAGACCGGACGGGCACATGTGGTGACCGGGACGGAAGGACGCTCGGTGGACCTGGGCGTGGCCAGGATGCGAGTTCTCGCCGACGGTGTGGTCGGTGGAGCGTTCTCGTTGACCGAGTTCGCCGGGACGGCCGAGGGTCCCTGGACGGTCCCGCATCTGCATCGTGGCTTCGAGGAATCGTTCTTCGTGCTCGACGGCGAGTTCACCTTCACGGTCGGCGACGAGGCCGTCGTCGCAGTCCCGGGAACTTACGTTCTCGTTCCGCGCGGCACGTCGCACAGCATCAGCGCGGCGGCCGGCGGTGGACGGTTCCTGACGCTGATGGTGCCAGGCGGCTTGGAGGAGATGTTCTTCGAGCTTGGCGAGCTCCCTCCGAACGCGATCAAGGATCCGACCGCCCGCCGCGCCATCTCGGCGCGCTACGACTCCATCCCCTTGTGAGGATGCGAGTCAGCGCCTCCGGTCCGGCGCCCATTAACTGAACACCGAGTCTTGCGGATCGGACAGGAAATTTCGTGTCCGTGCTAGCGGGAGGCGGCGCGGGCTGCTCGGCGCTGGGCGGCTTGGCGGCGGCTCTTCAGGACGTTTCCGCAGTAGCGCATCTGGCACCAGCGCCTGGAGCCGTTCCGCGTCGTGTCGACGAAGAGGACCCAGCACCTGTCACCGCCGCATTGCTTGACTCGGCTGATCTGAGGCCCGGTGAGCAGGCTCATGGCGGACGCGGCGATGGGATGCAGGGCTTCGGTCGGGTCGTTTTCGGCCGACCAGAACCATTGCCACCCGTCCGGATCGGCGGACAGTGAGGCCGCGGACACCGCGCCGGCGTAGGCCTTCCGCAGTACGTCGATTTCGGCCGGACGCGGCTGTGTTCCGGTGGCCACCGCTGTGAAGACCTTGGTGATGGCCGACCGCAATTGGCGCGCGGCCCTGACGGTAGCGGCCGACCTGGCCGGGTCGGCTCTCAGCACCTCCTGCTGGCGATCATCGAGGATCCCCGCATACCGGAGCCACGCCAGCAACCCGTCGTAGTCCACCTGTCGCCGGTCGGTTCCCAGATGGTCGCGATCCTCGCCGTTGGCTGCCTGGGGCTCGAGCGTGTTGGCGAAGTTCAGGCACAGTGCTCCGGCGTTGAGAGCCGGGTATTGATCGGCCAGCTCATCCATGACTACCATCAAAAGCGTTTTTGTCGGCAGTCGCGACACAGTGCTCACGCCATCTCACACCTGGCGGGAGGCCCGGATGAGCAGCCACGATGCGCACGCCGTACGACGTCATGGTGCCAAGCTTGGCACGGCGGCGATGTTCTTGCTGACCGGGCTCGTCTTTGCCACCTGGGCCGCTCGCATCCCCGCGCGGCGGGCGGAGCTGGGGCTCAGCGAAAGCGGGCTCGCTGTCGCGTTCGTCGGTCTGAACGCGGGCGCTGTCATCGGCTTGCAGGTCGGCGCGGTGGTGGTTTCCCGGTGGGGGAGCCGACGGACGTTGACCGTCGCGTTGCCTGCCTTCGCCCTGTCACTGGTGCCGATCGCGTGGGCGCCAGGGATTGTCAGCCTCACCGTGACGCTGGCGCTGTCGGCCGTCTTCAACAGCATCGTCGACGTCGCGATCAACGAGCAGGGCGTCGGATTGCAGCAATCCAGCGGCCGATCGTTGTTGTCTCGCTTACACGCGATGCACAGTCTCGGCGGTGTGGTTGGAGGCGTCGCAGCCGGTGCAGCCGCGGCTGTCGGGATCACGGTCGCCGCGCACTTCCTCATCATCGCGTTGCTGGCCGCCCTGGCCGGGGTGGTGGCGAGCCGCCGGCTGCTGCCGACCGACGACCTGCACGGTCCTGGCGCCAGTGCTGCCCCACGCCCCAGCCTGCTGACCGGCTGGTACGGACGGTTGTTGCTGTTGGGTGTGCTGGCGTTCGTCTTCACCTTGGCGGAAGGCGGTGCGCTGGACTGGGCAGCGGTCCTGCTGCACGACAACCTTGGCTCCTCCGCGGCCGTCGCGGCGGTAGGCGTCGCGACTTTCCAGGGTGCGCTTACGGTCGGTAGGTTCATCGGCGATCGGCTGGTCGATCGCCTGGGGCCGGTCACCGTCTTCGGCGCGGGCGCTCTGATAGCCGGCGGTGGGATGACAGGCGGGCTGCTGCTCGCTTCCCCCTGGACCGCACTCGTCGGTTTGGCCGCGCTCGGTCTCGGACTTGCGAACCTGTTGCCGATCTCCATCACCGCCGCGGGCGCTCAAGCACGGCTTCCGGTGGCTGTCGCGGTCGCCCGCGTATCTGCCCTGGGCTACCTCGGGTCGTTCACCGGCCCGGTGCTGATCGGTGCGACGAGCCAGGTGGCAGATCTCCGCATTGCGCTTGTGGTGCCGGCCCTGGCTGTCGCGGCCACAGCAATCGCCGCCCGGGCCGTGCAACCACCTCAGCACACCGCGTCGCGCACGGCGCACCACACCGCGGACGACACGTCCGGGAACGGCGAAGTCGGCTAGGCGGATGACGAACACGGTGACGGAGAATCACTCGGCGCATATGCAGTCGGATGTCTCCAACAGGGTCGGTCCTCCGACCGGTTCGCCGGGCTGTGTCGCGGTTCTTCTCCCGGGCGTGGTGCGATGAGCAGCCGAGCCTGAACGGACGTACGGCGGTGCGATCGGCTACCGGTGATACGTGGGACGTCAGGACAGCGGCGAAACCTGGGCTGGACCCGATTTGCGGGCGCGCCCGACTGGTGGCGGATCTCGGTGGATCGGTTTGGGTACCGGGATGGCGAACAGGGAGGCGAGTCATGAGCAGAACCAATCCGATGCCGCCGGTTCCGCCGACCGATCCGGACAACCCGGATGTGACCGATCCGCGGCCGACCGGGGACGATAATCCGTCCGAGTCGCCGGACGCAGAGCCTGAGTGGAATCCGGACGAGGACCCCAACCAACAACTGCCTCGGGAGTGAGATCCTGCCCCACGGCGTATCTAATGGTGGGCTCCTACCGCTGATCGGTTGACAACGATGCCGGGTTGGCGAGTCTTCGATTGTTGACATCATCACCGAGGCGGGTCAGCCCAGCGGGGTTGCGCGCAGGGAATGAACTATCCGCACGGCATGACCGTTCGCGAGTTTGCTGTCGGCCAGTCAGAACGAGGACCGGGTCTCGCACGTTCCGGCTCACCGGGTGATCACGTCGCCGGTCATCGTCGCGGATTGTCGCCCGGTGTCGCGGGCTGTGCGGGCCGTCGTACGTCGTCACAAAGTTTGTTGCCCACGGCATGAGCCGGGTGAATGACGCTTGGTCCGCCGGATCTGTCCCATTCCGTTGCGCTGAGCATCCATTGCGTCTGTTGACTGCGTTCCCTTGTGCTTGGGCTGTGGGGTCAAAACCGTTCATTGCAGGCCGGACACCCACATTCGGCGCTGGGGTGCGGTCTACGTTCTCCTCGTGTTATTCCTCGGTTCCTGGCTGGGACAGTTCTTCGCCCAGCTGAGCGAGTTCCGTAGCGAGCAGGAGGAGCACAATCAGGCGTTCGCCTGGGCCGACTTCTTTCCGGCCTTTCTCTCCAGCATGTTCGAGAACTGGCAGAGCGAATGGCTGCAGCTGGTCTTCCAGGCGATCCTGCTCCTCGGCGCCAAGCACCTGATCTTCCGCGTCGACGCCGAGGACATGGAACGCCTCGAAGCCAAGGTCGACAAGATCAACCAGCAGCTCGAGGAGACCCAACGCGCCTGAGGCAACCACCCGGGGTAGAAGGCCTTCGGCGGCTTCGGCTGCCGGGGGTGCGTCCGGGAGGATCAGTTCCGGTCGGTGCATGAACGCCTAAGCGCACCCGGTCTGCGGAGCTGACCCGGGACAGCCGGCCCATCGGCCGGTCCAGGTTCAGACCGAGACTTCGGCCAGCTCCGTTCGGCACGTCGCGGAGCATCCGCGAACGGAGGTGCAGGTGCCGGGTACGTCGCTGGCCTTGATTGCTCCAAGTGATAACGGGGATCGTCCGTTACGACGGGTTCGTCGGCGCGTGGGGGTTGACGACGAGGGGTACTCCGAAACGAGCGGCGTTGAGCGTGGCGCCGGCCGACCACGACGAGACGTGCCGACCACGGATCCGTCGGCCGGCGCGGAGAGGAAACGAGATGACAGACAGTACTGAGGAATCGCACCCGGGTGAGACTCTCGAAACGACCGATCACGACACCATCAAGGACTGGGCCGAGCGCCGCGGCGCGAAGCCGACGATCGTGGAGGGAACGGAGGAGGGGGCCGGTGCGGGTGTGTTGCGGCTCGATTTCCCGGGGTACGGCGGCGACAACCTGCGCGAGGTCTCCTGGGACGAGTGGTTCGAGACGTTCGACCGCAGTGGGCTGAAGGTGGTTTACCAGGAGCACAAGGCGGGTGGTGAGGACAGCAACTTCATCAAGCTGGTCAAGGCGGACGACTGACCCGTCGGCTGACGTAACGGGTCGATTGGCTCGCCGGTCCCGCGGCGCCCCACGGCGATCCCAGGGGCGCAGCGGGTCTCCTGCCGAGTGGTCACCGGTGGCCGTGGT
Source organism: Kribbella swartbergensis (assembly GCF_054784135.1). Taxonomy (NCBI): domain Bacteria; kingdom Bacillati; phylum Actinomycetota; class Actinomycetes; order Propionibacteriales; family Kribbellaceae; genus Kribbella; species Kribbella swartbergensis. The sequence goes on from NZ_BAAGPM010000017.1 coordinate 136,257, forward strand.
GAGCGAGGTTTTGCTCCGCCACGGCTCCATGGGCCGTTGGGAACGGCCGATCAGCTGGGAATCGATACGCCGCGTGGATGGGCCCGACCCGCGAGCCCGGGTACGTCGCCAGTAGGCAGGTACGGCGATGTCCGTCATCGGATCCGGACTGTCGTTCCGATAGCCAGTGGGTTCAGCCTCATCGAGGCCGTGGCTCCACCGCGGGGCTCGGACAGGCATCGTTTGGCAGACGCATCATCGCCCGATGCGTCCCGCCCGACCGCGCGCCCGCGCCTGCCGTAGTCGTTCGGTTATCGGACGAGAGCTTCGCAACGAACCTGTGGGAAAGTTTGCCGGGGGGTTGCCGCCACCTTTGGCGCGTGCTTATGTATGCGTATGCACTTGAACTCTTCCGACAAGTCACGCATCCCCGGATCGTTCACCGTGGTGAAGGAGCCGCCGGGGCCGGACGCTCCGGCGCAGCAGGACCCCAAGGTCGCGGCCCGGGTCTCCGAAATGCTGATCGACATCGAGCGCAACGGGCTCGACGCCGTACTGCGGTATGCCGCCGAGCTCGACGGCTTCGAGGGGAAGTCCCTCGAGGTCACGCCTCAGGAGCTCGAGAAGGCGTCCGCGGACCTGCCTCAGGCCCTTCGGGACGCCCTCGACGCGGGCGCGGAGCGCACCCGGCGGTTCGCCGCGTTGCAGCGGGAGCGGCTGGTCGACTTCGAGGCGGAAGTGATCCCCGGTGTCGTGTGCGGCCAGCGGTACGTGCCGGTGGAGAACGTCGGCGCATACCTGCCCGCCGGGCGGTTCCCGCTGCTGGCCGGAGCGTTCATGACGGTGGGCGTGGCCCGGGTCGCGGGAGTGCCGAACGTCGTGACCTGCACGCCGCCGAGCCTCAACGGCGCGGCGCATCCTGCCGTTCTCTACGCGGCGCAGGCGTCGGGAGCTGAGCTGATCTACGCCGTCGGCGGGGTCCAGGCGCTGGCCGCGATGGCGTTCGGTCTCCTGGACGGCGTGCCGTCGGACATGATCGTCGGTGCGGGGAATGCCTACGTCGCGGAGGCGAAACGTCAGCTGTACGGCCGCGTCGGAATCGACGTCCTGGCAGGCCCGTCCGAGGTCGCGGTCATCGCGGACGACTCCGCCGATGCCGCGATGATCGCGGCCGACCTGCTGGGCCAGGCCGAGCACGGCCCGACGTCGCCGGCCAGCCTGGTCACCACCTCCGAGCGGCTGGCCCGGGAGGTCCCGGTGGAGATCGAACGTCAGTTGGCGGGTCTCGCCACTCGCGAGATCGCCGGCCCGGCCTGGAGCAACTTCGGCTCGATCTACCTGGCGGACAGCCGCGAGACGGCTGTGGCGATCATGGACATCCTCGCGCCGGAGCACCTGGAGGTGCTCGCGGAGGACCTGGACTGGTACCTGGCGACGTTGCGCAACTACGGCTCCCTGTTCCTGGGTCCCTGGTCGACGGTGGCGTACGCGGACAAGGGGATGTCCGGGACCAACCATGTGCTTCCCACCGCCCGCGGTGCGCGTTTCACCGCCGGCCTCTCGGTCGCCGGGTTCCTCAAGCCGCTGACCTACCAACGAGCCACCCGCGAGGCGACCGGGGCGCAGGCCGAGCCGGTCGTCACCGTGTCGGACTTCGAGGGACTCGTGGCGCACCGGGACTCAGCCCAGCTGCGGTTGGATCTACTCGGTCGGCATACGTATAAACAAACCGGGTCGTCGACCCAAGGATGACAGGAGCCCCAGATGTCTGGAAGGCGAGGCGCCGGATGGGCCAGGGTGGCGCTGTGCGTCACCGTCGCGGCCACGCTGGCCGCGTGTGGAGCTGGGTCGCGCACCGGCTCGGAGACGGCCACGAAGGTGGCCTGCGACTTTGACAAGCCCGCTCAGCCGGTGACGGTGAACGTGCTGGCCTACAACTCCTCGGCGATCGATCCGTACACGAACACCATGGTCGCGAGCTGCTCGAGGGAGGGTGTGACCGTCAAACACGAGCCGATCGACTTCGGTGGCCAGGTGCAGAAGACCACCGCGACACTCGCGGGCGACTCGGGCACCTACGACATCATCGAGACCTACGGGTTCGTCATCCCGCAGTTCGCGTCCGGAGGCAAGCTTCAGCCGCTGAACGACCTCTTCGACAAGTACAGCGACAAGTACGCGCTCGACAAGATCAACAAGTCCATGCGCGACACGATGTCGTACGACGGCAAGCTGTACGCGCTGCCGATGCAGGCTCAGATGTACGTGCTCGCGTACCGCAAGGACATCTTCGACAAACTGGGCCTGCAGCCGCCCACCACCTTCGCCGAGCTGCGGTCGGTTTCGCAGAAGATCCAGGAATCTGGCGACATCAAGTACCCGTTGGCCCTTCCGTGGCTGGCCAGCGCCGACATCATCACGGCCTACGACGCGGCGCTGGGCTCACTCGGCGTGAACCTCACCGACCCGAGCAAGAAGACAGCCAACCTCGACACACCGGAGTCGAAGCAGGCGCTCCAGGAACTGCTGTCCCTCAAGCCGTTCATGGATCCGGAGGTGACGACGTTCGACCAGCCGGCCGTCCAGCAGCAGCTCTTCAACGGCAGCGCGGCGATCGGGATCATGTTCTCCGGGCGGATGGCCGATCTGGTGGACAAGTCGAACACACGCTTCTACGACAAGTTCGCCTTCGCGCCGCCTCCAAGAGTCGTCGAGAATGCTCCGCATCAGTACAGCGCGCTCTCGGTGGACGGCTGGTCGATCCCGCGGAACGCCAAGTCCGACCCCGACCTGCTCTTCCAGCTCATCGCCTCGTCGGTGAGCGAGGAGGCCTCGAAGGCGTCGATGCCCGCGGCGTATCCGGCTCGCGACGGCATGGTGGAACCGAACAGCAGCCCGTACGCCGCGGCGGCGAACGACGCGATCAAGAACGCGCCGCCCGCGGAGCCCTTCCCCTGGACGTCGATGATCAGCAACGACATCCGGCCCATCGTCGCCGACGTGCTGCTCGGCAAGACACCGGTGGACCAAGGGACGCGGCAGATGCAGCAGATCGCGACGAAGATCCTGGCCGGCCAGCAGTGAGCAGATGACCACTCCGGGCGGCCGGATCGCAGGCCCGGCCGCCTGAGCCTCGGAAGGAGGTTGCCATGCGCAAGCGAGAGTTCTACGCCCTGGTCGCACCCAGCTTGCTGGTGATGTTCGGATTCCTCGTGCTACCGCTCTACCGGACGGTGGAGTGGAGCCTCGAGCGGGTGAACTACGGGGAGCCCGGCACCTTCGTCGGGCTGGCCAACTACCAGCAGGCGCTGAGCGATCCGAGGTTCGGGCGCGCGGTCCTGTTCACGGTGGGCCTGACCCTGGCGGTCACCGCGATCCTGGTAGCCGGTGGTTACCTGTTGGCGGTGGCCGTCAACGGGCTGGGCAGGTGGCGGCCGGTCGTGCTCGGCGTACTGCTCGTCTCGTACGTCGTCCCGCAGCTCGTGGGCGCGACCATGTTCTCTTGGCTGTTCGACGAGAACTTCGGTGGTGTCTTCAACCACCTGCTGAGCTCGGTCACCGGTCAGGAGTTCCTGTGGTACACCGATCCTTGGCCGAACCGGCTGCTCATCTGGCTGGACCTGGTGTGGCATCTGCTGCCGTTCGCGATGCTGGTCATCCTGGCCGGCCTGCAGGGCGTCCCGGACGAGATCATCGAATCCTCGAAGATGGACGGCGCGAGCACCGTGAAACGGCATTGGCACGTGATCGTGCCGAGCCTGCGGGGTGTGCTCGGTTTCGTCGCGCTCATCAGCATCATGGACGTGCTGCGGACGTTCGACGCTCTGGTTCCGCTCTCCCCGCAGGCACCGCAGATCGGCAACGAGTCGATCATGCTCTACATCTTCAACGTCGCGTTCCGGGACGGTGGCCAGCAGCTCGGGGTGGGCAGCGCGATCAACGTGCTGATGATCCTGCTCATCGTGATCCTGCTCTTTCCGTTCATCCGCGACATCGCCAAGGAGACGCGCAGCGCATGACCGCCACGACGCTGATGGAGACGTCCGTCACCGAGCCGAAAACGCCTTCCCACGAACGCAGACGGCGCCGGCCGAGTACGGGCCTGGTCGTCGGGCTGATGCTGCTCGTCGTGTGCTTCCTGATGCTGAGCCCGGTCCTGTGGACGGCAGCCTCGGTGACGAAGCCGACCGACGTCGCGTTCCTCAATCCGCCCGTGTTCAGCTACCAGCCGACGTTCGACGCGTTCGTCAACCTGTGGGAGACGACGAACTTCTACAAGTATCTGGCGAACACGTTCGTGGTCGCGATCATCAGCACGGTTCTGGCACTGGTGATCGGACTGCCGGCGGCGTACGCGCTGTCGAGGTTCCCGTCGTGGATCTCCGCGGTGCTGCTGATCCTGGCCCTGATCTTCCGCGCGCTGCCGCGGTTCGCCGTGGTGTTGCCGATGTACGACATCTCCCGTGCGCTCGGCGTCTACGACACGACGTACGCCGTCGCGGTGGCACTGGTCGCGATCAACCAGCCGTTCAGCATCTGGCTGCTGCGCAACTTCTTCGCGGAGATCCCTGCCCAGCTCGACGAGGCGGCGATGCTGGACGGCTGCTCGAGGTTCCAGGTGCTGCGGCGGATCATGGTTCCGCTGATGGGACCGGGGATCATCACCGCCGGCATCTTCGTCTTCCTGTTCGCCTTCCAGGAGTATCTGACGGCCCTGATCCTCACCGATGTCGACGCTCGTACCGTCCCCGTCTTCATCGCCACCCAGTTGGGCCAGACGCTGCCGATGCTGCAGCAGGCGGGCGCTGCGGCGATGTTGCTGACCCTGCCGGTGTTCGCGTTCGCCTTCATCGCACAGCGCTACCTCGTCGCCGGCCTCAACGCCGGCTCGGTCAAGGGGTGATCAGAGCCGGATGCGAGAACCGCTGGTCCTGCTGCCCGGCATGAACTGCACCGAGGCGCTGTGGCGGCCGGTCGCCGAACGGTTAACGGCTCAGCAGCCGGGGATCGAGATCCGGTACGAAGGGTTGTCCGAGGCGTCGGTGGACGGCTGCGTGACCGACCTTCTGCAGCGCCTGCCGGCGCGGTTCGCGCTGGCAGGCCTCTCGCTGGGCGGAATCATCGCCATGGCGATGGTCCGTCGCGCCCCGGAGCGGGTGAGCCGGCTGTGCCTGATGTCCACCAACCCTCGGCCGCCGACGGCCGCACAGCACGAGAGCTGGTCGAGATATCGCCGCCAGCTGACCCGAGGACGTACCGCACGAGATGTGCAGGCCGAGCTCCTGCCGGTCCTGCTGCACAAGCCGAACCGGACTCCCCAACTCGACGAGCTGGTCCTCAGGATGGGGGAGGAGACCGGCTCCGAGCTGCTGATCCGTCAGCTGGCGGCCCAGGCGACGCGGATCGACGAACGCCCAGGCCTGCGGCGCATCAGCGTGCCCACTCTCGTACTGGCCGCGGCCGCGGACGATCTGTGCACGCTCGACCGGCACGAGGAGATGCACCGGCTCGTTCCGTGCTCTCGCCTGGAGGTGCTCGAGAGCGTCGGCCATCTCTCCACCCTGGAGGCTCCGGAGCGGGTCGCGGCAGCGATGTCGGCCTGGTTGGACTCCTGACCGCTGCCCGCGGGCTCAGCTCACGCCGAGCGCCCGCGGGCGTCTTGTCCGCTCTCGACCCGAAGCTCTCTGAACAGTGTCATCAGTACTTGGGTGAGGTTGTAGACGACCAGCTGAGCGCCGTCCGCGAGGGAGGCGCGCGCTGCGGCGGGATCCGAGACGAGGTCGCACCGCACTGCGCCGGTCCCATCGGCAGCTTCTCGGATCGATCGAACGGCCTCCGCGACCGGAGGATCGACGCTGGTGGAGGACGCGCGGAGGTCGGCGGCTCCGATCAGGTAGCCGTCCACGCCCGGGGTGCGCAGAATCGCGCTCGCACTGGTGACGGCGACCGGAGACTCCAGCATGGCGATCACGAGGGTCGACTCGGCGGCTCGGCGCAGGTGGTGGTCGGGCGCGACGGTGCCGAACCGCCCGGCACGCGGGTAGGTCGCGAATCCTCGCTCACCCAGCGGTGGGTAGTGCACAGCACCGACGAGCGCCGCGGCGTCCTCGGGGGAGTCGACATGCGGGGCGACGATTCCGTCCGCGCCCTGGTCGAGTGCCCGGAGGGCAAGTGCGCTCTCGCCGGAACCGATGCGGACCAGGACACCCAAGCCGTACAGCTCGGCGATCGTGAGGTGGTGCCGCAGCGCGATGACGTCGGCGGGACCGTGTTCGCAATCGATCAGAACGAAGTCGAAGCCGGCCACGCCGAGCATCTCGACGTTGTCCTCGGCCGGCATCCGCACGAGAGCGCCGAGGAGTTGCTCACCGGCAGTCAGACGCGCCTTGAGGCTGGGCTGGGAGCGGTCCACTCAAGCCACCATCCCGGCCGACAGGTCGACGTCGGCACCGGTCAGTCCCGGCATGGCGAGCATCGCGAGTGCGGCTCGGCCGACCTCTTCGGCGGTGACCATTCGTGCCATCGCCGCCCGGCTGACGAACGCATCGCGTGCCGCGTCGTAGGAGGTGCTGGTCCGCTCGGCCTCGAGCCGGAAGTTCCGATCCATCCGTTCGCCTTCGACCGGGCCGGGAGACAGTGTGTTGACCCGGACGCCGTACGGGCCGACCTCGAAGGCGAGCGTGGACGTCAGCCCGATGACCGCCATCTTGGAGGCGCAGTACGGCGTACGCCGGACCAGCGGGCGCTTTCCCGAGACCGAGGCGACGTTGATCACGTCACCGTCACGCCGGTCCACCATGGCGGGCAGGAACGCCCGGCAGACGAGGAAGGTGCCGCGGACGTTCACCGCGAAGACCTCGTCCCAGTCGTCCGGATCGACGGTCGTCAACGGCGCGACGGGTCCGGCGATCCCGGCGTTGTTGACCACGATGGAGATCTCCCGATCGGCCAGGCGAGCGGCCAGAGCATCGACGCTCCGCGGGTCGGCGACGTCGACGGTCTCACAGCTGGCAGCCGGTCCGAGCCGCGCGCACGTCTGCTCCAATGGCGCGGTCCGGCGGGCGGCCAGCACGACCTCCGCTCCGGCCCCTACCAGTTGAGTGGCGATGGCGGCACCCAGCCCGCTGCCACCGCCCGTCACCAATGCCGTTCGACCGCTGAGGTCGATCATGCGGGCTGTCCCTCACCGACGGCCTCCTCGATCCAGGCGAAGCGCTCGCCACCGTGCCGCCACGCGCGCACGTCACCGGACCGGGCATGGCCCTCGAATAGTTCCACCCGGGACGCCCGGCCACAGACCCGACCGAGGTCGGCGCTGCTGTCGGGGTTCCGTACCTCCTGGTACGTCACCGTCTTGAGGTACTTGCCCACCCAGAGACCACCGGTGTACCGCGCGGCGCCGAGGGTGGGCAGCACGTGATTCGTGCCGATCACCTTGTCGCCGTACGAGACACACGTCTTCTCGCCGAGGAAGAGGGCCCCGTAGTTGCGCATCCGTTCCAGGGCTTGCCTGGGCTCGGCGGTGAAGACCTGCACGTGCTCGAAGGCCAGGGAGTCGCCGATCCGCCAGACTTCGTCCATGTCGTCGCAGACGATGATCTGTCCGTGGTCGCGCCAGGCCGGCTCGGCGAAGTCCTTGGTCGGCATGCCCGGCAGGATCCGGTCGATCAGCCGCGCCACCTCTGCGCCGAGCGCCTCGCTGGTGGTGACCAGCACGGCCGGCGAGTCGGGCCCGTGCTCGGCCTGGGACAACAGGTCGACCGCGGTCGTGAACGGATCGGCCGTCTCGTCGGCGATGACCAGGATCTCCGTGGGACCGGCGAACAGGTCGATGCCGACCTCGCCGTACAGTTGCCGCTTCGCCTCCGCGACGTAGGCGTTCCCGGGACCGGCGATCAGGTTCACCGGTGCCATGAAATCGGTGCCCACGGCCATCGACGCGATCGCCTGGACGCCACCCAGCAGGTAGATCTCGTCCGCGCCCGCCATCCTCATCGCCGCCACCGTCGCGGCGGGGATCTGGCCGTGGATCGGTGGAGTGCATGCCACCACCCGCGGCACGCCCGCCGCCTTCGCGGTCACGATCGTCATGTGCGCGGAGGCGGTCAGCGGGTACTTGCCGCCCGGAATGTAGGCGCCGACGGCGTCGATGGGCACGTGACGATGGCCGAGAATCACGCCGGGAAGGGTCTCGACCTCGACGTCCGCGAGCGATTCACGTTGCACCAGCGCGAAATCGCGCACCTGCTGTTGCACGAACCGGATGTCCTCGATGACCTGGCGTGGCAACGAGTCCACGAGCGCATCGATCTGGGAGTCGCTCAGCCGGAAACTCTCGGGTTCCCATCGGTCGAACGTCGCGGAGTACTGCCGGACCGCCGGCTCACCTCGCTCCCGGATGTCGCCGATGATCGACCGTACGCGGTCGGCGACGTCGTGCTGGGCACGGTCGGCGAACGTTTTCGGGGTCGCCTTCTTCAGGAAGCGGGGCATCGAAACTCCTTGGTAGCGCGACATACGTATGCCACAATGAAGCCAGAACACGGTTCCTACGTCAAGATGTCCGGAGCTGGGCTTGCTCCGGTGGCGTGACTATGCTGCGCCGACGTCCCTGTCGATGCGGGGAGCAGATTGAGGAGGATTCATGGCCACCAGCCATGACGTAGCCAGGCTGGCCGGTGTCTCGCAGCCGACCGTTTCGCGGGCCCTTCGGGACGACCCGAGAGTCTCCGAAGCCACCAAGCAGCAGGTGCGCGCGGCGGCTGAGGCTCTCGGTTACGCTCCGAATGCCATCGGGCGCGCGCTCTCGACGGGCCGGTCCACGCGAGTCGGGCTCGTCGTGACCGATCTGCACAACCAGTTCTACCAGTACATGATCGCTCCGATGCACGAGGAGCTGACGAAGCTCGGCTACGAGCTGGTCCTGATCACCGAGTCGTCGGAGTCCGCGCCGGTCGCCGACCATGTCGTCGCGAACGGACTCTGCGGTGTGGTGCTGACCACCACGCTCCTCGGCTCGGTGTTGCCCGTGCGTCTGCACGACCGGCACGTGCCGTTCGTGTACTTCAACCGGATCGCCCGGAACGTCGAGGCCGACTCGGTCACCGTGGACCCGGTGCCAGGGGTCACCGAGTTGGTCGAGGCGGTGGCTGCCTACGGACACACCAAGGTCGGTGCGATCTTCGGCCCCCGAGACACCAGTACGGGTGAACTTCGCGAGTCGGTCGTTCGCGACCTCCTGCAGGACAAGGGCATTTCGTTGCTGAACCGCAACGTCGTCCACGGGTCGTTCGACTTCGATACCGGTCATCGCGGAGCCGGCCAGTTGCTGGCCCAACCGGATCCACCGACGCTGATCCTGTGTGCCAACGACGTCGTTGCGCTGGGTGCGCTCAACGCCGCCGCGGAGCGAGGGGTCGACGTCCCCGGCAGGTTGTCCATCGTGGGATTCGACGACCTTCCCTCGTCGGCCTGGGCGCTGGTGCAGCTCAGCACGGTGGCCTACGACCTGGACGAAATGTCCCGCGAGGCGGTCCGGCTGCTGGTGGCGCGAGTCGAAGGCCGTGGCGCCGACACGCCCCAGCACACGGTGTTCGGCACCTGGTACGTGCCGCGGGCGACGCTCGGTCCGGCAGCGGGCTGATCTCACGTCGAATCACCCGGCCGACCCTTGCGCGCCAGCGATGCATACGCATACATTGAGCGAGGCGGCTGGTGCGCCGGCCGCGGACGATCGCATCGACGGAGGAGATGAAGATGGCGTTGGACCCAGTCGCGTACAAGCCCTACAAGGACCCGGACGACTTCATCCGTGAGGTGACCGACCTGATCTGGGTGGATCGGGACATCTCCTTCATCGTCGACAACTACCAGCCCGACTCGATCGTGCACGGCGCGCTCGGTACGACGAACGGTCGCGACGGTGTCATCGAGGGCAGTCTCATGCGGATCGCCCGGAGCCCGCACCGCGTCGGACAGGCCGAGGACGTGGTGTGGGAAGCCAGGGGTGACGACGCCTTCCTCAGTTCGCACCTCGTGTTCTCCGCTGACCGCGAGCTCGTCGACGGGAAGCTGACTCAGACCCGCAGCCGCACCGTGGCGAACTGCCTCTACCGGCGCGGACGGATGGTCGAGGAGTGGGTCGTCCGCGACCGGCTGGCGAACTGCCTCCAGCTCGGCCAGGACCCAGACGAAGTCGCCCGCCAGTTGCCGTTCCTCGGCTGGACCGGCTCGATGACCCGGCCGGCCAAGCCCGACGTCCTGGCCGAGGGCGACAGCGGACCCCGGCCCGACGAGTTCCGCCCCGAGTGCGAACTGGTGCTGGAGTTCATCGACGAGGTGTGGAACCAGCGCCGGCTGAACCGCGTCCGCGACTTCATGGTGCGCGACCTGTTCCTGCACACCGTGGGAGACCAGAGCTTCGTCCGCCCGGACGGTTACCAGCGGGAGCTGCTGCGGATGCTTGCGCCGTTCCCGGCCGGGCAGTTCGAGGTCCGCGACATCCAGACCAATTACCACGAGCGCTACGCCGGCCTGCGGATCGCGGTGCTGTGGAAGTTCCACGGTGCGTACAACGGCGCCGATCATTTCGGTCCGCTCACCGACCAGCCCGTCGACCTCCTCGGCGTCTCGCAGTTCCTCATCCAGGACGGCCGGATCGTCCGCGAGATCAGGGTGTACGACGAGGTCGCGCTGCGAGCCCAGATCAACAGCACCCGCGGTGACGAGGCCGTTCCCAACACCAACATCTACTGACGGTCCGCCCCCGTCGAAGGAGCAAATCATGCACGACGTCATCGTGTCTGCCGAGGAGGTCCAGCGCCGAACGATCCTGCGGCGGGACTGGGTTCCCTGCAAGGCGGCATTCATCGACTGCCGGACCCCGGGGTCGGACAAGAAGGACAACTACTCCTTCATCGGCAGCGGCGTCTCGCAGAACGCCCAGCAGTTCGTCAACCTCCGGGAACCGCACGGCTTCAACCTGGGCGCCGCCGGCATGCCGAACGGAACCGTCAACAGCTTGCACCTGCACTTCACCGCGGAGGTGTTCATCAACTTCGACGGTGAGTACCAGCTCCGCTGGGGTGCCGACGGCACCCAGGGCGAGTACCTGTCGGGTGACGGCGACGTGATCTCGGTGCCTTCGTGGATCTTCCGGGGGTTCACCAACGTCGGCCCGGATGACGGCATCCTCCTCACCGTGCTGGGGCGGGACGACACCGGCGGCATCATCTGGGGCCCGAGCGTGCTGAAGGAGGCCGAGGCTTACGGCCTCCACCTGACGGCCGACAATCAGCTCATCGACACCCTGGCCGGCGAGGTGGTGCCCGAGGGCGCCGAGCTGATCAAGCCGATGCCGCAGCCGGAGATCGATCGGCTCGATGTGTTCGACGCCGAACAGTTCCGTGCCCGGGTCACGCAGTACGCCGACCGCCGCTGGATCGATCGGCCGTTCCTCTGTTCCGAGCTGCCCGGCGGTGGCGCCGCCCTCAGCCTTGTGATCGGCTACGGGATGAGCGAGGACCGGCGGGCTGTTCCCCGGCTGCACGAGCCACACAGCTTCAACCTGGCCTGGCTGCGTGCCACAGCCGGCGAGGGGATGCTGACCCACCGGCATGCGGAGTCCCAGGTGGTGACGGTCAAGGCGGGCCGTTGGCAGGTGCGGCTCAACCGCGGGGAGGACGAGCAGGTGGTGGAGCTCGGCCCGCGCGACTCCTTCTCGGTGCCCCGGAATGCCTGGCGTTCTTTCACGCTGATCGATCCTGAGCCCGGTCGCGCGGCGGACGAAGACACCGGGGAGCTGATCGTGGTGAACAGCGGCGATGGCAGGGTTCGGCTGGAATGGGACGATGACGTGGTACGGCAGGCACGCACACAAGGCTGGGTCCTGGATGCGAACGGCTACCGCGCGCCCGCCGCGGTCCTTGCGACGGCCACCGAGGACGATTGACCTGCCATGGACGTGCGAGTCGCTGCGTGCCAAACCGCGGCAGATGTCGACAGGCCCGATTCCGCTGTTGTCGTGGCCGCGGTTCGGCGCGCGGCAGCCGCAGGTGCCCGTCTCGTCGTGCTCCCGGAGCAGGCGGTGTCCGGTTGCTGCTTCCACGACGCCGATGAAGCGCGGGCAGCTGCGGAGCCACCGGACGGGCCTACCGTGCAACTCCTACGGTCCCTGTCCGCGGAGCACGACTGCGTTCTCGTCGGCGGGTACTGCGAACTGGGCGAATCCGGGCAGATCTACAACAGCGCAGTCGTCGTGGATGGCGGTGAAGTCCTGCACAACTACCGCAAGGTGCATCTCTGGGGACGGGAGGCCACGTGGTTCACACCCGGATCCCAGCCGCCGGCGGCGGTGGACACTCGGGCCGGGCGTATTGCGGCCATGATCTGCTATGACCTCGAGTTCCCGGAGTTCGTCCGGCTCGCAGCGCTCGACGGGGCGGACATAGTCGCCGCACCCTGCAACTGGCCACTGCTACCGCGACCCGTCACCGAGCGGCCACTGGAGCTGATCAAGGCTCAAGCCTCCGCCGGAACCAACAAGGTCCACATCGTGGTGGCAGACCGGTGCGGGGCTGAGCGCGGCACGGAGTGGATCGGCGGCAGCGCGATCATCGACGCCTCCGGATACCTGCTCGCCGGCGCCGGCACGCCGTACGGCGCAACGGCCGAGGAAATCGTCCTCACCGCCGACCTCGACCTCGCGTCGGCACGCGACAAGAGGTTGGGGCCGCACAACGACGCCTTCGCCGATCGGCGTCCGGCGTTGTACGCCGGTCTGGCCTGACGAGCTTGGCGTGCCGGCTTGGCATGGGCGGGGGTACTGGGCCGGCATGTTCGAAGGGTTTGCGCTGGAGGAGTTAGAGGTTGACGGGCACCGTGTTCGGGTCCGATACGGCGGGTCCGGGCCGGCGGTGGTGTTGCTGCACGGGCATCCACGGACTCATACGACGTGGTACGCCGTCGCGCCGCAACTCGCGGCGGCCGGGCTGACGGTGGTCTGCCCGGATCTGCGCGGGTACGGGAAATCGGCCAAGCCACAGACGGACGCGGACCATACGCCGTACTCGAAGCGGGCGATGGCGGCCGATGTCGTCGGCTTGATGGAGATGCTCGGACAGGACCGATTCGCGGTCGCGGGCCATGATCGCGGATCGTACGTCGCCTACCGGACCGCTCTGGACCATCCGGAGCGGGTGACGAAGCTGGTGGTGATGGACAGCGTGCCCGTGGTCGAGGCGCTCGAGCGGTGTCGCGCCGAGTTCGCGGCGGCGTGGTGGCACTGGTGGTTCTTCGCGCAGTCCGAGAAGCCGGCCGAGCGGGTCATCTGCGCCGATCCGGAGACCTGGTACGGCGCCTGGACCACGAACGCACCGCAGAAGCTGGGACCAGAGAACCACGCCGACTTCCTCGCCGCGATCCGCGACCCCGCCACCGTGCACGGGATGCTGGAGGACTACCGCGCCGGCTTGGGCATCGACCGACGCAACGACGAGGCCGACCGGGCCGCCGGGCGCAGGATCGAGTGCCCGACGCGTGTGTTGTGGTCGACCGAAGACGACATGGAGCAGATCTACGGCGACGTCGTCGCAGTCTGGCAACCGTGGTGCCGGCAGGTCGACGGCCACGGCATCAAGTCCGGCCACCACGTCGCCGAGCAAGCGCCTGACGACCTCGTCCAAAGCCTCCTCGACTTCCTCTGACCTCAACGGGAGCGGCCTCTCGTGTACCAGGTCGAGGGCTGATTGAGGCAAGCTTTCACCATGGCGGGGACTTTGGGTCAGGAGGAGGATGGCGACTCAGGCGTGACCGCTCACCGTCTGAGACTGACACCGGCCCACCGTTTTCCGCCGCACGCCCACAGCACGTGGTCGTTCGGAATCGTCTGGACGGGATCGGTCCAGTTGCGGACGGCCACGACCTCTTTCGACGTAGGGAACGGTCTGGCAACGGTTCTGCCACCTGGAGAAGTCCATGAAGGCATCGCCGACCGGCAGTCGGGTCTCAGCTATGCGGCCATCTCGGTGGCTCCTCGACTGATTGCCGAGGTCATCGGTCGCGAGGACACACCCGACCTCCGAACGTTGGGTCCGGCGGCCTCTGTCGGCGGTCTGCTGTCCGCTGCGACGTCCGCTGGTGCAGAGGACAGACGCGAACTGATGGTCAATGCCATCGCAGACGTGTTTTCCGGCAGCGGCAGCCGGGCCGACCCGATCCGCCTGTCGACGTTGACCAGGGCGGCCCGGCGGATCCTGGATGAAGAGTTTCTCCAACCTGTCAACGTGAAGACCGTCGCCGAGCGGCTCGGTGTTGCACCGGCAACCCTGATCCGCCGCTTCCGGCGGGAGTTGGGGATTCCGCCGTACTCGTATGTGGTGTCGCGGCGGGTCGACTTCGCTCGCCAGCTGCTGGACAGTGGGATTGATTCCGTTCAGGCTGCCCAGCGTGCGGGCTTCTACGACCAGGCTCACCTGACGCGGTACTTCGCTCGACTGGTCGGCGTATCGCCGGGTCGTTATGTCCGCAGCTGAGGTCACTATCGTCCAAGACGGAGGCGTCCGAGTCTTGCCAGGCTCACCTCATGGAGGACGAATCCTTGATGACCCTGAGCCTCGCCGAGATGCAGCAGCTGGGCACCGCGGCGATCGAGCTGATCAGCCGGCGGTTGGTCGATCTCGGCGATCAGCGCGTGGCGGCACGATGGTCGCGCGGTGAGCTCGAGCAGAGGCTGATGGAGCCGGTTCCGACCGGACCTCAGGACCCGTTGGACGTACTCGCCCGGGTCGCCGCCGACGTCTTGCCGGCCTGTGCGGCGACCGATCATCCGAGATTCTTCGCGTACGTTCCGGGACCGGGGAACTTCGTCGCGGCGGTCGCTGATTTCATCGCGGCCGGTGCCAACGTCTTCGCCGGCCACTGGCTGGTCGGTGCCGGCGCGGCCGAGGTGGAGCTCGTGGTCCTGGCGTGGCTCCGCGAGCTCTTGGGCTTGCCGGACACGGGCGGCGGTCTTCTGACCAACGGTGGTACGTCGGCATCCCTGATCGCCGTCCACGCGGCACGTCACCGCCGCTTCGGTGGCCCGTCGGCGGACGCTGTCATCTACGTCAGCGACCAGACGCATGCGTCCGTCGTTCGCGGCCTCGAATACATCGGCTTCGGCACCGGTCAACTCCACCGCATCCCGGTCAACGCCGACCTCGTCATGGATCTGGACCATCTCAGACAAGCAGTGGGCACCGACCTCGCCCGCGGTGCGGTGCCGTTCTGCGTCATCGCGACGGCGGGCACCACGAGTACCGGTGCAGTCGATCCGCTGACCGAGCTTGCGGACATCTGCGCCGAAAGCGATCTGTGGTTGCACGTCGATGCGGCGTACGGCGGCGCGGCTGTCCTCGTCGACGACGGCCGGAAACTGCTCGCCGGGCTCCCTCGAGCGGACTCGATCGCGATCGACCCGCACAAGTGGTGGTTCCAGCCGTATGAGGCAGGATGCCTGCTCGTGCGCGATGCCGAGGCGCTCCGAGCGGCGTACTCGTTGCATGCCGGCTACCTGACCGAGACGCTCGCGGCGGACCCGGTGAACTTCTATGACTACGGCCCGCAGCTGACGCGCAGCTTCCGGGCTCTCAAACTCTGGATGACGATCCAGGTGTTCGGCCTGGACGCGATGCGTGCGGCCGTCGACCACGGAGTCAAGATGGCCGAGTACGCCGAGTCGTTGCTCAGGAACCGCACCCAGTGGACCGTCGTCACGCCGGCGCAGCTGGGCATCGTCACCTTCCGCCCGTCGCTCCCGGAACGCAAACGCTCGGAGGTCGACGAGATCGTGCGTGACCTTGCCGAGGAGATGCTGAACGACGGCTACGCCTTGGTGCTGACGACCGACTGGGGAGATGGTCCGGTCCTGCGGCTATGCATGACTCACCCTCGAACCACCGAGCTGGACGTGGTGAGCACCCTCGATCTACTGGACCGCATGCTGCACAAACGGCTGTCGTGAACCACAACCGGCGTCAGCTGTGGTTCCCGACGAACGTCTACGGCTGAGCGGGGCGGGTGGCGATGAAGCGTTGGCGGACGAAGATGTTGCCGTCGGCGTCTTCGTCCTCGTTGCGCCAGTGGAAGCCGGTCTCGCTGATGTCGGTGAAGATCCAGCGGGTCTTGGCGGCGAGCGGTTCGCGGGAGTCGAGGGTGATCGAGTTGTCGCCCGGGTGACCGATGAACGTCATCACGAAGGCGTTCTTCGGGCCCATCCAGGTGGAGCGGAAGGCCTGCAGTTCCGGGTCGTGGATGCGGACGGTGAGACCCCATTCGCCGTCGCCGTCGGTGGGACGGGCGGCCCGGCTCGGGGTGATCCAGATGTCGGCGACCGCGCGGCCGTCGAGGGCCCAGGCGAAGTGCCACTCGCCCTTCGTCTGCCGGGTGACGTTGCCGTCCTCGTCGTACCAGCTGACGTCGAGGTCCCAGCTGCCGATCAGCGGCGCGAACGGCTGGAAGGCCTTCTCGAACTCGGGCCGCGGCCCGTCGGACACCATCAGACCGGCAAGGACTTCGGCGGCCGCCACTCCATCTGTCATTTGCATAAGGGCTATTTACTCCTGACGATCGAGGGTCTTGTCAAGTCTCCGGCGGGGGATCGGTGCCTTTGCATCTGCCGCCGCCGAGAAGGAGGGTGGACCCGTTGGGAATAACTGGACACGCTGTCCGGTTATGCTCGACACGTTACCCCACCTCTTCAGGAGCGAACCAGATGAGCCACCTGTTGCACATCGACTCCAGCGCCCGGCCGGAGTCGTACTCACGTCGCGTCGCAGCCGCCTTTGCCGACGAGTGGCGGCTGGCCGTGCCCGACGGACGATTCTCGTACCGGGATCTGGCAATGGACCCGGTGCCGCAGATCACCGCCGAGTGGACCGAGCTGTGCGCCTACGCCCAGGAGCACGGCATCACCGATCCGGCCAGACTCCACGAGACGGCGCGGACCCCGGGCCAGCGGGCGGCCTGGGCGATCGTCGAGCCTCTGCTCGGGGAACTCGTGAGCGCCGACGTCCTGCTCTTGGGCGTTCCGATGTACAACTACTCCGTCCCGGCCAGTCTGAAGGCGTGGATCGATCAGGTCACCTTTCCCAGGGCACGCCTGGATCTGACGGTGGTCGTTGCCTCGTCGCGGGGCGGCAGCTACGCCGCAGGCGCACCACGCGCGGGGATGGACCATCAGGAGAGCTACCTCCGTGCCTTCTTCGACGGCCATTTCGGGGTCACCGACATCCACTTCGTCCACAGCGAATACGCCAACGCGACGGTGGATCCGTTGCTCGCCGACCGTCTGGATGCCCACGAGCGATCGTTGTCCGAGGCATACGACGCTGCCCGGGAACTGGCTCGCAAGCTGGCGGCCATCCGGGGGAACTGATGGGCTGGGTCATCCTGATTGTGGCCGGTCTGGTCGAGATCGTCTGGTCTCAGACCATCAAACCGACCGAGAACTTCACCAAACCGCTCCCGACCCTGGTGTGCATCGTCCTCGGCGCCACCTCGGTGTACCTGCTGTCGCGTGCGATGCAGACCGTGCCGGTCGGAACGGCGTACGCCGTCTTCACCGGTATCGGTGCCGTCGGCGCCATTACGCTCGGGATCTTCGTGCACAAGGATCCGGTCAGCCTGGCCAGACTGGCGGCGTTGAGTCTCATCCTGGGTGGTGTGGTGCTCGCGCGCGTCACCACGCCGGCAGGATGATGGCAGCATGGAGCCGAGACGGGATCTGCTGAGCGGCGCGCCCGCGAACGCCGACGTCAATGAACGTGCGGACGCCGCTCGGAACCGTCAGAAAGTGCTCGAGGCTGCGGAGGCTCTGTTCGCAGAGGGCGACCCGCGGTCGGTAACCATGGACGACATTGCTCGTCGTGCCGGCGTCGGACGGGCGACCCTCTACCGGCGCTACCCGAGTACAGCCGCGATTGCCACGGCGCTACTCGATCATCATGAGCGTCAAGTGCAAGAGCAGATCCTGCGTGGGGCGCCTCCACTGGGTCCTGGGGCGCCCCCGCGGGAGCGATTGGTGGCCTTCTATGAGGAGATGGTCGAGCTTCTCGAACAGCACCTCCCGCTGACGCTCGGGGCCGAGACTGGAGCCCGCCGATATGCAACCGGCGCCTATGGTTTCTGGCGCCTTCACATCGCAACCTTGCTCGACGCCGCCGGGCTCGCCGGCGGCGACGTACTGCCCGACATGTTGCTCGCGCCGCTGGCCCCTGACCTCTACGACCATGTGCGGAACGTCCGCGGATTGTCTGCTGCCGACGTCACCACGGCTCTCACCGCGTTGGCACGGCGCGTGATGCCCGAGCAATAGCCGGCCCGTCACACGCTAGTGCTGCTGTCGCCGTGCTCCCCAGTCGTGGGCCGCGTAGAGCCCTGTGGCGATGAGGCACGACCAAATGTAGACGTTGCCGATCAAGCTCTCCGGGAGCCAGTGGTTCCACACCGAGTCGTCGTCGAACGGCCAGATCATGCCGCCTATTCCCCTGCCGATCGCGAACAGGACCAGCCGGATGGCGTACCAGCGAATCCAACCCGGTCCCCTGAGATAGAACGTGTTGATGTCGAGCTGATGTGCGGTATGGCTTGGAGGACCGATCGCCGTCGCCGCTCGGCTTGGCTCAGGGAGGCATGACCACCTGCGCATGCATGGCCGGGGTTCCGGACAACCGGCGAGCGATTCGACTCTCTTCGAATGGTGGTCATGGTTTCTGAATATCAGGCGGACAAGTCGTCGATCCCACCGAGCGCGCAGGTGCCGGCCAAGTCCGCGACGACCGGGATCGCGTTCGGGATGCGTGTTCTGCCGGTGGCATAACCGCCTTCCGGTCCACGCTCGTGGAAATATCGTTGCGGCATGCCTTCACCAGTTGCCGGAACAGCCGCCGGCGTGCCGTTCACCGCTCTTCCGCCGGCCGGGGACGGCCCGGCGCCGCTGATCGTCACCTGGCACATGCTGGACGCGCCGAGGTCGGACGCGGCGTTCGCCGCCGCGTTGCCGATGAACGACGTGCCCGCGTGGCGGGTCCACCTCGGCATGCCGATGTGCGGGGCGCGCATGGTCAACGGCAGCACGGACGCCATCGTGGAGCTGATGCGCGAGGACCCTCTGATGTCCTATCTCTACCCGTTCGTCCAGCAGGCGTCCGAAGAGTTCCCCGCAGCACTGGCGTCGATCCGTGCGCAACTGCCGGTCGACGACGGCCCGATCGGTGTGCTCGGCGGGTCGCTGGGCGGCGCCGTGGCGCTGCGGATACTGGCCGACACCGAGATCCCGGTGTTCGCCGGCGCCGTCGTGAACGCCGCCATCCGGATGCGGTCAGTCGTCGACCTCTTCCCGGTCGACTACCGGTATGACGCTGAGTCCGAGAAGGCGGTCGACAGCCTCGACTTCACCGCCAAGGCGGACGTCATCGCCGGTCGCGCGCCGCTGCTGGTCGTCAGCGGCGAGCTCGATCACCCGGCGCTGCGTGCCGATGCGGTCCACCTCGTCGACGCCCTGGGGAAACAGTCCGAGCTACTGTCGATCCCCGGGCTGGCGCATCCGCTGGCCGAGGAGCCCGGCATCGAACCCGCACCCCAACTGCCATTGGCCCGCGAGGTGGACGCCGGTCTGACCAGTTGGTTCCGACACCACATCACACGTGCGCGCTAGCCCTATCCACACACCTCGGGCAATCAGCCCCGGCGACCTGATGTATGAACCTCCTGGCATTTCGTGTCCCCTGATCGCGCCGGCGGACGAACCGGGCCGGATGGCCCGACTCGTCGTTGCCGACGGCACCTAGCTAGGCAGCATCCTGGCCACGACGGCAGGCCTTTCCCGGGATGACTACGACGCTGGTCCATCGGCCTTTCGGCAGAGCGCACCTGCCTGCGCCGTCGCTGGAGTTCGGCGGCGTCAGGCCGACCGGCGGCAGCACCAGGTCGGCTGTTGCCGCCGCGGCAGCTTGCCCAGTGGGTGCGCCTTCGGCGCGGTGTCGTGGAGCAGGTTCTCGGCCAGATGACCGGAGCCGCAGAGAACGGTTGTGAAGGGCAACAGCTTCGCTCGAGAGCCCGGCGTCGGTGTCAGGTGGGGGTGCGTGCGTGCCGGTGGGTGGAGGTGCGGCGGGCGAGCCAGGCGATTGGGAAGAAGAGCCAGAAGCCTGAGACCGGGCTGAGCAGGACGCCCCATGCGCCGGCCACGAGCATGACCCAGGCGAAGCCGCGGGGTGCGCCGTCGCCGCGCCGCTCGGCCGCCAGGACCATCGATCCGACGAGTCCGAGGAACAGCCCGGACGTGAGATACCAGAATGCGGCGCCGCGAAGCGTGGCAAGCCCCGGATCCTCGTCGACGGCTCCGAGCACGCCTCCGGCCAGGATGCTCCGCACCGAGTCGCCGTAGAAGAAGGAGGTCGTCAGGACGTGGATCAGCGCGAGCAGCACCGTCCAGAAGCCGGAACATCTCACCAGTTTCATCCCCACGTCCTCCGTTCGACGGCGCATTAGACCATACCATACCGCATGGTATGCCGATGAACTACACCCGCGCCTACCGCGCCGTCGCCCGGCTCGTCGATGGAGTCGGGCGACGGCGGTGGGGAGGGCTCAGGTGGATTCGATGTCGCGGTGGCGGAAGGCGGTATTTCCGGCGAGCGCGAGGACGAACGCCAACGCCGCGAGTACGACGAGCGGCGCAACCGGGAGCTCCGCGAGGGGCATCGCGGTGGTGTGGGCGAAGGGTGACAGGTCGACGATCCAGCCGGGGACGTTCAGGAGGGCGCCGAACATGCCGAAGAGGACGGCATAGGCGACGACGAGCCACGCGAGCGACGAGAACGCCGGACGAAGGCCGAAGAGGGCCGCCGCCAACACAGCTACGACGGTGACGGCGGGCAGGAAGCCCAACGTGCCGATCGTCACCTCGGCAACCGTGCCGGGACCGGCGTCTCCGGTCGCGGCTCCGATTCCGACACCGAGTCCGCTGACGGCGAGCAGTCCGGCGGAGGCGAGGACGGAATAGCCGAGCCAGGCGAAGTACCAGCGCGACCGGCTGACCGATGTGGCAAG
This sequence comes from Kribbella swartbergensis, assembly GCF_054784135.1. NCBI lineage: Bacteria > Bacillati > Actinomycetota > Actinomycetes > Propionibacteriales > Kribbellaceae > Kribbella > Kribbella swartbergensis. Next base: position 157,323 of record NZ_BAAGPM010000017.1, read on the forward strand.
TGTTGCTTCGGTGTGTCCGGTGCGTTCCTCGGACCGCAGCCGGAGGACCGAGGTAACTGCGAAGGCGCTGACCAGGAGGGCGAAGAACAACGCCATGGTGGCGTAGAACGCGTCGAGGGGGTCCTGGCCGTTGGCGGTGAAGATCTCGCCCATCCGTGGGTTGTCGGCGACCGCATCGGTGACGGAGTCGCTGAGCGATCCGGTCGGTACGGCGAAGACGAACAGGCCGGCCGCCCAACCGATCAGACTGGCGCGCTGCTGGCGGACGGCCAGGCGGAAGGGTGTGGAGAGTGAGGGTACGGCGTCGGCCCTGCCCAGCCTCGGTGGTACGAGTCCGGCACCGACGTCCCGTCGTACCGACAGGGCGTAGCCCACCGCGACCGCGACGAGGAGGACCGCGATCGAGAGCAGCAACGGCCACCAGCGCAGGTCGACGAAAGGTCGGGCCTGTTGGGTCCAGGCGAGCGGTGACAACCACGACAGGACGTTGCCGCCGGGCTGGGAGACGTCGCCGATCGCGCGCAGCAGGAACGCGGCGCCGACCGACGCCATCGCCAGACTCGACGCTGCGCGGGAGTGTTCGGTGAGCTGAGTGGTAACCGTGGCGACGCCTGCGAAGGCCAGACCGGTGAGGCCGATACCTGCGCCGACGGCGAACGAGTCGGCAACGGCGAGGTCGCCGCTGAGCATCGCGAGGGCGGTGAGCAGCGCGACGCCGAGGTTGGCGATCACGGCGACGACGAGCGCGGCGGTGGCGGCCGCGTGCCGGCCGACGACCGCCGAGCGGACGAGTTCGGCGCGGCCGGTTTCCTCCTCGGCCCGGGTGTGGCGAGTGATCAGGAAGATGCTCATCATCGCGGCGGGGATGGCCAGGTAGAGCACCATCTCGTTGGTGATCATGGCGCCGAGTGTGTAGTTGTCCAGGCCGTAGCCGGGTCCGGACATCATCGTGGCGGCGGGGGAGTCCATCAGCTCGGCCCGAACCTGCCGTTCCTCCGGGGTGCCGTACACGGCCGGCAACGCGCTGACGGCGTACAGCATGCCGAGTCCGATCCCGCCGATCCAGATCGGCAGTTTCACTCGGTCGCGGCGGAGTGCGAAGCGGACCAGGGTGCCGGTGGCGGTGAAGCTCTCGCGGTTGCTCATGCCTGCGCTCCGGCGAGTTCGTCGCCGTACTGGCGCAGGAAGAGTTGCTCCAGTGACGGGGGAGCGCTGTGCAGACTGCGTACGCCGAGCTGCCCGAGGGACTGGATGACGGCCGGCAGGTGGTCGGCGTCGACGTCGAAGACGACCTGGCGGTTGTCGTACCGCAGGTCGTGGATGCCTTCGACGGTCGCCAACTCGGTGGGGTGGCGGTCGATGGTGGCGGTGATCGTCGTCCGGGTCAGGTGCCGCAGTTCGGCCAGGGTGCCGGATTGGACCGCACGGCCGTTGCGGATGATGGTGACGGTGTCACACAGCTTCTCCACCTCGGCGAGGATGTGGCTGGACAGCAGGACCGAACGCCCGGCCGCCTTGGCCTCGGCGATGCAATCCTGGAAGACCGTTTCCATCAACGGGTCGAGGCCCGAGGTGGGCTCGTCGAGCACGAGCAGCTCGACGTCGGCGGCCAGGGCGGCGACGAGAGCGACCTTCTGGCGGTTGCCCTTGCTGTAGGTGCGTCCCTTCTTGGTCGGGTCCAGCTCGAACCGTTCGAGCAGTTCGGCCTTGCGGGTCTTGTCCGCGCCGCCACGCAAGCGGGACAGCAGGTCGATCGCCTCGCCGCCGGTCAGGTTGGGCCACAGGCTCACGTCACCCGGGACGTAGGCGAGCCGCCGGTGCAGCGCGACGGCGTCGGTCCAGGGGTGGCGGCCGAGGACCGCGATGTCGCCGTCGTCGGCCCGGAGCAGACCGAGCAGGATCCTGATCGTGGTGGACTTGCCGGCTCCGTTCGGGCCGAGGAATCCGGCCACCTGGCCGGTCGGGACGATCAGGTCGAGACCGTCGAGTGCCTTCACCTGGCCGAAGGACTTGTGCAGTTGCGAGATCTCCAGGGCAGCAGTCATCGCTGTACCTCTCAAGAGAGTTTTCCGGGATGTCCCGGCGTGATGTCGTCGTGAGGACGTCGGTCGAGGACGTCGTCTCCCCGTACTACGGCTGCGCTGGACCGGCCGGCGGATCGGGGACATACATCAGGTACTCGTCGAGCATGGAGCGGGACGTGAAGAGGCCGTCGGTGAAAAGCTCGAGCGCGGGAAGGGTGATCTCGTCCGACAGGCGGCGCAACTCGGCGCGGAAGTCGTCCAGCTCCAGCGAGCCCTGGTGGAGTGACATCCACAGCAGGAGCGAGCCCATGCCCTGGTAGGTGAGATAGCGGGCCCGGCCGGCCGGGTCGCGGCTCGGCTTGATCATGCCGGCCTGGACGCCGGCCTCGAGGTACTGCTCGGCGTCCTTGCACATGTGGTCGACGAACGCCGTACCCAGCTCGCCACCGGCCTGGACGCTGCGCAACGCGTAGAGGGCGTACGGCGCGTACTCCTCGACCTGGGCGAGCTGAACGATGCCGCTCATGCTGCCTGTGGTGGCCTTCATCTTCTCCGAGCGGATGAAGTCGAGCACATGCGCATCACACGCCTGGCGGAGCCCGTCCTTCGACCCGAAATGGTGCACGACGAGGCCCGCGGTCACTCCCGCGTCCGCCGCCACGGCCCGCAGCCCGGCCGCGAACCCGTCCCGCCCGAACCGCACCAGAGCCGCATCCCGGATCCGCGCAGCCGTCGCAGCCCCACCGGTCGGTGGGTGGGCATCAGGGACCCGGGTTGAACACACGTTCAAAGACTAAACGAGTGTTCAACTCACTCGCAACCTTCGGAACTATGGGTCGGCTTTCAGCGGGTTATGGAGGTCTGCTGGTCCATGTGCGACAGCTTTTCGGGGTTGCGTACGTGGTAGGCGCCGGTGACGTAGCCGTTCTCCACCCGGGCTGCCACCACGCCGTCGATCTCGCCGTTGATGCGGACGAGTAGCCCTGGGCCGCCATTGATCTGCACCAGCTCCACAGACCTTTCTGCGTCCCGCTTCCACCAGCCGAGGGCCAGCAATCGAGCGACGTTGTCAGCTCCCACAACGGGGCGTAGCAGGGCGTGCTTGACACCGCCGCCGTCGCTCAGCGCAACGACGTCCGGCGCGAGGATGTCGAGCAGGCTCTGCAGTTCGCCGGTTTCGACCGCCCGCTGGAAAGCCTGGAGTGCGGCGCGGTGCTCGGCAGCAGATCCGGTGCCGCGTGGCCGGCGCGCGGCGACGTGGGCCCGGGCCCGGTGGGCGATCTGGCGCACCGCGGCCTGGGTCTTGTCGACGGCTTGGGCGATCTCGTCGTACTCCAGCTCGAACACCTCGCGCAGTACGAACACCGCCCGCTCGGTCGGCCCGAGCGTCTCGAGCACCAGCAGCATCGCCATCGAAACGCTGTCGGCCAGTTCGACATCCTCGGCCACATCAGGCGCGGTCAGCAACGGCTCGGGCAGCCACGGCCCGACGTAGGTCTCCTTGCGCCGGTCCAGTGTGCGCAGTCGTTTCAGCGCCTGCCTGGTGGCGATCCGGATCAGGTACGCACGCCGGTCCAGCACCGTGTCGAGGTCGACGCCCGTCCACAGCAGCCAGGTCTCCTGCAGGATGTCCTCGGTGTCGGTGGCGGAGCCGAGGATCTCGTAGGCGAGGGTGAACAGCAGGTTGCGGTGGGCAACGAACGCCTCAGTGGCCGCGTCCATGCCGCGCGCTGTGGCCGTCGGTTGCTCAGTTCGTTCGGTCATCGCTGGTTCCTGCCTGTTCGTTCGCGACCGTGCCTTGTCCATACGATCCCGGCCCGAGCCGCCTTGTGACGCCGCCGATCAGTGGGCTACGTCACAGAGGTCGCGCTGTCACACCGAGCGGGACGCCGGGATCTCTTGCTCGTACTGGCACACACCACGAGTAAGGAAGTCCGAGCATGTCCATACCCCCGACGACCAACCTCCGGTCGCGCATGCCCAACCCTCTCCCGTTCCTCCCCGAACTGGCGGAGGTCGCCGCAGGCCTGCACAAGGCTCTGGAGAACAGCCCGATTCCGCCGACCACCACCGGCCTGCTGCAGCTGCGCGCCGGGCAGATCCTCGGCAGCACGTACTTCACCATTCGGGAAACCGGCAACCTCCGCAGGCTCGGGGAGTCGGAGGAGCGGATCACCGCCGTGGCCACCTGGCCCGACGCCACCTGCTTCACCGACGCCGAACGGGTCGCGCTGGAGTTGGTGGAGGCTGTCCTCACCCCGAACCCGTCAGGGGAGCGAGTCTCCGACGAGTTGTACGCCAAGGCTTCCGCGTACTACGACGACAAGGCGATGTGGTCGCTCGTCATGGCGATCGCCCACATCGGCTTCTTCACCCCCGCGGCTCTCATCGCGAAGCCGATCCCCGGCATGCCCCCCGGTCAGAACTACAGCGAGCGAGAAGGGCACACAGCGTGAGCAGCACGAAGTTCGCGGTGGCGGGCGCGACCGGGCGGCTGGGACGCCACGTCGTCGACGTCCTCACCGAACGCGGGCACCAGGTCGTGCCGATGTCACGAGCCACCGGCGTGGACATCATCACCGGTGAGGGTCTGGCCAACGCCCTCACCGGAGTGGATGTGGTCATCGACGTCGCCTCGTGGCACGGTTCCGAGCAGGAGGCGGCGACGGAGTTCTTCCGTACGTCGGCCCGCAATCTGCAGGAGGCGGGCGAGAAGGCGGGAGTCGCCCGGATCACCGTGGCATCCATCATCGGCGTCGACAATGCCACCGCCGGTTTCCTCGCCGCCAAGAAGGTGCACGAGGAGCTGCTCCTGTCCGGGCCGCTCGCCGTACGCGTTCTGCGGGCAGCGCAGTTCCACGAGTTCGTCGGTCAGCTTCTGGACTGGCAGCAGGGCGACGTCGCCTACATCCCGGCCCTGCCCACCCAGCTCGTGGCCTGCCGCACCGTGGCCGAGGAACTGGTCGACCTGGCCCTAGACCCCGGCGAGCCCGCTCCAGGAACGCCGATCCCCGAGATCGCCGGACCCCGGCAGGAGACCTTGGCGACGGCAGCAGCACTCCTCGGCGCCCGCCGAGGCATCAAGGTCGTCGGCATCGACGGCTCGGGCATGCCCGATGCCGAGCTTGCTGCCAAGGGTGCGTTCCTGCCAAGCCCGCATGCCAGGCTCGCAGGACCGACGTTCGAGGAGTGGATCGACTCCCAACCCTGACCCGTCGTACGGCCCGCCGCTCGGTCGTCATGGGGCGAGTAAGCGGGCGCGGTCTCGCCAGGCGCGCTCCCATTGGCGGGTGAGTGCCGGGTAGATGATCAGGTAGCGGAAGGGCGCGATGAAGGCCATGTAGAGCCGGCCGAACAGGCCGTTGGCTTTGACCAGGGCCGCCATGCGGAGTTCGTATTCGCCGTCGCCGGTCGGCACCCAGCCCAGGTGCATGATGTCGTGGACGGTCTTGTTGGCCAGTTCGCGGGCTGCTTCGTTGTCGAGCAGGTACACCTCGGTGAACGGGTCGGTGCAGGGGGTGGTGGCGTCGCGGGCGGTCTCTGCGAGGTCGCGGGGGAGGCGGTCGCGCAGCGAGTCAACCCGCCCGCCCAGGCCGGCCTCGGGCGAGTCCCAGCCGAGCAGGCCACCGAGCATCCAGCGCACGGCGAACAAGAAGCGGACGGCTACAGGCTCCTTCCGGGTGTCATAGGCCGCCTTCAGCGCGTCGAGCATCACGCGGAAGTCGTCGGGACCGGCGCCGGGGGCGCGAAAGGACCACACGTCCTCGATCCGGAAGTCACGGGTGAACTCGTGGATCCGCCACGGCTGTGCGGTGTGAGCGGACTTCGGGATCCGCATCGGTCACTCACTCCCATCTGTGGCGCGCTGCCGGTGGGCTTTGCGGAACTGTGGGTTCCGATACCTACGGTTCCGTATGATGCCCTTATGCCAGCTCGAACGCAAGACCGGAACCCCGGGGGACGTCCCCGCGACAGCCGCGTCGACGACGCCATCGCCTCCGCCGTACGAGACCTGCTGGCCGAAGTGGGGTACGCCCGCCTCACGACGGACGAGGTGGCTGCACGTGCCGGCGTGGGCAAGGCGGCGATCTACCGGCGCCACGCGAGCAAGCAGGAAATGATCTTCGAGGTGCTCGTGCCGGGCCAGTTCCTCGCGGTGGCGCCCGACCGCGGGTCGCTCCGCGCCGACCTGGCCGCCGTGCTCAGCGAGATCGCCGACAGCATGGTCGCTCCGCCGCCGGGGGCGGTTCCCGGCCTGCTGGCCGACGTCCACGCCGACCCAGCACTCCTTGACCGGTTCGACGCGAAGTACCTCGTCGCCCAGCGCCGGACACTCACCGAGATCCTGGACCGCGCGGCCGCACGCGGCGAACTCGCCACACGGCCCGACCCGGCAGTCCTCAACGCCCTGCTCGTCGGCCCGGTCTTCGCCTGGTTGTTCCTGCTGTCCGAACACCCCGACCAACTTCCCGCCCTGACCTCCGCGCTCCTCGACGCGGTTCTCGCCCTCACCGGCTCCAAGCAGGTGTGACGTCGGCTCTGGTCAGCGGAGGTCGAGGCGCATCAGGATGCGGGGGTGGCCGGCCAGGACCGACGTGGTGTCGGCGACCTTGGTGAAGCCGGCCCGCTCGAAGTTCTTGCGGATCCCGGCGTACGCCATCGTCAGGTCCACCTTGGCGTCGCCGTTGTCCAACGGGTACGCCTCGACGGCCGGTGCACCGTGGTCGCGGGCGAACTCGACGGCGCCGGCGATCAGCGCGTGCGAGATCCCCTGCTTCCGGTGACCGGGACGGACCCGGACACACCACAGTGACCAGACCGGCAGGTCGTCGACGTGCGGGATCTTGCGGTTCCGCGCGAACGACGTCTCGGAGCGGGGCGCGACCGCGGCCCAGCCGACCGGCTCATCCCCGTCGTAGGCGAGCACCCCGGGAGCGACGTCCGCGCGGCACAACTCGGCGACGTACTCACCGCGGGCCGGACCCCGAAGCTCGTTGTTGAGCTTGGACGGGATCCGGTAGCTCAGACACCAGCAGACGTTGGCGTCCGGCGACTTCGGGCCGAGTACGGCGCGAACATCCTCGAAGACCGACGCCGGACGAACCTCGATGGCCATGGCCCCACGATCTCAGACCGGTCAGTGGGGTTTGCCGAGTGGGTACAGGCGGAGGAATCCGGCGGAGTTCGACGGTTGACCGCGACACTCCACTGAGCATCGGGAGGAATCGTGGACGCTCTCTACTGGGTTGCCGCACTGGTCGCCGTGGTCGCGGTCTGGCGCTACTGGATGGCGGTGTCGGCCGGCGAGCTGAGGCGAAAGACGCGCCGGCACTGACCTCGCCCGACCTGGATTCCCCTCAGGCGTCTGACCGGAGGGTCCTGGTGTAGGCGGTTGCTGCCTGCAAGGACTTCTCGTCGGCCCAGGACCAGTGGGGGTGTGGGGTGGCCGGACCTTCGTACGGCTGGTCGGCGTACTGGCGTTGGAGGTCGGCGAGCCGTTGGCTGAGGGATGCCCGGATGGCGGCGTACGACGGGTCGTCGGCGACGTTGACGAGTTCCTCCGGGTCGGTGCGTAGGTCGTACAGCTCCCACTCCGCTTCGAACAACCGGTCCGAGGAGCCGGGGACGCCGAGGCCTGCACCGTAGTAGTGGATGAGCTTGAACTCCTTCGTCCGTACGCCGTAGTGCGCCGGCGCGTGGTGGATCGGGTCGTCGTGTTCCCAGTAGCGGTAGTAGACGGCGTCCGGCCAGTCGTCCACGGTCTCACCTCGCAGCAACGGCAGGAAGCTGCGGCCCTGTGACGTGGGCAGCGCCTGAGCGGGATCGAGCCCGGCCATGTCCAGGAACGTGGCGGCGAAGTCGACGTTGGTGATCATCGCGTCGCACGTGCCCCCGGCCGGGACGTGCACCGGCCAGCGGATCAGCATCGGCATCTGCAGGGACTCGTCGAACATCAGCCGCTTGTCGAACCACCCGTGGTCGCCGAGGAAGAAGCCCTGGTCTGAGGTGTAGACGACCACGGTCGACTCGGTCAGGCCTTCCTCGTCGAGGACGTCGAGCAACCGGCCGACGTTGTCGTCGATCGACTGCACGCACTGCAGGTAGTCGCGCAGGTAGCGCTGGTACTTCCACCGCATCCGTTCGACCCGGTTCTCCGGTCCACGGAGGTCGTCGGGCAGTTCCTCCCCGAGTTCGTCGGAGCCGAGGTCGTCCGCGACCGACATCCGGACACCACGCACGGCCCGGCTGCGGGTGCTGTGGTCGTCGAGGAGCGTGCTCGGCTCAGGGATGGAACCGATCGGGTACAGCTCCTTGTGCTTCTCGTCCGGCACCCAGGGCCGATGCGGCGCCTTGTGATGGACCAGCAGCAGGAACGGCCGGCTGGGGTCGCGGTCCCGGATCCAGTCGATGCTCTGGTCGGTGACGATGTCGGTGGCGTACCCGGGAACGGTCTCGGTCCCGTCCGGCCCGATCATCACCGGGTCGACGTACTCACCCTGACCGGGGAAGACCTTCCACGCGTCGAAGCGCCGCGGCGCCGCTTCCGGCCGTTCGCCGAGGTGCCACTTGCCGAACAACGCGGTCTGGTAGCCGGCGTCGTGCAGTACCTCGGCGAACGTCGGCACCCGGTAGTCGATCTCGGTGAAGATCGACGCGACCCCGTTGACGTGGCTGTAGGTGCCGGTGAGGATCGACGCGCGCGAGGGCGAGCAGATGGAGTTCGTGCAGTACGTCGCATCCATCCGGACACCCTGGGCGGCCAGCCGGTCCAGGTGCGGTGTCCGGTTGACCCTGCTCCCGTACGCCGAGATCGCGTGCGCGGCGTGGTCGTCGGACATGACGAAGACGATGTTGGGCAACGGCGTCATGTGTCCAGCATCGGACATTGGCGGGGCGGGGGCGGGGTACCTGGCTTAAGTTTGTTGCTCATGGCCATGTTCGACCTTTCGCTCGACAAGCTGCGGGATTACCGGCCCGAGGTGGCCGCGCCCGCCGACCTTGCCGACTTCTGGCGCCGTTCCGTCGAGAAGGCGCGCACCGACGACCTGTCCGCCACCTTCACCGCGGTCGACAACAAGCTCGCCGTCATCGACACCTACGACGTGACGTTCGCCGGCTTCGGCGGGGCGCCGATCAAGGGCTGGCTGCACGTTCCGGCCGGTACGACGGGACCGCTGCCGACCGTGGTGCAGTACTTCGGCTACTCCGGCGGCCGCGGCTTCCCGCACACCACGAACCTGTGGGCGCAGGCCGGGTACGCCCACTTCTGCATGGACACCCGCGGCCAGGGCTACAGCGCCGGCAACCCGGGCGGCACCCCGGACGACAGCCCGTACGCCGGCCTGAACCACGCGCCCGGGTTCATGACCGCCGGCATCACCGATCCCGAGACGTACTACTACCGCCGGGTCTTCGTCGACGCCGTCCGCGCTCTCGAGGCGGCCCGGACGTCGCCGTTCGTGGACCCGGACCGGATCATCGTCACCGGTGGCAGCCAGGGCGGCGGCATCTCGATCGCGGCCGCCGGGCTCGCGGGCCTGGCCGGCATCAAGCTGGCCGGGTGCGCGCCGGACGTCCCGTTCCTGTGCCACTTCGAGAGGGCGCTGCAGATCACCGACAAGGACCCGTACGGCGAGATCACCCGCTACCTGAAGGGGTTCCGGGACCAGGTCGAGACGGCGTACCGGACGCTGAGCTACTTCGACGGCGTCAACCTCGGCCGCCTGGCCACCGCACCGACGCTGTTCTCGGTCGCCCTGATGGACCCGGTCTGCCCGCCGTCGACCGTGTTCGCCGCCTACAACGCCTACGGCACCGCCTCCGCCACCGAGGTCGCGAAGGACATCAAGGTCTACACCCACAACGAGCACGAGGGCGGCCAGACCTACCAGCAGGACGCCCAGCTCGACTGGTTCGCGGAGATCTTCGGTACGGCGTCCTGAAAAAACTCATCGCTGGACCGATGAGTTCCGGCCGGCGCTGTCGTTTCACCGTCTGACAGCGTCGGTCAGACTGTGACCGACCCGAACCGCGGGAGGCCGCAGATGGACTGGAAACTCGAACTCGTCATCGTCCCGGTGTCGGACGTGGACCGGGCGAAGAAGTTCTACACCGAGCAACTCGGGTTCACCGAGGACGTCGACCACAGCGCGGGGGACTCGTTCCGGGTGGTGCAGCTGACCCCGCCGGGCTCGGCCTGCTCGATCACCATCGGCACCGGCGTGACCACGGCGCAGCCCGGGACGTACCAGGGCACGCACCTGGTGGTGACCGACATCGAGGCGGCCCGGGCGGAGCTGGTCGAGCGCGGGGTCGACGTGAGCGAGCCGTTCCACTTCACCGCCGAGGGCAAGCAGCCCGGGCTGCACCCGGACCGGGCCGACTACAGCACGTTCCTGAGCTTCGAGGACCCCGACGGCAACGGCTGGACGGTCCAGGAGGTCGGCAGGACGAACCCGGGCCGGCTGTAACTGTGTTCGAATCATCGACAGAGTCATCGCTCGAGGCGGCGGCGTTCGCGGGCGACGAGTCCGCGTTCGCCGACCTCGCCGGACGGTACCGGCGTGAGTTGCACGTGCACTGCTACCGGATGCTGGCGTCCTTCGACGACGCGGAGGACGCCGTACAGGAGACTCTGCTGCGGGCCTGGCGGGGGCGGGACGGGTACGACGGCCGGACGTACTTCCGCGCGTGGTTGTACCGGATCGCCACCAATGTCTGCCTTGACGTGGCCCGACGACACGCGCGGAGGCAGGCCGCGTCGCCGGGGGAGATGGTGTGGCTGCAGCCGTACCCGGACCAGCTGCTCGACGAGATCGCCCCGTCCACGGACCAGCCCGACGCGGCGGCTGTGGACCGGGAGACGATCGAGCTGGCCTTCCTGGTCGCGCTGCAGTCGTTGCCGCCGCGGCAACGGGCAGCACTCATCGCCCGCGATGTGCTCGGCTGGTCTGCCAACGACACCGCGACACTGCTCGAGACGAGCGTGGCCGCGGCGAACAGTGCGCTCCAGCGAGCGAGGGCGACCATGCAACAACGGTTGCCTGCTCGCCGTACCGACTGGAGTGCACCGCGGCCGACGGCGGAGGAGCGCGAGCTGCTGGAGCGGTTCATTGACGCGCACGAGCGGTGTGACACCGCGGCGGCCGTGGCGATCGCGGCCGAGGACCTGCGCATCTCGATGCCGCCGGACCAGCTGTCCTTCGCCGGGCTGGACGCCTGCCTGCCGCTGTTCGACCGGGCGTTCGGACCGGACCGGGACGGCGACTGGCGGCTGGTGCCGACGTCGGCGAACCGGTCGCCGGCCGCGGCGACGTACCTGCGCCGCCCGGGCGACACGGTCTTCCGGGCGTTCAAGCTCGACGTACTGCGGATCCGCGACGGTGCGATCGCGGAGATCACGACATTCGGGTGTTCGCGCTTCCCTGCGTTCGGGTTGCCGCCCAGGCTCTGACTACTCTGGGGACATGCTGGGACTGCCGACGGGGATCAGGGCCTGCTTGTTCGATCTCGACGGGGTGCTGACCGACACCGCGGCGGTGCATGCCGCCGCGTGGAAGGAGATGTTCGACGAGTTCCTCCGGGTGTACTCCGAGCAGCACGGCATCGCGTTCCGGCCGTTCGACGCCCGGGACGAGTACGACGAACACGTCGACGGCAAGCCCCGGGCCGACGGTGTCCGGGACTTCCTGGCGTCGCGCGGGATCTCACTGCCGGACGGCAGTCCGGACGACCCACCGGCCGCGATGACGGTCAACGGCCTCGGCAACCGGAAGAACGAGGCCGTCCAGCGCCGGATCCGGACCGACGGCGTGAAGGTGTTCGAGGGCTCGAGGCAGTACCTGCAGGCCGTCGAGAAGGCCGGTCTCCGGCGCGCTGTGGTGTCGTCGAGCGCCAACACCCGCGAGGTACTCGAGGTCACCGGACTGGCGCCGTACGTCGAGGAAGTGGTCGACGGCGTGACGATCCGGGCCGAGGGCTTGCTCGGCAAACCGGCGCCGGACACGTTCCTGCGGGCGGCGCAGCGGTTCGGGGTCGACCCGGCCGAAGCGGCGGTGTTCGAGGACGCGCTGGCCGGGGTCGCCGCGGGACGAGCCGGTGCCTTCGGCATCGTGGTCGGTGTCGACCGCGTCGGGCAGGCCGAGGAACTGCGGGCCCACGGCGCGGACGTCGTCGTACGGGATCTGGCCGAACTACTGGGGAAGGACGACCGATGATCGACCGTGGGCACCACCCGATCGAGCCGTGGCGGTTGCGGGAGACCCGGCTCCAACTCGACAAGCTCGCGCAGTCGGAGTCGCTGTTCGCGCTGTCCAACGGGCACATCGGCCTGCGCGGCAACCTCGACGAAGGCGAGCCGTACGCGATCCCGGGCACCTACCTGAACTCGTTCTACGAGCAACGTCCGCTCCCGTACGCCGAAGCCGGCTACGGCTATCCCGAGTCCGGCCAGACGCTGGTCGACGTCACCAACGGCAAGCTGATCCGGCTGCTGGTGGACGACTCGCCGTTCGACATCCGCTACGGCTACCTCAGCCGCCACGAGCGGTCGCTCGACTTCCGCACCGGCCTGCTGGAACGCGACGTGGACTGGACGTCGCCGGGCGGCAAGCGGGTCCGGGTCCGCAGCCGCCGTATGGTGTCGCTCACCCAGCGGGCGGTGGCCGCGATCGAGTACATCGTCGAGCCGGTGGACCAGCCGACGCGGTTCGTGATCCAGTCCGAGCTGGTCGCGAACGAGACCCAGCCGAAGCTGTCCGACGATCCGCGGGTCGCGGCGGTGCTGGACAACCCGCTCAAGCCGGTCAGCCACGACGGCGGCGACAACGGCGTCGTGCTGATCCACCGGACCACGCGCAGCCGCCAGTTGATGGCCGCGGCGATGGCGCACGAGGTCGACACCTCGGTCCGGTACGCGATGGACCTCGACGTACGGGAGAACTGGGCCCGCCACACGGTGATCTGCCAGCTGCAGCCGGGGGAGTCGCTGCGCGTGGTGAAGTACCTGGCCTACGGCTGGTCGAGCCTGCGGACCGACACGGCGATCCGGGACCAGGTCGCCGCGGCGCTGGCCAGTGCGCGCTTCTCCGGGTGGGACGGGCTGACCAAGCAGCAGGCCGAGTTCCTGGACGACTTCTGGGACGGCGCCGACGTGGAGGTGCACGGCCATCCGGAGCTGCAGCAGGCGGTCCGGTTCGCGCTGTTCCATGTGGTGCAGGCCGGTGCCCGGGCCGAGCGCCGGGCGATTCCGTCGAAGGGTCTGACCGGAGCCGGGTACGACGGCCACACGTTCTGGGACACCGAGGGATTCGTCCTGCCGGTGCTCAACTACACGCTGCCGCACGCTGCCGCCGACGCCCTGCGCTGGCGGCACTCGACCCTCGAGCTGGCGCGCGACCGGGCCGCCGTACTGGGCCTGCGGGGTGCCGCGTTCCCGTGGCGGACGATCCGGGGCCAGGAGTGCTCGGGCTACTGGCCCGCGGGTACGGCGGCCTTCCACATCAACGCGGACATCGCCGAGGCGGTGATGAGGTACCACACCGCAACCGGGGACGACGAGTTCCTCGAGGAGATCGGGCTCGAACTGCTGGTCGAGACGGCCCGGCTGTGGATGTCCCTCGGTCACCACGACCGGCACGGTCGCTGGCACCTTCCGGGAGTGACCGGTCCGGACGAGTACAGCGCGGTTGCCGACGACAACGTCTTCACCAACCTGATGGCCGCCCGGAACCTGCGGTCCGCGGCCGAGGTGGCGGTGCGGCATCCGGCCAAGGCCCGTGAGCTCGGCGTCGACAGCGAGGAGGAGGCGTCCTGGCGGGACGCGGCGGCCGCGGTCCATGTCCCGTACGACGAGGAACTCGGTGTCCACCCGCAGTCCGAGGGGTTCACCGGGTACGCCGAGTGGGACTTCGACGCGTACAAGGACAAGTACCCGTTGATGATGCACGCGCCGTACTTCCAGCTGTATCGCAAGCAGGTGATCAAGCAGGCCGACCTGATGCTCGCGACGTACTGGTGCGGTGACGCGTTCACGGCCGAGGAGAAGGCACGCAACTTCGACTACTACGAGCGGCTGACGGTGCGCGACTCGTCCTTGTCGGCGTGCGTCCAGGCGGTGATGGCGGCCGAGGTCGGCCACCTGGATCTCGCCTACGACTACGCGTACGAGGCGGCGCTGATCGACATGCGCAACCTGCACCACAACACCGGCGACGGCCTGCACATGGCCTCGCTCGCCGGCGCGTGGACCGCACTCGTCGCCGGATTCGGCGGTCTGCGCGAGATCGGGGGCTGCCTCTGCTTCAACCCGGCGCTACCGCAGGGCATGTCCCGGCTCGCCTTCTCGATCCGCTGGCGTGGCGCCCGGCTGAAGGTCGACATCACCGAACTCGAGGTCACCTACGCGGTCCACGACGGCGCCGACTGCAGCATTTCCTTCAAACACGCGGGTGAGCCGGTCACCGTGACCCCGGACAGCCCCGTGACCCGATCACTCAACAAACGCACCCCGCTGCTGCCCCGGCCCAGCCAACCGCCCGGCCGCGAACCCCGCTCGGCCTTGGCCCAGAACAGTCTGGGTGGCTGATCGTCTCGGGCGAGCGTGCATCACCAAGGTGCACTGCGTAGAGCGCGTAGCAGCAGGACGACGCCGCGCAGGGCGTCGGCGTTGGCTGCCACCGCTACCGCGATCAGTCCCCACAGCGGGACACCGGCGATCGCCGCCACCGCGAAGATCAGCAGCCGGAACTCACGCCGGAACAACAGCCGTACGTCGGTGTCGCGTCCGACCGCGTGCACATAGGAGATGAGTAGACAGCCCACCCCGGCCGCAAACCCCCAGACCCAGGCGGCCGACGTCGGACCGGTCGCGAGGACGAGCGCCAGGACGACGGCCAGATCGGCGTACCGATCCAAAAGGGTGTCCAAGACTGCACCGTGCTTGGTGGCCCTTGCGCTGACCCGGGCGAGCTCGCCGTCCACTCCGTCGAGTGCAGACCCGAGGACGACGGTCAGCCCGCCGGCAATCATCAGCCAGGTGTTGCCGGTCGCCACCAGACCTGCCGCCAGCAGCGTGACGGCGAAGGCCACCGCGGTCGCCACGTCAGGTTTGAGGCCGGTGCGCAGCAGGAGCCGGGTGAGCGGCCCGGAGATGCGTCGATTGAGTACCCGGGCAACAACCCCGTCGGTCGGCTTCGGGCCGTACCGCTGCCACATGGACCGCTCAAGCGCTCGCACGGTCTCCGGCGTGTCCACATCGGCCCAAAGGCCCTCCACCTCCCGGGTCTGAATCTGGCAGCCGTGCGCGAGCAGCTGCTGCCGCACCTCCAGCCATGACTCCGGCTCCCGGTACGTCACCAGCAGCACGTCCTGTACGTCGACCACGGCAAGACCCGCGTCCACGCCGTCGTACTCGTCGAGGTCCGGTCCCAGGCTCGCGACGGTCCCGTCGTCGCGGAGCCGGACGAGGGTTGGTCGCGCGCCGTTCAGTGCGGCCGCTCGGCCGGAGCGGTCCACGGCCGCGACGTTCCCGGTCGGGGTCTGGATGAGTCGCCGTACGTCGTCCGCCTCGAACACGTGGTCACCCATCACCACCAGGCAGCGCCGGTCGCCGATCACGCTGAGTCCTGCCAGCAGCGAGGATGCCGTGCCGCTCTCCCAGTCCGGATTGACCACGACCTCCACCGGGAGGTCGCGTTCCTTGATCGCGGCGACCACCTCGTCGGCGCCGTAGCCGAGGACGACCACGATCCGCTCGACGCCCGCCTGTCTCAGCACCCGGACCGACCGCTCCAGCAGGCTGACGCCGCCGACGCGGTGCAGCGGCTTCGGCT
The DNA here is from genome assembly GCF_054784135.1 of Kribbella swartbergensis. Taxonomy (NCBI): domain Bacteria; kingdom Bacillati; phylum Actinomycetota; class Actinomycetes; order Propionibacteriales; family Kribbellaceae; genus Kribbella; species Kribbella swartbergensis. The sequence continues at coordinate 173,179 of NZ_BAAGPM010000017.1, forward strand.
GAGCCGACCGCATCCGAAGTCCCCGGCCGGCCGCGAGCAGCAGGGCCACCCGCACCTGATTCGTCTTGACCACAGTCAAACCTCCACTCGCCGTCCCCAGGATGCCCCAGATGCCCCCGATATTCGTTCTGAAAGTGAAATGTCGGGCACGTGGCCTAGCCTCGGGTTGTGGGTGTTCACGAGCTTTCACGGCGCGATGCGCGGCGGATCGCCGTGCGGGCGCAGTTGCTCGACGAGGAGCGGCCGGAGGACCTGTTCGACGTGGTCCGGCGGCTGACGGTGGTGCAGTACGACCAGACGGCCGCGGTCGCGCCGAATGCCGATCTGGTGGCGTGGAGTCGGCTCGGGTCGTCGTACTCGCCGAGCGAGCTGGTCGAGGCCCTCGAGACGCAGGCGTTGCTGGAATTGCGCGGGTTCGTGCGGCCACCCGAGAGCCTTGCTCTGTTCCGGGCCGAGATGGAGGAGTGGCCGGGGAGCGGGCCGCTGCTCGACTGGCAGGAGTACCGCCGGGACTGGGTGAAGGCGAACGAGGGCTGTCGCCTGGACATCCTCGAGCGGCTCCGGCAGGACGGCCCGCTGGTGATGCGCGAGCTGCCGGACACCTGTGTGAAGCCGTGGAAGTCGTCGGGCTGGACCAACAACCGCAACGTGTCGCAGCTGTTGGAGTTCATGCTGCAGCGCGGTGAGGTCGCGGTCGCCGGCAGGGACGGGCGGGACCGGCTGTGGGACCTGGCGTCGCGCGTCTATCCCGACGAGCCCGCCGTACCGGTCGAAGCGGCGAAGCGCATCCGTGACGAGCAGCGCCTGCGCTCACTCGGCATCGCGCGGGCCAAGGGGCCGGCCTGCCCGGGCGAGCCGCTCGACGTCGCCCAGGCGGGAGAGGCGGCAGTGGTCGAAGGCGTCCGCGGTCAGTGGCGGGTGGACCCGGCCCAGCTCGGTCAGCCCTTCTCGGGTCGTACGGCGTTGCTCTCGCCGCTGGACCGACTGGTGTACGACCGGAAGCGGCTCGCCGAGCTGTTCGAGTTCGACTACCAGTTGGAGATGTACAAACCGGCCGCCCAGCGCCGCTGGGGGTACTTCGCGCTGCCGATCCTGCACGGCGACCGCCTGGTCGGGAAGGTCGACGCCACCTCCGACCACAAGGGCGGCATCCTCCGCGTCGACGCGATCCACGAGGACGAGCCGTTCGGCAAGAGTCTCACCGCGGCCGTACGACGTGAGCTCGAGGACCTCGCCACCTGGCTGCAATTGGACCCCGTGCTGCCCAAGTAGCGGTCTAATGGAAGTGGCTGCGGGAGGCTGGTCGGATGGCGCCTGGACAAGGACCAGATCAGCGGACAGGCATGCGGCCGGCCGCGGTCGTCGCGGCGGCCGTGGTGGTCACGCTGCTGTCCGCCGTGCTGGCCGGGCTCGCGGTGCTGTACTTCGGCGGCGGTCCGGCCTCGACCGGGCAAGGCGCCGTACCGCTGCCGGGAGCGCCCACCGCGACCACCACGACTTCATCCCCGCAACCGGCCGAGCCGTCTCCGACCAGGCAGGTCCCGCCGAGTCCGCGGCGCTTCGCGTACCAGCCGTTGTGGCCGTTCGCCTCGGTGGCGGAGGCCTCCGAGTGGCAGGAGGAATACCGCGACAGCGGGAAGCAACCCTGGCATCTGGACGCGGATCAGACCGCGTTGTCCTTCACCACCGGCTTCCTCGGCTTTACCGAGATCGACCGTGTCGTCGACCGGGAGATCAGCGGTGACGAGGCCTGGATCTCGGTCGGCTACGAGTCGGGCGAAGGCCCGGCGAGTGTGGCGGCCGAGATCCACCTGGCCCGCATCGGCCAGGGCGACGACGCACCGTGGGAGGTCGTCGGGACCCGGGACTCCACGCTCACGCTCGAGCGGCCGCGGTACGGCGCGAGGGTGACCTCGCCGATCACGGTCGGCGGCCGGATCACCGGAGTCGACGAGTCGATCCGGATCGCCATCCGCCAGGCCGGTTCCGATCGGATCCTCGGCTCGGCGTGTTGCATTCCGGGCGGTGGGGAGCGGCAGCCGTGGTCGACCCGGGTCAGCTTCCGTGGTGCGGACGACGGTGCACTGACCGTGGTGGCGTCGACCGGCGGTCACGTGCAGGACGTCGAGCGCTTCGCGATCACCGCGGTCGAGGTCGGCTGACCCAGGGGTGACCTGCGCGCCGTCGAGCCCAGGCCGACGTCGCCGCCTGACAGGTGTGACTCCCGTCACATCTGATGTTGACGCAAACATCCGCCATTGACGGCTGCCCATGTTTACGTAAACATCGCCGCGATACAGAATCGCGGCGTCCGGGGCCGCCGCTCGCTCGTGAGGATCGGAGAGAGTGTGAGATCAACTGTTGGCCGCATCGCCGCGGCGGCGCTGCTCGCGTCGTCGGTGGTCGCCGCCGTGACCGTGCAGGCCGGGGCGTCCACCACCGAGGCCGGAACCGCAGCCGCGGCCGGCAGCACAGGGACCGGCGAGACCGCCGGGTCCACCGGACCGGCCGGGACGAGTGAGTTCCGCGGGGTGAACTGGGCGGACCCGCGAGACAACTACGCCGACGACGAGGTCGTCCCGTCCGGCCTGAGTACGGCGGACTCGTACGCGACGACGTACCAGAAGGCCACCGGCATCGTCGGCGAGTTCCGCAAGGAACTGAAGGCCAACACGATCCGGCTGCCGATCAACCCGTCGAGCGTCGGGACTGCCTGGTGGACGTCGTACCGGGGTGCGATCGACGCCTCGGTGGCGAACGGCTTCAAGGTCATCCTCAGCTACTGGGAGGCCGACAACGCCAAGGACGGCCGGGTCGACGACCCCGCGAAGTACACCGCGATGTGGGACACTGTCGTCGCGGCGTACGGCAAGAACCCGCGGGTGTACTTCGAGCCGATGAACGAGCCGTTCGGCTACTCGCTGACCGAGTGGGTGTCGCTCACCTCGTCGTGGATCGACCGGCACCAGAGCGTCCCGCGCGGCCGGATCGTCATCTCCGGCACCGGCTACAACGACAACGTCACCGGGGTCGGCGCGGCGCCCGAGCTGAACGGCACGCTGCTGTCCCTGCACTTCTACGGCTTCTGGGCCTCCGACGAGAACGAGGCCGCCTGGCTGGCGAACCTGCGGCCGCGAATCGGCGAGTACGGCTGGCGCACGATCATCGACGAGGCCGGTTCGCCGATGACGATCGGGCTGAACTACGGCAACCACGAGGGCAACGTCTACACGTCGTACCTCGCTGCTCTCACCCAGGTCGCGCGTGAGCAGAACATGGGCATCGTCTACTGGCCCGGCCTGCGCACCGGCGACTCGTACTCGATGACGACCCAGGTCGGCCCGAAGGACCTCCAGGTCAACAGCCAGAGTGGCCTGGCGCAGCTGTGGTGGGGCTGGGGCCTGCTCAAGCAGGAGCCGAGCAACGACCTGCCGCCGGCGCCCCCGGGTGAACCGATCCGTGGCGTGGCCAGCAACCGGTGTGTCGACGTGCCTGGCTTCTCGACCGCACCTGGTACGGCGCTCGACCTGTGGGACTGCAACAACGGCGGCAACCAGTCGTGGAACTACACGGCCGACAAGCAGCTCACCGTGTACGCCGACAAGTGCATGACCGCCGGCGAGGCCGGCAGCCGGGTCACCATCGAGAACTGCACCGGCGCGGCGAACCAGGCCTGGAACCTCAACGCCGACCTCACCATCACCAGCGTCGCGAACCCCGGCCTCTGCCTGGACGCAGCCGGCGGCGGAACCGGCAACGGTACGCCGATCGACGTCTGGTACTGCAACGGCGCCGACAACCAGAAGTGGACCCGCAGCTAGCCACTTCGCCGAGGTGCCTCCCACCCTCCCGGGAGGCACCTCCGGCTCGCTGCCGCGCTCACGTGCCGACAGCCGCCGGAGGACGTGTGTGGTGTGTGCCGTCAGCGCGGAGGCGCTGGGCGCGTTCGATGGACTGGCCCCAGGTGGTGCCGGCGACCATCAGTGCGGCGCCGATCGCGGCCGGGAGGGTGAGGTGTTCGCCGGCCAGGAGGATGCCGATGGCAACGGCCCAGACGGGTTCGGTGCCGAGGAGGAGGCTGGCGCGGCTGGCGGAGGTGCGTTGCACGGCCCAGGTCTGGGCCAGGAACGCGAACACACTGCAGAACAGCGCGAGATAGACGAGTTGCAGCCAGGTCGCCACACCGGCGTCGAGCGGCAGGTGACCAACGGCGGGTCCTGCGAAGAGCGCCGTACCGACGACCGTCTGTACGGTCGTCACCTGCAGAGGCCGGAGGTCGACGGCAAGCCGGCCGACCAGCGCGACATGGGCGGCGCGGACCACGGCGGCGGCGAGCATGAGCAGGTCACCGATGCCGGGTGTGTCGAGCCCGTTGCCGGACATCAGCAGACCGACCGCGACGACGCAGATGCCTGCCGCGAGGAAGAATCTCGGCGGCAGCCGGCGACGGTCCATCAGCGGCGTCAGGACGAGCGTCAGACTGATGATCAGCCCGGCGTTGGCCGCGCTGGTGTGCGTCACGCCGTACGTCTCCAGGACCAGGACTGCCGCCTGGCTCAGCCCGAGCAGCCCGCCGACCTTGAGTTCACGGCGGCTGACGCTCCGCACGAAGAACAGCAGCGCGACCGCGGAGATCCCGTACCGCAGGAACAGCACGGTCAGAACCGGCGTGGAACCGGTCGCCGTCTTGGCCGCGAGGTAGCTCGAACCCCACACGACGGCGACCAGCAACAAGACGATGTCGGTACGGCGGGAGGCGAGCACGGGCTCAACGATGACCGCTCGCGACGTTGAAGCCCAGTACCAACTTCTTAATCAACCTTGTAGCGACCCTACAGTGTAGGGATGGACGAGCGTCAGCTGAGAGTGCTTCGGGAAGTCGGTGAGCTGGGCAGCGTCACCGCCGCCGCGGAGGCGTTGCTGGTGACGCCATCGGCGATCTCGCAGCAGCTCAGGTTGTTGCAACGGTCGATCCCGGTGCCACTGACCGAACGAGACGGCCGGCGAGTCGTTCTCACCGCGGCCGGGCGAGCGCTCGCGGCCGCGGCCGCGGACGTGGAAAGCGCGCTGGCCCGGGCTCGGCACACCGTCGACGAGTTCATCGAGCAGCCCGACGCGCTCGTCTCCGTCGCGGCGTTCCACAGTGCGGCGGCGACCTTCTTCCCGTTGCTCCTGCGCGCCGATGCCGCGCCTCAGCTCAGCCTGCACGACGAGGACGTCCCGCAGGACGAGTTCCCCTTGCTGACACGCGAGTACGACGTCGTCCTGGCACACCGGCTGGACCACGGTGCCGCCTGGCCGCCTTCTGTCGCCGTCACCCCACTACTGCACGAACCCTTGGACGTAGCCCTGCCCGTCGATCACCCACTGGCCGCGAAGCGTCAACTGACCCCGCGCGACGTCGCCCACGAGCCCTGGATCACCGTCCACGACGGCTTCCCGCTGATGGCGACCATCGAGGCGATCGGGGCCGCCGCCAACCATCGCCTCGACCTGGTCCATCGCATCAACGAGTTCACCGTCGTCGCCGAAGTCGTCGCGGCCGGCGGCGGGATCGCCCTCATGCCTCGCTGGACCGCCCGCCGCCATCCCGCCGTCGTCCTTCGCCCTCTGCGTGGTGTCCACACCCGCCGCCACATCGACGCGCTCCACCGCCCCGAGCGCGCCGCCCGCCAAGCGGTCCGCACCGTCCTCACCACACTCCGGCAGGCCGCATCCACACTTGCCCGACCGAGAAACGCCGGTCAGCCGTCGAGCAGTTGACCGGCGATTGCGGCAGAATCTCAGGCACTGTCACCCGCCCGCGGCAGTGTCGATCGGACGGGACGCGAGGGAGTTACGCGGTGGCAGTTCTTCGGAGTGTTGTGGCGGCTGCGGTTGCGCTGGCTACTGGAATGGTTGCGCCGGTGGCCGTTGCCAAGCCTGTGGATGCGAGTGTTGTCACTGCTCACGACAACCTGCGCGACCTGGCACCGACGGCCGGCGGGCCGTTCGACCGTGCGCGGGCGTTGGCGGTGCTGGTGTCGCATGGCGGGTCGACCTTGGCGATTTTCCAGGTCCGGGGGATCGGGCGGTCGGCGGCCGGCCGGTCGTTCGGTGCTCACCTGCACACCGGGCCTTGTGTGACCGGCGACGGCGCGGCGGCCGGGCCGCACTACAACGCCGACACGGTGGCCGGGAAGGTCCCTCCGCGCGTGAACCCCACCACCGAGATCTGGCTCGACTTCACCGTCAGCCCGTCCGGCGCCGGCAACGCCATGACCGTCGTACCGTTCACACCTCTGCCGGGCAACCGCTCGATCGTCATCCACGAGAAACCCACCGACCACCACGGCGCGGCCGGTTCCCGCCTCGCCTGCCTGCCGGTCTCCTGGTGAGCAGAAGGCTAGGCGAAGCCGCCGTTGCTCAGCAGTAGCTGGCCGTTCATCCATCCGCCCTGCTCCGAGCAGAGGAAGTCGACCAGGTTGGCGGTGTCCTGCGGCGTACCCAGGCGGCCGAGTGGCGTCTGCCCGATACCGGCGGCGCGGATCTCGTCGGTCATCCAGCCGGTGTCGATCGGGCCGGGATTGACGACGTTGGCGGTGACGCCGAGGTGGGCTAGTTCGCGGGCGGCGGCCAGCGTGATCCGGTCCAGCGCGCCCTTGCTCGCGCCGTACGGGAGGTTGTGGACGGTGTGGTCGCTGGTCAGTGCGATGATCCGGCCGGTTCCGGGTACGCCGGTGAAGCGGCGGCCGTACTCGCGGATCAGCAGCCAGGTGGCTCTGGCGTTGACCGCGAAGTGCCGGTCGAAGCTCTCGACGGTCGTGTCCAGGATGCTCGAGGCGACGGATTCGCAGTGGCACATGACCAGCGCGGTGACCTTGCCGACGCCCCGCTCGGCCTCGTCGAAGATCCGCTCGGGGGCCGCCGGGTCGACCAGGTCGGCCTCGATCGGCACCGCGGTCGCACCGAGCCCGCTCAACTCCTGGGTGATCTCGTCGGTGGCGCCCGGCTGCACACCCCAGGTCATCCGCTCGTCGTACGCCGTCCAGTAGCTGAACGCGACATCCCACCCGGATGCGGCGAGTTTGCGGGCGATGCCGGCGCCGATACCGCTCGTGCGGCCGACACCGGTGACGAGGGCCACAGGCCGTTGGTCGGTCATGGCGGTGATCCTGGCGGTTCGAGGTCCGGCGGGCAACCGGAATACCTGCCGCCGGTGCATCTACGACAGGCTGTAGTATGACGAGGTCGGCGGTGGCTGAGGGACCTCCTGGAGTTGGTGTGAAGATCGAGACCGTGCAGCGGTGGGTCGCTTCGGTGATCCTGATCCATGTCGGGTCGGTGCCGGCGGTGTCACTGGCGGTCTACAGCATCGGCATCGCGGAGGCCGATCGCGGCAAGGGCATCGGCTTGTGGTTGATGTCCGGCGTGATCGGGCTGCTGACCGTGGCCGGCGTGCTGGCGATCTTCCGGCGGTCGCTGCTGTCCGGGTGGATGATCCTGGGCGCCGCACCGACCGCGGCGACCGGTTTCTGGATCTTCTGAACATGAGAACTCTGTAATCTTCGGCTCATGCGGATCTCCGGGAGAGGTCGCAGGCTTTGAGCATGCGGTCTCCACGCGTGATCTACGGGGTTGTCGCCGGCTTGCTGGTGGTGGCCGGTTTCCTGCTGCCCCGCTACCTGGCCGAACGCTCCGCACCGGAGCTCGGTGAGACGGTCGTCGTCCCCGCGTCGGCCACCACACCGGGACCGGCGCCCACGCCGGCACCGACGGGATCCACACCGACCAAACCGACGGTGACGAGCAGCCCGGGTGCCGACCCGGTGTCGCCGGCGCCGGCGAGAACCGCCGGGCAGGACGATGACGACGATCTCGGTGACACGTCCGCGGACGACCCGGACGACGACGATGGGTGATTGCCGGCGCCGGCCGGTGGTCAGTGCCCGGGTGCGGATCATCGGCTGGATGTTCGGTGTGCTCGCGCTCGCGTTGTCGGCGCTGGTCTTCCTCACCTGGCAGGTCCTCGCGACCCGGGCCGACGCCGCGGCGGACGACGAACTCACCCACGAGGCGAGCAAGTTCCGCGCCTTCGCGAAGTCCCAGTCCGCCGCGTCCTTCACCCGGCCCGAGGACCTGCTCGACCGCTGGCTGCAGCTCAACCTGCCGGACGACTCCGAGGCGTTCTTCACCATCGTCGACGGCCGCGAGTACCACCGCAGCCAGGGCATCCCACCCGCGCGGCTCGACACCGACGCGGCCTTCGTCCGGCGTCTCGCCGGCGCGAACGAACCGACGTACGGCTGGACCGACAGCCCGGCCGGCAGGGTCCGGTACGGCGTGATCCCGGTGCAGCTCGGATCGCAGCCGGTGCGCGCCCAGCTGGTGATGCTCGAGTTCCGCGACGTGATCGCCAAGCCGTCGATGGACGCGGCCCGGGCGCTGGTGGTCGTCGGCGCGATCACCCTGGCGATGGCCGCCGGTGCCTGCTGGCTGGTCACCGGCCGGGTGCTGGCGCCGATCCGGCAGCTGCGGACGACGGCGGAGCGGATCAGCGAGACCGATCTGCGGCGCCGGATCGATGTCGTCGGCAACGACGACGTCGCGCAACTGGCCCGCACCTTCAACACGATGCTGGACCGGCTGGAGGACGCGTTCACGGCGCAACGGGAGTTCGCCGACAACGCCGGCCACGAACTGCGGACGCCGATCACGGTGATCCGCGGTCACCTGGAACTGATGGGCGACGACCCGCGCGACCGCGAGGAGACCAAGGCGCTGGTGCTGGACGAGCTGGCCCGGATGAACCGGATGGTCGACGACCTGCTCGTCCTGGCCAAGAGCGACCGCCCCGACTTCCTCGACCCCGGTGAGGTCAACCTGACCGAACTCGTCGTCGAGGTGGTCGCGAAATCCCGGCCGCTGGCCGACCGGAACTGGCGGGTGGCCGCGACGGCCGACGCGACCGTCGTCGCCGACGGCCAGCGGCTCACGCAGGCGCTGATGCAACTGGTGTCGAACGCGGTCCGGCACACCGGGACCGGCGACCGGATCGAGGTCGGCTCGCACCTCGACGCCGACGGCAGCGTGCTGCTGTGGGTGGCCGACTCCGGTCCGGGCGTGCCGCCGGCGGACCGGGAGCGCATCTTCGACCGATTTGCCCGCGGCAACGATCAGCGCCGGACCGAGGGAGCCGGGCTCGGGCTGGCGATCGTCCGTTCGATCGCGCAGGCCCACGGCGGTGACGTCCGGCTCGCGCCGGGTCCGGGTGCGCGGTTCGAGCTGACCCTGCCGGCGAACGAGGAGGCGCTGCCGCGATGAACCGGATCCTGATCGCCGAGGACGAGGAGCGGATCGCGTCGTTCGTCGAACGCGGTCTGCGCAGCAACGGGTTCGTGACGACCGTGGTCGGCGACGGCGAAACGGCGTACCAGGAAGGTGTCAGCGGCGCCTACGACCTGCTGATCCTGGACCTCGGGCTGCCGCGGGTGGACGGGTTCACCGTGCTGCGGCGGTTGCGAGAGGCCCGGGTGACGATGCCGGTGGTGATCCTCACCGCGCGCGACAGTGTCCGCGACACGGTCGCCGGACTGGAGGGCGGTGCGGACGACTACATCGCCAAACCGTTCGCCTTCGAGGAACTGCTGGCCCGCGTCCGTCTCAGGCTGCGCAGCGAGGGTACGCCGGACGCCAACATCCTGCAGGTCGGAGATCTCAGCCTGGACCTGCGGACCCGGCGGGCACTCGTCGACGGCGAGACGGTCGAACTCACCGCGCGCGAGTTCCTGCTCGCGGAGGTGTTCTGCCGGCATCCCGACCAGGTGCTGTCGCGCGAGCAACTCCTTTCCCAGGTCTGGGGTTTCGACTTCGACCCGGGCTCCAACGTCGTCGACGTCTATATCCGCTACCTACGCCGCAAACTCGGCGCGAACCGCATCCAAACCGTCCGCGGAATGGGTTACCGACTTCTTCCGTGAGAGGTCTCTCACCGAAGACTCAGGGACGTCTCACCGGTGGGCGGGAAGGTGGAAGCACCATCAGCCACCTGGAGGAAACGTGTCCGGTCTGGGAGTCGCGATACCCGCCGATCTGCTCGCCATCGGTCTGCTTGCTTACGGCACCTACTTTCGCCGGTACCACCGGCGTGACCTGCTGCTCGCGTACGTCGCACTCAACGTCGGCGTCCTCGCGGTCACGGCGATGCTCGCCGGCAGCGGCGCCGGGATGGGGCTCGGGCTCGGCCTGTTCGGCATCCTGTCGATCATCCGGCTCCGGTCGGACTCGATCACCCAGGAGGAGGTCGCGTACTACTTCATCTCGCTCGCCATGGGCCTGGTCAACGGCCTGCACCCCGGTCCGTTCTGGCTCGCTCCCGCGCTGAGCTTCCTGCTGGTCGCCCTGATGTACGTCGTCGACCACCCGCGGCTGACGCTGCGGTCTCGCCGTCAGCGGGTCGTCCTCGACCAGGCCTACCCGGACGTCCGCGACGTCGGGCCGGCGCTCGAGCGGCTGCTCCGGGCCGACATCCGGTACTTCGTCGTACTCCACCTGGACCTGGTCACCGACACGACGGTGGTCGACGTTCGCTACCGGGTCCGGACCGCCGGCCCGCACCTGGACGCCGTACGCCGGCTCGAGCGGTTCGCCTCATGAGCAGCCGGTTGCACGCGGCGACGACCGGGGCGCTGGCCCAGTTGCCGCCGATCACGCTCGCCGAGGTGCTCGCGGAGGCGGAGTTGCAGACCCGGGTGGATCGCAAGTACCTCGTCCCGATCGGGACGTTCGTCGAGATGGTGACGCGGCTGCGCGACCGGTTCGCCGTCCTGGAGATCGACGGGCAGCGGAGTTTCCGGTACGAGTCGGTGTACTTCGACACACCGTCACTCGGGCTGTACCGGCAGCACGTGCAGCGGCGGCGGTACCGGTACAAGGTCCGGACGCGGTCGTACCTGGACAGCGGGGAGTGCAGCTTCGAGGTGAAGCTGAAGGGCAACAGGTCCGAGACGGTCAAGTCGCGGATGCCGTACCCGATCGGAGACCGGGCGCGGCTGACCGAGCCGGCCTGGACGTTCCTCGCCGACCAGGTGCGGACGGCGTACGGCGTGGGCGTCGAGGAACCACTGCGGCCGGCGTTGACGACCACGTACCGGCGGAGCACCCTGGTCGACCGCACCGAGCACGCCCGGTTGACGTGCGACATCGACCTGCGGTTCTTCGACGGCCGGTCGTCGGTCGACGTGCTGCCGGCCGCCGTACTGGTGGAGAGCAAGACCGCAGGGCGTGCGGGAGCGGCCGACGTGGTCCTGCGCGAGCTTCAGGTGCGGCCGATCCAGGTCAGCAAGTACTGCGTCGCGGCCGCGCTGCTCAACCCTCAGCTGCCCGCCAACCCGTGGCACCGAACACTGCGTCAGCTCACTCGGAATGGATGATGTGCGCGTCCGGTCCGGGGAAGAAGAGGGTCTCGGTGTCGGTGTCGGTCCAGTGCACCAGGTACGGCGGAGCGCCGTTCGGGTCGTGGACCTCAACGATCTCGCCTTGCCGCCGATGGGCCATCACGTGGGTGCCCTCGACGATCACTGTGTCACCCGCCGCCGCCTTCATCGGACCTCCTCCGTCAGGTCGTCGACTGCTCTGCTCCCAGCTTGACTCAGCACCCCCTGCCGGCACCACCCCTGGCAGGGGTCGGATCCCGGCTCAGCGGATGTCGACGGCGAGGCGGGCGGCGAGGGCGGCGAAGATGCCGGCGCAGATCCGTTCGAGCCGCCGGCGAACCGTGCTGCCGGCGCGGAACAGGGTGCCGGCGAGGCTTCCGGCCAGCAGGCCGGCGGATGCGTCGACGGGGAAGCCGACGGCGATGAAGACGGCGCCGAGGACCAGGAACTGGACCGTGACCGGCCAGCTGCCGGCGCCGGTGGTGACGAACTGGGGCACGAAGGCGAGGTAGAACAGGATGACCTTCGGGTTGGCGAGGTTCGTGAGCGTCGCCATCACGTAGGTCTTCCGCAGCGTCCGTCTGGGCAACTCGAGGGTGTCGTCGGCCTCCGCCACCTCCTGCCGGCTCGCCCGCCAGGTCAGGTAGGCGAGATACAGCAGGAACGCGGCCCCGGCGATGCGTACGCCGTTCAGCACCTGCGGCGCGGCCTGGATCAGCGCACCGAGTCCGAGGGACGCCGCCACGGTGTGCACCGCGAGACCGGTGGACATTCCGGCCGCCGCGACCACTCCGGCCCGGCGCCCTCCGACGGCCGCGTTGGCGACGATGAACAGCATGTCCGGGCCCGGAACGATGCTCACGAAGAACACCGCGACCACGAACCCCAGCACGATCGAGAGCTCCATCCGCCCATCCTCGCCTGTGACCTGTCTCGCGCTCCACGGGTTTCCACACCGTGAGCAGTTCCCGCCGGGTAGGCTCTGTCGAAGCGCTTCGACAATTCGCTCGAGAGAGGCGGTCCCCGATGAAGTTCACCGACGGATACTGGCAGCTGCGCGAGGGCCTGACACGGCTGCGGCCGGCCGAGGTCGAGAGCGTGGAGCCGGGGGAGCGGGAGCTGACCGTGTTCGCCCCGGCCAAACGGCTCGAGCGGCGCGGGGACACGCTCAACCAGCCGGTCTTCACGGTCACCTTCACCTCGCCCGCTCGCGGGGTGATCGGAGTCCGGATCGCTCACCATCTCGGTGGCCTGCCCGCGCGTCCGTCGTACCGGCTGAACACCGACGACGGTCACCCGGTCAAGGTGGAGGTCGGCCCCGTCGAGGCGCGGCTGACGTCCGGCGAGCTGAGCGTGATCGTCAGCCTGGACGGGCCCTGGGACGTCCGCTTCGAGCAGGATGGCCGGCCGCTGACGAACTCCGGTGTGCGCAGCATCGGGCTGATCACCGACCAGCACGGCCGGACCCACCTGCACGAGCAGCTGGCGCTCGGGGTGGGAGAGACGATCTACGGCCTCGGCGAGCGGTTCGGCCCGCTGGTGAAGAACGGTCAGGTCGTCGACATCTGGAACGCCGACGGCGGCACGTCCAGCGAGCAGGCCTACAAGAACGTCCCGTTCTACCTGAGCAGCAACGGGTACGGCGTCCTGGTCGACACCCCGGCGCCGGTGTCGTTCGAGGTCGGGTCCGAGGTCACCTCGCGCACCCAGTTCAGCGTCGAGGGTGAGGAACTCTCGTACTACGTCTTCGCCGGGCCGACGCCGAAGGACGTGCTCCGTCGCTACACCGCCCTCACCGGCCGGCCCGCCCGGGTGCCCGCGTGGTCGATGGGGCTGTGGCTGTCCACGTCGTTCACCACCGACTACAGCGAGGAGACCACGACCGCGTTCGTCGACGGCATGGCCGAGCGGGACATCCCGTTGAGCGTCTTCCACTTCGACTGTTTCTGGATGCGGCAGTTCCACTGGTGCGACTTCCTCTGGGACCCGGTCGCGTTCCCGGATCCGGAGGGGATGCTGCGGCGGCTGAAGGATCGCGGTCTCCGGATCAGCCTGTGGATCAACCCGTACATCGCGCAGCGTTCGGTGCTGTTCGACGAAGGCCGTCGGCTCGGATACCTGCTGAAGCGTCCGGACGGTTCGGTCTGGCAGTGGGACATGTGGCAGGCCGGGATGGCGATCGTCGACTTCACCAACCCGGACGCGACCGCGTGGTACCGCTCGAAGCTGCAGACCCTGATCGACATGGGCGTCGACTGCTTCAAGACCGACTTCGGCGAACGCATCCCGACCGATGTCGTCTGGTACGACGGCTCGGACCCTCAACGCATGCACAACTACTACCCGCACCTGTACAACCAGGCCGTCTTCGGTCTGCTGGAGGAGAACCGCGGCGAGGGCGAGGCCGTCCTGTACGCGCGGTCGGCGACGGCCGGCGGTCAGCAGTTCCCCGTGCACTGGGGTGGCGACTGCGAGTCGACGTTCGAGGCGATGGCCGAGTCGTTGCGCGGTGGACTGTCGCTGGCCGCGTCCGGGTTCGGCTACTGGAGTCACGACATCGGCGGGTTCGAGGGCACTCCCGATCCGGCGATCTTCAAGCGCTGGGTGCCGTTCGGGCTGCTCTCCTCGCACTCGCGGCTGCACGGCTCGTCGTCGTACCGGGTGCCGTGGGCGTTCGACGAGGAGGCGGTCGACGTACTGCGGAAGTTCACCAAGCTGAAGCTGTCGCTGATGCCGTACCTGATGACGGCGGCGGCCGAGGCGCATCGCGACGGCGTGCCGATGATGCGGCCGATGGTGCTGGAGTTCCCGGACGATCCCGGGGTGGCCTACCTCGACCGTCAGTACATGCTCGGCCCGGACCTCCTGGTAGCGCCGGTGATGAGCTCCACGGGGGAGGTGTCGTTCTATCTGCCGCCGGGCACGTGGACCGATCTGCTCAGTGGTGAGCGGTTCACCGGGCCGCGCTGGGTCCACCAGACTCACGGCTTCGACTCTCTGCCGGTCCTCGTGCGCGAGGGCGCAGTGATCCCGATCGGCGCGGTCGACGACCGGCCGGAGTACGACTGGTCCTCGGACGTCGAACTCCGGTGGTTCGCGCCGGCCGAGGGTCAGACCGTCCGGGCGAACCTGCCCGACGCGGTGATCGAGCTCAGCCTGCGCAACGGTCGCCCGGAGAGCCGAGTGGTCGAAGGCGCCTGTGAGCGCTACACGGTGAAGCTCTCCAGCACGACGTCGGCCGCGGAGACGACGATGTAGAGCGTGTGAACACCGGTCGACCTCACCTGGCCCGACAACCGGGTGAGGTCGTCCGTCGGTGAGACCCGCAACGTGTCCAGCAGCTCGCCATGCAGGGGATCGTCGAGCCGGAGTTCGATCGTCGCCGGTGCCGTCCCGCGGTTGGCGACGGTTGCTGTGTACGACGTGTGCTTCAGCTCGACCTGGTCGAAAGACAGCCAGGCGCCGGCCTCCAGCGAGACGACCGCATCGCCCTGGTCGCGGGTCGCAGCGGTCAAGGTGATGGCGGAGTACTCGTCGAAGCTCGTGGCGGCGAGATGGCCGAGAGGTCGGGGCGGGATGCGTTCACCCTGCACGTCGAGAGTGGCCACGAGACGGATGTCCGTGCTGGAGCGGCCGACCATGATGCTGTGCCGCGCCGTCTCGACGCAACGGCGGTCCCGCGTGACGTCCCAGAACCCCAGGTCGGCCGCGGCGATCGTCATGTCGACGTCGGTGCTCTCACCAGGGAGCAGCGTCAGCCGATGGAAGCCGCGGAGCTGACGCAACGGTTGCTTGACCCGTGAACGCTGCTGGTGCGTGTAGAGCTGGGCAACCTCGCTGCCCACCCTGCTCCCCGTGTTGGTCACCGTGAACGTCACTCGGATGTCACCGTCCGCCGGGATCGACGCGGAGCTGAGGCGCAGGTCGCTGTACGCGAAAGTCGTGTAGCTGAGACCGTGGCCGAACGGGTAGAGCGGCAGACCGCGGTAGTACAGGTACGTCGCGTCGGTCGCGACGATGTCGTAGTCGAGCAGGTCGGGGAGATCGGCGGCGGAGTGGTACCACGTCTGGGTGAGCCGCCCGGCGGGTTCGGCGTCGCCGAAGAGTACGTCGGCCAACGCGCGACCGTGCTCCTGCCCGCCGTGAGCCGACCACAGCAGCGCCGGAAGGTTCTGCTGAGCCCAGCCGACCGCGAACGGGTAGCTGCTCGTCATCACCAGGACCGTCCGCGAGTTCGCCGCGTGCACGGCGCGGATCAGCCGGTCCTGGGCCTTCGGCAGGTCCAGGTCGCGGCGGTCCTCGGTCTCCCGCCCGTTGACCATCGGATGATTGCCTGCGACAACGATCGCGAGATCGGCCCGGGCGGCGACCCGGGCCGCCTCGGCGGCGCCGTCGATCCACACCTCGAGCTCGAACTCCGTACCCGCCTCGCCGAGGCCGACCGCGTCGTCGACGTGCAGATACCGGCCGCTGTTCAGATGCAGCACCTGAATGGTGCCACCCGTCTCGACCAGGCGGAACGTCTCCTTCACCTCCCAGCCGTTCGGCCCGGGCTGATCGGCCACCAACGAGCCGTCGTCGGTGACGGTCAGGTGCCGTCCGTTCCGGACCGACCGCAGGGAGCAGGCGTCACCACCCCAGTCGAACAGGTCGAACCACTTGTGCTCACCGTCGTCCGCCCGCAGTACGCCGTCGTCCCCGATGGTGAGGTACGACGTCGAGCCGGCGACCCGAAGCGCGATCCGATCGACGCCTTCGCAGTACTCGACCCGGTCCTTCCCCAGTCGTTCGACCAGGCCGTCGTACGCGGTGATCTGGTACGGCAAGGTCCCGGCGTACCAGTCCGCCGGAAGGGAGTCGGCCAGCGGGCCGATGACGGCCAGGCGTCTGATCGCCGCGGCCTCGAGCGGGAGCACCTGGCACTCGTGCTTGAGCAGCACGATCGACTGCCGCGCCGCTTCCTGCGCGAGCCGGCGATGCGCGGGGCAGTTGACGACGTCGGGTTCGAGACCGCGATACGGGTCGAGTTCGGGCGGGTCGAACTCGCCCAGACGGAAGCGGACGGCGAGCACGCGCCGGACCGCGGTGTCGAGGTCGTCGACGGTGATCAGGTCGCGGTCGAGCGCCTCGGTGAGGTTCTCGATCGACGGTCCGGAGTCATCGCCGTCCTGGGTGAAGCTGTCCACCCCGGCCCTGAGGGCGGCGGCGTACGCGGTCGGACCGTCGGGGTGGTACTGCTGCAGTCCGTACAGGTTGCCCGGCGCGTACGCGTCACTGACGACGAGCACGTCGTCGTCGGTCCACGTGCGGAGCGCGTCGTTGATCAGCGGACTGAGGTGGGCCGGCCGTCCATTCACCAGGTTGTACGACGGCATCACCGCAACGGCTGCCCCGGCGTCGA
The DNA here is from genome assembly GCF_054784135.1 of Kribbella swartbergensis. Lineage (NCBI taxonomy): Bacteria > Bacillati > Actinomycetota > Actinomycetes > Propionibacteriales > Kribbellaceae > Kribbella > Kribbella swartbergensis. The sequence continues at coordinate 189,994 of NZ_BAAGPM010000017.1, forward strand.
TCGGAGCGCGGAACGCGGGCAGTTCGTAGTCGTGCAGGACCCGCGGCGGCAGGTTGCTCGAGGTGGTGCACCGGTCGGTCTCGTTGTTGTAGGCAAGGAAGTGCTTGAGGGTCGGCGCGGTCTTGAGGTAGGTGGGGTGGTCACCGGCCAGGCCGCGACCGTACGCGGTCGCGATGACCCCGGTCAGCCAGGGATCCTCGGCGTACCCCTCCTCGTTCCGGCCCCAGCGTGGATCGCGGAGCGGGTTGACCACCGGTGCCCAGACGTTCAATCCGACCGCGGCTGGGTCCTTGTCGTGGAAGACGCGGACCTCGTCACCGACCGCGGAGCCGACCGCGCGGACCAGTTCGGGGTTCCAGGTGGTGGCCAGTCCGACGGCTTGCGGGAACACGGTGGCCGGTCCGAGCCAGGCGACGCCGTGGAGCGCCTCCGTTCCGGTGCGGAACGAGTCCACGCCGAGGCGGTGCACCGGGGCCTGGTGCTGGTGCAGCAGGCCCAGCTTCTCGCCGGTGGTCAGCCGGCCGATCAGATCGTCGACCCGTTCCCGCAGCGGCCGGGCCGGGTCGCGGAACGCTGGCTTCGTGGCTGGAGTGCTCATCGGCGATCGACTCCACTGCGGCTGGTGTCGAAGCGCTTCGAATGATCACCGCTGCCTTCATTCGAAGCGCTTCGACAAGCTGGGCGAAAAAATCCGTCTCGGCCAGTGATGGCCTGTGACGACGGAGTGATCAGAGGGTTGCATTCCCGGCCAGGCTGGTCAAGACCTGGCCGACGCTTTCCGGTGTTCAGAACGGGTTCGGGGGTCACCCGCGGGCCGGGAGATGACCGGTCGTGAGCGGGGTCAGAGCCCGAGCCGTGGCGCCCAGGGGAGTGGCGGTGTCCGGGAACGTCGAGGCGACGATCCGGCAGCCGCCGGCGTCGGGAGCGATCGCGGACTCGTCCAGCGCCTTGGTAATGGCGGGGGAGAGATGCGCCGCCAGCAAGGCGTAGGAACCGCCGAGCACGACGTGGCTGGGGTTCAGAAGGTTGACCAGAGCGGCGATGCCGTGGCCGAGATGGGTGCCGGCTTCGGCGAGGACCTTGGTGACGGCCGCCTCGCCGTCGTCGGCCCGGCGGATGAGGTGCTCGAGCTGGATCTGCGGATCGGCGTCGGCCGGCCCGTCGAGGCGGGACAGGATCGCCGGCAGGCTCGCGAGCGCCTCCAGGCAACCGCGGCGGCCGCAGCCGCACAGTGGCCCGTCCGCGACCACGCGGAGATGACCGATCTCGCCGACGTACCCGAGATGCCCTCGGAGCGGGCGGCCGTCGACGATGATGCCCGCACCGACTCCGGTGTCGCCGGTGAGCTGGATCAGGTTCTCCGATCCGGCCAGCGGGCCGTAGAGATGCTCGGCCAGTACGGCGAGCGACGCGTCGTTGTCGACGTTCACGGGAATGTCCGGCCGCCCGAGCGCGGTCGTGAGATCCGCCTGGAGCGGCACACCCCGCCAGCCCAGACCGGCCGCCAGGACGACGGAGCCGTCCCGGTTGACCAGTCCCGGCACGCCGACCGTGATCCCCAGGACCCGCCGGCCGGACGACTGCACCGTCGAGATCGCCCGCCGGGCCAGCGCCGCCACCGCGGCGATCGTCTTCGCCGGCCCCGCCTCGACACCCGGTCCCGCGCGGTGCCAGCGCAGCACCTGGTCACCGGCGGTGTCGCAGGCGAGGGCGGTCAGGCCCCGGGCGCTCACCTCCAGCCCGATCGCGGCGTACGCCGACCCGTCCAGGACGAGCAGGGTCGCGGGCCGGCCGACGTGGTTCTGGGTCTGCTGGGTCTCGCGGACCAGCCGGCGGTCGAGCAGGTCCCCGACGATGCTGGTCACGGTCGCCTTGTTCAGCCCGGTCCCGGTCGCGATCGCGGCCCGTGAGCACGGCGCCTCCCGGCGCAGGAAACCCAGCACCGCGGCCAGGTTGGTGGCCCGGATGTCGGTGTGGTCCGCGGTCTGTGTGGTCAAGGTCCGTCCTGTTCGGCTCGTGGCCAGTGTTTCGGCAGTGGCTCAGTTCTACACCTTGTCGTGCTCTCGCGCTTGGGTTAATTTGTTTGGCTACCAGCCCAACTAATTCTAGGCCAAGAAATCCAGGAGAGCCATCGTGACCGGATCAGTGGGCGGCCAGACCAGCCGCCGGACGTTCATCTCCCTGCTCGGCGCGGGTGCCGCGGCGGCCACCGGCGGCGTCACGCTGACCGGTTGCTCGGACGGCAGCTCCGGGTCGTCGACCGGCGGCCGCGCCGAGACCGAGGACAAGCTGTCCGGGCTGCTGCCGAAGTACACCCCGTACGAGTCGGTCAAGCCGGACCTGCCGGGGGAGAACGGCGCCGCACCGGGCTACACCAAGTACCCGGCCGAGCTGAAGCGGGCCGTGCCGGACAAGGCGGTCACCAGCGGCAAGGAAGTCTCCGCGATGACCCCGCTGTGGAGCCCGCCGCCGCCCGGGCTCGGCAACAACAGCTACTACGACGTGAACAACGAGCGGATCGGCGCGCCGGTCCGGTTCAACATCCTCAACGGCAACGACTACGGCGACAAGCTCGGCCCGATTCTTGCGGCCGGCAACGTGCCGGAGCTGCTCTGCATCCCGGGCTGGAACATCTCCGGGCTGACCCGGTTCGGCCAGGCCGTGGACAAGCTGTTCGAGGACCTGACGCCGTACCTGGCCGGAGACAAGGTGTCGGCGTACCCGATGCTGGCCAACTTGCCGACCAGGGCCTGGGCGTACGGCGTCTGGAACAACCAGCTCAAGGCGGTGCCGTTCCCCTCGGACGGCTTCCCCTGGATGCTGATGTACCGCAAGGACATCTTCGACCAGGTCGGCGCGGAGCCGCCGAAGACTGCCGACGATCTGCTCGCACTGGGCAAGCAACTGACCAACGCGAAGGCGAACCGGTGGGCCTTCGGTTCGGTTGCCGACGAGGTGGCCCGGGCGTTCGGGGCACCGGCCGGCTGGCGCAAGGAGCCGGACGGCAAGCTGGTCAACAAGATCGAGACGCCGGAGTTCGAGGAGTCGGTGGCCTTCGTCCGGAAACTGTTTCAAGCCGGCTACGTGCATCCGGAGGTGGTTGGCAACGCAGCGGATGAGAACGCGCTGTTCGAGGGTGGCAAGCTGCTGATCCGTCAGAACGGGCTGGGCGGCTGGCAGGAGTCGCTGCAGCGGCAGTCCACGATCAACCCGACGTACAACCCGCAGCCGGTGATGCCGTTCGCCCACGACGGCGGTACGCCGATCACCTGGGGCGGCGACCCGGCCGGCATCTTCACCTTCGTGAAGAAGGGGGTCGGCGAGGCTCGCGTGAAGGAGCTGCTCGGCGTTCTCAACTACACCTCCGCTCCGTTCGGCACCGAGGAATACCAGCTCTACAACTACGGGCAGGAGGGCAAGCACTACACCAAACAGCCTTCCGGTGCGCCGAAGCTCACCGCGCTGGGCCAGAAGGAGGTGTCGCAGACCTACATCTTCCTCGGCGGCCGGCCGCCGGCCATCACCCAGAGCGAGTACCCGGGCTATGTCGAGTCGATGAGTGCCTGGCAGAACGCTGCGGCGAAGGTCCGGGAGAAGAACCTCTTCGACGGGATCCGGGTCGAACAGCCGGCCAGGATGGCGGCGCTCCACCAACCGTTCGACGACGCGCTGCAGGACATCTTCCGCGGCCGGAAGCCGGTCAGCGAGCTGAAGACCGCGATCAAGCAGTGGCAGACCAACGGCGGCAACGAGGGCCGGGACTTCTACGCGAAGGTGCTCAGTGACAACGGTCGCTAAGAATCCTGTGAGGACGGCGCCGGCCGCAGCGAAGCGTCCGCCGGCGCCGCGACGGAAGCGTCCGCGAGGCGGAGCGAGCTTTCGGCATCGGTGGGCGCGGGACTGGCCGCTGCTGTTGATGGTGCTGCCGGTGATCGTGCTGCTCGGGGTGTTCCACTACTTCCCGACGCTGGGCAATGTGATCGCGTTCCAGGACTACTCGCCGTACGTCGGGATCCGCGGCAGTGAGTTCATCGGCTTCGCCAACTTCAGCCGGATGTTCTCCGAGCCGGCGTTCTGGCAGGCGGCGGCCAACACATTGACGATCACCGCCGTCCAGTTGGTGTTCTTCTTCCCGATTCCGATCGCGCTGGCGTTGCTGCTGAACAGCGTGTTGTCGGCCAAGCTCCGCAACGTCATCCAGGGCATCGTGTACCTGCCGCACTTCTTCTCGTGGGTGCTGGTCGTGTCGCTGTTCCAGCAGATGATCGGCGGTGGCGGGCTGCTGGCGCAGTCGCTGCGGAACAACGGCTACGAGGCCGTCGATCTGATGACCAGGCCGGACACGTTCATCCTGCTGGTCACCGCGCAGTCGATCTGGAAGGACGCCGGCTGGGGGATGATCGTGTTCCTCGCGGCGTTGTCGACGATCAACCCGGCGCTCTACGAGGCGGCCGCGGCGGATGGCGCGAACCGCTGGCGCCGGCTGTGGCACATCACGCTGCCCGGACTGCGGCCGGTGATCGTTCTGCTGCTCATCCTGCGGCTGGGTGACGCGTTGACGGTCGGTTTCGAGCAGTTCATCCTGCAGCGCAGCGCGGTCGGCGCGGATGCCGCCGAGGTGCTCGACACGTACGTCTACTACCAGGGCCTGCTCGTCGGAGACTTCGGGTACGGAGCCGCCGCCGGCCTGTTCAAGGGTGTCGTCGGGCTCGTCCTGGTCCTGGCGGCCAACCGATTCGCTCACATGGTGGGCGAGCAGGGGGTGTATTCGCGCTCATGACGACAAGAGCTGTCTGGGAGGAAGAGCCGACCGCTGTCGGCCGGGTGGGCAAGCCGGTGGTGCTGGCCCTGATCGCACTCGCGGTCGCGTTTCCGCTGTACGTCGTGGTCGTCACGAGTCTGTCCAGCACCGAAGCAGTGACCCGGGCCGGCGGACTGGTCGTCGTACCCCGGGACCTGACGATCGCGGCGTACGTGCAACTGCTGTCGGGTGGTGTGGTCACACGGGCCCTGGTGATCAGCGTGTTGATCACGTTGATCGGCACGGCGTTCAGCCTGTGGGTCACCGTGCTGGCGGCTTACGGGCTGTCCCGGCCGGGATCGTTGTTCCACCGGCCGTTGCTGTTCGTCGTCCTGCTGACGTTCCTGTTCGGGCCGGGCATCATCCCGAGCTATCTGCTGGTGAACGCGCTCGGGCTGATCGACAGCTACGCGTCGCTGATTCTGCCGACCGCGGTGTCGGCGTTCAACCTGATCGTGATGCGGGCGTTCTTCATGGCGATCCCGGCCGAGTTGATCGACAGTGCGCGGATCGACGGAGCGGGAGAGTTCGCGATCCTGCGCCGGATCGTGATGCCGCTGTCGAAGGCGGTCGTGGCCGTGGTCGGGTTGTTCTACGCGGTCGGCTACTGGAACGCGTTCTTCAACGCGTTGCTCTACCTCAACGACAACAACAAGTGGCCGTTGCAGATGGTGCTACGGACGTACATCGTCGAACAGCAGGCCCTGCCCACCGGCGCCGGCGGAGTGGCGAGTGGCGTCGGCCTCGGATTGGCACCGGCGCCTGGTCTGGCGATCAAGATGGCGATCGTGGTGATCGCGATCGTGCCGGTGCTGCTGGTCTACCCGTTCATCCAGCGCCACTTCACCAAGGGCGTCATCATCGGCGCCGTCAAGGGGTGAGTATGGACCTCAAACGCAGACACTTCCTGGCCCTCACCACAGGTACCGCGCTCGCCGCGGCGACCGCTGGGCATGCCGAGGCCGCTGCGGCGAAAAGGTATCGGTGGCGGAACGTGGAGATCGTGGGCGGCGGATTCGTCACCGGCATCATCCACCACCCGCGGAAGCGCGGGCTCGTCTACGCACGCACCGACATCGGGGGAGCGGCGCGCTTCGACAACCGCACGCAGCGGTGGGTGCAACTGCTGCACTGGATCGGCTGGGACGAGTGGAACTGGACCGGCGTCGAGAGTCTCGCCCTCGACCCGGCGGATCCCAGCCGCCTGTATCTTGCCGTCGGCACCTACACGAACGACTGGTCGCCGATCAACGGCGCGATCCTGCGGTCCTGCGACCAGGGCCGGACGTTCGAGCGAACCGACCTGCCGTTCAAGCTCGGCGGCAACGAGCCGGGCCGCTCGATGGGGGAGCGGCTGGTGGTCGATCCCCGCGACGGCCGGGTGCTGTTCCTCGGCACTCGTGGGCACGGCCTGTGGCGCAGCGCCGACCGGGGCAGGACCTGGGCACGGGTCGACAGCTTCCCGGTCAACGGTACGGCCGGGATCGGCATCGGCTTCGTCTTCTTCGACCCTCGCGACGGCACGATCTACGCCGGCGTCGCGGACCCGGCGGCCGGCCTGTACCGCAGCACCGATGCGGGCCGGACCTGGGCACCGGTGCCGGGCCAGCCGACCGGACTGTTGCCGCACCACGGTGAATTGGGAGCCGACGGCAACATCTATCTCACCTACGGCGACCGGCCCGGACCGTACGAGATGTACGACGGCGCCGTACACAAGCTGGACACCGCGACTGGGGTGTGGACCGACATCACGCCGCTGCGGCCGAACACCGGCGGTGAAGCCGGCTTCGGGTACGGCGGCCTCGCCACCGATCCACGTCGTCCGGGCACGGTGATGGTGTCGACGATGAGCCGATGGGGTCCGGTCGACGACGTGTTCCGCTCGGTCGACGGCGGCCGTACCTGGCACTCGATCGCCGAGCGCATCGTGCTGGACACGTCCGGAGCGCCGTACCTGAACTTCCACGGCACGCCGAAGCTCGGCTGGATGATCGGCGACATCTCGATCGATCCGTTCGACTCGGGCAAGGTCCTGTACGTCACCGGCGCGACGATCTTCGGTACGGACGACGTCACCGAGGCCGAGGCCGGCCGGAGTACGCACTGGTCGGTGCGGGCGCAGGGGTTGGAGGAGACCGCCGTCCTGGATCTGATCAGTCCGCCGTGGGGACCGCCGTTGATCAGCGCGCTCGGTGACATCGGTGTGTATCGGCACGAGCGGCTGGACGTCGTACCGCCGGATGGACAGGCGTCGAACCCGGTCAGCGGGACGTCACCGAGTCTCGACTACGCCGCACTGTCGCCCGGGTTCGTCGTCCGGCTGGCGAATGCGGCAGCCGGTGAGCGGGGTGCGTACTCGACCGATGCCGGGGTGTCGTGGCAGCCGTTCCGCGGCGAGCCGGCCGGTCTGACGCAGACGGGACGGATCGCGGTGAGCGCCGACGCCCGGACGTTGCTGTGGACACCGGGTGACGTCGCGCCGCACTACTCGCGCGACCGCGGAACCACCTGGACGAGTGTCGACGATCTGCCCGTCAACTGTGTGGTTGCCGGCGATCGGGTCGATCCGCGGCTGTTCTATGCTTTCGATCCGGCGACCGGTACGGCGTACGTGAGCACGACCGGCGGTGTCACCTTCACGGCCACAACCAGCGGGTTGCCCACCGGTGCAGGGAAGTTGGAGACCGTGCTCGATCGGGCCGGCCACTGCTGGCTGGCGGCCGGTGGCGGAGGGTTGTATCGGTCGGTCGATCGCGGTCTGACGTTCCTGCCGGTGAACTCTGTCGAGGAGGCGTACACGATCGGCTTCGGCAAGGCAGCGCCCGGACGACCCGACATGGCGGCCTACACGTCGGGCAAGGTGAACGGCGTCCGCGGGATCTTCCGGTCCGACGACAGCGGTGCGTCGTGGGTGCGGGTGAACGACGACCGGCACCAGTACGCGTACACCGGCGAGGCGATCACCGGCGACCCGCGGGTCTACGGTCGTGTCTACCTCTCGACCAACGGCTTCGGCATTCCCTATGGAGAACCGGTATGACGCGACTCTGGTACGGCGGCGACTACAACCCGGAGCAGTGGGACCCGGCGGTGTGGAAGGAGGACGTCGACCTGATGCGTCAGGCCGGCGTCAACCTCGTCACCGTCGGGGTCTTCTCCTGGTCGAGTCTCGAGCCGTCGCCCGGGGTCTACGAGTTCGGTTGGCTGGACCGGGTGCTCGACCAGCTCCACGAAGGCGGCATCAGTGTGGACCTCGCCACGCCTACCGCGTCGCCGCCCCCGTGGTTCAGCCGGGTGCACCCGGAGGCGTTGCCGGTGACGGCCGACGGCGTACGGCTGACGCACGGCAGCCGTGACACGTACTGCGCTTGCGCACCCGCCTACCGTACGGCGGCAACCCGAATTGCCGGTGTGTTGGCCGACCGGTACCACGATCATCCGGCGCTCGCTCTGTGGCACGTTCACAACGAGTACGGGACGACCTGTTACTGCTCGCTGGCCGCCGAGCGGTTTCGCTCGTGGTTGCAGGAGAGGTATGGCACGCTCGATCGGCTGAATTCCGCGTGGACCACTGCTTTCTGGAGCCAGGGGTACGCCGATTGGCAGGACGTCCAGCCGCCGCGTCGTACGCAGTACCTGGTGAATCCGACGCAGTTCCTGGACTACCGGCGGTTCTGGTCGGACGAGTTGCTGGCGGCGTTCCTCGAGCAGAAGGCCGCGATCCGGGCCCGCTCTTCGTTGCCGATCACAACGAACTTCGTCTTCGGCGGCTGGGTGCCGGTCAATCACGCGCAGTGGGCCTCGGCAGTCGACGTCGTTGCCATAGACCACTATCCCGGCCGGACCGACCTCGGCGCGGAGGAGCAGACCGCGTTCGGCGCCGACCTCGCGCGGTCGTGGGCCGGTGGGAAGCCGTGGCTGCTGATGGAGCAGGCCGCGGGCACGCTGAACGACGGGCGGCGCCTGCACCCGAAGGAACCCGGGCGGATGGCGCGCCACAGCCTGTCGCACATCGCGCGCGGCTCCAAGGGTGCGCTGTTCTTCCAATGGCGGGCGTCGCGCGGTGGGGCCGAGATGTATCACTCGGCGCTGGTGCCGCACGCGGGACCTTCGTCGCGGATGTTCCGGGAGGTCACCGCACTGGGATCGGTGCTGCCCTCGCTGGCCGAGGTGGCCGACGCCGAAGTCGTCGCCGACGTCGCGATCCTGTGGGACGTCGAATGCTGGTGGGCGATGCAAGGAACGCACCTGCCGTCGTCATCGCTGGACTACCTCGCGGCCGTGCAGGACGCGCATCGGCACTTCTGGCGTGCCGGCGTCACTGTCGACTTGGCGGCTCCTTCGGCCGCCCTGTCGTCGTACCGGCTCGTCGTGGTGCCGTCGCTGTACCTGGTCGGCGACGAGGCGGCCGCGTCACTGGCGGCGTACGTCGAAGGTGGCGGACAGTTGGTGATCGGATACTTCAGCGGCATCGTGGATCCCGACGTACAGGTGCGGCTCGGCGGGTACCCGGGCGCCTTCAGCGAGTTGCTCGGGGTGCGGGTCGAGGAGTTCCACCCGCTGCCCGAGGACGGCGAGGTGGAACTGTCGTCCGGTGGGCGAGGCCGGTTGTGGAGCGAGGACGTGGCGGCGGTGTCGGCCGAGGTGGTCGACCGGTACGTGGGCGGAGTGCTCGACGGGAAGCCGGCGATCACCCGCCGCCAGGTCGGCGCCGGGACCGCTTGGTACGTCTCGACCTCGCTCGATTTCGAGACTTTTGCAGGCCTTTTCGACCTGTCGTCGGCGGAGGTCGAGAGCGTAAGTCGCCGAGCCGGCGACACCACGTGGACCTTCCTCTTCAACCACGGCGACACGCAGGTCGTCGTACCCGGTGACGGGATCGAGCTGATCTCCGGTGCCCGCGTCGACGGCTCGTTGTCGCTGCCGGGTGGCGGCTACGCCGTCGTGCGGTCACCATGAGGCGCCTGGCAGGTGCTGCCGCGGGGGGTGAGCTTCGGCGGGAGCAGGGTCAGCTCGGGGACGTCGCCGCCCTCGAGCTTGCTGATCAGTGCCTCGACCGCCTGCTCACCGATGCGCTCGGCCGGGATCGTCACCGACGACAGCTGCGGCACCTGCCGCTCGGCGACGTCGTCCGCGCAGATGGCCATCAGCGACATGTCTTCCGGGACGCGACGCCCGAGTCGCCGCAGTACGTCGAGCAGCGGACCGATGATCGGTTCGTTCTGTACGACGAGTCCGGTGATGTCAGGGTGCTCGTGCAGCAGCTGCTCGACGGTGCCGAGGATCGCGTCGAACGTGTGCTCACAGGGCGTCTCGACGCCGAGCACCCCGCGGCGTTCCGCCGCCTCGGCGAAGCCGGTGAGGGTGCGTTGCGCGAAGCCGGTCTGGCGTTCGTACACGGCCGACGGCGTACCGAGCAAGGCGAGCGACCGGTGTCCGAGGTCCGCCAGGTGGTCGACACAATGGGCGCCCGCGGCAACGAAGTCGAGGTCGACGCAGGTCAGCCCGTCGGCGTCGTCCGGATACCCGATGAGCACCGACGGCATCGGCAGCTCACGCAGCACCGGCACCCGCTCGTCGTGCAGCTCGACGTCCATGACGACCAACGCGTCCACCAGCGAGCTCTGGGCGACCCGCTCCAGCCCTTCCGGTCCCTCGTCGGCGGTCAGCAGCAGTACGTCGTGGTCGAACCGGCGGGCCGTGGTCACCACCGCGGTGGCGAACTGCATCATCACCGGAACGTGCATGCCGGTGCGCAGCGGGATCACCAGCGCGAGCACGTTGGATCGCTGGCTGGCGAGCGCGCGGGCGCTGGCGTTCGGCCGGTAGCCGAGCGCGCGGACGCTGCGCTGGACGCGTTCGCGGGTGTCGGAGGAGATCGACCGCTTGCCGCTGAGCACGTAGGAGACCGTGCTGGCCGCGACCCCGGCATGCCGGGCGACGTCCGCGATCGTGACCATGCTTTTCCCCTTGCCTGGGTTGTCTTCCCCTGTCATACCCCAGTCGAAGCGCTTCGACTCGGAGCAACAGCGTCGAGTCGTGGAATCCCCTGTGTCAAGTCCCTGCATCATCTCAACGCCCAAGGATGAGAGGAACACGCAATGACAAAGTGGTGGAGAGCAGTGACAGCGATCCTCACCGTGCTCGCGGCGGGCCTGGTGGCCGCCGTACCCGCGCAGGCCGCGGCCTGGTCGTCGTCGGATCGATGGGGTACCTGGTCGAACGGTGGCTACACGGTCCGCAACAACATCTGGGGCAGCGGCGCCGGCCCGCAGACGATCTGGGCCAACTCCTACAGCAACTGGGGTGTCTGGGCCGACCACCCGAACACCGGAGGCGTGAAGTCGTACCCGCACGCCGGCCGCAACATCGGCAAATGAGTCAGTGCGATCGGCACGTTGACCAGTTCCTTCAACGTCTCCCGGCCGGGTAGCGGCGCCTACGCGACGGCGTACGACATCTGGGCCGGCGACCACGCCTACGAGATCATGATCTGGATGAACAAGCAGGGCGCCGTCGGCCCGATCGGCTCCCGCCAGGCCACCGCCACGGTCGGCGGCCACACCTGGGACATCTACCGCGGCAGCAACGGCTCGAACGCCGTCTTCTCCTTCGTCCGCACCTCCAACACCAACTCCGGCTGGGTCGACATCAAAGCCGTCCTGAACTGGATCCGCGCCCGCGGCTGGATGCCTGACACCACCGTCGGCGAAGTCCAGTTCGGCTTCGAGATCACCTCGTCCTCCGGAGGCCTCAACTTCACCACCAACTCCTACTCGGTCAGCAGTTCCTGATCAGACCGGGGGCTCCCGCAACCGCCCCTCCGGGAGCCCCCACCTGATTCGCCCCTGCCTGCGACGGTCGTCTTGCGTTGCGGGCGGGCGAGGGTGATGCCGCCGAGCACGAGCAACATCCCCAGAGCCTGTGCAAATGTCAGCCTTTCGCCGGACAGGGTCAGGCCGAGGAGTGCACCGGTGAGTGGATTGAGCAGGCCGATGAGGCCGACGGTGGCGGTGGTGAGGTGGCGCAGGCCGGCGAACCAGGCGCTGAAGGCCAGCGCGGTGGCCACCAGGCTGACATAGGCGAATGCGCCGAGGGCAGGCCCGTCGAGGGACGGCGGCGCACCCTCGACGAGGACGGCGAATGGGATCAGCACCAGACCGCCGGCGACGAGCTGCCAGGAGGTGGTCGCCAAGGCGCTGTCGGTGCCGCCCCACTTCTTGACCAGCACGTAGCCGCAGGAAGACATCGTGAGCGCGGCGAAGGACGCGGCCACACCGCGGAGATTCATTGCCGAGGCGCCGGCGCCGAGCATCAGGTAGACACCGGCGATGCCGGCCGCGGCGCCGACGAGCACCGGAACGGCCGGGCGTTCGGCCAGCAGCGCCCACGCGAATCCCGTCATCGCCAGCGGTGACGCCGACATGATGGTCGAGGCGACGCTGACCGGGAGCAGTTGCGAGGCGACGTAGATCAGGGCGAAGAACGCGCCCATGTTGCAGAGGCCGAGCAGCATGGACCGCCACCACCAAGCGCCGTGGGGAAGACGTCGGGCGATGCACAGCAACAGCAGTCCGGCGGGCAGGGCGCGGAAGACGGCGCCGTACAGGGGATACCCGGCGGGGAGGTACTCGTGGGTGACGAAGTAGTTCGTCCCCCACGCGACCGGAGCGATCGCGGTGACCAGCGCCCACCGAAAGGTATTTTCCATGGAAACTACTATATCTTCCTGGGAAGATATGCTGTCGGGGTGACCGAAGACCACGTGGCGCGGATCCAGGCGGAGTGGCGGGTCGAGCGGCCGGACGTCGACACGACGCCGCAGGGCGTGATCGGCCGCCTGCACCGGATCGCGAACCACCTGACCGGTGAGCTGACCCTGCTGTACGCGAAGTACGGGCTGTCCGAGGGCGAGTTCGACGTACTGGCGTCGCTGCGCCGGGCCGGTGCCCCGTACGAGCGGGCACCCGGAGAGATCGCGCTGCACACCATGGTGACGACCGGCGCGGTCACCAAGCGGGTGGACCGGCTCGAGAAGGCCGGACTGGTGGAGCGGCGCCGCAGCGACGCCGATGGCCGCGGCCGGGTCGTCCGGCTGACGCCCGCCGGGCGCCGCCTGTTCGACCAGGCGTTCACCGCCCACATGGCCAACGAGAAACGCCTTCTCGAACCCCTCACCCCCCACCAGACCGCCCAACTCGAAAAACTCCTCACCACCTGGCTGGCCGCCCTGGAGCCACCCACCACCTGACAATCCGCCGGTCGGCCTCGTGGCAGGATCAGCGGCGTACGGCGGGCTTGCTGGCGGCGCTGGGGAGCGGTGGGTAACCTTCCCTGGTCGTCGGTCGAGCGGATAGGAGATGATGCCCCCCGTGACCGGACCACGTAGCCAGGACGCGAAGGACCGGCTGACCCCGTCGGAGGCCGACCCGTCCGTCGCAGGCCTGACGGTGGGGCTCGGTGGGCCGTCCGGACGGTTCGCCCGGCTGGGCTCGTCCTGGTGGACACCGCTGCGGATCGCGCTCGCGGTGTGCACGGTCACGTTCGCGCTCGGCGTGCTGCAGAAGGCGCCGTGTATGGACGCCGGCTGGGATCGGCAGAGCTGGCGGCCGTTCAAGGCGCTGTGCTACTCCGACATCGGGTTCCTGTACCAGGAGCGCGGGTTCGCCGAAGGCAACCGGCCGTTCCTGGACACCGGCAACTACCCGGTGCTGGAGTACCCGGTGCTGACCGGCGGCTTCATGGAGGTCGCGGCGCAGATCACCTGGGTGATCACCGGTGACCCGGAGAAGGACGTGACCGCCGAGCAGAAGCGCGACACCGCCGGCGTCTTCTTCGTGGTCAACCTGGTGATGTTGTTCCTCTGCGCCCTCGTCATCGTCGGCCTCACCGTGGCCACCGCGCGCGGGGTCGAGACACGTCCCGGTGCGGCCCGCGGTCAGCCACTGGACGCGCTGTACGTCGCCGCCGCGCCCGTGCTGGCGTTGACGTCGACGATCAACTGGGACCTGTTCGCGGTCGCGCTGACGGCCGGCGCGATGTTCGCCTGGTCCCGGGGCCGGCCGATCTGGTTCGGCATCCTGCTCGGACTGGGGACCGCGGCCAAGTTCTACCCGTTCCTGCTCCTCGGTCCGCTGCTGATCGTGTGCATCCGCGGTCGCAAGCTGTGGCCGTGGTTCCAGGCGGTCGTCGCCGCGGTCGTGGCCTGGGCGTTGGTGAACGCCCCGATCTACTTGCTGGCGAAGAACGAGTGGATGTCGTTCTGGACGTTCAACGACCAGCGGGAGAGCGACTACGGCTCGATCTGGTACGTTCTCAAGCTGGCCAAACACGAGGTCGCGGACGTCAACCAGCTGAACATCGTGATCTTCGCCGGTCTGTGCCTGTCGATCGCGATCCTCGGCCTGATGGCACCCCGGCCGCCGAGATTCGCCCAGCTCGCGTTCCTCGTCGTGGCGGCGTTCCTGCTGGTGAACAAGGTCTACTCACCGCAGTACGTGCTGTGGCTGCTCCCGCTGATGGCGCTGGCCCGGCCGCGGCTGCGGGACTGGCTGATCTGGCAGGCCTGTGAATGCTTCTACTGGATGCTCGTGTGGATGCACCTGGCCCAGTTCCTCGCTCCGGGGAATCCGGACCAGCCGGACCGGATCTACTGGCTGTCGGTGATCCTGCGGATGGCCGGCACGCTGTGGCTGATGCTGGTCGTGTCGCGCGACATCCTGCTGCCGGAGAACGACCCGGTGCGCCAAGGCGACGTGGTCGACGATCCGAGTGACGGCGTCAAGTCCGACGCCCGTGCACTCGCTCCTGCCTAGAGCACCAGCTTCGACACGTCCAGGTTGCCGCCGCTGACGACGGAGGCGGTCGTGCCCTCCAGCCGGATGCTGCCTTCGAGCAGGGCGGCGAAGGGTGCGGCCGCGGCCGGCTCGAGCGCGAGCTTGGTGCGGGAGATCACCAGGCGGGTCGCTTCCAGGAGCGCCTCTTCACTCACGCGGACGACGTGGTCGACGTACTGCTGGATGAGCGGGAAGTTGCGTGTCCCGCAGACCGGTGCGGCCAGGCCGTCGGCGATGGACCGGGCGGTCGGGAGCTTCTGCGGTGCGCCGGCCGCGAGGCTGCGGCTGACCACGTCGGCCTGCTCGGGCTCGATGCCGATCACGCGGATCTGCGGCTTGACGAGCTTCACCGCGAGCGCGACGCCCGAGATCAGTCCGCCGCCGCCCATCGGGACCAGCACGGTGTCGATGTCGGGACGGTCGGTGAGGAGTTCCAGGCCGAGGCTGCCGTGACCGGTGATCACGTCCTCGTCGTCGAAGGGGTGGACGCCGGTCAGCTTCCGCTCGTCCCGGATCCGCTCGTACTGCGCGATCAGGTCGCCCTCGACGAGTTCGACGGTGGCGCCGTACCCGCGGGCCGCGTCGATCTTCGCCGGTACGGCGGTCGTCGCCATGACCACCGTGGCCGGGACGCCGGCGTTGCGGGCGGCCCAGGCCAGTGCGCCGGCCGCGTTCCCGGCCGAGACGGTGATGACGCCGCGGTCGCGCTCCTCCGGGCTGAGCCGGAGCAGCTTGGTGAGCAGGCCGCGAACCTTGAAACTGCCGGTCTTCTGGAACAACTCGGCCTTGAGCAGGATCGTGCCGCCGAAGCGTGCGTCGAGCGCGCTCGAGGTCACGATCGGCGTCCGATGAATCCGGCCATCGAGCTCACGTGCGGCCGCCTGAATGTCCACGAGCGTCGGCATGACTCCGACTCTATTTGTCTATTAAATCAGTCGAAAAACTCTCGTATCGCGAGACGCGGTCCGGAGCGGCCGCCAGGGCACTTACCTTCGGGTCATGAGGCCGACCCTGACAGTGATCGTTGATCCCGCCGACCGCTGGATGAGCCGGGCCGCCTGTATCGGTCAGGCCCCTGCGTACGACGAGACGGCGACGCCCTGGGAGCAGCGCAAGGCCCGCGAACGCTGCCTGACCGCGTGCCCGGTGCTCGCCGAGTGCCGTGAGTGGGCCCGCCGGACCAAGTTCACCGGCACCGCGGCCGGCGAGACCCTGCTCTACGGCCGCCGCCGGGGTCACCCGGAGACGGCTGCCCGGGACGGCATGGAGGCGGCGAGCTAGATCCGTTGGGACCGCGGGGCGAGCTGGAGGCGCTTGGCGACTGCGGCGGCGAGTTTCTCGGTGGCTTCTGGGAACTCCGGTAGGAACAGGTAGGGCTCGATGAGTTCCAGTTCCATCAGGAGGAAGCGGCCGTTGACGACCACGCCGTCTACGCGCGCGTAGAGGGTCTGCGCGTTGGCTGCTTCCAGGGCCGCGCGGGCGCTGAAGAGGACGTCGGGTGACGGCTCGGTGAGGGTCGCCTCGCCGCCGAACATCATCTGGACCCGGTAGTCACCAGCCGCCGGGCGCTTGACGACCGCGTGGGTGAACTCGCCGTCGACGAACATCAGCGACCACTCGCCGCCGGTCACGATCTCCGGCTGGAACGGCTGAACCAGGTACACGGTGTCCGGGAGGTCCTCCATCGCCCGGCTCAACTCGCCGGAGCCGGCGACGCCGCGGATGGTGTGGCGGGAGGACGCGCTCACCGTGGGCTTGATGACGATCTCCTGGCCGTCCAGTCCGGCGACAACCTCGCGCAGGCACGCCCCGGCTGCGATCTGTGACGGCACGATCGCCACACCCCGCTCGCGCAGTTCGATCAGGTAGCGCTTGTCGCCGTTCCACCGGACCAGACTGCTGTCGTTGAACACCGGTACGCCGGCCTTGTCGACCAGGTTGAGCCATTCGGTGAACTCGTCGTACCGGAGGTGGTAGTCCCACACCGACCGCAGCAGTACGGCGTCGTACACCGACCAGTCGACGGACGGGTCGGTCCAGACCTCGGCCACCGGGTCCGCCCCGGCCGCACGCAGGGCGTCGACCAGCGGGAGATCGTGCTCGTGCAACTCCGGATGATCGGCCGAGGTCGCGAGGGCAATGCGTTTCGTCACGCCCGACAGTGTTGGCGCGGAGTTGTCGGCGAGTCAAACTGCTTCAGAGCGTTGGAACGATGACAGTCCGTTATCCCGGTCGGACGATCTACGCTCGTGCTGTGGCTACTCGTGTGCTCGTGGTGGATGACGATCCGACCGTTTCGAATGTGGTTTCGGCGTACCTGACGAAGGCCGGGTACGACGCCCGGGTGGTGGCCGACGGGTTGGCGGCGGTGGAGGTGTGGCAGCAGTGGAGGCCGTCGGTCGTCGTACTGGACGTGATGCTGCCGGGGCTGTCGGGGTTGGAGGTGCTGCGGCGGATGCGAGCGGCCGATGACGGGGCGGCGGTGATCATGTTGTCGGCCCGGGGTGAGGAGGAGGACCGGCTGGTCGGGTTGGAGGTCGGGGCGGACGACTATGTGGTGAAGCCGTTCAGTCCGCGGGAGTTGACGTTGCGGGTGCAGGCGATGCTGCGGCGCGAGGAGCGGCTGGCCGGGTTGGATCTGACCCCGACCAAGATCAGCGCGGGGCCGGTGACGATCGACACCGCGGCGCGGGTCGCGTACCTGGACGGGTCGGAGTTGTCGCTGACGCATCGCGAGTTCGACCTGCTGACGTACCTGGTGTCGCATCCGGGTAAGGCGTACACGAAGGCGGAGCTGATGCGCCGGGTGTGGGGGTGGGACTTCGGCGACTCCTCCACGGTGACGGTGCACATCCGGCGGTTGCGGGAGAAGATCGAGGCGGACCCGTCGGATCCTCGGCTGGTGCTGACGGTCCCGCGGACCGGGTACCGCTTCGTGGGTGAATCGGGATGAACCGCGACACCGCCACGATCCTCGGACTGACAGCGCTGTGGACCCTGATCGTCGCCGCCGTCGGTGCGCTGGTGCTGTGGCAGTTCCGGCGTCGTTCGTTGCGTACGGCGATGATCGTGGCCGCGCTGGTGCCGATGGCTGCCGCGCTGGCCGCCGTACTGCAGAGTGTGCGGGCGATGTTCATCTCGGCGCACGACTCCTGGGTCGTGTTGTGGACGCTGGCCTTCTCGGCGCTGCTCGGGGTGGCGCTGGCGATCCTGATCGGGCACTGGATCAGTGTCGGCTCACGTGACGTCGGACGGCGATTGCGTCAGCTCGGGACGTCGTACGACGCCCCTGCCGACCCATCGACCGGGACGGTGCCGGCCGAGTTGGCGGCGTTGACCGACGAACTCGAGCAGACGCGTCAACGGCTGGCCGCGTCGCGCGAACGGGAACGTGCTTTGGAGGACAGCCGCCGTGAGTTGGTGGCCTTCATGTCGCACGACCTGCGTACGCCGTTGGCCGGGTTGCGGGCCGTGTCCGAAGGGCTCGAGGACGGGGTGATCGACGACGTACCGGGGGCGCTGCGGCAGATGCGGGCGACGGTCGACCGGATGACCGGGCTGGTCGACGACCTCTTCGAGCTGTCGCGGTTGTCCTCGGCGCCGGCGCCGCGGCGGCAGATGGCTGTGTCACTGCGAGAGCTTGCGGACGACGTGGTGGGGGAGAGCAGCGAGCATGCGCGGGTCTCGGGGGTTCGGCTCGCGGTGTCCGCGCCGGCGGACGACGATCGGCTCGCCGTACAAGGAGATCCGGACGAACTGACGCGCGCGGTGACGAACCTGGTCGACAACGCGATCCGGCACACGAAACCGGAGGAGACGGTCACCCTGTCCGTCGACCGCGCGTCGGACGGCGGTGTCAGTCTCGCGGTCACCGACGCCTGCGGAGGCATCCCGGCTGAGGACTTGGAGCGAGTCTTCGACGTCGGGTGGCGTGGCGACGCTGGGCGGACACCCGCGAGTGGTGGCGCCGGCCTGGGCCTCGCGATCGCCCGCGGCATCGTCGAGTCCCATGACGGGGTCATTGCTGTCAGCAACGTCCCGGGTGGCTGCACGTTCCGGATCGACCTTCCTGCCGCGCAGCCGTGACCCTTGTCTGGGTGCTCGTCGCGGTGGCTGTCGTGCTGCTGCTGGTCGGGGCGTACGCGAGCTGGACCGCCGGGCGGCTGGATCGGCTGCATCATCGGGTCGAGAGCTCGCGGGCGGCGCTGGAGACCGAGCTGGCCCGGCGGGCCGCGTTGGTTGCCGAACTGGCCGGGGCCGGGATTCTCGATCCGGCGTCCTCGCTGTTGCTGCTCGATGCGGCTCACCGGGCCCGGACCGCGTCGCCGGAAGAGCGTGAACAGCGGGAGTCCGCGTTGACCCGGGCAATCAACGCCACCGGCACAGAGGTGGAGCCGTGGGCGGGCGAGCTGAGCCTGGCGATGCGGCGGGTCCAGCTCGCGCGGCGGTTCCACAACGACATCGTGGTGACAACCCGCAACCTCCGCCGCCGCCGCCTCGTCACCTGGCTCCACCTAGCCGGCCACGCCCCAATCCCCGACACCATCGAACTAGAGGACGGCAGCTGAAGAAGTCCACCAAGGCCGCGGAGCGCGACCGGCCCGTTGCTCTGCCCACCCGACAAGCCGAAACCCCCGCCTCCGCCAACGGGCCGTGACTGCAAGACCAAAGGCGACGAGAAGTCGTGGGTCGAGGCTGCCGAATTGAGGGCAGGCAGTGAACTCAGTTCAACGGCGCCGAACACTGTAATCACGGTCCATTCGACGACCCCACGCGTTGCGAGCACCAGTGTGTTCAACCTGACGATCGACAACACCCACACGTATTACGTGGTGCGGGCAACACTCTGTTGCTTGTACACAACTCGGGCGGGCTCGACGGCTGTTCTGACGCGGCTTACCAGGGTGTCCTTCACATCCGGGATGAAATCGCGGGAGGGTCCCGGAGGTAGCCACTCGTGGGCAGCTGGCATGTCCGATGATGAACTTGCAGACTACCTAGATGGATTCGTTACCAGGGACGGTGGCCAACCGTTCGGAGATGGCGCCACGGGCTGGCACGACCCCCGATCGAGGCATCGCAATCATTCAGAGAAGGTGAGTATTCGATGACCAGATATACGATGTCATACCATGACTGCCTCAGGCGGCTGAGGAGATAGCAAATGGATATCCGAGTTTCAGACGAGATCGTCGAGATCCAGTTAACCCACGACGAGGCGCGCAGACTCTGTAGTGCGATTGCGACGGGGTACGAGGGACTATCGCGTGCGGAATATTACATCCGGAGCGGGCTATCGATGACAACTGTTAGTGAAATCGTCCAGGCGCTACAGGTTATGCTTGATGGCTCCGGCGGGCACCTTGACCGACCTCTGGATGCCGGGGTCGAGGAGATCGAGAATCCTCGACGCCCTCGAATCCATTGACAACATAAAACCCTGAAGATCCCTGAGTCCATCCTTTGGCAAACACGATCCCGGCTGGTGGAGACCGGTGACTGAGCGGAGGGAGTCGCCGGTGTGATACGCGAAGTGCTGGTTGACGCGACTCGAGTTGCGACTGTGCAACAACGGTTTCACCTTCGGTTTGCTACTTGGCGTCGGCGTACGTCTGCACGGTGGCTGTGATGAAAGGGAAGTTGGTGGGGGGCCGAGGTTAGGGTGGCGGCGGATTGGATTGCGGCGGCTACCTCGGGAGCTTCTTCGGTGGGGCAGTGGACTACTACTTCGTCGTGTTGGAAGAAGACTAGTTCGGCTTTCATGGGTGCGATTGATTGGCGGAGGGCGGCGAGTAGCAGTAGGGCCTAGTCGGCGGCGGAGCCTTGGACTGCGAAGTTGCGGGTGAAGCGGCCCGCGGAGCTCCGCGACCTCCATTAGCGCGGGTTCGCGGGAGATCGCCGCCAGGACGCGCGGCTCGAGTTGGGAGGCGTCGGCTACGACGAGGCTCCAGCCCGGGTCGGCGACGACGGCCCGGCGATGACCTTGGGGATCTGTAGACCGCCGGCGTCGGCAACAACACCTACACCTACGACCAACTGGGCCGGCTCACCTCCTGGACGAAGGGAACGACCACCACCGCGTACGGGTGGGACGCCGCCAGCAACCGCATCAAGGCCGGCACGAAACTCGCGTCGTACGACGAACGCAACCGGCTCATCAACGACGGCACCTCCGCCTACACCTACTCACCCCGCGGCGCGCTGTTGTCCAAGACCACCGGGACGACGACCGAGGCTTTCACCTTCGATGCGTTCGACCGGATGATCCGCACCGCCGAACGCGACTTCACCTACGACGCGCTCGACCGGCCCGTCCAGGCCGGTACCGCGAGGATGCGCTACGACGGCTTCAGCGACGAAGTCGTCTCCGACGGCACCCAGTTCTTCGGCCGCTCGGCCTCCGACGGCCTGCTGTCGGTCGGCTACGAAACCACCAAACGACTCGTCCTGGCCGACCGCCACGGCGACATCGTCGCCGGCTTCGACCCAGCCGACACCGCCCTGGCCGCAGGACTGCCCGACACCCGCACCTTCGACCCCTTCGGCAACTCAACCAACGCCTCCGGCCTGAAGTACCGCGTCGGCTACCAAGGCGACTGGACCGACCCCCGCTCCGGCGACGTCAACCAAGGCGCCCGCTGGTACAACCCAGAATCCGCCACCTTCAACTCCCGAGACACCATCACCCACAACGCCGGCACCCCCTCCTCGGTCCTGAACCTGTATGCCTACGGTGCCGGCAATCCCGTTACGCTCAACGATCCCGACGGGCACCGTCCCTTTGATCCGCAACCGGAGTGCGTAAACCAGTTCGTCGGATGGGCACCCGGTGGCGGCGACACGCCCATCTACAAGCGGGTGTGCAACGACCCGCCGAAGCCACCGAAGGACGATGACGACAAGGGCAGCTGCAAGGCAAAGGGCACCTGCCCCACCCCTGGCGAAGGCAAGGGGGACGGCGACGGCGGTGGTTGCAAGAAGAACTGTGGCATCGATAAGCCGACGCCGCCCAAGATCTGCAAGACACAGAGCTGCCGGCCCAAGCCCCCTTCACCGCCGGTGTGCGATGCACAGTGCCATCTGCAGAAAAAGATCAAGAAGGAACGCGAGCAGCTCGAGCACGACGCCAAGAACGTTCCCCAACCGCCCCCGGGGGACCCCTCGTGCACCAACGGCAACCCCGCCCTGTGCCCCGTCAGCCCCACCCAGCCCGCGGCCGTCGTCGGCGCCAAAGACAACCTGACCGACGCAACCAGCGACTGGTCCGACCAACAGCACCAAAACGCCCTCAACCAGGTCGGCTCCGTCGTAGCCACCGTCAGCTCCACCGGCAGCCACAACTGGTTCCACATGGGCATGGGCAACCTACCCATGATCAACTCCCCCTGCGGAGGCAACGGCAGCCAGTGCGCTGGCGGCGCCGGTGGCGGCGGTATTCGCGGCGGAGCGGTGCCAGTGCCGGCCGCCGGTCCTGCAATTCCTCCTGTGGTCGGCATCGTCATTGGCGCCACGGGTATCGGCGGCCAGGCCACCGTCATCTTCCTCGAGATGTTGGCAGGGCGTGGTGGCGGTGGAGGAATGGCTCAGCCTCCCGGCGACGGCGGAGACGCAGAGCGAAGGAGGCTCTCGCGATTCGATTGACACGGATCGAAGGGTTGACACGACGAACAGCAGGGTGTTCAACCTGACGTGGACAACACGTACGCGTACAACGTTGTCGTCGGTGCGAGGCCGGTCTGGTGCACAACGTGGGCAGCCGACATGGAGCTGTGGCGGGATGTAGAAAACCGCCTCGAGGGTGTAGCGATTGACGAGATGCGCCGTGCCGGCCGAATCGGTCCCGGTGAAACATCAAAGGTGACGCCTGGAAGCGTCCTCATGTCGATAGGTTGTGTTGATGAGATTCGTTCAGATATCCGCTCTGGTTGAGGATGGTCGACGGAAGGGGTATTCACTGGATGCGAATCTCTACTTGCATGAACTGCCGAGGATCGCAGAAGACTTGCCGCGGGGTGCGCGGGCGTTTGCGTTGGACGAGGACCACTACAACTTCTTCGCGCGGAAGTGTGTGAAGGATCTGAAGCTCCGAAAAGTCACGATGCTGGACCGAAATGATGCCTTGGGGTTGAGGGTCGAGTTCGAGCCGAATCGATTCAAGCACGACGGAGCGCTGACCATCGACTACTCGAACGTGATCGAGTTTTCGGTGAATGTCTCGTCAGAGCCTAGGCGGCGTGATGGCTGGCCAGAGACTCGCCGCCTCGGCGAGGTTCAATTGGACGAGATCCTGCCGGATAAGCACGGATGTAGTCATGAGGTTCAGATGACAGGTGGATCGCTGTTCGTGCTGGCGGCAGATCTGAATGCTCAGTGGTCCGATGAGGTCAGGCCCTTCTCAGCGTGAACCGGGGTATCTACTTGGCATCGGTGTGGGTTTTGTGGTTGTGGTGGTGAAGGAAAGAATGGTCGAGTATTCGATGGGGTTCTCTGATCGATACGGGGGTGCCGATGAGTGAGTACAACCAATTGTGGGATTCGGGGTTTCCCTGAAATGGACGCCGGTGAAATAATGGACCGGAGTTGGCTTATCGAGCAACTGCAGTCGCGGCCGGGTATGTTTAGCCTGGATGGCTCATTCCGCATGTACGGTGCCTTTTTGAGAGGATACCAATGTGGCGCTGATGCGGTCTGGTTGCAGGATTTTCAGGCATGGCTGGTGCGGCAATTAGGTACTGGGCAGAACCTAGGCTGGGAAGCGCTGATGCTTCGATCCGTATTTCCTGATGATCCGACCAAGTGGCGGTATCCGGCTCAGTTGAGCGAAGAGGATGATGTCGCACTGTGTCGGGCGCTATTCAGTTGGCTCAGAAGATTTGACACCGAATTCCCTGAACCCAAGCCGCCTACACGTTGCGAATAGGCGTAGCGACTGGATTGACCTCGGGGAAATTGGAGTAGATCTCCTGTTGCTGCGGTTCAGTTCGTAGCAATTTGCCGTCCGGGCTGCCCGTCCAACCGGAGATTCAGCCAACTGCCTACCGTCTGTACTTCCAGCGGCAGGCAGGCCTATACGTAGGGTGCATGCTATTAGTCACCCGACACAGCTCAGCTTCGGCATTTCAGCGGTGAACTACTGCTTGGCGTCGGCGTAGGTCTGGACCGTTGTGGTGGTGAAGGGGAAGTTGGTGGGGGTGGGGCCGAAGGTTAGGGTGGCGGCGCGGGTGGCGGCGGATTGGATTGCGGTGGCTACCTCGGGGGCTTCTTCGGTGGGGCAGTGGACTATTACTTCGTCGTGTTGGAAGAAGACTAGTTCGGCTTTCATGGGTGCGATTGATTGGCGGAGGGCGGCGAGTAGCAGTAGGGCCCAGTCGGCGGCGGAGCCTTGGACTACGAAGTTGCGGGTGAAGCGACCGCGGGCTCTGGCGCGGCGGGCGTCGGTGACGGGTTCGTCGGTGGGTGGGCCTTCCAGGGTGGCGGCGTCGAGCGGGGTGCCGGCGGGTGGGCAGGTGCGGCCCAGCCAGGTGCGGACCAGGCGGCCTTCCTCGCCGGCGCGGGCAGCTTCGTCGACGTACGCGACTGCCTGAGGGAACCGCTTCCGGAGCATGGCGAGGTTCTTCAGGCCGTCGCCGGAGGTTTGGCCGTAGATCGCGCCGAGTACGGCGAGTTTCGCCATCGCGCGGTCACCGGAGAAGGCCTGGTCCGAGACTGCTTTGTACAGGTCGCCCGCGGAGCTCGCGACCTCCATCAACGCCGGGTCGCGGGAGATCGCCGCCAGGATGCGCGGCTCGAGTTGTGAGGCGTCGGCGACGACGAGGCTCCAGCCGGGGTCGGCGACGACGGCTCGGCGGATGACCTTGGGGATCTGCAGACCGCCACCGCCGTTCGTGACCCAACGCCCGGAGACTGTGCCGCCCGGGAGGAAGCCGGGGCGGAAGCGGCCGTTGTGCACCCAGTCCTGCAGCCAGGTCCAGCCGTTCGCGGTGTAGATGCGGTAGAGCTTCTTGTACTCGATCAGCGGCGCGACCGCCGGATGGTCGATCGTCTCCAACTCCCAGCGCCGGGTCGACTTCAGCTGGTACCCGGCCGACTTGAACGCCTTCAGTACGTCGGCCGGCAAATCCGGACGCACGCGGCGACCGAACGCCGCCGACACCTCGTCCGCCAACTCGGTCAACCGCCGCGGCTCCCCGGTCCCGCCGAACCGTTCCCCCAGCAACTCCGTCAGCAACTCACGATGGACCTCGGCGCTCCACGGCAGCCCGGCCCGGTCCATCTCGGCGGCGATCAACATCGCCGACGATTCGGATGCCGTCAGCAACCGCATCCGATCCGGGTGCTCGGCCAAAGCGTGCCGTCTCAGTTGGTCGGCGTACACCCGCAGGAGCGCTTCGAACGGAACCGGCTCATCCTGGATCTCGAACAGCGAAGACTGCTCACCTGGTACGACGGAGCGCACCGGCGGATCCGGTGGCACCGCACCACCGGTCAATCGCGCCCACGCGGCGGCCGCCGATCGCGGCTCGCCCAGTCGGCCTTCGTGCCCGAGCAGCAGGTTCTCACTGTTCTCGATGTCGTAGCAGCGGTCGACGCGTACGCCGCTCTCGAGCAGCCGCGGGTAGATCTCGGAGGTCGACCGCCACACCCACCGCGTCACGTGCGGACGCGATCCGATGGCGGCCGCCAGATCCGGCTCGTGCAGCACCTCGCCGGCAGGCTGCCCGTCCGGCCGCAGAGCGACGAGCACCGCCCCGCCACCCTCCTCCGGCGCAATCGCCCACCGCTCGTCCATAGGCCAAATACAAGCACCTGCGACGGACAGTTCGCGGCGGATGAGGCCACCCGTGGCAGACTGGACTTATGTGGCGGGCGGGGGATCTGGATCCGGCGGACGGGACCAAGACCGAGCAGGTCGAGGCCCTGGTGTTGCGGCGGATCGAACGCGGTGACCTGTCGATCGGGTCGCGGCTGCCGTCGGAGCGGGTGCTGGCGGAGCGGCTCGGCCTGAGCCGCGTGACCGTCGTACGCGCACTGGATCACCTCCGGGCCGACGGCGTACTGGAGACAAAGCGCGGCTCCGGGACCGTGGTCAGGCCGCTTGACCGCCTCCTGGACCCGATCGCCCCGGCATCGACCGTGACAGCGGGGGACCAGCCGGTCCTGGACCTGCGGTTCGCGACAACGGCCGCACCACACGATGTGGCCGAAGTAGCGGCGCAGATCGTGCAGAACGGGCTGCCGCACGCAATGGGCGGCGACGGCCCACCACCAGGCGGCTCAATGGAGCTACGTACGGCGTTGGCCGACCGACTCACCAAAGAGGGCGTGCCGACCGAGCCCGACCAGCTAACACTCACCGTGGGCGCGGCAGCCGGGCTCAACGCCGCGCTGGCCGGACTGGACCTCGGACCAGGCGTAGCGATCACCGAGACCCCCACGTACCCGGCTGCCTTCGACCTGCTCCGCAAACACCGCCTGGACGTCGCAGCCTGGCCCGCAGGGGTCTGGGACACCGACCAGCTCGCCCACCTCTGCAGACGCCACCGGCCCAAGGTCATCTACCTCCAGGCCGACAACCACAACCCGACCGGGCTCAGCCTGCCGCCTGAGCGCCGTACGGCGGTTGTAGAGATCGCCCGCAGGTACGGCGCCGCACTGATCAGTGACGAGACCATGAGGCCATTGTGGCTGGCCAGCGGAGAGCAGGCCGAGCCACTGAGTCGCTACCCGCGCACAGTCAGCGTCGGCTCGCTCAGCAAGACGGTGTGGGGCGGACTGCGCGTCGGCTGGGTCCGCACCGGCAAGCAACTCCGGAGGCGCATCAACACGGCCTCACAGCTCAGTGTGGCGTCGCCCAGCGCGTTGGACGACCTCCTGGCCCAGGCGATCCTGAGCCGCCTCGACCGCGTGATCAGCCGCCGTCGCACCCGCCTCCGGGCCAACCTTCAAGCGTTGGAGGCCGGGCTCAAGACACTCGACGGTGTGGCCTGGCCCACGCCGACAGGTGGCATGACGCTGTGGCTGGAGCTGACCGAGACCAGAGCCCGCCGGGTGCTGGACAAGGCTCGTGAGCAAGGGCTCCTGCTCGGCGCCGGTGACCTGTTCACGCCGGACGGGACAGACCGCCGGCACATCAGGATCCCGTTCACCGCGCCGCCGGCCACGCTCCGGCTGGTGGTCGCCCGGCTCGGGGAAGCGATTCAGTCCACTTGATCTGAGGTGGACTGAAGATCGATGCCGACCGCGCCTTAATCTGGACAGTGAGCCCCACGACCAGGAGGAAGCAGTGACGGACAACCAGACCCCCCAGGCGCCGCAGACCGGTACGGCGAAGGTCAAGCGCGGTATGGCGGAGATGCTCAAGGGCGGCGTGATCATGGACGTGGTCACCGCCGAGCAGGCCAAGATCGCCGAGGACGCCGGTGCCGTCGCGGTAATGGCGCTGGAGCGGGTCCCGGCCGACATCCGCGCGCAGGGCGGCGTGTCCCGGATGAGCGACCCGGACATGATCGACGGCATCATCAACGCCGTCTCGATCCCGGTGATGGCCAAGGCCCGGATCGGTCACTTCGTCGAGGCGCAGGTGCTGCAGGCCCTCGGGGTCGACTACATCGACGAGTCCGAGGTGCTCACCCCGGCCGACTACGCCAACCACATCGACAAGTGGCAGTTCACCGTGCCGTTCGTGTGCGGTGCGACCAACCTGGGCGAGGCGCTGCGCCGGATCACCGAGGGTGCGGCGATGATCCGCTCCAAGGGCGAGGCCGGCACCGGTGACGTCTCCAACGCGACCACGCACATGCGCCAGATCCGGCAGGAGATCCGCCGGCTGCAGAACCTGCCGGAGGACGAGCTGTACGTCGCGGCCAAGGAGCTGCAGGCGCCGTACGAGCTGGTCAAGGAGGTCGCCGAGCTCGGCAAGCTCCCGGTGGTGCTATTCACCGCCGGTGGTATCGCCACCCCGGCCGACGCCGCGATGATGATGCAGCTCGGCGCCGAGGGTGTGTTCGTCGGCTCCGGCATCTTCAAGTCCGGCAACCCGGCCCAGCGCGCCGAGGCGATCGTCAAGGCGACCACCTTCTACGACGACCCGGACGTGATCGCCAAGGTCTCCCGCGGCCTGGGCGAGGCGATGGTCGGCATCAACGTCGACGAGATCCCGCAGCCGCACCGCCTCGCCGAGCGCGGCTGGTGACCGGCGAGTGACCGGGCCGGAAGGCCTGTTGGCGGTGGACCAGCGGACCGCCCGGGAACTGCGGGGTCTGGCCCGCGTCCTGGTGCGGTCCGGGTACGCCGACCACGCGGCCATCTCGGACGCGCTGACCGAGGCGGTCCGTGAGGACGCGCCGGCGATGGACCCGGCCACGCTGGTCCCGCTGCTGATCGGCGAAGCGGTGATCGACCTCGACGCGGACGCCAAGGACTGGCCCGCGACGACGGACCCGGACCGGCTGGACGCCGTACTGGCCGAGCTGGAGGCACGCGGGCTGGTGGTGGTCCGGTACACGTCGGACCACCACGCGGCCAAGCAGGCGCTCGAGGCCGCAAACGATCCGAAGGGGCTGGTGTTCTTCACCGACACCGACGTCTGGCACGCGGTCGACTTCGGCATGCTCGAGCTCAAGCTCTGGCACCCTGACACGGCCAACGTGGCACCGGGCGAACCGCTCCTGGAGGACGTGCTGGCACTGCTGCACCAGCACGATCTCCCAGCGACCTTCGACGAGGGCCGCATCGAGGTAACGCTCAGCTGGCAACGGAGGGTGACGCTTTGACTGTGATCGGAGTCTTCGCGCTGCAGGGCAATGTGCGCGAGCACCTGGCCATGCTCACCCAGGTCGGCGTCGAGGCGCGGCCGGTACGGCGGCCGTCGGAGCTCGAGCAGGTGGACGCGCTGGTGCTGCCCGGTGGCGAGTCGACCACGATGGACAAGCTGGCCCGCGCCTTCGAGCTGTTCGAGCCGCTGCAGAAGCGGATCGCGGACGGGATGCCGGTGTTCGGCACCTGCGCCGGGATGATCATGCTCGCCAACGAGATCACCGGCGGGATCGAGGGCCAGGAGACGCTCGGCGGGCTGGACGTGACGGTCCGGCGGAACGCGTTCGGGCGGCAGGTGGACTCGTTCGAGGCAGACCTGGAGTTCGCCGCGTTGGACACGCCGTACCACGCCGTGTTCATCCGGGCACCGTGGGTCGAGCGGGTCGGCCGGGACGTCGAGGTACTCTCGACGGTGAGCTCGGGCCCCGCCACGGGTAGGATCGTCGCGGTTCGTCACGATCGGCTGCTGGCCACGTCGTTCCATCCGGAGATGACCGGGGACGCCAGGCTGCACGGCTACTTCGCCGAGCTGGTCCGCGGCCTCTGAGTCGATCGCAGGTAGTAGAAGGGTTGGGTTCGCCATGTCAGGCCACTCCAAGTGGGCCACCACGAAGCACAAGAAGGCCGTCATCGACGCGAGGCGCGGCAAGCTCTTCGCGAAGCTGATCAAGAACATCGAGGTGGCCGCCCGGATGGGCGGTGGCGACCCGGCCGGCAACCCGACCCTGTACGACGCCATCCAGAAGGCGAAGAAGTCGTCGGTCCCGAACGACAACATCGACCGCGCGGTCAAGCGCGGCTCCGGTGCCGAAGCCGGCGGCGCCGAGTACCAGACGATCATGTACGAGGGCTACGGCCCGAACGGCGTGGCGATGCTGGTCGAGTGCCTCACCGACAACCGCAACCGTGCGGCGGCCGACGTACGGACGGCGATGTCGCGCAACGGCGGCTCGCTGGCCGACCCGAACTCGGTCGCCTACCTGTTCAACCGCAAGGGCGTCATCGTGCTGGCGAAGGAGCAGGACGGGAAGTCGCTGACCGAGGACGACGTGATGGAGGCGGTGCTCGAGGCCGGCGCCGAGGAGGTCAACGACCTCGGCGACTCGTGGGAGGTCGTCACCGAGGCGACCGACCTGGTCCCGGCCCGGACCGCGCTGCAGGACGCCGGGATCGACTACGAGTCGGCCGACGTGCAGTTCGTCCCGTCGATGACGGTCGAGCTGGACGCCGAGGGCGCCGGCAAGATCTTCCGCCTGATCGAGGCCCTCGAGGACAGCGACGACGTCCAGAACGTCTACGCCAACTTCGACGTCTCCGACGAAATCATGGAAACAGTCGGCTGATCGGTCCGCCGATAGGAAGTTGGCGTTTCGCCGCTGTGCCTGATGGCTCGTCTCCGACGAGCGCCGACGTCTCCGACGAAATCATGGAAACAGTCGGCTGATCGGTCCCCCGGCTGAAGTTGGCGTTTCGCCGCTCTGCTGATTGCTTGTCTTCGACAAGGGCCGACGTCTCCGACGAAATCATGGAAAAGGTCGGCTGACCGGTCCGCTGGTCAGGTAGTTGGCGTTCCCGCCGCTGTGCCCGATGGCTCGTCTCCGACGAGCGCCGACGTCTCCGACGAAATCATGGAGAAGGTCGGCTGGGGGATTACATGCCGAGGGCTTTGCCGTCGATGACCTGGGTGGCGGGCGGGGCCTTCGGTGCCGGGATGCGGTCGTACTCGGTGAAGGTCAGTGCGTCGGTCCTGGCCTTGCCGGGGATCTCCAGCCGGACCGGGCGCGCGGTGGAGGCGTCGACCCACAGGGTGCCGTCGCTGCCCCGCAGCCCGATGCAGTTGATGCCGTCGACCGTCCGCGGCGCGGTCTTGCGGAGCGTGCCGGCCTCCTCGAACAGTCCGTCGAAGAAACCGGTCTTACTGGCGAAGAGCGCCAGGTCGCCGAGGTCCTTGCTGGTCAGCGCCGTCTTGATCCACCGGCCGCCGACGAGGGCGATGACCGCGTTGGCCTCGGCCTTGGTCTTCGCCTGCTTCCGCCAGAACGCGTCGCTCATCCGGAGGTAGGCGGTCCGGCCGATCACGATGACGGACACGGTGTCGCCGTCCATGGTGATCACCCCGCCACCGCCGGACCGGGCGAGACGAAGGTCCAGCCCCATCCGCTGCTCACCGTCCGTCGTCGCACCCTTCACGTGGACGCTGTTGGCCGCCTTGGCCGCGGCCTGCGCCTTCGTGAGGATGGCCGCACTCGACAGCCCGGCGATGCTGACCGGCGTCGGCGTCGGCGTCGCGGTCTGTGTCGGCGCCGACGTTGGTGCTGAGGTCGGCGTTGAGGCCGGCGCCGACGCGGTGACCGTCGTGCCGCTGGTTGCGGGATCGGATTCACTGCAACCAGCGGCGACAACGGCCATCAGAACCAATACCGCGCCGGCCGCCGTCCGAGTTGTCGACATCTGCTCTTCCCCCCAAGCTTCCCCCCGTACCGGTCGGCACGGCTATTTGGAGAGATGCGGCTCCGGGCGGAAAAGTTATGTGTCAGGGGTTCACGATCTGGTCGCCGACGAGGGCGAGGGTTTGGATGGCGGCCAGGCCGTAGAGGGCTGTGGTGTTGGTGGACACCCACTTGGCGGCCTGGGTCGGGTTGAGGGTTGTCTTGACCTCCTCGGCGGTCCACGGAAGGTTCGGGCCGTAGCCGTCGCCGGTGTAGAACTCCTTCCAGGCCCGGGCGGCCAGGTCGTCGCGGTCGAGGCGGACGGCGGCGTACGCGGTCAGGCGGGCGTGCCCCTGGCGCAGGATCAGGTTCCCGAAGTGCGCGCCGCACTCCGCCGTCTGCTCCGCCCGGCTGGCGTTGTACAGGCGGCAGTACTGCAGCCACGCCTTCTCGAACGCCGGCATGTCGACCAGGTCGATCAGCTCGGCACAGATCTCCACCTGGCCGAACATCGCACTCAGGTGCGACACACTGACGGTCTTCTGGGTGACCGGAGCGAAC
Source organism: Kribbella swartbergensis (assembly GCF_054784135.1). Taxonomy (NCBI): domain Bacteria; kingdom Bacillati; phylum Actinomycetota; class Actinomycetes; order Propionibacteriales; family Kribbellaceae; genus Kribbella; species Kribbella swartbergensis. Next base: position 221,439 of record NZ_BAAGPM010000017.1, read on the forward strand.
CGGCCGGTGTCCAGGTCGTAGAGCCCGCTGCCGGTCACGAACCCGTTCGGCATCGCACCGATCGTCTCCATGGTTCCCAGCAGCTTGGCGCGAGCAGTCGCAGCCTTGGGTCCCTGGCGCTCCCACTCGGTGAGCCACGCGGCGGCCAGACCACTCCAGTCCGTGCCAAGGCCGATCGACAGTGCGTGCGGGTCCGGCTCGTACGGCTCAGTCCTGATCTTCCTCAGCGGGTCCAGCACCAGGAACGTGCGGTCGGAGTCGACCAGTTCGGACAACAGGTCGCCGGTGCGTTCGTCGGCCGTCAGGTAGTAGTAGAAGCGGCGGTAGATCGCTGTACTGATCCGCTGCTGCTTCGCACTGTCCGCCCAGTGCTGTACGCCGTGCCGCGTACCGAGGCCGGCCCACTGACCCAGGTGGTAGACGTCGACCTCACCGGTGTGTCGCGTCATCGCCTCGGCGAACCGGAAGATGTCAGCCCGTCCGGAGCGCAGGAAGGCGTACCAGAGCCACAGGTCCGGCGACAGCTCCGAGTTGTCCCACGCGTACCCGCCCACGTCGTACCGCCAGACCAGCCGGTCCTCGTCGAACGTGTGCATGATGTCGCCGTAGTCCCAGAACCCGTACCAGTGCCGCGACTCCACCTGTCCCTTGTAGAAGTCGAACAGGAAGTCCAGGTGGTCCTCGATCGCCTTCTTGGCCGGCACCGACCGGTCGACCGGCGTGATCAACCCACCGAAGACCTTCGTGCTGACGAGCTGCTCCACCGGGTTGATCAGCTGTGGGGGAGTCCGCACCTGGTCGGCCATGTCGCCGAGGCGTGAGGCCGACGGTGTCGCCGCCAGCGCCCAGAACGTCAGCTCACTGGTCCGTGCGATGCCGTACGGCGTACCGAAACCGGGCTCGTAGTCCTCATAGGTGATGTTCAGACCCTCGAGCTGCTTCGGGTAGGTGTCCTGCCCCATGCCGTCGTGGTAGAACCGCGTGTCCATGGGGCCTGCCTCCGGCGACCACAGCCACACCGTGACCTCGGCCTCCTCGGTCGCAGCACCACGGATGTCGAGCTGGGTGGGGTGCCGTTGCCAGAAGTCCCGCAGGCCGAAGGCGAACCCGCCACTCACGCCGCCGACGTACCCGAGGCCGGAGGCGCGCTTGCCTTGGTCGACCGGGATCCAGCCGTAGCCCTTCTTGGTCCGCTTCTTCACCGTGAAGCCGTCCGCGCTGAGCTGGCTGAGGGAGTAGTCACCCCACTCGGGGATGTACTGCAGTCGCGTGGTCACGCGCTGGTCCCATGTCGACGGGTCGGGCAGCTTGGTCCCGGCGACCTGAGCGGCCCGTACGGCGGCGCCCGGGTCACGCCGCAACCCGGTGATGCCCTTCACCGCCTCGGCCAGCATGCCGTGCCCCTCACCCACGAACCGGACATGGCGGTCGTACGCCGCATCGCGCAGCGGCACCCGGAAGCGCACTCCGAGCCCGGCGATGTAGTCGTTCTGCCCGTCGCGGTCGTAGACGAACGTGTGCACCATCCGCACGTTCTCGGCGCCCGCCGCGAAGTACAGCCGCACCGAGAACGGCAACCAGGTCTTGCCCTTGCGTGACTTGTGCCGGCCCTCGATCCGCACCACCGCACGGACCGGCCCGGACTGCTCCACGGTGACCTTCTGGATGTCGCTCTCGTAGCGTTCCCGGACGCTGCCGCCTTCCTCGTCCTCGGCGATCTTGTCCTGCTTGAGATTGACCAGCTGGCCCTTCCGGGCGATCACCACGTCACCGCGCCAGATCTGGCTGATGAGCTCGGTCCCGCTCTTCCGGATCCGCGCTCTGATCACGCCGGTGTCGACGTCGACGTACGTCGTCTCGTCCTTCACCGCCACGGCTTGCGCGGGTGCGGCCGGCGTACCCGGACCGAGGCTGTAGGACTCCGCCGGTGTGTCCACCGCGATGGCGTGCGCACTCCACTTGAGCGACCCGTCCGGCCAGTACGCGGTCGGCCAGCTCTGCAGCGGTACGGCGCTGCCGTCGGCAGCCTTCAGCGCAAAGGACTGGTTCGCCGGTACGGCGCCCTTCGGCCACGGCGTACCCCAGGTGGTGACGGCCGCAGTGGTCGGCTTGCCTTCCAGCCAGGTGAGCTTCACTTCGTTGACGTCAGCCTGCTGCGTGAATGCCGCAGCGGCGGGGGAGTCCAGCAGGGACACCGCCGGTACGGCGGCCAAACCTGCTAGGACTGTTCTCCGCGAGACCTCCATGCCGTTCCACCTCTGTCATTTCGGTGTTCGGGGATCAGGGACAGGTTCTGGATCGCCGCGAGCGCGTACTGCGCCGCGTCGTTGGTGCTGACGAAGACGGCCTCGTCGACCGGCATGAGCGCGCCGTCGACGGCAGTCGTCTTCCACTCGGCCTCACGCTGCAAGGCGTTGCGGTTGAGCTGGTCGCCCTCGTCGAGGAAGAACTTGCGCCAGGCCAGCCGGGCCAGTTCCGCGTCGCCTGTACGTGCGGCGGCGTACGCGGCGAGCCGGCTGTGGGCCTGGACGAGTGAGATGCCTTCAAGGGCCTGCCCGACCTCTGCAGCCTGCTGCTCGGGCGGGAGAAGGTACAGCCGGCAGTAGTCCAGCCAAGCCTTCTCGAACCCTGGTACGTCCAGGTCCAGGTCGATGAGCTCAGAACAGATCTCCGGCAGGCCGAACACCGCGGACAGGTGTGACACCGACACACGGCTCCGGCTGGTGTCGAAGCGGCCGGTGGACAGATCCAGCAACGCCTCACCGGTCAGGAAGCCGTAGGGGAGGGCAGCGATGTCGGTCATCGTGCCGACCAGCCGCGCACGCGCCCGCTCGTCCCCGTGCCGCTCCCACCGGGTCAGCCAGGCCGCAGCGAGTGCACCCCAGTCCACGCCCAGACCAACGCCGAGCGCCTGCGGATCGGGAGTGTAGACATCGGTGCGTACCTTGCGCAGCGGGTCAACCGCCAGGAACGTCTCTTCGGCCGTTGCCAGCTCGTCCAGCAGGTCACCGGTCCGGTCGTCGGCGGTCAGGTAGTAGTAGAAGCGCCGGTAGATCGCGCTGGAGATGCGCAACTGCTTGCAGCTGCAACCCCAGTGCTGCACGTTGTGCCGCGATCCGAGCCCTTTCCACCGACCGAGGTGATAGACGTCGACCTCACCGGTATGGCGTGTCATCGCCTCGGCGAACCGGAACACGTCGGCCCGGCCGGTCCGGAGGTACTGGTACCACAGCCACAGATCGGGAGACAGCTCGGAATTGTCCCAGGCGTAGCCGCCGACGTCGTACCGCCAGGTGTGCCGGTCACGGTCGTAGGCATGCATGACGTCGCCGTAGTCCCAGAACCCGTACCAGCGACGTTGCTCGCGTTGACCGACGTAGTACTGGAACAGGAAGTTCAGCCGGGCCTCGATGTCCTGGTCGTCCGCGGTAGGCAGACTCCAGCTGCCGAACACGCCTGCCTCCAGGAGCCGGGCAGGTGAGACAGCCAGCAGGCCGGGAGAGTTGAGCAGGCCCGCGTGCTCTGCCAGCTCCTCTGCCGACGGTGTGGCGTCGTGGACCCTCAACGTCAGCTCGTGCGTCCGGGCGATGCCGTGAGGATTGCCGAAGCCTGGTTCGTAGTCCTCATAGGTGATCTCGAGGCCTTCGAGCTGTTCGGCGTGGCTGTCCTGGTCCATGCCGTCATGCCAGTAGCGCACGTCCATTGCCGGCGCACTCGGCGACCACATCCACACCGTGGCGGTGGCCAGGTCGGTGGCCGCGTTGCGGATGTCCAAGCGTGTCGGGTGCAGTTTCCAGAAGTCGCGCAGGCCGAACCCCAGTCCGCCGGCCGCACCGCCGACGTACCCGTACCCGGGCGACCTGGTGCCGGCGGGAATGGTCACCCAGGCGTGGCCGGGGCCGGTGCGTTTGCGCAGGGTGAAGCCGTCCGCGCTGGTCTGGTCGAGGGTGTAGTCGTTCCACTGTGGGATCAGGTGCAGGCGGTTCGACACCTCGGAGTTGGGGATCTCCTCGACCGCACGGCCGGCGACCTGCGCACGCCGTACCTCTTCACCTGGATCGCGACGCAGACCGGTGAGGCCGCGGACCGCCTCGGTGAGGAAGCCGGCTGGGCCGGCCAGGCGGATGTGCCGGTTGTGCGGCTCGTCGCGCATCACCACGTCGGCACTGAGCCCGAGCCCGGCGAGGAAGTCGCGATCCGGGTCGCCGTCCCAGACGAAGCTGTGCACGACCCGTACGTCGGTCCCACCGGCGTAGAAGTAGAGCCGGACACTGAACGGCAGCCAGTCACCGTGCTTGCCGTCCAGCTTCACCACGGCCCGCACCGGCCCGTCCTGCTCGACGGTGATCGTCTCCACGGTCGCAGTCGTCTGCTGCCGGGTCCGGTCGAGATCCTCGTCAGGAGCGTTTTGCCGCAGACTCACCAGTCGGACGTCACGCACGACCTCCTGGCCGCCGTACTCGATGGACGCGATCAGCCGCGGTGCCTTGAGAATCCAGGCGACGTCGCCGGTCGTCACCCGGATCTGGTCACCGACCTGTTCGACCCGCACCGGTTGCGCAGGCGTGGCAGGTGTCCCGGGGACCAGTTCGTACGACGATTCCGGTTGCGCCGACGGGCCGATCGCGTGGGCGGACCACTTGATCGAGCCGTCCGGCCAGGTCGCCGTCGTCCAGCTCTGCACCGGCGTACCGCCGGCCAGTGCGAAGCTGGTGCCTTCGGCAACGGTCCCGCGCGGCCAGGGGACACCCCAGGTGACGCCTTGCCGGCATGGTGTCTCGAGCCAGTGGACAGTCGTCATGCGGTGCTCACTCCTTCACCGATCCGATCAGCACGCCCTTCGCGAAGTGCTTCTGCAGGAACGGGTAGAAGAACAGGATCGGCAGCGTCGCGACCACCACGACCGCGAACTTCAGGCCCTGCTCCGGGAACGTCACCGTCTCCAGTTGCTGCAGCACGTTCGCCGAGTCGGCGTTCGCCGCGGTCAGCTGACGGACGATCACCTGCAGCGTCCACTTCTTGCTGTCGTCGATGTAGAGCAATGGCGACATGTAGTCGTTCCAGATCGCGACCGCATAGAACAGCGAGAACGTCGCGATGATCGGCTTCGACAACGGCAGCACGATCCGCAGGAACACGTTGAGCTCGTTGCAGCCGTCGATCCGGGCCGCCTCCTCGAGGGCCTCGGGCAGCTCCTGGAAGAAGCTCTTCACCACGATCAGGTAGAACGGGTTGATCGCCAGCGGCAGGATCAGCGCCCAGTAGCTGTTCAGCAGGCCGAGGTCACGCACGACCAGGTACGTCGGGATCATGCCGCCACTGAACACCAGCGTGAACACCACCAGGTTCAGCACCAGCGCACGGCCCGGCAGGAACCGCTTGGCCAGCGGATACGCCATCGTCAACGTGAGCAGCAACTGTACGGCCGTGCCGACCGCGGTGACACAGATCGTGGTCAGCAGCGCCCGGACGAACGTGTCGGTGGAGAAGATGTACTGGTACGTGTCGAGGATGAACTTCTCCGGCCACAGGAAGAACGGCCGTGAGCTGATCTCCGACTCGGTCGCGAACGACCCGGCCAGCACGTACACCAGCGGCAGCACCGTGACGATCGCGAGCCCGGTCAGCAGCACGATGTTCAGTACGTCGAATGCCTTGCTGCCGGCGGAGTCGTAGTACCGGACCGACTGCTTGCGAGGCTTTGTCAAAGTCATAGCCATGGTCGATCCCTTTCAGAACAGGCCGCGCTGGCCGAGGCGCTTCGCCAGCCAGTTCGAGCCGAAGATCAGCAGGACGCCGACGAGGCCCTTGAACAGGCCGACGGCGGTCGCGTAGCTGAACGCGCCCTGCGTGATGCCGATGTAGTAGACGAACGTGTCGAACACATCCGCGACGTCCCGATTCAGCGAGGTGGTCATCAGCCAGATCTGCTCGAATCCGGAGTCCATCAGGTTTCCGGAGGTGAGGATGGCCATCACCACCACGGTCGGCGCGATCGAGGGCAGGGTGATGTGCCAGAACTGCCGCCAGCGTCCGGCGCCGTCCACCCGGGCCGCCTCGTACAGCTGCGAGTCGACTCCGGCCAGCGCGGCCAGGTAGATGATCGTGCCCCAACCGGTCTGCTTCCACAGCAACTGCAGCACGATCAGCGGGCGGAACCAGTCCGCCTGCGCGACGTAGTCGGTCTTCTGCCCGCCGACCAGGCCGTGGATCCAGTTCGCGATCACACCGAAGTCGACCGAGAACAGCAGGTAGGTCAGCGACGCGACGATCGTCCAGGACAGGAAGTGCGGGATGTAGATCAGTGACTGCACCGACCGCTTCAGCACGTTGATCCGCAGCTCGTTCAGCATCAGCGCGACGACGATCGGCGCCGGGAAGACGAACACGACCGTGAGCAGCGCGAGCAGCAGGGTGTTGCCCATCAGCCGGCCGAAGTCCGGCCCGGTGAACAACGCCTCGAAGTGCTTGAGTCCGACCCACTCACTGCCCGAGTAGCCGAGGAACGGCACATAGTCCTTGAACGCGATGGTCAGGCCGTACATCGGCAGGTACTTGAAGATGGCGAAGTACACGAGGCCGGGCAGCAGCAACAGGTACAGCCACCGGTAGCGCATCAGGTCGCGCCACAGCGGCAGTCTCCGGGCGCGGCGCTTGGGTTTCGGGGCCGGTGGCGCAGCCTCGACGGCTGGGGGTACCACCTGGTTCGGCACCAGATCGGTGGCCACGGCGGCCTCCCTTCGGGCTGGGCGTGGGCCCGGGACAGCCCCGGGCCCACGCGCGTGGACTGGGGGTCAGCCGCCGGCCTTGGCGACGAGATCGTTGACCTCCTGGGCGATCTGCGTGCCGCCGCTGTCGTACCAGCGCTTGATCTGCGCCTTCAGCTGGTCCTCGGTGATCGCGCCGGACAGGTACTTGATCCGGGCGTCCGGGATGATCGTGTCGATCGTCTGGCCCTTCGACACCGCGGTCGGTGCGATCACGCCGAGGGCCGGGTTGAAGACCGCCGTCTTCAGGTCCTCGTTCATCAGCACGTCGAACTTCTCCCGCATCGCCCGGCTGGCCTCGTCGTTCGGCTTCAGCTTGTAGGCGCCGAGACCGACGCTGGCGCGGGTGCCCAGCTGGATGAACGCCTTGTCGACGTCGTTCTGGACCGTCTTGACCTTCGGGTCGTCCTGGTTGATCGGAACGGCGTACTCGCCTTCGACCTTGAAGTTGCGGCCCTCGATGCCGTTGGTGAGCAGGATCGAGCCTTCCTTCGACTGCAGTTTGTTCAGCGTCTGCAGCAGGTCGTCGAGCTGCTCCTCGGTCCGGATGCGCTGCTTGGAGATCGCCATCACCGAGTGGTAACCGGTGAACGGGTAGGAGAACTTCTGGCCGTCGGGGCGCTTCAGGTTGCCGACCAGGGTGACCTTGTCGAAGTCCTTCGGGTTCTTCTCCTTGAACATGTCGAGCAGCTGCGTCGCCCGCACGTTCACGTCGATGATCATGCCGCCCTTGCCCTGGACGAACGGGTCGTTCCAGTTCGCGGTGTCCAGGGTGGCGAAGTCGGGGTTGATCAGGCCCTCCGTGACCCATTTGCGCAGCCAGCGGTTGGCTTCCAGGAACTCCGGGGTGTCGAAGCCGGGAACCAGCTTGCCGTCGCGTTCGCCCCAGCCGTTCGGTGCGCCGAACCAGGTCTCGACGACGTCATAGGGGCTGGCGCTGGCGTAGTTGCCGGGCCACTTCGGGATGATCAGGCCGTAGGTGTCCTTCTTGCCGTTGCCGTCCGGGTCCCGCTCGGTGAACGCCTTGGCGACGGCGTAGAGGTCCTCGGTGGTCTGCGGCTCCTTCAGGCCGAGCTTGGCCAGCCAGTCCTTGCGGATCACGATGCCGGAGCGCAGCAGCGGCCGGACCCGGTAGATGCCGTAGGTCTTGCCGTTGACCATCGAGTTCTTGGCGGTCTGTTCGTTGGCGGGCTTGAGGTTCTCGTACTTGTCCAGCTTGCCGGTCAGGTCCCAGAACGCTCCGGCCTCGGCCGCCTTGACGAAGCCGGGGCTCTTCTCGTTGACCACCATCACGTCGGGAATGTTGTCGGAGGCAAGGACGACGTTGGTCTTGTCGCCGTACTCGGCGTTCGGCACCCAGGTGATCTTGAGCTTCTTGCCGATCAGCTTCTCGACGGCCTGCTGCATCTCACCGTTCGGATCCGGCGCGGTGCCGAACAGGTGTGCCATCACCGATATCTCGTTGCTGGTGGCCTGGCCTCCGTCGTTGCCGTCACCACCCGAACAGGCGGAGGCGAGCAGTGCCGTCGACGCAGCGACGGCGACGGCGATACGCCGTCGGGAGAAGATGGTCATGAGTTCCCTTTCAGGTGCAGGCGCGCCTCGTTCTCGGCGAAGAAGCGCAGGCAGAGCCAGGTGTCGATCTGAATCCAGCCGCCGGTGGCCAGCACGATCCCGAGGACCGGGAACTTGCCGGAGACATAGGCGATGGACACCGCGACGAAGAGCAGGACAAGGGACGACGCGGGCCGCGCCAGCGCGACCAACGATGCCTTGGGCAACAACTCGCGGACCCGCAGGTCGTAGTGCACGGCCATCGGGAGCAGGTAGGCGGCGATCACTCCGAGGGCGACCAGTGCGACGAGGCTGGCCAGCCGGAAGACCGACGCACTCGCGCCGAGCGACGCGAAGAACAGGTAGTTGCCGACCAGGACCACGGCCGGCACCGCCAGCGGCAGGACGACGAGCGAGCCGCGACGGAACTCGCGGCGGAACGCGGCCCGGAAGGCAGGCAGAGCATGAAACGATTCACCGAACGACCGACGTCTGGCCAGTGAATATGCTGCGAGCGTGGCCGGGCCGATACCCAGCGCGACACCGCCGAGAAGGGTGAAGACGATCCACAGGGCGTTCAGCTTGATCGCCCAGACGACTTCGTCCGCGGCGTCGTACAGCTTGATCGACCAACCTGGGGACGCCATCAGCGGCCTTCGATCGGCCGGCGGAGCGTGGGGGAGTGGCAGTGTTTCACGGTTGTCCCTGCCTTGTGACAGATGCGTTTCGGGCGAAAAGTGATGTGACCGTATGGTTGAATCGTCTCAATGTCAAGGCTTCGGAAAGCGTTTGTCAGAGACCGGTCACGAACTGCGGCCCGCCCGTTAGCGGACTGTCCGAAGTCGCGTCTACGGGTGTGAAATTCGCAGATTCGCGTACTCGCCGATGAGCGGCGCCATCTGGCGGAACCCGACCTTGCCGCCCGTCAGCGGCCGGTCGTCGGACCACTCGAAACTGGTCACGTCGTTGATCGCGAAGCTGATCCGGCCGTGGTCGACCGTGAGCCTGAGTTTGTAAGGACCTTGTGCGTCCATCACCGAGGGGAGCGGGTCGGGTCCTTGCGCGACGAGGTGGAAGCCGTAGCTCTTGCGCAGGTTGCAGGTGTGGAACGCGCGCTCGGCCGGCCACCGGCGGCGGAAGTAGGAGACGTGGTAGGTGTCCAGGTCGCCGTGGTGGTACTGCTCGTAGGGCCCGGTCCGCGGCGCGAGGTCGAAGAGGTCCTCACCCGCGCGGCCCTTGGCATGGAAGAACAGGATGCACAGGCCCGGCTCGCGGATCGGCCAGAAGTCCCACTCGACGGTGATGTCGGGCGGGAAGTCCTCCGGGCACCACAACACGACGTTGGCGTCCTGGCCGTCCTCGGGCGGGCGAACACTCTCGAGCCGGAGCCGCCCGAGCGGGAACGAGACGGCGCCGTCGCCTTCGAGGCGGAAGCCGTCGAGGTCGTCGGAGCACGAGAGCGGGTTCTCGTACAGCGTCTCGGCGGCTTCCTCAGGAGCGTTGATAGGCACTGGACTCCCTGACGATCAGGTCCGGCTGGAAGATGACCTGGCGGTGTCGATGCCGGTCGGCCGCCTCGACCTCCTCCTGCAGCAACTCCATCGCGGACCGGCCGAGCAGTTCGGCCGGCTGCCGCACCGACGACAGTGGTACGGCGGCCGCGCGGGCGAAGTCGATGTCGTCGTACCCGACGATCGCCATGTCGCGTGGAACCCGCAGCCCGGCCACGGCCATCGCCTGCAGGAAGCCCAGCGCCAGCAGGTCGTTCGCGATGAACGCTGCGGTCGGCCGGGAGCGTGGCGGCATGGCGGCGATCGTCTCGCCGACCGCGCGGCCGGCATTCACGCCCATCACGTCCACCTCGTACAACTGCAGTTCGACGTCGCCGGCCTGCTCGACGACCGTGGTGATCCCGGCCATCCGGTCGGAGACCTGCTGCATGCCGAACGGCCCGCCGATGAAGGCGATCCGGCGATGACCGGACTCGATCAGGTGGGTGCCGGCCATCCGCCCGCCGAGCTGGTCGTCGACGGACACCGAGCAGAATCCGCGGTCCGCGGCGCGGTCGACCAGGACGACCGGAGTACCGCGCTCGACCAGGGCGGACAGCCGTGGATCGTTGCTGTCGAACGGCGTGATCAGGATGCCGAGAACGCGTTGCTGCTCGAGCTGGTCGAGGTGGTGACCCTCGCGGACCGGGTCGGTCTTGCTGTTGCAGAGCATCACCACGGTGTCGTGCTCGTAGGCCAGCGCCTCCGCGCCCTCGGCGAGGTCGGTGAAGAACGGGTTCGCGACGTCGAGGACGACCAGGCCGACGGTCCGGCTGCGCCCGGCGCGCAGGTGCCGGGCGGCCTCGTTGCGGACGAAGCCGAGCGCGCGAATGCTGTCCTGCACGCGCTGCCGGGTGGCGGGGGCGACGATCCACGGCCGGTTGAGCACGTTGCTGACCGTGCCGACCGAGACGCCGGCGCGGTGCGCGACCTCTTTGATGCTGGGGGTTGCCATCGTCCTCGTGAAGCGGTCGCGGGCCGTCAAGGGACCGCCAGTCTATCGGCGCCGGATTGAATCGTCTAAATACGCCCGACACCGACGCGAGCCGTCGGGCGTGAAGGGCGGATTGCGGTGGCCGAAGGTGCTTCGGGAGGATGTCCGCCGTTCGCCGGTCTCACCGCGGCCTTCTGGCACATGACCATCGCTGCTGGGATCGCGTTCCTGGCCGCCGGCGTCGTGGCGCTGGGAGTGCACTCCTCGGGCTATGTGCACCTCGAGTACGACTCGAAATTCCGCCCGAAGTTCCTTCGCCGCAAGGGCCCCGAGGCCTGACCCACCCCGCCGCCCGGCGGGTCGTGGCTCCGCCGGGCGAGGTCTTCAGTGTTCCGCGCGGTCGAGGGCGGCGACTCGCGGACGGCGTCGGCGACGGCGCGGAAGTCCTTGCGCAGGATCGCGCCGTGGTTGCCGGCGACCTTCGCGCTCACCTCGATGTTCGGATTGCGCGTCGTTGCGGCCGGCCACTCGACGGGTATGTGACTGGCGGGTAACATCAGGGTATGGCGAGTCAGGTGCTGGGGTTGTGGGAGCGGCTGCGGGTGGTTCCGGGTGGGGACCGGGTGTTCTCGCGCGGGTTTACGTGGAAGGCGCCGTACTTCCGGTCGATCCGGCCGCGCTTCGTCCAGGTCAGCCCGAACTACGCGGCGCTGGTGCTGCCGAAGCGACGAGCCGTGCAGAACCACATCGGCACGGTGCATGCGATTGCCGTGTGCAACGGCCTGGAGGCGGCCATGGGCGCGTTGGCGGAGGCAACCATTCCGCCCGGGAAACGCTGGCTGCCCAAGGGGATGGAGGTCGCGTACCTGGCCAAATCCACCTCCGACCTCACCTGTTCGGCCGAGACCGACCCGGACGACTGGACCGCCGGCCCGGACGTCCCGGTCCGGGTCAAAGCCACCCGGTCCGACGGCACCACCGTCGTCGAGGGCACCATCCACCTCTGGGTGACCGAGAAGAAGTAGTTCGACCCCGTGCCGGGTGACCGGCCGGAAGTCGTTCGCGTGGTCGATCCGGGAGGACGTAGGGTCAGCCGCGTGAGTGACGCGTTGCGGTTTGTGGACATCACCGAGGACCAGCTGGACGCAGTGATCCGGGTGCGGGCGCGGTCGTTCGGTGTGATGGCGGCCGGCGACCGGGAGCAGTGGCTCAAGGACGCCAGGGTGTTCATCCAGGACGGCCGGTACGTCGGTGTGGCCGACGGTGACGAGGTGGTCGCGGCGGCCCGGTTCTGGGACTTCGAGCAGTGGTGGAGCGGTCGGCGTGTGCGGGTCGCCGGCGTCGCCGGAGTGGTCGTGTCACCGGAGTACCGGGGCCGTGGAGTGGGCAGCAAGCTCATGCGGGGTGTGCTGCAACGTGCGGTGGACAAGGGCTTCACGCTGACGGCGCTGTATCCGGCGACCACGGTGATCTACCGGCACCTCGGCTACGAGTTCGGCGGCGGGCGCTACCGGTTCTCGTTCCCCGCGGCGGATCTGCGTGCCCTGGGTGGGAGGGAGGTCGCCGTACGGCGTGCCCGTCCGGAGGACGCCGAGCGGATCCTGGAACTGGTCGGGCGATCGCACGAGCGGCTGCGGACGAACGGGCCGCTGGTGTGGCCGGTCAAGGAGATCACGGAGTGGCTCGCGGACGAGAGCAACTTCGCATACCTCGCTGACGACGGTTTCGTCGTCTACAACTGGTCCGGCTCCGACCTGTGCGTGGACGAGATCGTGGCCGGTTCAGAGGCGACCGCCCGCGCCCTGTGGTCCACTGTCGGCTCTGGTTCGTCAATAGCCGACACAGTGCAGGCGTACATCTCTCCGGACGACCCGGTTCACCTCCTGGTCGAGCACGAGGCTGCCAAGGACGTGCAGCATCAGCGGTGGATGCTGCGGCTGCTCGATGCACCTGCTGCCATCGCTGCCCGTGGGTTCGCTCCCGGCGCCGCTGTGGAGATCGACGTGCGGCTCGAGGATCCCGACGTACCTGCGAACAGTGGTGACTGGCATCTGTCCGTTGCCGATGGCGCCGGAGAGCTCACGCCGACCCAGGCGTCCGGTGACGTCCTGCAACTCGGCCCACGCGGCCTCGCCGGGCTGTACTCCGGTACGCCGCTCGCCACGCTGCGCGCATCGGGTCTGGCCTCGGGCGGATCGACGGAGGCAGATGCCGCCGTCGACACGGCCTTCGCAGGCGCCACGCCGTACATGCTCGACTACTTCTGATCGGGGAGCAGACCGACGCAGAACTCGTTGGATTCGGGGTCGGCGAGGACGGACCACCGGGTGCCGTACTCGGCGTGATCTTCGAGGCGGCGGGCGCCGAGTGACTCCAGTCTGCTGACCTCGGCCTCGACGTCCTCGACGAGGAGGTCGAGGTGTAGGCGGTTCTTGGTCGACTTCGGTTCCGGGACGCGTTGCAGCGTGAGCGGGATGCCTTCTGTGGAAGGCGGTTCGAGGAAGACGTAGCCTTCGATCGCGGACGCCCTCCGGCGGTAGTTCAGCGCCGCCGACCAGAACGCCGCCAGCGTCTCCAGGTCGTTGCAGTCCAGCGTCAGCTCCATCCGCATGACAGTCCATCATTCCTTTCCCCCCACCGCGCCGGTCTGTGTGCGCCGTGCGGCGCGTCGATTTCGGGCTGTCGGGACCGGCCGTTAGGGTTGTCGAACAAACGTTCGGAGGTGGTCCATGCGGGTGCTCGGCGTCGACCCGGGGCTGACCCGGTGCGGCCTCGGCATCGTCGAGGGGTCACCGGGCAAGCCGCCGTCGCTGGTCGCCGTGGGCGTGATCCGGACGCCGGCCGACTTGGACGTGTCCAAGCGGCTGGTCCGGATCGAGGCCGAGTTGGAGCAGTGGATCACCGAGCACCGGCCGGACTCGGTCGCGGTGGAGCGGGTCTTCGCGCAGCACAACGTGCGGACGGTGATGGGCACGGCCCAGGCCTCCGGTGTGGCGATGGTTGTCGCCGCCCGCCGGGGACTGCCGGTCGCACTGCACACACCGAGTGAGGTGAAGGCCGCGGTCACCGGCTCCGGCCGGGCGGGCAAGGAGCAGGTCACCACGATGGTCACCCGGATCCTGAAGCTGGCCGAGCGGCCGACCCCCGCCGACGCGGCGGACGCGCTGGCGCTGGCGATCTGCCAGGTCTGGCGCGGAGGTACGGCGTCTCGCCTGCAAGAGGCGGCCGGGAGCCGGGCGAACCTCGAGGCGCTGGCGCAGGCACAGTCCCGCCTGCAGGTGGCCCGGCTGCGTGCGGCGGTGGCAGCACAGGAGAGCAAGCGATGAGGGCGCCGCGGTGAAACGAGGAGGTTGGCGATGATCGCGTTCGTGCGGGGGCCGGTGGCGGCCATCGGGGTCGACAGTGCGGTGATCGAGGTCGGGGGAGTGGGCCTGCAGGTGTTCTGCCATCCCGGCACGCTGGCCGGTCTGCGCCCCGGGCACGAGACGCGGATCGCCACCTCGATGGTGGTGCGTGAGGACTCGCTGACGCTGTACGGGTTCGCCGACGACGACGAGAAGACCCTGTTCGAGCTGCTCCAGACCGCGTCCGGTGTCGGACCGAAGCTGGCCCAGGCGGCACTCGCCGTACTGAGTCCTGATCAGTTGCGGCAGGCGGTCGCCACCGAGGATCTGGCGATGCTCGTGAAGGTTCCGGGCATCGGTAAGAAAGGTGCGCAGCGGATCGTGCTGGAGCTGAAGGACAAGATCGGGGCGCCGTCCAAGACGGTGACCGGCCGGCCGCTGCAGAGCCAGGAGGCCTGGCGGGACCAGGTGCACGCCGGCCTGGTCGGGCTCGGCTGGTCCGCCCGCGACGCGGACGACGCGGTCACCGCGGTGTCGCCGCTCGCCGCCGACAGCCCGAACCCGTCCGTCCCCGACCTGCTCCGCGCCGCGCTGCGCGTGCTCTCGAAGGCGTAACCCATGGAGGACAACGTCCGGCCGCTGGTGTCCGCGGACGCGGTCGACCTCGAGGAACGCAAGATCGAGTCGGCGCTCCGGCCGCGCACGCTGGCCGAGTTCGGCGGTCAGCGACGGGTCAGCGAGCAGCTCGAGCTCGTTCTGCACGCTGCTCGCGGCCGCAACCGGGCGCCCGACCACGTGCTGCTGTCGGGCCCGCCCGGCCTGGGCAAGACCACGCTGGCGATGATCATCGCCAGCGAGTTGTCGGCGCCGCTGCGGGTGACCAGCGGCCCGGCGATCCAGCACGCCGGCGACCTCGCCGCGATCCTGTCCGGGCTGAGCGAGGGCGAGGTGCTGTTCCTCGACGAGATCCACCGGATGTCCCGGCCGGCCGAGGAACTGCTCTACATGGCGATGGAGGACTTCCGGGTCGACGTGATCGTCGGCAAGGGGCCCGGTGCGACCGCGATCCCGCTGGAGATCCCGCCGTTCACGCTCGTCGGCGCGACCACCCGGGCCGGCCTGCTGCCGGGGCCGCTGCGGGACCGGTTCGGCTTCACCGGTCACCTGGAGTTCTACGAGGCCGCCGAGCTGGAGAAGATCGTGAACCGGTCGGCCGCGCTGCTCGAGGTCGACATCACCCCCGAGGGTGCGGCCGAGATCGCCTCCCGCTCCCGCGGTACGCCGCGGATCGCGAACCGGCTGCTGCGCCGGGTCCGCGACTACGCCGAGGTCCGGGCCGACGGGATCATCACGCTCGCGCTGGCCAAGGCGGCGCTGGAGCTGTACGAGGTGGACAAGATGGGACTGGACCGGCTGGACCGGTCCGTCCTGGACGCGCTGTGCCGCCGTTTCGGCGGGGGACCGGTGGGACTTTCGACGTTGGCCGTTGCGGTCGGCGAAGAACGTGAGACCGTGGAGGAAGTGGCCGAGCCATTCCTGGTCCGGTCCGGCTATCTGGCTCGTACGCCGCGCGGCCGCGTCGCGACTCCCGCGGCCTGGCGGCACATCGGCCTGAAAGTCCCGAAGGGCGCCACGTTCGCGGACACGCTCTTCGACACAGATTGAACAAGGCCGCGGCGGCGGGTCGAGTAACGCAAACGTGACCCGGCGTCATGAGGTGATTCTTGCCACCCAGGGTTAGACTCCCCGGTGGCCTGACCTCAGGTCGATCCGCCGCGATCTGCACGCTGGGCAGAGCGTGCCGGACGCCCCGTACTCTCGATGACAAAGGATTCTGAGTCCCGATGCAACTGATCGCCGTACCGATGGCCTCTTCCGGGGGCGGCTCCGGCTTCACGCTGCTGCTGCCGCTGATCCTGATCGTCGGGATGATCTGGTTCATGAGCCGCACGCAGCGCAAGCAGCGCGAGCGGCAGGCCGCCACCGTCGCGGCACTCACCCCGGGCACCAAGGTGATCACCACCAGTGGCCTGGTCGGCATCGTCGAGGAGGTCGACGACGAGTACGTGACGCTGGAGATCTCCGAAGGTGTCCTGGTGCAGGTGGTCAAGCCCGCGATCGGCCGGGTCATCCCGGACGAGGACGGCGACAGCGCCGCGACCGAGCCCGTGACCACCGGCTCCGCCGACGACCAGGCCGACGCCGCCGAGCCGGCCGCGGAGCCCGCGAAGGACCCGGTCGACGTCCCGGACGCGGGGAAGGACAAGGCCACCGACAAGGCCGACGGCAAGGCGCAGGACAAGCTGCCGCCGACGCACTCCGAGAACTGACCCACCCGTCCTAACGGCCTGCGGCGCGCCGACCGGCGTCCATCAGACGATGCGGCGCGCCCAGAAGCACAGAGGTTGAATCTGACGTGGCAACGACGACGACATCCCGCCCCGGGCGGTTACTGATCGTCTTGGCGGTCATCCTGGTCCTGCTGTTCGGGATCATGGCGCTCACCAAGACGTGGGGACCCAAGCTCGGCCTGGACCTGCGCGGCGGCACGACCATCACGCTGACCGCGAAGTCCCTGGCCGGCGGCGGTTCGGTGACCGCCGAGCAGCTGGACGAGGCGAAGAACATCATCTCCCAGCGGGTCAACGGCGCGGGTGTCGCGGAGGCCGACATCACCACCTCCGGGTCGAACCACATCAACGTCGCGGTCCCCGGTGCCACGCGGGACAGCCTGGTGCAGCAGGTCGGCCAGACCGCGCTGCTCTACTTCCGGATCGTGTACGACGCCCAGGCCGCGGCACCGGTGGCAGCACCGTCGCCGACGCCGACCGGGACACCGAAGCCGAGTGCGACGCCGAAGCCCAGCACCACGGTCAAGCCGAGCACCACGCCCAGCGCGACGGTCAAGCCGAGCGCGACGCCGAACGGCCGGGCCTGGAGCAGCGTCCTCGGCCAGGCCGACCCGACGCCGACCCCGACGCCGAAGCCCAGCACTCCGGCGGCGACCACCCCGAAGCCGAGCACGCCGGCCGCGACGCCGTCGACTCCGGCCGCTTCGTCGGATCCGCTGCAGTACGTGCCGGACGCGGCCACCCAGACCGCGTTCGCGGCGTACAAGTGCGACGACAACCAGCAGGTCGACGACCCGAACAAGCCGCTGTTCGCCTGCGACCGCGAGGGGACGTACAAGTACCTGCTGGGCCCGGCGATCCTCAAGGGCACGGACCTGTCCGACGCCAGCGCGGGCATTCCGCAAGGCGGGTTCCAGTGGCAGGTCAACCTGCAGTTCACCGGCGAGGGCGGCGACAAGTTCCTCAAGGCGACCCAGAACATCGCCGCCCGGGGCCAGGGCCAGAACCTGTTCGCGATCGTGCTGGACGGCGAGGTCATCTCGACGCCGAGCGTGGAGCAGGCGATCCCCGGCGGTCAGGCGCAGATCACCGGAACGTTCACCGAGGCCGAGGCGCGCGACCTGGCGAACGTGCTGAAGTACGGCGCGCTGCCCGTCTCGTTCGACATCTCGTCGGTGGAGACGGTGTCGCCGCAACTCGGCGGTGACCAACTGTCCGCGGGGATCTGGGCCGGTATCGCCGGTCTGGCCCTGGTCGTGCTGTTCTCGTTCCTGTACTACCGCGGCCTGGGCATCGTCGTGGTGCTGTCCCTCGCGGCGGCGGCCGCGCTGACGTACGCGAGCGTCGTACTGCTCGGCAAGGCGATCGGGTTCACCCTGACGCTGGCCGGTATCGCCGGTCTGATCGTCGCGATCGGTATCACCGCCGACTCGTTCGTCGTCTACTTCGAGCGACTCCGCGACGAGGTTCGGGAGGGGCGCAGCCTGCGGTCGTCCGTGGAGACCGGCTGGGCCCGCGCGAAACACACGATCATCGCCGCCGACTCGATCTCGCTGCTCGCCGCGATCGTGCTCTACATTCTCGCGATCGGCAGCGTCCGGGGCTTCGCGTTCACCCTCGGCCTGACCACCCTGATCGACCTGGTCGTCGTGTTCATCTTCACCAAACCGCTCGTCACGCTGCTGGCCCGGACCGACTTCTTCGGCCACGGCCACAAGCTCTCCGGGCTGGATCCTGAGCACCTCGGCGTCGAGCGCCTGCCCGGGCAGATGAAGCCGTCGGCTCGTCCGGCCAAGCCGTCGACGCGCAAGCCGGTCGGAGGGGAGGTCTGATGTCGAAGCTCGGGACACTGGGCGCCAAGCTCCACAGCGGTGAGATCTCCTACGACTTCATCGGCAAGCGCAAGTTCTGGTTCGTGGTGTCGCTGATCCTGGTCGCCATCTCGCTGGCGGGTCTGTTCACCCGTGGCCTGGCACTCGGCATCGAGTTCAAGGGCGGCGTCGAGTACCAGGCGAACGTCCACGTCACCGGCAACACGGTCCAGGACTTCAGCGACGTCGTGAAGGCGACCAACGCGAAGGACCTCGGCGACCCGGTCGTCACCACCGTCGGCGCCGACAAGGTGCGGGTGCAGACCAAGCCGCTGGCCCAGGACGACATCACCAAGGTCCGGACCGCGATCGCCCAGGAGGCCGGCGTACCGGTCGACCAGGTGACCTCGCAGCAGATCGGCGCCTCCTGGGGTCAGCAGATCGCGAACAAGGCGATCATGGCGCTGGTCGTGTTCCTGGTCCTGGTCTTCGGTGTCATCTGGGCCTACTTCCGGGAACCCAAGGCCTCGATGGCCGCCATCATCGCGCTGGTGCACGACGTCCTGATCACGGTCGGCGTGTACGCGCTGGTCGGTTTCGACGTCACCCCGGCCACCGTGATCGGCGTACTGACGATCCTCGGTTACTCGCTGTACGACACGGTCGTGGTGTTCGACAAGGTGCGGGAGAACACCCGGGGGATCACCGGATCCAACCGGTTCACCTACTCCGACGCGACCAACCTCGCCGTCAACCAGACCGTCGTACGGTCGATCAACACCACGCTCATCGCGTTGCTGCCGGTCGGCTCGATCCTCGTCGTCGGCACCGTCGTCCTCGGGACCGGGCCGCTGAAGGACCTGTCGCTGGCGCTGTTCGTCGGTATCGCGGTCGGTGCGTACTCCTCGGTGTTCATCGCGCCGGCGCTGCTCGCGGCGTTCAAGGAGCGCGAGCCCGGTATGCAGGCGCTGAACCGCCGGGTGACGGCCAGGCGGGCCGCGTCCGCGGCCGCGTCGAGCCCGGGGGCGGCCGCCGGTACGCCGGTCGCGGTGGGAGCCGGTGCCGGTACGGCGACCAAGGCTCCGGCCGCGCCGCGCAAGCCGGACCGCGCGACGGGTACGGCGCCGACGCCGGCCGCCCGTCCGATGAAGGCGACCGGGGCCGGACGACCACAGCCGACGCGCAAGCCGCGATCGAAGCGTGGTAAGTGATGCGCTCGCTCGAGCAGGTGCTGAAGGACGGGATCCGCGACGTCCCGGACTACCCGCAGGCGGGGGTGGTGTTCAAGGACATCACGCCGCTGCTGGCCGACCACAACGGCTTCGCCCAGGTGGTCGAGGCGCTGGCCGCGTCCGGAACCGACGACGACGGCAGACCGGTCGTTGACAAGGTGGTCGGGATCGAGGCGCGCGGGTTCATCCTCGCCGCCCCGGTCGCGCTCGCGCTGGGCGCCGGTTTCGTGCCGGTGCGGAAGAAGGGGAAGTTGCCGGCGGCGACGTACGAGGAGTCGTACGCGCTGGAGTACGGCGAGGCGACCATCGAGGTGCACCAGGACGCCTTCGAGCCGGGTGACCGGGTCCTGGTCATCGACGACGTCCTCGCCACCGGCGGCACGGTCGAGGCCTGCCTCCGCCTGATCCGCCGCTGCGGCGCCGAAGTCACCGGCACCACGGTCCTCCTCGAACTCTCCTTCCTCCCCGGCCGCACCCGCCTGGCCAACGAACACGTCACCTCCCTCCTCACCGTCTGACCCGATTTCGGGCAAACCCTGCGCGACGGTGCGCTCACCCGGCGTGTTGTCCACAGGGGGTTTCAACGGGGCTGGGGGGTTCCCCCTAGACTGGTGGTCTGTCGGCGGAGGGACACAAACGTGGGCGAAGACCCGGCGATGACGTCAGCGGTGCCGAACGTTGTACCGCAGGAGCCCCCGCGCGCCCCGGTGCGCCCGGCTCCGTCACCGCCGCCTGCCGCCCAACCGCCCCGGATCGCGCCGGCCCGGGTCCGGGCTCGCCTCGCCCGCCTCGGCGGCACCCGGCACCCGAACCGGGCTCCCATGCTCGAGCCCTTGTTCCGCGTCGTCCGGGCGACCCACCCGAAGGCCGACCTCGGCCTGATCGAGCGCGCGTACCGGACCGCGGAGAAGTACCACAGCGGCCAGTTGCGCAAGAGCGGCGACGCGTACATCACCCACCCGCTCGCCGTCGCCACCATCCTGGCCGAGCTCGGTATGACCGCCCCGACCCTGTGTGCCGCCTTGCTCCACGACACCGTCGAGGACACGCCGTACACGGTCGAGGAGCTGACCCGCGACTTCGGCGAAGAGATCGCCATGCTGGTCGACGGCGTGACCAAGCTGGACAAGGTCAAGTACGGCGAGTCCGCGCAGGCCGAGACGATCCGCAAGATGGTCGTCGCGATGGCCAAGGACATCCGGGTGCTGGTGATCAAACTCGCCGACCGGCTGCACAACATGCGCACGCTCGGGTTCCTGCGCCAGGAGAAGCAGGAGCGGATCGCCCGCGAGACGCTGGAGATCTACGCCCCGCTGGCCCACCGGCTCGGTATGAACACGATCAAGTGGGAGCTCGAGGACCTGTCGTTCTCGACCCTGCACCCCAAGGTGTACGACGAGATCGTCCGGCTGGTCGCCGAGCGGGCGCCGTCCCGGGACGAGTACCTGGCGTCCGTGATCGACCAGGTGCACGAGGACCTGCGCGCGGCCAAGGTGAAGGCGACCGTCACCGGCCGGCCGAAGCACTACTACTCGATCTACCAGAAGATGATCGTCCGCGGCCGCGAGTTCGGCGACATCTACGACCTGGTCGGCATCCGGGTCCTGGTCGAGTCGGTCCGCGACTGTTACGCGGCGCTCGGCATCCTGCACGCGCGCTGGAATCCGGTGCCCGGCCGGTTCAAGGACTACATCGCGATGCCGAAGTTCAACATGTACCAGTCGCTGCACACCACCGTGATCGGCCCGCAGGGCAAGCCGGTGGAGCTGCAGATCCGGTCGTTCGCGATGCACCGCCGGGCGGAGTACGGCATCGCCGCGCACTGGAAGTACAAGGAGGACCCGACCTCGGCCGCGCCCGAGGTGGCCGGACCGCCCAGCACCGAGATCGGCGGGCCGAACGAGATGCCGTGGGTCCGGCAGCTGGTCGACTGGCAGCGGGAGACCTCCGACCCGTCGGAGTTCCTCGACTCGCTGCGGTTCGAGATCAACAACTCCGAGGTCTACGTCTTCACCCCGCGCGGTGACGTGATGTCGCTGCCGGCCGGGTCGTCACCGGTCGACTTCGCGTACGCGATCCACACCGAGGTCGGGCACCGCTGCATCGGCGCCCGGGTCAACGGCCGGCTCGTCCCGCTGGAGAGCACGCTCGAGAACGGCGACGTGGTCGAGGTCTTCACCTCGAAGGCGCAGGGCGCAGGGCCGTCGCGCGACTGGCTGTCGTTCGTGAAGAGCCCGCGGGCGCGCAACAAGATCAAGCACTGGTTCTCCAAGGAGCGCCGCGACGAGGCGATCGAGCACGGCAAGGACGCGATCGCCAAGCAGTTGCGCAAGGAGGGCCTGCCGCTGCAGCGCCTGCTGTCGCACGAGACGTTGACCGCGGTCGCGAACTCGCTGCGCTACCCGGATGTGACCGCTCTGTACGCCGCCGTCGGCGAGAGCCACGTGAGCGCGCAGGCCGTCGTACGGCGGCTGATCGAGACGTACGGCGGTGAGGAAGGCGCGGCCGAGGACCTGGCCGAGGGCCTGCGCCTGCCGGCGACCCGGGAGCGCCGGAAGCGGACCGCCCGCGGCGACGCCGGTGTCATCGTCAAGGGCGCGACGGACGTCCTGTCGAAGCTGGCGCGATGTTGTACGCCGGTGCCGGGCGACGAGATCATCGGCTGGGTCACGCGCGGCGCGGGCGTCTCGGTGCACCGGTCCGACTGCGCGAACGTCGAGAACCTGCAGAACCAGCCGGAGCGCATCGTCGAGGTCGAGTGGGCGCCGACCGCGCAGTCCGTCTTCCTGGTCGCGATCCAGGTGGAGGCGCTCGATCGGGCCCGGCTGCTGTCGGACATCACCCGCGTGCTCTCGGACTATCACGTGAACATCCTGTCCGCGGCCCTGACCACCACCCGGGACCGGATCGCCAAGTCCCGCTTCACCTTCGAGATGGGCGACCCGACCCACCTCGGCCACGTCCTCAAAGCCGTCCGCTCGGTCGAAGGCGTCTTCGACGTCTACCGCGTCACCCAGTAGTTGCCGTGGGTAACTGGTTCGGTGGCTCAGCCTCCGGGCCGGGCCTGAAGCTGTCCAACGGCGGGTCGGAAGTGTTCCTGGACGTGCTCGCGTTGGCCGCGTGTGAGCTGGCGGAGACGCCGTTCGAGCGCGGGTTCGCTTTGCTGCTGTGCAACTCGCGGATCGGCTTGGGCAACGAGGGCTTCGATCTGGACGAGCTACCGTGGTCGGCCGACTGGGAGGCCGAGCGCGCGTTCCTGCTCCGGGTGATCGAGCTGGCCCAGTCCCATTTCCACTGGGACTTCCTGAGCTACGATCCGCCGTACGCCGATCGGTACCTTGCCGAGTACGCCACACTGGTGCGGGAGTATCGGCCGCCTGAGGAGCCGGTGGAGCTGCCGCGCATGTGGGATCCGAGCCCGGTCGAGGCGGCGTTCAATCGTTGCCTGAAGCACGGGTTGTTCCTCGGTGACTACACAGACTGTCGGGTCTGCCCGTGAGCCGAGGGACATCAGTCGTCCCAGACGGTCGGCCGGCACCAGCGGTGTCACTCAGTCGAGGCTCTTACGGCGGACGCGGAGGGTGTAGATCAGGCCTTGGCGTTCGCCGTCGGGGGAGGGGCGGACAGACCTGCGCAGACCGCCGGTGGTCGCGACGTCCCAGCCCAGTTGGTCGCGGACCTGGCGGGCAAAGACTTTGAGGTCTTTGATCTCGCAGCCGCACTCCAGCGTCGTGTCGACGAAGACGTACGACGACGTCGGCTTCTGCTCGTCCGCACTGAGCTGCCAGCTGATCTGATGATCGTGGTCGGCCAATCCGGTGCGGATGGGGTCGTGCTGGATGCCGAGCGCCTTCTCGTAGTCGTCGAGGTCGTCGATGAGGAACAGGTCACTGCGGTACTTACCCGGCCATACGGCGTACAGACGGCTCTCGGACGCGCGGACACGAGCCTCGACACCGTCGGGTGGAGGCGAGTGAACCGAGCCGTCGGAGCGGACCTCGATGTAGCAGACGGTCGGCAAGGTGTACGGGAAGTCCGGCGAGTGACTGGCGTACCGCAAGGCGTCCCCTTTCCCCGGGTCCACCAGCTTATTCACCAGCGGCGGGGGAGGCGCGGCTGCTGGCAGAGGAAGGCGCCGACGGCGAGTTCGAGCGCGGGGTAGGACCCCCACAGGTCCGGCCGCCGAACCGGGATGATGTGCCACCCCAACGCTTCGAGTTCGGTACGCCGGTTCTCGTCGCGAAGCTCGGCCTTGTCGCCCGAGTGCCACCGGTCACTGTCGTACTCCAGCCCCAGCCACCGCCCATCCACCGCCCGATCCGGATACCCAAGATCGAGCAAGTACGTGCGCTTCGGTCCGTGCACGCGGACCTGCAGATCCGGCCGGCCGAAACCGGCATCGATCAGCCGAAGACGCAGCCAGGACTCGCCGGGGGACGCCGCCCGGCGATCGGCGTAGCGGAGGATCTCTTGGCCCTGGCGGAAGCCGCGCCGGCCTTCGTAGGCCGCGGACGCGGCCCGGAGGATCCATCGGTCGGCCCGGCCTGAGCGGAGGAACGCATCGACAGCCGACAGCGCGAACGGCCGCGGCAGATGCATTGCCAACTCGATGGCGGTGGCAATCGGGCTGGTGACCCAAACGTCGCGAACCTGGACCACGTCGGTGGCCTCGCGGGTCCAGCGCGCCTCGATGAGCTCCTCCGGCCCCAGTGCGGTGGTGTCGATGCCGTGAATCCACGCGGCGGTTCGCCCGCAGGCGGCCGCACCCGGCGGTATCAGCAGACTCGCGGCATCGGCTCGGAGTTCAGGCGAGTCGGGCACACGCACGTCGACGTACACGCCCTTCAGGACCTCGCGAACGATGCCGCGGGCGAGCAGCCAGGCGAGCTTGCGCGGTACTTGCCGGCGGGTGAAAGGAATGCCGCAGAAGTAGTAGGGCTGGTCGTAGGGCAGCATCCCAGCAGGATGGCCGATGGAGGGCTAGTCGTGCCGGGGGTTGTCCACAGGCGCTCCGAGGAGCTGCTGGTAGTGGTCGAGGAACGGATGGAAGGCGGTCAGGTGGGCGAAGGTTGTGCGGGCGGTGGTCAGGCGGCGGTGGGACTCGGAGTCGCCGATGGACTCGGGCCACTGCCACTGCAGACCGAGCAGCGGCAGGGCGGCGTTGACGGCTGAGAGGGCGCGGAGGGGTTCGGGCCAGTCGGGGAGGTGGTTGCCGTAGATTTCGGTGAAGTACGGCGAGGTGTATGGCGCGGCCGCGTGGGGAGTGCCGATTTCGACGGTGGCGTCCCAGGCGCCTTGGGAGATGAGGGCGTAGGCGAGGCCGCGGTTGTCCAGGTGGCAGGCGTGCCGGCCGCTCAGCTCGAGGGCGACGTGGTTCTCGTGAGCCAGTTCCTGGAAGCTGTCGGCGAGGTGGATCTTCGTCTGGTCGAGGTCGAGGCGGCCTGAGCGGAGGCAGCGGATGACGAAGTCGTCCAGCAGGGTGACGAGTTCGTACGGCACCGTGTCGATGCCGCCGTAGTAGTCGTACGACCCGTGAATGGGCAGGGCGAACGGGTGGTAGCCGGCGCCGGGCTGTTCCAGCAGGGGGATCAGGTACGCATCGAGTTCGCGGAGGTCCAGGCCTGTCACCATGCACGCCGCGGGATAGAAGCCCACTGTGGAACCTCCTGCTGCATCGTCGTGGCCAACAGGCTTACGATGCGCCGGCGGTGGGCCGCTGGGCGGGGGATGTCAGGTTGAGGTCAGTTGCTGAAGTCGGAGAGCGCCTTCTGGGCTTGGGCTAGCCATTCGCGGCGGGCGGCGATGGCTTCGCGGGCCTCGGTGGCCTTGCGGGTGTTGCCTTGGGACTCGGCCTTCGCCGCCTGCTTCTCCAGGTCCGCGATGAGGGACTGGAGTTGCTTGACCGTGGCTTCGGCGCGGGCGCGGGCCTCGGGGTTGCTGCGGTTCCAGACCTCGTCCTCGGCGGCCTTGACGGCCTGCTCGACGGCGCGCAGCCGGGAGTCGATGGCCCGCATCGAGTCGCGCGGGACCTTGCCGATCTGGTCCCAGCGGTCGAGGAGTTCGCGCAGCTGCTCGCGGGCGACCTTCGGGTCCTCGACCGGCAGGATCGCCTCGATCTCGACCAGCAGGGCCTCCTTGGCCCGCAGGTTCTCGATCTGCTCGGCGTTCTCCTCGGCCTGAACGGCGTCCCGCGCCCCGAAGAACTGGTCCTGGGCGGCCCGGAAGCGCGCCCACAGCTTGTCGTCGACCTCGCGCGGCGCCGGGCCGGCGGCCTTCCACTGCCGCATCAGGTCGCGGAACCGCCCGGACGTCGGACCCCAGTCGGTCGAGGACGCGAGCGACTCCGCCTCGGCCGCGAGGCGCTCCTTCACCACGGCGGCCTCCTCGCGCTTGGAGGACAGCTCGGCGAAGTGCTGCTTGCGGTGCCGCGTGTACGTCGTACGTGCCGAGGAGAACCGGTGCCACAGTTCGTCGTCGCTGGCCTTGTCCAGCCGCGGCAGCGCCTTCCACTCCTCCAGCAGTTCACGCAACCGGGTGACGCCGTGGCGCCAGTCCGTGCCGGCCGCGATGCTCTCGGCCTCGGTCGCGATCTTGGTCTTGGCGGCGCGGGCCTCCTCGACCTTCGCGGCCCGCTCGGCCTTGCGCTTCTCGCGCTGCTGGGCGACCAGTGGGCCGAGCGCCTCGAGCCGGGCGCGCAGACCGTCGAGGTCGCCGACCGCCTGGGCCTCGTCGATGGCGGCGGTGACCTTCTTCACCGCGGCTCGCGCGTCGTCGGGTGACACGGTGCCCGCCTGGACCCGCTTCTCCAGCAGGTCGACCTCGAACGCCAGTGCGTCGTACCGGCGGGTGTAGAAGGCGAGGGCCTCCTCCGGGTTCGCGTCCGGCCACTGGCCGACCGCCCGTTCACCGTCCTTGGTCCGTACGAAGACCGTTCCGTCCTCAGCTACCCGGCCCCAGCTCTCTCCGGCCACAACTCGCCCCTTCCGGCGGTATGCACTGCGCTCGTCGCCCATTGTGGTCAGTCCCCGGTCCAACCGCGTGAACAGGGCCCGCCCGGGCGCGTCGAGTCGCGGTCTCGACGCTTATCCCTGAACAATCACAAACTCCCAGCCGTGACGCAACGGGGTTGAGTCACAATCCGGTTCGTTCTGTCCCCGCGGTCACCGGTAGCCTTGGGTGGTCCGGAACCGTTCCAGGAAGGTCTGTCGTGCTCATCGCCGGGTTCCCCGCGGGATCGTGGGGTACGAACTGCTACGTCGTCGCCACCGGCCAGGGCGCGGAATGCCTCGTCATCGACCCCGGCCAGGACGCGACCGCGGGCGTGGAGCAGGTGGTCCGGGAGAACAAGCTGAAGCCGGTCGCGGTGTTGCTCACCCACGGTCACATCGACCACATGTTCTCGGTGCTCCCGGTCTGCGGGACGTACGACGCGACGGCCTGGATCCACCCGGACGACCGGTACCTACTCAGCGACCCGATGGCCGGGATCAGCCCGGAGTCGGCGCGGATGCTGCTCGGCGGCACGCACGAGTTCGCCGAGCCCGACGACGTCGCCGAGCTGAAGGACGGCCTGAGCGTGGAGCTGGCCGGCCTGACCTTCACCGTCGACCACACCCCTGGGCACACCCGGGGCTCGGTCACGTTCACCACGCCGTACGACGGGCCGGAAGACGTGCCCGCAATCCTTTTCTCCGGTGACGTGTTGTTCGCCGGGTCGATCGGCCGGACGGATCTGCCAGGCGGCGACCATTCGGCCATGCTGCATACCCTGGCCACCAAGATCCTGCCGATGCGCGACGAGATCGTCGTCCTGCCGGGTCATGGTGGCCAGACCACGATCGGCCGGGAGAAGGCGACCAACCCCTATTTGCAGGACCTGGAGATACCAGAATCATGAGCAAGGTGACCCCGCTGAGTGGGTTCCCCGAATTCCTTCCGCAGGACCGGATCGTCGAGCTGGCGTTCCTCGACGTGATCCGGGAGACGTTCGAGCTGCACGGGTTCGCGTCGATCGAGACGCGCGCGGTGGAGCCGGTCGAGCGGCTGTCCAACCAGGGCGAGGACGCCGACAAGGAGATCTACGGCGTACGCCGGCTGGCCGCGGACAGCGACGAGGACGCCGCACTGGGTCTGCACTTCGACCTGACCGTGCCGTTCGCCCGTTACGTGCTCGAGCACAGCGGCAAGCTGGTGTTCCCGTTCCGCCGCTACCAGATCCAGAAGGTGTGGCGGGGCGAGCGCCCGCAGGAGGGCCGGTACCGCGAGTTCACCCAGGCGGACATCGACATCGTCGACAGCGGTGAGCTGCCGACGCACTACGAGGTCGAGCTGCCGCTGGTGATCGCGGACGCGCTCCGCAAGCTGCCGGTGCCCGAGTTCGTGATCAAGGTCAACAACCGCAAGATCCCGGAGGGGTTCTACCGCGGTCTCGGCCTGGACGACGTCACCACGGTGCTGCGGATCGTCGACAAGATCGACAAGATCGGCCCGGACAAGGTGATCGAGCGGCTGGTCGAGGCGGGTGCCACCGACAAGCAGGCAAAGCTCGCGGTGCAGTTGGCGGACATCTCCAGCACGGACACCTCGTTCGTGGAGAAGGTCCGGGCGCTGGGTGTGGAGCACGAGATCCTCGACGAGGGGCTCGAGCAGCTCAGCCAGGTGATGGCCGCGGCCGCCGAGCACGCGCCCGGGCTGCTGATGGCCGACCTGCGGATCGCGCGCGGCCTCGACTACTACACCGGCGCGGTCTACGAGATTTACCTGGTCGGCCAGGAGTCGTTCGGGTCGGTCGGTGGTGGCGGCCGGTACGACTCGCTCGCGTCCGACGGCAAGACGACGTACCCGGGTGTCGGGATCTCGATCGGTGTCTCGCGGCTGGTGCACCGGTTGGTCAGCCAGGGTCTGCTCAAGGGCTCCCGTCGTACGCCGACCGCCGTACTCGTGGCGCTCACCGCCGAAGAGGACCGGGCCGAGGCCATGCGGACCGCCGCTCAGCTACGCAGCCGGGGGATCCCGGTGGAGGTGGCACCGGCGGCGGCGAAGTTCGGGAAGCAGATCCGGTTCGCGGACCGGCGGGGCATCCCGTTCGTGTGGTTCAGCACCGAGGGCGGACCCGAGGTGAAGGACATCCGCAGCGGTGAGCAGGTGCCCGCCGATCCGGCCACCTGGACGCCGCCGGCGGCCGACGTACGACCCCAGATCGAAACCCCTCAGGAGAACTCGTGATCCGTACCCATTCCGCAGGCTCGTTGCGCGCAGAGCACACCGGGCAGACCGTCACCCTGGCCGGCTGGGTGGCGCGGCGGCGTGATCACGGCGGCGTGGCGTTCATCGACCTGCGCGACTCCAGCGGCACCGTGCAGGTGGTCATCCGGGACGAGGAGGTCGCGCACCCGCTGCGGGCCGAGTTCTGCCTGAAGGTCACCGGCGAGGTGAGCGCGCGGCCGGAGGGCAACGCGAACCCGAACCTGCCGACCGGCGAGATCGAGGTGATCGCGTCCCAGGTCGAGGTGCTGAACGAGGCCGCGCCGCTGCCGTTCCCGGTCGAGGAGCACCACGCGACCCCGGTGAACGAGGAGGTCCGGCTCAAGTACCGGTACCTCGACCTGCGCCGGCCGGGCCCGGGTGCGGCGATCCGGCTGCGCAGCGAGGTCAACAAGACGGCACGGGCCGTCCTCGCGCAGCACGATTTCGTCGAGATCGAGACGCCGACGCTGACCCGGTCGACGCCGGAGGGCGCCCGCGACTTCCTGGTGCCGGCCCGGCTGCAGCCCGGCTCGTGGTACGCGCTGCCGCAGTCGCCGCAGCTGTTCAAGCAGCTGCTGATGGTGGCCGGGATGGAACGGTACTACCAGATCGCCCGCTGCTACCGCGACGAGGACTTCCGCGCCGACCGGCAGCCGGAGTTCACCCAGCTCGACATCGAGATGAGCTTCGTCGACCAGGACGACGTGATCGCCCTGTCCGAGGAGATCCTGTCGGCGCTCTGGAAGCTCGTCGGGTACGACGTGCAGACCCCGATCCCGCGGATGACGTACGCCGAGGCGATGGCCCGGTTCGGCACCGACAAGCCGGATCTGCGGATGGGTCTCGAGCTGGTCGAGTGCACCGAGTACTTCAAGAACACGCCGTTCCGGGTGTTCCAGGCGCCGTACGTCGGCGCGGTCGTGATGCCGGGTGGAGCGGACCAGCCGCGCAAGCAGCTGGACGCGTGGCAGGAGTGGGCCAAGCAGCGCGGAGCGAAGGGCCTCGCGTACGTGCTGGTCGGCCAGGACGGCGAGCTGGGTGGCCCGGTCGCGAAGAACCTGTCCGAGGAAGAGCGCGCCGGGATCGCCGACCACGTCGGCGCCAAGCCCGGTGACTGCATCTTCTTCGCCGCCGGTCCGGTCAAGCCTTCGCGGGCGCTGCTCGGCGCGGCGCGGCTGGAGATCGGCCGTCGTGGCGGGCTGATCGACGAGTCGGCGTGGTCGTTCGTGTGGGTCGTCGACGCGCCGCTGTTCGAGCCGGCCGACGAGGCGACCGCCGCGGGTGACGTCGCGGTCGGTTCGGGTGCGTGGACCGCCGTACACCATGCCTTCACGTCGCCGAAGCCGGACTCGCTGGACACGTTCGACACCGATCCGGGCTCGGCGCTGGCGTACGCGTACGACATCGTCTGCAACGGCAACGAGATCGGCGGCGGGTCGATCCGTATCCACCGCGAGGACGTGCAGAAGCGCGTCTTCAAGGTGATGGGCCTGAGCGACGAGGAGGCGAGCGAGAAGTTCGGCTTCCTGCTGGAGGCGTTCAAGTACGGCGCTCCGCCGCACGGCGGGATCGCGTTCGGCTGGGACCGGATCACCGCGCTGCTGGCCGGGACCGAGTCGATCCGGGACGTGATCGCGTTCCCGAAGTCCGGCGGCGGGTTCGACCCGCTGACGTCCGCGCCGGCGCCGATCACGCCGGAACAGCGCAAGGAGGCCGGCGTCGACGCCACGCCGGAGAAGAAGGGCGAGTAGCCACTGCGCCGGCCGGACCCCCGACGGTCCGGCCGGCCGCACGTGGTGCGCGCAGGTCCGGAGCAGCCGCAGTCGCTCCTCCTCGTCGGCGACGTTGATCAGGTACGACATCATCAGGACGACGTCGAAGCGCCGCTCCAGCCGGAGGTCACCGATCGCCGAGCAGATCGTCTCCGTCTCGGGGATCCGGGCGACCATCTCCGGCGACTCGTCGACAGCGACCACCTGGTGGCCTAGGGCAAGTAACGGCCGACTCTCATCCCGGCAGCTTGGCCCACGGGTCTCAGCGGTCGCCAATCTTTCGGTCCGGACCGAAAGAAGCGGCGGGTGCGCCCAGTTCTCGAAGGACGCGGTCGGCGTGTTCCCGGACGGCGACGAAGTCGGCGGGCTGGACGATCGCGCGCTCGGCGTCCGCCATCAGCAGGTTGACCTGCTCGACCACGAGTCGCCGGCCGTTGCCGTCCCGGCAGAACTGCCCGGTGCTGTGCAGGATCCGGAGTTGCGCACGGACGACCCGCGGCTCGGCTTTGCCATAGCGCCGTACCTGACCACAAGCCAGGTCGAGGTAGTACTGGAGATCCCGGCCCGGTACGACGACCCGCAGTACGCCGGCCTGGTCACGCAGCAACTGGCTGCCGAGATCGCGTCCGGCCAGTGCGGCGAGGACCACGGACAGGTGCTCGATCGCCTGGATCGAGGTGTAGGGGTCGTTGATGGCGGCCGACAGCGCCTTGACCGCGATGTCCGCGAGTTGCCGGACGCCGAACGCGACGTCCTGCTCGGCGGTCCGCTCGAAACCGATCCGGATGGAGTCCCGCGCGGCCGTCGCGAGCCGGTCCAGCGCGGGCGGCGGACCAGGCGAGTCCTGCCACACCTGGACTAGCGCCGAGCCGGCGATGACATGTTCACCGACCATGCGCGTCACGGAGGCGGTCACCCCGGTGGCGGTGGCGGCGGCGAGCAAGGCCTCGGGGTGGATCGTCTGGATGTAGCCGGAGCGGTATGCGGGTATGTCGACAGCCCACCCGGGAGGCACCGGGCGGGGCTCGGTGGTCACGCCGACGGTCGGCAGGTCGCGGTCGATGACGTGGAGCGTGGTGCGCTCGACCTTGCGCATGACCTCGTCGATCTGGATCGAATGGGTCAGGTGGTGGACGAAGAACACCAGCATCAGCAGGCTGACGAACAGCAGCACCAGTGCGACGGTGACGGCGAGCCGCGGGTACTCGTCGGTCCGCTGACCGGCCTTCACGCCGACCGTGTACAGGCCGGCGCTGCTGTACACGAACGTCGCGACGAAGATGCTCAACACGAACTGGTTGACCCGGTCGCGGAGGAAGTTGCGCAGCAGCCGGGGGGAGAATTGGGTCGAGGCGAGCTGAAGCGCCACGACGGTGAGGCCGAGCACCAGGGCGATCACGGTCGCCATCGTGCTGGTGACCGCGATGAGCAGGGTGCGGGCGTCGTCCGCGGTCCCCTGGAACAGGAAGCGGTCCCGCCACGAGCCCGGTGCCACCTCGACGAACGACAGGCCCGACCCCGCGATCAGCGCGAGCACCACCGCCAGCGACGGCATCGCCCAGAGGGCTCCGCGCAGGTACTCGGTCGCCGCATCCCGCCGCACGCTGAACCTCCCTCCCTGTGGTCAGGGTCGCGCCCGGCCCGGCGCCGGTCAACGGTCTAGGCTCGGAGGGTGGCGGGAAGCGTACCGGTGGAGTTGCTGGTGCATCTGCGGCGAGCGCGTGACGTTGCTGATCGCAACTATGCGGAGCCGCTGGACCTGGCTGGGCTGGCGGCGGCGGCCGGCGTGTCGAAGTACCACTTCCTGCGGTGCTTCGCGGCGGAGTACGGCGAGACGCCGATGCAGTACGTGACCCGGCGGCGGATCGAGCGGGCCACCGACCTGCTGCGGGCGACGAACCTGACCGTCACCGAGGTGTGCGGGCTGGTCGGGTACAGCAGCCTCGGGTCGTTCTCGCAGCGGTTCACCGAACTGGTCGGGATGAGTCCGTCGGAATACCAGCGCACCCAGACGGGCGCGCGGATCCCCGGGTGCTTCGTGTTCATGCTCGGGCTGAACTCAGCAATTCCGGAGAAGCCGGCCGAGCCGTCCGCGGCCTACCGTCGTACCGACGACGACATATTGGAGGGGTCATGATCACCAACGTCAGCCTGGTCACCGTTTACGTCAGCGACATCGACGAGGCCAAGGCGTTCTACACCGACAAGCTGGGGTTCGTGCTGAAGGAGGACATCAACCTCGGCGACTTCCGCTGGTGCACCGTGTACCAGGCCGACCACCCCGAACTGCGGCTCGCGCTGATGCTGCCCGGCCCGCCGCTGGACGAGGAGGCCGCGGACGTGATCCGGCGCAGCCTGGCGAAGGGCTCGATGCACGGCTTCGGCATCGCCACCGACGACTGCCGCAAGACCTTCCAGGAACTGGTCGCCAAGGGCGTCGACTACATCCAGGAGCCGTCCGACCGCCCGTACGGCGTCGAGGCCGTCCTGAGAGACAACTCCGGCAACTGGCTCGTCCTGGTCGAGGAAAGGCCGTACAGCCCAGAAGACTTCGCCGGAGCCGAGGACTTGGCTTGACCCAAGGACGCGTGGCCTGAGCCGACGGCACGGTTCGGCTCAGGCGACGGGCTCGCTCATGGGTCGCGTATCCGTGGAGCTTGCGGTTGGGGGAGCTGAGGTTCGGCGAGGGTCGCGGTCAGGCGGTCGCGTATCCGTGGAGCTTGCGGTTGGGGGAGCTGAGGTTCGGCGAGGGTCGCGGTCAGGCGGTCGCGTATCCGTGGAGCTTGCGGTTGGGGAAGCTGAGGTTCGGCGAGGGTCGCGGTCAGGCGGTCGCGTATCCGTGGAGCTTGCCGTTGGGGATGCCGAGGTACGGCGAGCGTCGCGACGATGCCGGCGTGGTTGATCCTGCAGTCCCGCGCGGCACGTCACCGAAGGGTCACGGTGGTTGTTCGCCGACCCGCTGGTCCGGCATGGTGACCGGATGGACATCACGGTCGATCCGGTCGGGATCACGCCGCCGTACGAGCAGGTGCGGGCGCAGATCGAGGCGTTGATCCGGGCCGGCGAACTCGCCAAGGGGACGCGCCTGCCGACGGTCCGGCAACTGTCGCTGGACCTCGGGCTCGCGGTCAACACGGTGGCGCGCGCCTACAAGGAACTGGAGGCCGACCGGCTGGTCGAGACCCGCGGCCGGAACGGGACGTTCGTCCTCGCATCACGCAGCACAGGTCGACGACGAGGCCACCCGGCAAGCCGCCGTCACCCTGGCCCGAACCGCCCGCCGCGCCGGCCTCAGCCTCCCCGAAGCCACCGAAATCCTCCGCCAAGCCTGGTAACTACGGCCCGCCCACGCGTGCTACGCAGCCACTCCTCGTCGCTCCGCTCCTCGTCCCGCCCGCTACGCCCGCTCCCACCCACCCCCCGGCTGACGCCGGTATTTCCCTTGCCGGCTACCGCCGGCCATTGCGGGCTATCGCCGCAATCAACCGCCGCGCCTGCTCGGATGAGTGAGCCGGAGCGCAAGCAGTAGGTGCGCTCCCAGCATGGTCAACCGCGCCACAGCAGCGTCAGAGTCGTGTCAGACGGGACGCTGAGTGGTGCAGCCTGAGCCTTCTCTGCACTTCGAGATCGAACGCTGGGCCCGTGGCTCGTTCAGAACACGTCGTCGAGCACTTGGATGCCGCAGTGTTCGGTGCCCGCGTGGCCGGTGAGAGCTTGGATCACCATGTCGTGGCAGACGGCGATGAAGGGCTCGGCGTGGCCGGTGGCTTGTCTCCGTAGTGCGCCGAGTGCTCGGTTGCGTAGGCAGGTGAGGGGTTCCCAGCGGCGGGTCTCTCCAGCCGGCCACTCGCCTTGGCATTGTTCGAAGTCGCGGCTGAGGGCTTGGACGTCGCTGAATGATCGCCAGGACAGCGTGGAGTCCGGCAGCCATTCGCGGAGGTCGAATTCGACGGCCGTGAGCGGGAGGCGGGCCTCTGCAGCGATGAGACTCGCTGTTTGGAGTGCCCGTGTCATTGGCGAGGACACGACGCGGCGGGCCCCCACATGTCTGAGCTCTTGGCCGGCGGCCTTGGCCTGCTCGATGCCTTTCGCTGTGAGTGGCGCCAGGTCGCGGATGGGACCCCACCAGCCTTCCGCCTCGATCTGGGTGCCGTCGGGTTCGCCGTGGCGAACGAGGAAGACGCTGGGCATGCCTGCATTGATACCGCACGTCGACGCGTCGGCAGCCCTGGTCTTTTGAAAATGTTCCGGTTCGCCCATACGACCAGCCGAGACGGCGACGCGGTCGATTGCGGCGACAAGCCCGCAAATGGCCGGCGGTAGCCGGCAAGGGAAGTACCGGCGATTAGCCGGGGGGTGGGTGGGAGCGGGCGTAGCGGGCGGGACGAGGAGCGGAGCGACGAGGACTGGCTGCGTAGCACGCGTGGGCTTATCCGCCGCCCGCTCCCACCCCTGTCTGTCACCAACAACCCCCGCCTCTCGGAAACGATTCCAATTTTTTCGGTCAACGTTGTAACGAGCTATGTACACGCTCTCTCGGCGTTGCTAATGTCCCCGCTGATTTGACATCGATGTCAACGACAGGGGAGTGGTCCGATGGTCTCGAGACGAACGTTCCTGGCGGGCAGTGGTGCGGTGACGGTGGGTGGGTTCGGGGTCTTCCAGGCCCTGCCCGCGGCCGCGGCCGACAACGCTGCCAATGCTCCGGCCGGTGCCGCCCGGCTGCTGCCCGGCTTCGGTCGGCCGGAGCGCCTGCACTACGGCGATGTCAGCAAGCTCAGCGGCGGGGATCAGACGCTGCTGACCACCTTGCAGGGCATCGTCAACCGCACCAAGCCCGAGCTCTACTTCCTCTACGCACCCGGTACGCCGAACGGTCCCGACGCCAAGTGGCTGAAGGACATGCGGCTGCCGACTGTGCGATACGACAACCCGCTCGACCTGGTGGCCAAGTTCCGGCACCGCATCCGGGGCGCGATCGTCCACGACCCCGCCGTACCTGACTCGCTCAACATCGCCACGACCCTGGCCGGTCTGGAAAACGCGGTCGTCGCGGATGCCGAGCAGGCCAAGGCGCACGGTCTGCGGATCCTGAAGGACCTGCGCGGTGTCTTCGACGACGACCGGGTGAAGACCTACCGCTGGCAGTTGGACAATCTGTTCCCGCGCTGCAACCAGAAGCTGCTCACCGGCCTCCCGCCGACGATGGTGGTGCAGGCCGAGAACGTGCAGTGGCAGGAGATCGCCCGCGAGACCCGGCAGCTCCGCGACTCCTCGAACCGCGGCACCTACGACCTTGACGTCTCGGCCAAGCTCGGCAAGGAGGCGGTGTACGTCCGGTTCGGCGACTCGTTCGGCGACGACGGCTGGGGTGCGTCGGTTCTGTCGGTGTCGGTCAAGGCCAACGGCACCGAGATCGCCCGGTTCCTGCCGGACACACCGGAGGAGGCGCCGTACCTGTTCGAGGGTGCGAACTCGTCGATCGGTGGCGAGGGCAACCGGTTCGCCGACGGCGGGAACTACTGGATCTACCGGTTCGCCCCGCCGGCCGGGACGACCAGCCTGGTCGTGACGGTCGAGATGTGGAACCAGTACCTGGTCACCGCCACCGACACCGCGCCGACCCGGATCGAGCCGTTCCCGTACTTCCGCGACTACGTGGTGGCCAGCAAGGCCCTGGTGAGCTGGCTGCCCCCGAACGGCCCGACCGGCGAACTCCTGACCGAGCACTTCGGCAAGGTCGGCCCGACGGTGCCGTACGCCGGCTGGTTCTCCAACGACGTCGCCGGCGAGTGGAGCGGCGTCGACCTGGCGTCCCAGGGCGGTTCGCCGGTGATCCCCGCGGACTTCTACATGAACGGCACGGTGCATTCCGGGTTCACCGCGCCGATCTCGGAGAAGGTACGGCGGGTACGGCGCCTGGAGCCGAAGAACAAGGTCTACGTCACGCTGACCTTCGGCGAGGGCGACAACGTGCAGTACTGCCAGCGGCGGATGCGCGACATGTGGGACGACCCGCGGCGCGGCGAGGCGATGGTCAACTGGACGATCAGCCCGTTGCTCGCCGAGATCGGGCCGGGCCTGTTCAGCTACTACCAGCGGACCGCGACGGCCAACGACCTGCTGATCTGCGGACCGTCCGGCGCCGGTTACACCTACCCCGGCTCGTGGCCGGCCGACCAGTTGCCCGCGTACCTCAAGCTGTCCGGCGAGTTCATGCGCCGTACGGGCCTGGACCTCGTCTACGCCTACAACCACCGGAACGAGAACGGCTGGGTCGCGTTCCCGGAGGAGATCGCGCAGGGGTACGCCGACCACACCCCGCTGAAGGGCATCATCCAGTCCTGGGAGGGCGGTGATCTCCTGGTACGGCGAGGCGGCCTGCCGATCATCGGGAACTTCGGCGCACCCGGGAAAGCCGCCGAGTACAAGGCCGCCCTGGACAGGCACATCGCGGACTGGGACGGCGCGAGCCCGCGCTTCATCGCCTGCGGTATCAACGCCTGGGGCTGGACGCCGTCCGACATCGCCGACCTGGCGCCGTTGCTGACGGATCCGTACGAACTGGTCCTCGGCGACACCTTCTTCGACCTGCTGAATCGCGTTCTGTAGCGAGCCTTGCTCCGGCGGGCGGACCGCCCGTCGCCCGCCGGAGCATGGGTTCACTGGAACAGCGTGTCGGCGTTGCGCAGGGCGTGGGCCGCGACCTGCTTGCCCAGGGTCACTCCGACGGTGTTCGCCGTACGGGTGTGGATGCCGGACCAGACCCGGGCGTCGACGTTCTCCAGGGTCAGTTGGCGCCAGTCGCCGTACGTGCGGGTCACGCCTGGTGCTGACGGGCTCCCGATCGTGTACGCCTTGGCGGTGCGCGCCCCGACCAGAGTGGTCAGCACCTGCTCGGCTGCACCGGAGTACGTGTTGTGCCCGCTCGGGTAGTCCGGGTGAGCCGGAGTGTTGTGCAGCGGCGTCCAGTCCGGGTCGGTGGTCGCACGAAGTGCAGTCACCGGACGCCAACGTTGGTAGGCGTACTTGGTGTCAGAGGTGGCGATCTGCGTGTCCACCGTGGCCACGTGGAACAGCGCGACCAACTTGGCCCGCTCGGACAGTGGTCGCACCGCGGTTTCTGCCAGCGCCACCCGCAGCGGAGCGGTGTAGAGCACGTACGACGACCCGAGCCAGAAGGTGGCTGTGTCGGTCTGGGCCTGGGTGCGGGTGCTGCTGTTGAGGGCGCCGTCGGCGCGGACCTCGGCCAGATCTCGGTTGTACTTCGGTGAGCCCAGAGCGGGCGGTGGAGCCGGCCGGAACTGGCCGGCAGTCTTCAGCAGGAACGGCTTTGCCAAGCGGTTCCCGTACTGCGTTGCAGGGCTGTAGGCCGGCGGTGTGGGCCGCCAGACACCAGGGTCGGGCGAGGACGGGGTGAATGGCGCGTTCACCGAGGCGGGATCCAATCCGTCGTTGGCGCGGGAGGCCAGGACTGCCTTTGCCTGTTGGCGTCCCGCGGTCAGACCGGCGGTCTCGGCATCGCCGTCCGCGATGCGCGCCAGTGTGGTGGCCAGCGACTGATCCAGTTCGGTCTTGCGAGCCGGGATGAGGGTGACCAGGGTCTCGTGGACCGCGCCGGCCAGAGCCGCTTCCTGATATGGCGCCGAGCCGGCCGAGGACCGCAGGAGGGCGCGACTGGCGGCAAGCCAGCCGATCGCCCAGGTGCGGTTGTTGGTCACCTGTGTCGGCGCACCGGCAGCGGTGATGGTGTCAGCGGTGACGTCGTACCACTCGAGTGCGACATCCACCCGCTGTTGGGTAGTGGTCGTCGAGGCAGCCGTGGGCACAGCGAGTGCGGCGGACAGGGCGAGGGCGGGTGCGAGCCCCAGGACAAGGGGTCTGCGTAAGGTCTTCACCCCAGGATGGTGACAGTTCGCAACGGGTTGTCACCGGGTGTATTACTACCTGGACACTAGACATTGAAGGTCACTGACCTGCGGTAGGGCGGTCGCCCGGCGGGGGAGCCGGGCGACCGCGGGGTGGGGATCGTCACCAACGGTGGGCGACGTCGACGACCAGGCGCGAGTTCGAGCCCGGTCCCGCGAGGGTGAAGACGCGGAACGGCAGCCGGGCGCGGACGCCGAGGCCGATGGTGGTCTGGCCCTCGAAGCTTCCGGCGTACGCGACCTGGCGGAAGGTGCTGTAGCCGGAGACGTTGGACAGCTCACGCTTGTTCGCGGGCCGGTACGTCGGCCGGCCGGCCGAGTCGTACGCCGGAGCGCGGACGATGACCTGCAACTTGGCGCCGCCGCGGAGCGGAACCACGAAGCCGGAGCCGTCCTGGGTGACGTTGGTGACGTAGCGGACGTCGTACCCGGGAGCGCGTCCGCGGATGTCGACGACGAGCCGGTCGAAGCAGGCGTGCCTGCCGGTGCGAACGTCCGTCACCGGCGCCTGCGTCATCCGGCTGTTTGCCTCAGGCAACGAGCCCCAGCCGGTCGGGCAGGCGGTGGCGGCCGATGCCGTCGAGGCGGTGCGGGGGGCGGAGGTGGACCCGGCCACGGCCGGGGCGGCGATCGCGGCGGCCGGGACCGCCATGACGGCGAGGGCGGCGACGATCGTCTTGCGGGTGATGCGGTGGATGAACATGATGTCCCCCCTTTCAGGAACACTGACTTGGACGACACCAGTGGCGGACTGGTTTGCCTTTTATTCCGGTGATTTCTGGTAGCCACTCGGGCACGATGTGCAGATGACCCCTGACGAACTGCTCGAGGTGTTCCACCGCCGGATCCGGCTGCCCGACGCCGACACCATCCCCGGCTGGAAGACCGAACACGACGGCCCGGTGCATCGCTCCTACGTCGAGGGACCGGACGGTGCCGGATTCGTCGAGACGCCGCGCGGGCTGGGCGACGACGCGGACGCGGTGATCGCCCGAGAGGTCGCCTTCTTCCGCGACCGCGGGCTGCCGTTCGAGTGGAAGACCTACGCGTACGACGAGCCGGCCGACCTCGGTGAGCGGCTGGTCCGGGCGGGGTTCACCGCGGGGGAGCCGGAGACGCTGATCCTCGGCGAGGTCGACGCTGTGCTCGCGCGGCCGTCCGCGCTGCCGTCGAAGGTGCGGTTGCGGGAGGCCGACGGCCCGGCCGACTTCCAGCGGATCGCCGTACTGATGGACACGCTGTGGCACAACGGGCTGGAGCGGATCGAGGAGCGGCTGGCGGCCGAGGCGCGGATGTTCCCGGACCGGTTGTCGGTGTTCCTGGTCGAGGACGCGCTGAAGGGTCCGGACGGGCCGGCGCTGACCGCCGCCTGGGTGCGGTTCCACCCGGGGACCGGGTTCGCCAGCCTGTGGGGTGGCGGGACGCTGCCGGAGTGGCGGCGGCAGGGGCTGTACAGCGCGGTGCTGGCGCATCGGGCCCGGCTCGCGAAGGAACGCGGGTACGAGTATCTCCGGGTGGACGCCTCCGAGGACTCCCGCCCGATTCTGCAGAAGTTGGGGCTCCACGCGGTCACGACCACGACGCCGTACGAGTGGACGCCGTGAGACCCAGGGACACGCTGACCTGATGCACGGAACGACTCCGTGAGGCTGTACGTTGCGGAAGCATGGCCCTGAAGATCGCGTCTCGTTTCCGCCGGCTGCTGCAGCGCCCCGGTTCGATCGACCTCGGCCCGTACGAGCGGCTCACCCAGCTGGTCGGCGAGGCGGAGGAGTCGGTCCTGACCCTGACCGACGAAGAGCTCACCGAGGCGGTCGCCGAGCTACGCACCACCGGCGGCCTGCACGAGGACGATCAGATCGAGTTCCTCGCGCTCGCCCGGGAGGCGGGCCGGCGGGCGATCGGCGAGCGTGCCTTCGACGGCCAGGTCGTCGGCGCGCTGGCGATGCTGCAGGGCCGGATCGTGGAGATGGCCACCGGTGAGGGCAAGACGCTCGCCGGGGCGTTCGCCGCGGCCGGTTACGCGATCGGCGGCCGCAGGGTCCAGGTCCTCGCGGTCAACGACTACCTGGCCCGCCGCGACGCCGAGTGGATGGGCCCCGTCTACGAGTTGCTCGGCGTCTCCGTGTCGCACGTCGGCCAGGCGTCCACGCCGGAGGAACGACGTACGGCGTACCAGGCCGAGGTCTGCTACGTGCCGGTGAGCGAGGTCGGGTTCGACGTACTGCGGGACCGGCTCGTCACCGACGTGGCCGACCGGGTCACGGTGGAGCCGGACGTGGCGCTGGTGGACGAGGCCGATTCGGTGCTGATCGACGAGGCCCGGGTGCCGCTGGTGCTGGCCGGTGCGACCCGGTCCGAGGCGCTGGACGACGACGTGGTCCAGCTGGTCCGGACGCTGCGGGCCGGAGTCGACTACGAGATCGACGGCGACGGCCGGACCGTCGCGCTGACCGACAAGGGCACCGACAAGGTCGAGGAAGCCCTCGGCGGCATCAACCTGTACGAGGACGACCACCTCGACCGGCTGACCCAGATCAACGTCGCCCTGCACGCCGAGGTGCTGCTGCGCAAGGACGTCGACTACCTGGTCCGCGACGGCAAGGTCAGCCTGATCAACAACAACCGCGGCCGGATCGCCAAACTGCAGCGCTGGCCCGACGGCCTGCAGGCCGCGGTCGAGGCGAAGGAAGCGGTGCCGGTCAGCGACTCCGGCGAGGTGCTCGACAGCATCACCGTGCAGGCGCTGATCAAGCAGTACAAGACGCTGTGCGGCATGACCGGTACGGCGGTCGTCGTCGGCGAGTCGCTGCAGGAGTTCTACGACGTCGAGGTGGCCGTCGTACCGCCGAACAAGCCGAACATCCGGATCGACGAGCCGGACCGGCTGTACCTGACCGTCGAACAGAAGAACGCCGCGCTGGTCGAGCACGTCGCCGAGGTGCACGAGACCGGCCGGCCGATCCTGATCGGGACCCACAGCGTCGAGGAGTCGGAGCAGCTCAGCGACCGGCTCGAGGAGGCCGGGATCCCGCACGTCGTACTGAACGCGAAGAACGACGCCGAGGAGGCCGCGATCATCGCCGAAGCCGGTGTGCCGGGGACGGTGACCGTGTCGACGCAGATGGCCGGTCGCGGTACGGACATCCGGCTCGGTGGGCGCGACGAGTCCCACGACAAGGAGAAGGCCATCGAGCTCGGCGGCCTCTACGTGATCGGGACGGGTCTGCACGCCTCGCGGCGGCTCGACGACCAGTTGCGTGGCCGCGCCGGACGCCAGGGCGACCCGGGTGGGTCGCTGTTCTTCGCCAGCCTCGGC
Organism: Kribbella swartbergensis; assembly: GCF_054784135.1. Lineage (NCBI taxonomy): Bacteria > Bacillati > Actinomycetota > Actinomycetes > Propionibacteriales > Kribbellaceae > Kribbella > Kribbella swartbergensis. The sequence goes on from NZ_BAAGPM010000017.1 coordinate 263,247, forward strand.
GACGAGCTGGTCACCCGGTACTCCGTCTCGTCGGGGCTGCGGCCGCACCCGGACGAGACCGGCCGGCTCACCGACCGGAAGTCGCTCGGCGTCCTCGAACACGCCCAGCGGGTCGCGGACGGTGCCAACGCGGAGCTGCACCGGACCACCTGGCAATACCACCGCCTGACCGGTCAGCAGCGGGCGATCCTGCTCGACACCCGCGAGAAGGTGCTGACCGAGGACCTGGCCGCCGAGCAGCTGGCCGAGAAGGCCAAGGAGCGGTACGACGAACTGGTCGAGGAGCTCGGCGAGGACGTGGTGAAGGACGCCGCCCGGCGGATCGCGCTGCACCACCTCGACCGGCGCTGGACCGACCACCTGGCGTACCTGGCGGATCTGCGCGAGGGCATCCACCTGCGCTCGCTGGCCGGCGGCATCGTGCACCTCAAGCCGATCGACGAGTTCAACAAGTCCGCGATCGCGTCCTTCGACACCCTGATCGACGACGCGTGGAAGGACGCGGTCGAGACGTTCAAGACCGCCGAGATCACCGCGGACGGCCTGGACGAGGAGGCCAGCGGGGTGCCGCGGCCGACGGCGACCTGGACCTACCTGGTCAACGACAACCCGTTCGGCACCGAGGCCGACCGGATCCTCGGCCGCCTCCGCAGCGCCATCAAACCGGAGTCCGGCGCCCAGTCCGAGGAGATCCCACCCGAGCAATTCGACCAGGACGACCTCCCCGACGAACTCCGCGACCTGGACGACGAAGACCTCCCAGAAGAACTCCGCGCCCTCGACGACGACCTCCCCGAGGAACTCCGCGACGCGGACGACGAGGACCTCCCGGAAGAGCTCCGACACGCAGACGACGAGGACGACCCTGACCGCAAGAAGTGACAGCCGTCCCCTGGGGGCCGCACTCGGCGGGCGTGCGCGGGGGAGTGTCGGTGGGGGTGGTTAGGCTGCTGGTGTGAGTGACGGGTTGTTCGAGATTCCGGGGGCTGCGGCGCCTGCTCGGGGTGGCGGGAGTCTGGCGGATGTCGACCACACGGCGGCTCCGCTGGCCGTGCGGATGCGGCCGCGGAGTCTGGACGAGTTGGTCGGTCAGCAGCACCTGCTCGCCCCGGGCTCACCACTGCGGCGGCTGGTCGAGGGAGACCAGCCGATGTCGTTGCTCCTGTGGGGACCTCCCGGCACCGGCAAAACCACGATCGCGGCAGTGGTTTCTCACCAGACCAACCGGCGGTTCGTCGAGCTGTCGGCCGTGACCGCCGGCGTCAAGGACGTGCGGCAGGTGATCGACGCCGCCCGGCGGGACCTGTCCCGGGCGACCGGTGCGGTCGAGACCGTGCTGTTCATCGACGAGGTGCACCGCTTCACCAAGGCCCAGCAGGACGCCCTGCTCCCGGGCGTGGAGAACCGCTGGGTCACCCTCGTGGCGGCGACCACCGAGAACCCGTTCTTCTCGGTCATCTCGCCACTCCTGTCCCGCAGCCTCCTGCTCACGCTCGAATCGCTCACCGACGACGACATCGCCGTACTGCTGGATCGGGCACTCACCGACGAGCGCGGGCTGAACGGCGAGTTCGAGCTCGCGGACGACGCGCGCGACCACCTGCTCCGGATGGCCGGGGGTGACGCCCGGCGGGCACTGACCTACCTGGAAGCCGCCGCCGGTGGCGCCCGGGCCAAGGAAGCCCGGGTCATCGACCTGAAGACGCTCGAGACCGCGGTCGACCGGGCGGCCGTGCGGTACGACCGGGCCGGGGATCAGCACTACGACGTGGCGTCGGCGCTGATCAAGTCGATCAGGGGTTCGGACGTGGACGCCGCGATGCACTACCTGGCCCGGATGATCGAGGCCGGCGAGGACCCGCGGTTCATCGCCCGGCGGCTGGTGATCTCGGCGAGCGAGGACATCGGCATGGGCGACCCGACCGCGCTCGGCGTCGCGGTGGCGGCGGCCGAGGCGGTGCAGCTGATCGGCATGCCGGAGGCCCGGATCAACCTGGCCCAGGCGGTCGTCGCGCTCGCGCTGGCGCCGAAGTCCAACGCGGTGATCATGGCGATCGACAGTGCCATCGCCGACGTCAAAGCCGGCAAGGTCGGTCCGGTGCCACCCCATCTGCGCGACGCGCACTACGCCGGCGCCAAGAAGCTCGGGCACGGAGCGTCGTACCAGTACTCCCACAACGACCCCCGGGGCGTCGTCCCGCAGCAGTACGCCCCGGACGTGGTCGACGGCACCGACTACTACAAGCCGACCCGCCGCGGTGGCGAGGCCGCGTACGCCGATCGCGTCGCCGCCATCCGCAAGATCCTTCGAGGCCGCACATGACCCGAACGAAAGAGCATGTGGACGCCTTCAACGAAGCAGTCACCACCGGCGACTGGGACGCGTTCGCCCAGCGCTTCGCCGAGGACGCGCAGCTGATCTTCATCGGCATCCCGGTCGGGCCGTTCGAGGGCCGCCCCGCGATCGCCGCCGCCTACCGGGCCGACCCACCCGACGAAACGATGACGCTGGTCTCCACCGAGCCGTCCGGGCCGGCGACCGACATCGTTCGCTTCCGCTGGGCGGGTGGCGGCACCGGCACGATGCACCTCACCTGGGCACCCGACGGCGCGGTCCGGACACTCACGGTCAGCTTCGACTGAGTACGGCGGGGGCCTGCCTTGAGCCGTGGGGGCGAGTCGGTAGGCTTCCAGTCGGCCTGGGGGTGAAAGGTTCGGAGTATTGAGGCAGTTCAACCCGCCCCCCGGATGGCCGGAACCGCCGAACGCGCGCTGGCGGCCACCGAAAAACTGGAAACCTGAACGCTCCTGGCCGAAACCTCCGGCCGGCTGGGCCTTCTGGGTCGACGAGAACGGGCAACCGGTTCGTGGACCCCTCGGCCGGTACGGCGGGCCACCGGTGCTCAAGCTGGCCGCGTTGGCAGCGGTCGTGCTCGCGCTCGCCGGCCTGCTGATCGCCGTACCGTTCAATGCCCACGAGTCCGCGACCACCACACCGCCCGTGACGGGATCCCAGGACACCACCCCGTCCGAGACGACCGAGCCCTCCGCCGCCAACCCGCCGGGTACCTCGCCGGGTGACCTGCCTGGAGTACCGCCGCGGGAGCCGTCGAGCCCGCCCTCAAAGCCGCCCTCGAGCCCGCCGTCCGGCTCGGCTCGACGGAACGTGAAGGCGCCGGGACCGGCGACGAGTTGGTTCCCGTCGACGCAGCCGTCGTCCACGCCGACCGCCCCGACGCCGCCCTGGTCAGCGTCCGCGTCGCCCAAGCAGACCTCGACGCAGTCGTCGCCCTCCTCACCGCGGTCGCAGACCCCGGCGGAGACCGGCACAACGCAGCCGCCGAGCACGACGCCAGGCGAACGGAGCACCACCCCAGCGGCGCCAACCACCCCAGCCGCACCGAACACCACCCCGACTGAACCGAGCCCAACCCCAGGCGAACCGAGTACGACGCCAACGGACCCGAGTACGACGCCAACGGACCCGAGCATCACGCCGACGCCACCGACCACCTCGCCAACGGACCCAAGCACCACGCCGACGGTGGTGTACCGGAACTGTGCCGAGGCCCGCGCAGCCGGCCAGGCGCCCTTGTACCGCGGTGATCCCGGCTACTCGCCCGCGCTGGACCGCAACGGCGACGGCGTGGCCTGCGAACGCGGCAGCTCCTGACCGTAACCCGCGGTTGACGGTGTGCAGTCCTGGTTTGGTGGGGGACTGTGATGTGGGGGATGGTGTCCTGGAGCGGAGTGTGATGGTGCCGCGCGATAAGGTCGGGCGGTCCACGAGGTCGCAACGGAAGGTGGATCGTTTCCCATGAGCGTCGGTGAAGTGGCGGGGCTGATAGCCGCCTGTGCGCTGCTCATTCTGGTGGGCCTGCTGGCCTATCCGATCCTGAAGCTGGGCAAGGTCCTGGACGAGACCCGGATCATGGTGAAGGGCGTCTCCGATTCCAGCGTGCCGCTGCTCGGCGAGGTGACCAGTACCGTGGCTACTACCAACGCGCAGCTCGCCAAGGTCGACACGATCACCGACAACGCGACCACGGTGACCACCAACGCGGCCGCACTGATGTCGTTGTTCTCGGCGACCGCGGGCGGTCCGCTGGTGAAGGCGGCGGCGTTCACGTACGGCGTCCGCAAGGCGCTCGGCGACAGCCAGCGCAAGGACGTGACCCGGCGGGTGAAGGAAGAGATGAAGGCCGAGCGCAAGGCACGGAAGCGGGGTGACGTCCGGTGAGGCGGATCTTCTGGCTGGTCGTCGGCATCGCGGTCGGTGTGTACGCCGTGACCCGGCTGAAGAAGCGCGCCCAGGTGCTCGCCCCGGAGAGCCTGCAGGAGTCCGCGGCCAAGGTGGCCGCCGCGATCCGGCACTTCGGCGACGAGGTGCGCGCCGGCATGGCCGAGCGGGAGACCGAGCTCCGCGACGCCCTCGGCATCGACACAAACACGAACACGCGTGAGGACTACCGGTAACACCCATGGAAACCAGTGAGATCAGGCGGCGGTTCCTGCAGTACTTCGAGGACCGCGGCCACACCGTGGTGCCGAGCGCGCCACTGCCGTCGCCGGACCCGAACCTGCTGTTCAACGTGGCCGGCATGGCCCAGTTCGTGCCCTACTTCGTCGGGCAGCAGACACCGCCGTACACGCGGGCGACCAGTGTGCAGAAGTGTGTGCGGACCCTCGACATCGACGAGGTCGGCAAGACCACCCGGCACGGCACGTTCTTCCAGATGAACGGCAACTTCTCCTTCGGCGACTACTTCAAGGAGAAGGCGATCGAGTACGCCTGGGACCTGGTCACCAGGCCGCAGAGCGACGGCGGCTACGGCTTCGACGAGTCGGTGCTGTACGCCTCGGTGTACTACGAGGACGACGAGGCGATCGCGCTGTGGAAGCGGGTCGCCGGCCTGCCCGATGACCGGATCGTCCGGCTCGGCATGAAGGACAACTTCTGGTCGATGGGCATCCCCGGCCCGTGCGGCCCGTGCTCGGAGATCCTGATCGACCGCGGCCCGGAGTTCGGCGCGGACCGGGACTGGGAGGCGGGCGACCGCTACCTGGAGTTCTGGAACCTGGTCTTCATGCAGAACATCCGCGGCGAGGGTGGCGGCAAGGAGGGCTACCCGATCCTCGGCGAGCTGCCGAAGAAGAACATCGACACCGGTCTCGGCCTGGAGCGGGTGGCGTACCTGCTGCAGGGCGTCGACAACATGTACGAGATCGACGAGATCTACCCGGTGATCGAGCGGGCGTCGGAGCTGAGCGGCCGCAAGTACGGCGCCGAGCACGTCGACGACGTGCGGTTCCGGGTGGTCGCCGACCACGTCCGCAGCGCGCTGATGCTGATCGGCGACGGCGTCACCCCGAGCAACGAGCAGGGCGGTTACGTCCTGCGCCGGCTGCTCCGCCGCGCGATCCGGTCGATGCGCCTGCTCGGCTACGAGGACCCGAGCCTGGTCGAGCTGCTCCCGGTCAGCCTGGAGCAGATGAAGAAGTCGTACCCGGAGCTGGAGTCCGACTTCGGCCGGATCAGCCAGGTCGCGTACGCCGAGGAGGAGGCGTTCCGCCGGACCCTGACGGCCGGGACGAGCATCTTCGACGTCGCCGTCCGCGAGACCAAGGCCGGCGGTGCGCACCAGCTGGAGGGCGCGAAGGCGTTCCAGCTGCACGACACGTACGGCTTCCCGATCGACCTGACCATCGAGATGGCGGCCGAGCAGGGCCTGAACGTGGACACCGAGGGCTTCAAGTCCCTGATGAAGGAGCAGCGCGACCGGGCCAAGGCGGACGCGCGCGCGAAGAAGGCCGGGCACGCGGACACCTCGGGCTACCGGGAGCTGCGGGAGAAGGGCGTCACCGAGTTCACCGGGTACCAGGAGCTCGCCACCGACTCGCAGGTCCGGGGTCTGCTGCGGGAAGGCGTCGTCGCGCCGGCCGCCGAGCAGGGCGAGACCGTCGAGGTGGTGCTGGAGAAGACCCCGTTCTATGCGGAGTCCGGCGGCCAGATCGCCGACGAGGGCCTGATCGTCGCGGACGGCGTCAAGTTGCAGGTGCTCGACGTACAGAAGCCGGTCAAGGGCCTGATCGTGCACAGGGTCAAGGTGCTCGAGGGTGTTCTCACGCCGGGCCTGGACGTGCACGCCGAGGTCGACCACGAGTGGCGGGTGTCGGCCTGCCAGGCGCACTCCGGCACGCACGTCGTCCACGCGGCGCTGCGGCAGGTGCTCGGCCCGAACGCGCTGCAGAGCGGTTCGTACAACAAGCCCGGTTACCTGCGGCTCGACTTCGCCTGGTCGTCGGCGCTGGACCAGGCGACCCGGTCCGAGATCGAAGAGGTCGCGAACCTCGCGGTCCGGCAGGACCTGCGGGTGTCGGCGAAGTACATGACGCTGCCGGAGGCCCGGGAGTGGGGTGCGCTGGCGCTGTTCGGCGAGACGTACGACGAGCAGGTCCGGGTCGTCGAGATCGGCGGGCCCTGGTCGCGTGAGCTCTGTGGTGGCACGCACGTGAAGCACTCGTCGCAGATCGGCGCGCTGACCGTCACCGGCGAGTCGTCGGTGGGTGCCGGTGTCCGCCGGCTCGAGGCGTTCGTCGGCATGGAGGCGCTGCGTTACCTCGGCAAGGAGCGCGCGCTGGTCCGGCTGCTGAGCGAGAACCTGAAGACCCGGCCGGAGGAGTTGCCGGCCAAGGTCGCCGATCTGGCCGAGCGGCTGCGGGCCGCGGAGAAGGAACTCGAGCGGCTGAAGGCCGGCCAGGTGCTGGCGGCGGCGGCCGAGCTGGCCGCGAAGCCGAAGGACGTCTTCGGCGTCCAGTACGTCGGTCATCGCGCACCCGACGGTGTGAACGGCGGGGACCTGCGCAAGCTGGCCCTGGACGTGCGCGGCCGGATGCCGGCCGACAAGCCGGCCGTGGTCGCCGTCCTGAGTGTGAACGACGGCAAGCCCGGCGTGGTGATCGCGCTCAACGACACCGCCCGCGAGTGGCGGTTGAAGGCCGGCGACCTGGTCCGGGTGGCGGCCGAGAAGCTGGGCGGCCGCGGCGGCGGCAAGGACGACGTCGCGCAGGGCGGCGGCACCGACCCGTCCGGCGCCGACGACGCGCTGGCCGCGGTCGAGCACACCATCGGCCAGCTCGTCACGGGCTGACCGACGGCACCGGCCGATGAGGCACTGATGCGGAGAGGCGTGCGGCTCGCGCTGGACATCGGCGACGTCCGGATCGGCGTCGCCAGCAGCGACCCGCACGGAATCCTGGCCACCCCGGTGGAGACGATCCGCCGGGGGCCGGGTGATCTGGATAGGATCGCCGCACTCGCCGCCGAACTGGAGGCGGTCGAGATCGTGGTCGGTCTGCCGCGGTCGCTGTCCGGTGGCGAAGGGCCGGCCGCGGTGAAGATCCGGGAAACGGCGGAGCAGGTGCGGGCGAAGGTGCAGGAGGGCAACTCGGGGACCGCGGTGCGGCTGGTGGACGAGCGGTTCACCACGGTGACCGCCGAGCGGATCCTGCGGGAACGGGGAAAGAAGGGCTCCAAGCGGCGGGCCGTGGTCGATCAGGCCGCGGCGGTCGTGATTCTGCAACACGCGCTCGATGTCGAGCGTGAGACTGGGAACCCACCCGGGAGGCCCCTGTGAACAGAACATCGGTGGACGACGACGTGACTGACGGCGACGATCTCAGCGCCGGGCTCGGGCTGCGTCCGGAGAGCCGGGTCGAGCGCCGGGCGAACCGCCGCAAGGCCCGCGCGCGGCGCGGGTTCGGCTGCCTGGCGGGCCTGATCTCCCTGGTCGTCGTCGGTGCGCTGATCGCCGGGGCCGTGGTCGGCTTCGGCAAGGGCAAGGACGCGCTCGAGCAGATGTTCGCCGCACCCGACTACCAGGGCAGCGGCACCGGCACCGTCGTGGTCGAGATCACCCAGGGGCAGAGCGCGCAGTCGATCGCCGACACGCTGGAGAAGAAGGGCGTGGTGAAGAGCGCCCGGGCGTTCGAGCGGGCCGCCCGGGACGACCCGCGCTCGCGGCAGTTGCAGGCCGGCACCTACACCCTGCACAAGGAGATGTCGGCCAAGGCCGCGCTCGAGCTGATGCTGGACACCGGCAAGTCGATCCTGGTCAACCGGATCGGGTTCCGGGCCGGGTTGACCAAGGCGGAGGTCAGCGAGACGCTGCAGAAGTCGCCGAAGCTGAAACTACCGGCCGGCGCCGCCGCGGCCGCGCTGGCGAAACCGGCCGCACTGGGCCTGCCGCCGTACGCGAAGAACAACGCCGAAGGCTTCCTGTACCCGGGGACGTACGACGTGCCGAAGGGCGCGACGGCGTACACGATCCTCAAGCTGATGACGGCGCAGTACGCGAAGACGGCGGCCGAGCTGGACCTGGTGAAGACCGCGCAGCGCAAGAAGCTGGACCCGTACCAGGCGGTGATCGTGGCCAGCATCATCGGCGCGGAGACGAACCGGCCGCAGGACTACGCCAAGGTGTCCCGGGTGATCTACAACCGGCTCCGGGTCGGCATGCGGCTGCAGATGGACTCCACCATCCACTACGTGGTCGGCCGGGACGGCGGGGTGTTCACCACGCCGGAGCAGCGTGACATGGACTCGCCGTACAACACCTACAAGAACAAGGGCCTGCCGCCGACGCCGATCAACTCGCCGACCAAGGAGACCCTGCGGGCGGCGCTGAACCCGGCGCAGGGCAACTGGCTGTACTTCACCCTGGTCAACCTCGACACCGGTGAGACGGCGTTCGCGAGTACGTCGGACGAGCACCTGCAGAACGTGAAGAAGCTCCAGGCCTGGTGCGCCGCTCACAAGGGCCGCTGCTGATGGGGAGGCGCGGATGAGGTGCGCTGTTCTGGGTTCGCCGATTGCGCATTCGCTGTCGCCGGCGATGCACCGGGCCGCGTACGCCGCTCTCGGCCTGGACTGGACGTACGACGCCTTCGAGGTCGGCGAGGACGAGTTGCGCGGGTTCGTCGCGTCGCTCGGTGACGACGTCCGCGGACTGTCGTTGACGATGCCGCTGAAGCGGGTCGCGCTCGACCTGGTGGACACCGTTGACCCGGTCGCGGAGCTGATCGGTGCGGCGAACACGATGCTGTTCGAGCCGGACGGGTCCCGCTCGGCGCACAACACCGACGTACCGGGGCTGGTCAACGCCTTCGCCGAGCGCGGCATCTCCGCGGCCGACACCGCCGTGGTCCTGGGCGGCGGGGCCACCGCAGCGTCCACGCTGGCGGCGTTGCGCGGACTGAAGGTCAGCGAGGTGACCGTCGTCGTCCGGGACGTCTCCAAGGCCGAGCGGCTGCTGGACCTGGCCGCCGAACTCGGGCTGAAGACGTCGGTCGCGGACTTCTCGCAGGTCGAGCAGATCGGTGGGTTCGACCTGTGCGTGTCGACGCTGCCCGGCGGTGCCGTCGACCCGTGGGCCGAGCACTTCGCGGCGGTCGCGCCAGTGGTGTTCGACGTGGCCTATCACCCGTGGCCGACCGGGCTGGCCGTCGCGGCTCGCCGGATCGGTACAGAGCTGTTGAACGGACTTGATCTGCTCGTGCATCAGGCCACTCTCCAGGTGGAGATGATGACGGGTAGGTCGCCGGCTCCTCTGGCGGCCATGAGAGCCGCCGCCCGTGAGGAGCTCGAGGATCGTGAGCCAGCCTGACCGCCGGACGTTACTGAGGGCAGGCGGCGTCGCCGCCGCCGCCGCGTTGACCGGCTGCACCGACACCAAGCCGGCCACCACTGGGACAACGGAAGCCCTGACCGCGGCCGCACCGAACTGGAACAGCTTCGCGCGGTCGCTCAAGGGCCGGCTGTTCATGCCGTCGACGTCCGGCTACCCGGCCGCGCACCAGCTGTTCAACCCACGGTGGGACTCCGTTCAGCCGGCCGCCGTGGTCAAGGCCGCGAACGCCACCGACGTGCAGCGGTCGATCAACTTCGCGCGCGCGAACAGGCTCGTGACGGTTCCGAAGGGCGGTGGGCACTCTTACGTCGGTGCGTCCACGGTCAGCCGGGGCCTGATGGTCGACCTGGGCGCGATCCGCGGCATGAGTTACTCGAACGGCGTCCTCACCGTCGGTGCCGGTGCACGGCTGTACGACGTCCACGTCTTCCTGGACAAGTACGGGCGCTCGCTGCCGACCGGTACCTGTCCGACGGTCGGAGTCGCGGGGCTCGCTCTCGGCGGTGGGATGGGCATCCACACGCGGGCGTTCGGACTCACCAGCGACCGGATCCTGTCGATGGGCGTGATCACCGCCGACGGCGTCGCGCGGAACGTCAGTGCCGCGTCCGACCCGGACCTGTTCTGGGCGCTCCGGGGCTGCGGCGGCGGGAATCTCGGGGTGGTCACGTCGTTCCGGTTCGCCACCATCCCGGCGACGAAGATCGGGTTCTTCCGGCTGACCTGGCCGGAATCGAAGGCGGCGGCCGTCGTCCGCGGCTGGCAGAGGTTCGCCCAGTCGGCGCCGATCACCTCCTGGGGCAACCTGCACATCGATGCCCGCAGCAACGGAACGCTGTCGGTCCACGTGCTCGGGATCTCCACCACCGGGAACGCCGCCGCCGCGGCCGCGCAACTGGAGTCGTTCGTCGGGTCGCGGGCCTCGGTGCGGTCGATCACGGTGAAGACGCACCTCGAGGCGGTCCGGTACGTCGGCGGCGGGACGACCAGCCCGCGCACCGGGTTCCTCGCCGGCTCCGACGTACTCAAGGGCCCGATGAACGCGGCCACGATCACCGCGCTGCTCGGTGCGGTGAAGGCGGCGGCGCGGGCCAGGACACCGGCGTCGGCGATCATCGACCCGCTCGGCGGGCAGGCCGCGAAACAGCCGGCCGGTGGCTCGTCCTGGGCCTGGCGGTCAGCCCTCGGCGTGATCCAGTGGTACGCCGGTACGCCCGCGCGCCCGACCTCGGCGCAGCTGAAGGTCGCCCAGACCTTCGTCACCAACGGACATCGCGCGGTCCGCACGTACTCGGCCGGCGGTTACGTGAACTACGTCGAGAACCGCCGCTCGGTCAGCACCTACTACGGCGCAAGCCTGGCCCGCCTGCGCACGATCAAGCAAAAATACGACCCCGCCAACTTCTTCCGCACGCCGTACACCCTCGTCTAGCTCCTCCACAGCCACGAAGGTCTGGGGGTCGTCCACAAGGCGCGCGTGGCGGTGGTGCGGATCGTCTAGGCTGCTGGATCGTGCCGGCTGACAATGCGTTGCTCACCGCAGGGGTCGGTGTGGCCTTCTGCGGACCGGCGGCGTACCTGCTGGGTCCCTGGCTGATGCGGCGCATCCCGGAGCCGTCCCTGGAGGATGGCGAGACCAAGATCCCGTACGCAGAGCTGGCCGGTGCGCGGGCGGCGTACTGGTGTGGTCTCCTCGCGGCCGTGTCCGGGGGACTGCTCGGCTGGATGCTCGGCACGACGCCGGTGCTGGTGGCGTGGCTGCTGCTGGCCGTGGCCGGTGCCGTGCTCGGCTACATCGACGCGCGGACCCGGTATCTGCCGTCGGCGATCATCTGGCCGTCGTACGTCGTGGTCGGGGTGGCGCTGCTCGGCGCGGCCGTGGTGTCGGGGGAGTGGGGGTCGTTCCGCCGCGCGGTGCTCGCGGGTTTGATCGGGTTCGCGGTGTTCTACGTGTTGTGGTTCGTGTTCCCGCGGGGTGTCGGTTTCGGCGACGTCCGGCTGTCGGGGTTGCTCGGGATGGCGCTCGGCTGGCTCGGGTGGGGCGAGTTCATCAGCGGGTTGTACGGCGGCTTCTTCCTCGGCGCGATCGTGGGGATCGGGTTGATCGCGGCGAAGGTGATGACCCGCAAGCAGATGGTCCCGTTCGGGCCTTTCATGCTTGTCGGCGCCCTGGCCGGCGTCGCGCTCGGCGGACCACTGGCGAGGTTGTACGCCGGATAGGGGATCCGACGAAGGTCACCAGCCGGGGTAGCGGGCCTGGCCCCACGCGGTGTGGGGACCGTAGTCGCCGTGGAGACGCGTGGGCCTGGTGAACTCCAGGGCGAAGTCGTCCGCCAGTTCGAGGATGACCGCACGGCCCTCGACGGTGAAGACGAGCTCAGGAGGCAGAGCGGTCTCACCGTGGAGGGCTCCCAGGATGTTGCCGCAGATGGCGCCGGTGGAGTCGCTGTCGCCGGAGTGCGTGACCGACAAGGCCAGCGCGTCCAGGAACTGCTCGGGCTCGGGGTAGGCGAGTGCTGCGTAGACCGCGATGGCCAGAGCCTCCTCCGCCACCCAGCCGCCACCCAGCTTCTCCACGGTGACCGGCCCGTGCTCCGGCGCGGTGGCCGCGAGTTCGCGTGCGGCCGCGAGCGCCGTACTGGTCTCCTCATGGTCCGGCCGTCGGGCCAGTACGTCGGCCGTCGTGTCCAGGGCCGCGTTGAGGTCGGCGCCGGCGCAGATCTCGTGGATGATCACGGCCAACGCACCAGAGGCGAGCTTGCCGGTCGGGTGCCCATGGGTGTAGCCGGCTGCCTGGGCGGCCGCGTCGAACACCCACTCGCGGTCGAACCACTTCGACGGCAGCAGCCCGAACGGCGCCACCCGCATCACGCCGCCGCACCCCTTCGAGTCGTTCTCAGCCTGCGCACCGAACTGCTCGATCTTCGCGCTGCCCTTGCGGGCTTGCGTCAACGCGCTGAGACAGGTGTTGCCAGGAGCGCGCCGCGCGTAGAGCCACTGCTGCCCCTGCAGCCAGCCGCTGCGCTCACCGCTCGGAACCGGCAGGAGTTGCGTGTCCAGCCAGCGGTCGTAGGCGTGATGGACCACGGCGACCGTGAACCCCAACCCACGGTCGGTCCGCACCCCGGCCCGGATCAGTCCCTCGACCGTGAACAACGTCATCTGGGTGTCGTCGGTGATCGTTCCGGGCGGCCAGCCGGCGGAACCGGAGACGAAGGTGCGCAACCCGTCTGGGTGCGCGGCAACGATCGACCGGCCGCTCTCGAACTCGACCGGCGCGCCCAACGCGTCCCCGATCGCTCCACCCAGCAGACAGCCGCGCACCCGTGACCGCCACGTCTCTTCAGCACCCCGATCCATGCCCCAAACCCTATCGACGGTGGTGCCAGCGCTACCCCGAAGTCGGGCCCGAAGGCCAGTTCGGCTGAGGCCCACCACTCCTACGGTCGTTGGTAGACCGCAAAGGAGCCCCCCGATGACCACCGCACTCCGCCGCACCACCGCCCGCCTGACCGTTACAGTCGCCGCCACTCTCACCCTCACCGGCGCCGCCCTATCCGGCGCCCAAGCAGCCCAAGCCTCCACCAGCTGCCCCAACACCCCCCTCAACAAAACCGTCGACATCCTCCTGACCTTCCGGGACCCGTTGTCCGCGGACGGCCTCCGTACGCCGACGTGCCGCTGATTTACCGATTCTGTCTAGTCAGACTAGACTGAATCGGGGACGAATGAGGGAGTGGTGAGGATGGGCGGGCAGTGGCAGGTGCAAGAAGCCAAGCAGCACTTCAGTGAGTTGATTCGGGCCGTCCAGGCGGACGGGCCGCAGTTCGTCACGAAGCACGGAGAGCAGGTGGCCGTCGTACTGAACATCCGCGACTACCGGCGTCTGCGGGGTGAGGAGACCGACTTCAAGGACTTCCTCGCCGAGGCGCCCGATCTGACAGTGCTGGAGATCGATCGCTCGGCGGCCCCCGCGCGGGTGGTGGAGTTCGAGTGAGTTACCTGCTCGACACCAACGTCGTGTCGGAGTTCCGGCGGCGAACGCCCGATGCGGGTGCCTCGAGTTGGGTCGGATCGGTGCGCTCCAGCGAGTTGTACCTGAGCGTCCTGGTCGTCGGCGAAATCCGGCAGGGGATCGAACGCCTTGCCGTGCGAGACCCGAAGCAAGCGGCCGCCATCGACAGTTGGAGTCGGCGCCTGGTCGATGGATACGGCGACCGGATCATCCCGGTGACTCTGGAGATCGCCGAGACCTGGGGGCGGTTGAACGCAGGCTCGCCGCTGCCTGTGGTCGACGGACTGCTTGCGGCGACCGCGCTGGTGCACGACTGGACGCTCGTCACCCGCAACACGGCTGACGTCGAGCGGACCGGAGCGCGGGTGCTCAATCCGATCGAGAACTGAGCCGGCGCGGGGCGTGAGACCGGCGTCGGGTGGGTGGGGGGCGCGTGGAAGAATCGGGGCATGCTGCGCTGGCTTACCGCCGGCGAGTCGCACGGACAAGCGCTCGTCGCCGTACTCGAAGGTCTTCCCGCAGGCGTCCAGGTCACCACGGACAACGTGGCCGACGCCCTCGCCCGTCGTCGGCTCGGCTACGGCCGCGGCGCCCGGATGAAGTTCGAGCGGGACGAGGTGACGTTCATCGGCGGGTTCCGGCACGGTGTCTCGCTGGGTAGCCCGATCGCCATCCAGGTCGGCAACACCGAGTGGCCGAAGTGGGAGCAGGTGATGTCACCCAACCCGGTCGACCCGGCAGCGCTGGCCGACCTGGCCCGGAACGCACCGCTGACCCGGCCGCGGCCCGGCCACGCGGACCTGGCCGGCATGCAGAAGTACGGCTTCGACGAGGCTCGTCCGGTGCTCGAACGGGCCAGCGCCCGCGAGACCGCCGCCCGCGTCGCGCTGGGCGAGGTCGCGGCCCGCTTCCTCCACCAGGCGTACGGCGTGACGATCGTCAGCCACGTGGTCGAGCTCGGCACGGTCAAGGCGCCGTACGGCGTGATCCCGTCGTACGACGACGTCGCGAAGCTGGACGCGGACCCGGTGCGCTGCCTGGACGCGGACGCGAGCAAGGCGATGGTGGCCGAGATCGACGCCGCGCAGAAGGCCGGTGACACGCTCGGCGGTGTGGTCGAGGTGGTCGTGGACGGCCTCCCGCCGGGTCTCGGCAGCTACGTGCACTGGGACCGGCGGCTCGACGCGAAGCTGGCCGGCGCGCTGATGGGCATCCAGGCGATCAAGGGAGTGGAACTCGGCGACGGGTTCGAGCTGGCCCGGACGCCGGGGTCGAAGGCGCACGACGAGATCGTCGCCGAGGACGGCATGATCCGGCGGGCCTCCGCCCGCTCGGGCGGCACCGAGGGCGGGATGAGCACCGGCGAGACGCTGCGGGTGCGGGCCGCGATGAAGCCGATCGCGACCGTGCCGCGGGCACTGCGCACGATCGACACCACCACCGGCGAGGCGGCGTCGGCGCACCACCAGCGGTCGGACGTCTGCGCCGTACCGGCTGCGGGCATCGTGGCCGAGGCGATGGTGGCGCTCGTGCTGGCCGACGCGTCGCTGGAGAAGTTCGGCGGCGACTCGGTGGCGGAGACCTCGCGCAACCACAAGGCGTACCTGGCCGGTCTGCCGGCCACCATCGCACCGCGGGAGTGGGCGGAGCTGTGAGCCCGGTCGTCGTACTGGTAGGGCCGCCGGGATCGGGGAAGTCGACCATCGCGGCGGTGCTGGCCGAGCGGCTCGGCGTAAACCACCGCGACACCGACGCCGACGTCGAGGCCGGAGCGGGGCAGCCGATCCCGGACATCTTCGTCGACCACGGCGAGCCGCACTTCCGGGCGCTCGAACGGGCCGCGATCGTCGCTTCACTGGCGCAGGACGGTGAGGTGCTGTCGCTCGGCGGCGGCGCGATCCTGGATCCCGATACCCGGGCCGATCTGGCCGGTCACAACGTTGTCTTCCTCGACGTCAGCCTCGGGGAGGCGGTCAAGCGGGTCGGTCTCGGGGTCGCCCGGCCGCTGCTGCTCGGCAACGTCCGCACCCAGCTGCGCAACCTGATGGAGGCCCGCCGTCCGTTGTACGCCGAGGTCGCCAAACTGACCGTGCAGACCGACAACCGCACCCCCGACGAGATCGCCGCCGAGATCCTGGAGCACCTCGGATGAGCGTTGGATCTGTGGGCGACGGGCCCACCCGGATCAGGGTGGCCGCGGCGGCGCCGTACGACGTTGTCATTGGCAACAACCTGCTCGGTGAACTGCCGGGACTGCTCGGCGACGGGGTGCAGCGGGTCGCCGTGATCCATCCGCGGGCGCTGCGGACCAGCGGTGACGCGATCCGCGACGACCTCACCGCCGGCGGTTACACCGCGCACGCGATCGAGATCCCGGACGCCGAGGACGCCAAGACCGCGGAGGTGCTCGCGTACTGCTGGTCGGTGCTCGGGCAGGCCGGATTCACCCGCTCCGACGCGATCGTGAGTGTCGGCGGCGGTACGACGACCGACCTGGCCGGCTTCGTCGCCGCGACCTGGCTGCGCGGGGTGAAGGTCGTTCACATCCCGACCACGCTGCTCGGCATGGTCGACGCGGCCGTCGGCGGCAAGACCGGCATCAACACGGCCGAGGGGAAGAACCTGGTCGGCGCGTTCTGGGAGCCGGCCGGGGTGCTGTGTGACCTGGCCGCGCTGGAGACGCTGCCGCGCAATGACTACGTGAGCGGTCTCGCGGAGGTCGTGAAGTGCGGTTTCATCGCCGACCCGGTGATCCTCGACCTGATCGAGAAGGACCCGGCCGGTGCGTCCAGCTCGGCGTACGACGCCACCCGGGAGCTGATCGCGCGGGCGATCCAGGTGAAGGCGGACACCGTCGGCGCCGACCTGCGGGAACGGACCACCACGGTCGGCGGAAAGATCGGCCGTGAGGCGCTGAACTACGGCCACACGCTCGGGCACGCGATCGAGCGGGTCGAGCGGTACAAGTGGCGGCACGGTGCCGCGATCAGCATCGGCATGGTGTTCGTCGCCGAACTGGCCCGTGCGGCCGGCCGGCTCGATGACGCCACGGCCGACCGGCATCGCGCCGTACTGGAATCTCTCGGGCTGCCGGTGAAGTACCGGGCGGACGCCTGGCCGCACCTGCTGGACGCGATGAAGCTGGACAAGAAGACCCGGGCCGACCGGCTGCGGTTCGTCGTCCTCGACGGCCTCGCCAAGCCGGCCATCTTCGAAGCACCGGACCCGAGCCTCCTGATCGCGGCGTACGCCGAAGTCTCCTGACCCCGCCGTACGTCGAGGTCTCCTGACCGCCGGCGTACCGCGAGGCTCCTGACCGGATCCGGTCAGCTGGCGGACGCGCACTTGTCATTCCGCGGCGGCCCGTTCAGGATGCTGTTCGGGAAAAGGCTTTCCGACGCTGCCCGCGTCCTGAGAGGGGCTGTATGTCCGACAGCAAGTACCGGATCGCGATCGTCGGCACCGGTGGTATCGCCAACGCCCACGCCGGGGCGGTGACCGCCCTGGCGGACCGGGCCGAACTGGTCGCCGCGGTCGACGTCGATCGCGACCGGGCCGAGGCGTTCGCGACCAAGTGGGAGATCCCCTCGGTGTACGCGAGCCTGACCGAGCTGCTCGCGGCCGGCGGCGTCGATCTCGTCCACCTGTGCACGCCGCCCGGTTCGCATGTGCCGCTGGCCGCCGAGTGCCTGGCGGCGGGTGTCAACGTGTTCGTGGAGAAACCCCCGACGTTGTCGCTGGACGAACTCGACTCGCTGCTGGAGGCGGAGAGCGCGTCGTCCGCCCAGGTCGTATGCGTCTTCCAGCACCGGTTCGGCTCCGGGGCGGTGCGGTTGCGGGAGCTGACCGCCGGTGGTGTCCTCGGCCGGCCGTTGGTTGCCCTGTGCAACACCACCTGGTACCGGGACGACGACTACTTCGCGGTGCCGTGGCGCGGCACCTTCGAGGTCGAGGGCGGCGGGCCGACGATGGGTCACGGGATCCACCAGTTCGACCTGCTGCTGTCGATCCTCGGCCCGTGGGGGAAGGTAACCGCCGTCGCCGCCCGGCAGGCCCGGCCGACGAAGACCGAGGACGTCTCGATGGCGTTGGTGACCTTCGAGAACGGCGCGGTCGCGTCGATCGTCAACTCGCTGGTGTCGCCCCGGGAGACGTCTCAGCTCCGCTTCGACTACGAGAACGCGACCGTCGAGCTGGAACACCTCTACGGCTACCAGAACGAGAACTGGACGATCACACCCGGACCGTCGCAGGAGGCGGTGACGGAGGCCTGGTCTGCCGATCTGCCCGACGTGCCGAGTGGTCACACCGCTCAGCTCACCGCCGTACTCGATGCGCTGACAGCCGGGGAGCCGGCACCCGTCCCGCTCGCCGAGGCCCGGAACACCTTGGAACTCGCGGCGGCCATCTACGCCTCGGCCTTCACCGACAAACCGGTCCGCCGCGGAGACCTGACCCGCGGCTCCGAGTACGCCGCCCGCATGGGCGGCCCCGGAGCCCCCTGGTCCTGACTCTGCCGTCAAGCGGCGAGTTCGGGTGGGAGGTCTTCGGAGTGCAGCACATCGAGGCGAGAGACCGCTCGGGTGAGGGCGACGTGCTGGCCCGTCGCAACTGGGTCGCGATCGACGCCGGTCGGTCCGCCGCCGAGCGTTACCCGGAGGCCGTGGCGGAGGCCGGGTTCGCCTTCGGAAGGCTCTAGGGTTGTGATGTGACGGATGTGAGCGCACGACGGGTGCTGGTGCTGAACGGGCCGAACCTCGGGCGGCTGGGGTCGCGGGAGCCGGAGAAGTACGGGACGACGACGTTCGCCGATCTGGTCGCGGAGTGCGAGAAGGTGGGCGCCGAGCTCGGGCTGCAGGTCGAGGTGCGGCAGACAGACGACGAGGCCGAACTGGTCGGCTGGCTGCACGAGGCGGCCGACGGGAAGCTGCCGGTGGTGCTGAACCCGGCGGCCTTCACCCACTACTCGTACTCGCTGCGCGACGCCTGCGCCCAGCGGACCGCGCCCCTGATCGAGATCCACCTCACCAACCCGGCGACCCGCGAGGAGTTCCGGCACACCAGCGTCGTGGCCGGCGTGGCCACCGGCACCATCGCCGGGTTCGGCGTCGACTCCTATCGCCTCGCCCTGCGCGCGATCAGCACCCTCACCGCCTGAGGCCGGGCCTGAGTCGCAACCAACCTGCCCTTTCGGGCATCAAGCCAGTGAGGGCCGTTCCGGGAGCCAGGTTCGGGCGGGCTGTTCCGGCGGCCCTTAAGGCTGGCTGAAGGTTCCGGAGCACGATCGGAAGCGACGATCTTTGGGGGTTCGTGTGACCACGGGTGCAGTCCGTTCCGTTGATCAACGCTCTGGGGGAGTGACAGGTATGACGACGCAGCAACGTATCGCCGTCTGGGTGAAGGCTCTCGACCCGCTGTCCCAGTTCGGGTTGGTGCACGCGCTGAGGCCGCGGCCGGAGGTCGCGCTGATCTCCGATGCCGACCTGGCGGCGCGGCAGGCCCAGGCGACCGACCAGCGCACCGCCCTGCCGGTGGTCGCGTTGATCGCCGTCGACTCGCTGGACCACACCGCCGTCCAGGTGCTCCGGTCCGCGACGGAACGCGGATGCCGCCGGACAGTGCTCATCGGCAGCGCGATCAACGACGACGCGCTGATGACCGCGGTCGAGCTGGGGGTGTCCGGCGTACTGCGGCGCACCGAGGCGACCGCCGATCGCATCGTCCATCTGGTGCTGGCCGCCGCAGCGGGTGACGGCAGCCTGCCTCCGGACCTTTTGGGTCGGTTGCTCGGCCGGGTGTCCCGGATGCAGCGGCACGTGCTGGCACCGCGGGGTCTGTCCCACACCGGGCTGTCCGACCGGGAGACGCAGGTCCTGCGGTTGGTGGCCGACGGCAAGGACACCCAGGAGATCGCGCGCGAGCTGTCCTACTCGGAGCGCACGGTGAAGAACGTCCTCCACGACGTGACCAGCCGGCTTCAGCTGAAGAACCGTTCGCACGCCGTCGCCTACGCCCTGCGTGAGGGCCTCATCTGATCCGTGCGACCGCGGTCGCCTTCAGCACCTTTCCACTGCGGGGACGAGCACCGGCGGCGGAGTACTGATCGTCTTCCGTCGCCGTACCTGCGCGGTGACGAGCGCGGCCAGGACGATCAGGCCGCCGATCACCTGGGCGGAGGTCAGGCGCTGGTCGAGGACGAGCCAGCCGAGGAGGGTCGCCATCACCGGGCTGAGCAGCCCGAGGAACGTGACGTCCGTGGGGGAGAGGGAGCGCAGTCCGCGGAACCACAGCGCGTAGGCCAGCGCCGAGCCGATGATCGTCAGGTAGGCGTACCCGGCCAGGTTCGCGGCCGTCAGCGTGGCAGGTGGTGCGCCCTCGACGAGGTACGCGACAGGTAGCAGGACCAGTCCACCGGCCACCAGTTGCCAGCCCGTTGTGGCGAGCAGGGGAGCGGGCGACGTCCACCGCTTGCTCAGTACGACGCCGAAGGCCATCACCACCGCCCCGCCCAACGCGGCAGCGACGCCCAACATGTCGAGCCGCGCGTCGGCCCGCAGTACCAGCAGGCTGACCCCGAACACACCGGCCACCGCGGCCAGAACAGTCCGGGTCTTCAGCCGCTCACGCAGCAGCCCGGTCGACAGTACGGCGACCAGCAGCGGCTGGATCGCGCCGACGGTCGCGGCGACGCCGCCCGGCAGCCGGTACGCGCCGACGAACAGCAGGGCGAAGAACGCCCCGATGTTGAGTGTCCCGAGGACCAGCGACCGCCACCACCAACTGCCGCGCGGCAGCGTCCGGGTGATCGCCACGAGCAACAGGCCGGCCGGAAGCGCCCGGATGACCGCGGCGAGCAGCGGACGGCCCGGCGGCAATAGTTCAGTGGTGACCAGATAGGTGGTGCCCCACAGCAGCGGCGTGATCGCCGTGACGAGGAGCAGGAGACCGATTACTTAGCACTAAGATAAAGTATCTCAGTGCTAAGTAATTAACAATCCCTCACCGCTAAGCAATCTGAACTAGGCTGGCTGCATGGCTGATCACGTCGATCTGGTGCTCGAGCAGTGGCGGGAGCAGCGTCCCGACCTGGATGCGTCGCCGATGGGCCTGGTGGGCCGGGTGGCCCGGCTCAACCAGTTGTTCGACGCCGAGTTGCGGCGCAACTTCGCGCGGTACGACCTCGACCGGGCCTCGTTCGACGTACTCGCGACGCTGCGGCGCAGCAACGCGGAGCACAGCCTGACCCCGGCCGGCCTGATGCGGTCCTCGATGGTGACGTCCGGAGCGATCAGCCAGCGACTGGATCGGCTCGAGGCGCGCGGTCTGGTCACCCGGACGCCGAGCGAGACGGACGGGCGTGGTGTCCGGGTCACCCTGACCGACGAGGGCCTGCGACTGGTCGACCGCGTTCTGCCGGCCCACATCGAAACCGAGAACCGGCTGCTGACCGGCCTCTCGCAGGCCGAACGCGAGCAGTTCGTGGACCTGCTCCGGACACTGCTCGAGTCCCTCGGCGACAAGAAGGACTGATGACCCCGCCGACCCGTCCATCTGTCGGTGCGGGTGGGTTGTCGTTAGTTGGGTGGCGTAGTGCCGGGGCGGGGTGGGTTGCGGACCGTTTGCCAGAGTTCGTCGATGTCGGAGCGGTCGTCCGGCTCAGGGGTGTCGACCCAGCCGCTGGCCCAGGTGTCCTGCTCGCGGTCCAGGTCGAAGATCGACTCGGCGAACGCGGCCGAGCCGACGTACCGGGTCTCGTCCTCGGCCGGCTCCGGTGATGCCGGCTGAGCCGCACGGGCCTGCGACCGAGTGGGACTCTGGTCGGCCGGTGCGACCAGGCCGCGGGCGTACTGCTGCGCCTCGAGGATGCCCATGTCCTGCTCGTCGCACAGCAACCGGATCGCAGCCACCTCGTTGCCGGTCTTCATCAACTCGCGCACCCGGTTGTCGGTGTCCTGCCGGGGCGTCGGGAGGTGGTGCTGCGGCGGGCGGTGGGCCTGCGGCGGCGGTCCGTACGACGGGAGCCACTGCGACGACAGCTGTCCCTGCTGATACTGCGCGGGCGGCGGGTTGATGCGCTCGATCAGCTGCTGCACCCGGGGATTCGGCCGTCTGCCGGACTTCGACGCCTGCTGTTTCGCCTTGCCGATCACGCTCAGCACGATCATGACGATGACGAAGATCGCGAACTCCAGCATCGGCCACCTCCGTCGTCACGCTCGCCCCCGGGGACTGCCAGCCTAAGGCCCGCCAGGTCCGCGGTCCTGGTCCTGTGGCCACGGAATCGGAGGAAAGGGCAGGTGGCCGCTACAATCCGGTGTTACCGCTGATCGATTTCGAAGGGCATATCCGCGTGGCAACCACGAACGACCTCAAGAACGGCATGGTGCTCGACCTGGACGGGCAGCTGTGGTCCGTCGTCTGGTTCCAGCACCACAAGCCCGGCAAGGGCGGCGCCGTCGTCCGGACCAAGCTGAAGAACGTGCTGTCCGGCAAGGTGGTCGACAAGACCTTCAACGCGGACGTCAAGGTCGAGGTCGCGACCGTGGACAAGCGTGACATGACGTACCTGTACAACGACGGGTCGGCGTACGTGTTCATGGACAAGACCACCTACGACCAGCTCCAGATCCAGCCCGACGTGGTCGGCGACGCCGCGCACTTCCTGCTGGAGAACCAGGACGCCATCGTCGCGGTGCACGACGACCTGCCGCTGTACGTCGAGCTCCCGGCCTCGGTCGAGCTCGTGGTCGAGTACACCGAGCCGGGTCTGCAGGGCGACCGGTCCACCGGCGGCACCAAGCCGGCCAAGCTGGAGACCGGCTACACCATCCAGGTCCCGCTGTTCCTGACCACGGGCGAGAAGGTCAAGGTCGACACCCGCACGGGTGACTACCTCGGTCGCGTCACCTCCTGACCGCTGCTTCTGATCCTGGAGCGACAACCGCACATGTCTGCCCGTAGCAAGGCCCGCAAGCGCGCCCTCGACGTGCTGTACGAGTCGGAGGTCAGGGGACTGCCGGTCGGCGGCACCCTGGCCGACCGGGTGGCCGACAACGACCCGCCGGTGAACGAGTTCACGGTGGCGCTGGTCGAGGGTGTCGCGAAGCACATCGACGTGATCGACGAGTTGCTGGAGACGCACTCTGTCGGCTGGACGCTGGACCGGATGCCGGCCGTGGACCGCAACATCCTGCGGATCGGAAGTTACGAGCTGCTGTTCGACGACCAGGTGCCGGACGTGGTCGCGGTCAGCGAGGCGGTCGCGCTCGCGCGGGACCTGTCCACCGACGAGTCGCCGGCGTTCGTGAACGGGCTGCTGGCGAGACTGCTGCAGCTCAAGCCCACGCTGGGCGTCTGAGCTCCGGGTCCGAGCTCCGGGGCCCTTCGTGGGCTGGACGGGGGACGAGGGGGGCGAGCCCTCTCGGGGTTCTCAGCAGGGAGAATCTGGGCACTCGAGGCCCGGCACCGTCTCGGTACGGTCCCGGGCCAAACTCGGCATCCCCGTGGTCGGCGGCGCGGAGGGAACGGCTCCGGCCTGGTGCAGCGGGTGAGGTGGAGCCCGCCGCCGCCGTACTGCGTTGTCGTGCTACTGCTCTGCCTGGATGACGAAGGCAGGCGGCCGTGGGCCAGCTGCTACGAGCCCCGACCGTCTCTCTCGCCTTCCGTCAGGCGCCGGCCGCTTCGGACGACTCCTCGACGTCGCCCTTGGCCTCCGGGTTCAGCACGCCCCAGGAGATGAAGCGCTCGGTCAGAGTCGTCGGCGACTCGTCGTAGATCACGGCCAGGGTGCGCATGTCGTCCTGCCGGATCGACAGCACCTTGCCGTTGTAGTCCCCGCGCTGAGCCTGGATCGTGGCCGCGTACCGCGTCAGCGGACCGGCCTCGCTCGCGTCGAGGTGCTGCAGGGCCTCCAGGTCGAGGATCAACCGGGGAGGAGCGGCAGCCGCGGCGGCCGCACTGGCGGAACCGGGCAGCAGTTCACGGATCGGCACGCCGTAGAAATCGGCGAGTTCCGCGAGCTTCTGGACCGTGACGGCTCGATCGCCACGCTCGTACGAGCCGACGACGACCGCCTTCCAGCGACCCTTGGACTTCTCTTCCACACCATGCAGCGACAGCCCTTGCTGCTGGCGGATGGCGCGCAACTTGCCACCCAGTGTCTTCGCGTATTCGCTAGGCACGCTGGTTCTTCCCTCCGACTAGTTCGTCATGTCCGGCCCGCCGGAACGGGCCGTTAGGTGAACCCCCCTCGGTTACACAGAGTAACAATATTCCGGGTCAGAGGCCAGCGTCAAGACGGCGTGTCACTTCCGATACCATGTCAAGCGGTCCGAACGTCCTTTAAAGACCCGTCCAGAGAGGCGGGAAAGGAGGAACGGTAGCGATGAACCCTGCCCACGCACGTACGCCGAACGCGGCGCCGCGCACGGTGTTGGACGCTTCCGACATATCCCGGGCACTGACCCGGATCGCCCACGAGATTCTCGAGCGCAACCGCGGTGCCGACCCGGTGGTGCTGCTCGGCATCCCCACCCGCGGCGTCGGCCTGGCCGCCCGCATCTCGGCCCGGATCGCGGCCGTCGAGGGGCAGAGTGTGCCGACAGGGTCACTCGACGTGACGATGTACCGCGACGACATCGGCCTCAAACCACCCCGCGGACTCGAGCACACCGACATCCCGGCCGGCGGGATCGACGGCAAGGTCGTCGTCCTGGTCGACGACGTGCTGTTCTCCGGCCGCACCATCCGGGCCGCGCTGGACGCGCTCGGCGACATCGGCCGGCCCCGGGCGGTCCAGCTGGCGGTCCTGGTCGACCGCGGCCACCGCGAACTGCCGATCCGGGCCGACTACGTGGGCAAGAACCTGCCGACCTCCCTGGTCGAGCGCGTCACCGTCCACCTGACCGAGTACGACGGCGAGGACGCGGTGCACATCGCCGACCACCCCACCCCTGCCGCCGGCGGGGGCACGGTGAGCAGCGCACAGCGGGCTGGTGTGAGCGAAGGAGGCGCGTGATGCGGCACCTGCTGAGTGCGGGGGACCTGTCCCGCGACGAGGCCAACCTGATTCTCGACACGGCCGAGGAGATGCGGTCGCTGGCGGACCGGCCGATCAAGAAGCTGCCCGCGCTGCGCGGACGGACCGTGGTGAACCTGTTCTTCGAGGACTCCACCCGGACCCGGATCTCGTTCGAGGCGGCGGCCAAGCGGCTGTCCGCGGACGTGATCAACTTCTCCGCCAAGGGCTCCAGCGTCAGCAAGGGCGAGAGCCTGAAGGACACCGCGCTCACGCTGCAGGCGATGGGCGCCGACGGCGTGGTCTGCCGGCACAGCTCGTCCGGCGCGCCGCACCTGCTCGCCACCTCGGGCTGGATGACCGGCTCGGTGGTCAACGCCGGTGACGGCACGCACGAGCACCCGACCCAGGCGCTGCTGGACGCGTTCACGATGCGCCGCCACCTCGGCTCGCTCGAAGGCCGCCGGATCACCATCGTCGGCGACGTCCTGCACTCGCGCGTCGCCCGGTCGAACGTGCTGCTGCTGTCCACGCTCGGTGCCGAGGTGACCGTGGTCGCCCCGCCGACGCTGCTGCCGGTCGACATGACCAACTGGCCGTGCGTCACGTCGTACGACTTCGACACGGTGCTGGCGAAGAGCGACGCGGTGATGATGCTGCGGGTCCAGCGCGAGCGGATGAACGACGCGTTCTTCCCGAGCGCCCGGGAGTACACCCGGCGGTACGGCCTCGACGTGCACCGGATGGCGCAGCTGCCGGACGAGGCCATCGTGCTGCACCCCGGCCCGATGAACCGCGGGATGGAGATCAGCGCCGAGGTCGCCGACTCCACCCGCTCGGTGATCGTCGAGCAGGTCACCAACGGCGTGGCCATCCGCATGGCCGTCCTGTACCTACTGCTGTCCGGAAGCAACGAAGAGGAGCCGACCGCATGACCGCGTACCTGATCACCGGAGCCAAGATCCTGGGCGGTGAGGTCGCGGATCTGCTCATCGACAACGGCGAGATCGTTGCTGTCGGCACCAACCTCGGGACACCCGACGGCGTCGAGACCATCGACGCGAAGGGCTTGATCGCGCTGCCGGGTCTGGTCGACCTGCACACGCACCTGCGGGAGCCCGGCCGCGAGGATGCCGAGACCGTCCTCACCGGCACCCGGGCCGCGGCGCTGGGCGGATTCACCGCGGTGTTCGCGATGGCCAACACCGACCCGGTCGCCGACACCGCCGGCGTCGTCGAGCAGGTCTGGCGTCTCGGCCGCGAGAGCGGGTACGCCGATGTCTACCCGATCGGCGCGGTCACGGTCGGCCGGAAGGGGACCCAGCTCGCGGAGCTGGGCGCGATGGCGGACTCGGCGGCACACGTGCGGGTGTTCTCCGACGACGGCGACTGCGTCTGGGACGCCGCGCTGATGCGCCGGGCGCTGGAGTACGTCAAGGCGTTCGGCGGGGTGATCGCCCAGCATGCGCAGGAGCCGCGGCTCACGCAGGGCGCGCAGATGAACGAGGGCGCGCTGTCCGGCGTGCTCGGGCTGACCGGCTGGCCGAGTGTCGCGGAGGAGGCGATCATCGCCCGCGACATCCTGCTGAACGCGCACGTCGGCTCCAAGCTGCACATCTGCCACCTGTCCACCAAGGGCTCGGTGGAGATCGTCCGCGCGGCCAAGAAGCGTGGTTACCAGGTGACCGCCGAGGTCACCCCCCACCACCTGCTCCTGACCGAGGACCTCGCCGCCTCCTACAACCCGGTCTACAAGGTGAACCCGCCGCTGCGGACCAAGGAGGACGTCGAGGCGGTCCGCGAGGGCCTGGCCGACGGGACCATCGACATCGTCGCCACCGACCACGCCCCGCACCCGGTCGAGGACAAGGATTGCGAGTGGAGCGCGGCCGCGTTCGGCATGACCGGCCTGGAGACCGCGCTGAGCGTGGTCCAGCACGCGATGATCGACACCAAGCTGATGACGTGGGCGGACCTGGCCGACCGGATGAGCCACCGGCCGGCCGAGATCGGCCAGGTCGGCGACGGTGGCCATGGCCGGCCGCTCGAGGCGGGTGCACCGGCCAACGTCGTCCTGGTCGACCCCGCGGTCGAGCGGACCGTCGTACCGGGGGAGTCGGCCTCGCTGTCGCGGAACACGCCGTTCGGAGGGATGACGCTGCCCGGCAAGGTGGTGGCGACCTTCCTGCGCGGTACGCCGACCGTCCTGGACGGGAAGCTCGCACGGTGAAGGCGTTCCTCGGCATTCTCGGCACGCTGCTGGTGATCGCGGCGGGCTACTACGCCATGTTCCGGGGCTGGCGGAACCGTCAGTCCCGGCAGGCGGACCTGGCGCCTCTCCCGGAGGTGCCCGAAGAGCTGTTGCCCCAACGGGGCGTGGAGGGCGTGTACGTCGCCACGACGACAGCCGGCGACTGGATGGACCGGATCGCCGTGCACGAACTGGGCGTCCGCAGTACCGCGGACCTGGCCGTCACCGACGCCGGCCTGATCTTCCACCGGCAGGGCGCGGCGGATGTGTTCATCCCCGCCGGCCACCTGACCGGCGTCCGGACCGACCGCGGGATCGCCGGCAAGGTGACCGCGGAGAAGTCCGGCCTGGTGGTGGTCAGCTGGACCCACGACGGCCGCGAACTCGACACCGGGTTCCGTCCCCGCCGGAAGGCGGACACCGCCCCCTTGACCGAATCCATCTCGACCCTGATCGGAGCCGAGCAAAGATGAGCCAGCCCGCCCATAATCCAGCACTGCTGGTCCTGGAGGACGGCCGGTCGTTCGCCGGTACGTCGTACGGGGCGACCGGCGAGACGTTCGGGGAGGCGGTGTTCACCACCGGGATGACCGGTTACCAGGAGACGCTGACCGATCCGTCGTACCACCGGCAGATCGTCACCCAGACCGCACCGCACATCGGCAACACCGGCGTCAACGACGAGGACGACGAGTCACAGCGGATCTGGGTCGCCGGGTACGTCGTCCGCGACCCGGCCCGGGTGCCGTCGAACTGGCGGGCCAAGCGCTCGCTGGACGACCAGTTGAAGTCCCAGGGCATCGTCGGGATCTCCGGGATCGACACCCGGGCGCTGACCCGGCACCTGCGCGAGCGCGGCGCGATGCGGGCCGGGATCTCCACCGAGATCCTCGACCCGGCCGCGCTGCTGGACAAGGTGCTGCAGCAGCCGCCGATGGTCGGCGCGGACCTCGCCTCGGAGGTGACCACGTTCGAGCCGTACGTCGTCCCGGCGGAAGGCGAGAAGCGGTTCACCGTGGTCGCGCTGGACCTCGGCATCAAGTCGATGACGCCGAAGCGGATGGCCGAGCGCGGTATCGAGGTACACGTGCTGCCGGCCACCGCCACGCTGGACGAGGTCCTCGCGGTGAACCCGGACGGCATCTTCATGAGCAACGGACCGGGTGACCCGGAGACCACCGAGCACCCGACCACCCTGCTCAAGCAGTTGCTGGAGCAGAACAAGCCGTACTTCGGCATCTGCTTCGGCAACCAGGTGTTCGGCCGGGCCCTCGGACTGGGCACGTTCAAGCTGAAGTACGGGCACCGCGGCATCAACCAGCCGGTGCTCGACCGGGCCACCGGCAAGGTGGAGATCACCGCGCAGAACCACGGGTTCGCGGTGGACGCCCCGATCGAGGAGACGGTTGAGACGCCGTACGGGACCGCCGAGGTCAGTCATGTCTCGCTGAACGACAACGTGGTCGAGGGACTCCGCCTCACCGGCCGGGACGGTCGCGTGCTGGCCTTCTCGGTGCAGTACCACCCCGAGGCGGCGGCCGGTCCGCACGACTCGGCATACCTCTTCGACCGGTTTGTGGAACTCATGGAAGGTCGCAGCTGATGCCCCGTCGTACAGACATCGAGTCGGTGCTGGTGATCGGCTCCGGTCCGATCGTGATCGGCCAGGCCTGCGAGTTCGACTACTCGGGCACCCAGGCCTGCCGGGTGCTCAAGGAGGAGGGCTTCCGGGTCGTCCTGGTGAACTCGAACCCGGCCACGATCATGACCGATCCGGAGTTCGCCGACGCCACCTACGTCGAGCCGATCACCCCGGAGTACGTCGAGAAAGTGATCGAGAAGGAGCGGCCGAACGCGCTGCTCGCCACCCTCGGCGGCCAGACCGCGCTGAACGCGGCGATCGCGCTGCACGAGAACGGCGTCCTGGAGAAGTACGGCGTCGAGCTGATCGGCGCGTCGGTCGACGCGATCCAGCGCGGTGAGAACCGGGAGTCGTTCAAGCGGATCGTCGAGAAGCTCGGCGCCGAGGTGGCCCGGTCGCGGATCTGCCACTCGCTCGAGGACGTCCTCGGCGCGGCGGACGAGCTCGGCTACCCGCTGGTGGTGCGGCCGTCGTTCACCATGGGCGGCGTCGGTTCCGGGATGGCGTACGACGAGGCCGACCTGCGCCGGATCGCCGGCGCCGGCCTGGTCGCGAGCCCGACCACCGAGGTGCTGATCGAGGAGTCGATCCTCGGCTGGAAGGAGTACGAGCTGGAGGTGATGCGCGACAAGGCCGACAACGTCGTCATCATCTGCTCGATCGAGAACGTCGACCCGATGGGCGTGCACACCGGCGACTCGGTCACGGTCGCCCCGGCGATGACGCTGACCGACCGCGAGTACCAGGTGATGCGCGACCTGGCCATCGGCATCATCCGCGAGGTCGGCGTCGACACCGGCGGCTGCAACATCCAGTTCGCGGTCAACCCGGCCGACGGCCGGCTGATCGTGATCGAGATGAACCCGCGGGTGTCGCGGTCGTCCGCACTGGCCTCGAAGGCGACCGGCTTCCCGATCGCGAAGATCGCCGCCAAGGTCGCGATCGGGTACACCCTCGACGAGATCCCCAACGACATCACCAGGCAGACCCCGGCCAGCTTCGAGCCGACGCTGGACTACGTGGTGGTGAAGGTGCCGCGGTTCGCGTTCGAGAAGTTCCCGGCCGCGGACGCGACACTGACCACGCACATGAAGAGCGTCGGCGAGGCGATGGCGATCGGCCGGAACTTCACCGAGGCGCTGCAGAAGGCGCTCCGGTCGCTGGAGAAGCCGGAGGCCCGGTTCTCCTGGGCCGGCTCCCCGGCGACCGAACTGGAGCCGTTGCTGGAGGCCGTCGAGACGCCGCACGACGGCCGGTTGCGGACGATCATGGACGCGATCCGGGCCGGTGCGACGCCGGAGCAGATCTTCGAGAGCACCCGGATCGACCCGTGGTTCGTGGACCAGCTGTACCTGATCCACGAGACCGCGCTGCAGGTCGCGGCCGCGCCGCGGCTGACCCCGGAGGTGTTCCGGCTGGCCAAGCGGCACGGGTTCTCCGACCTGCAGCTGGCGGAGATCCGCGACCTGACCGAGGACGTCGTCCGCGGGGTCCGGCAGGCACTCGGGATCCGGCCGGTCTACAAGACGGTCGACACGTGTGCGGCCGAGTTCGCGGCCGAGACGCCGTACCACTACTCGTCGTACGACGAGGAGACCGAGGTGGCACCGCGGGACACCCCGGCGGTGCTGATCCTGGGCTCGGGACCGAACCGGATCGGCCAGGGGATCGAGTTCGACTACTCCTGCGTGCACGCGTCGATGGCGCTGCGGGAGGCCGGCTACTGCACGGTGATGGTGAACTGCAACCCGGAGACCGTCTCGACCGACTACGACACCTCGGACCGGCTGTACTTCGAGCCGCTCACCTGTGAGGACGTGCTCGAGATCGTGTACGCCGAGATGCAGGCCGGCCCGGTCGCCGGGGTGATCGTGCAGCTGGGCGGTCAGACGCCGCTGGGGCTGGCGCAGCGGCTCGCGGACGCCGGCGTACCGATCGTCGGAACGTCGCCCGAGGCCATCCATCTGGCCGAGGAGCGCGGCGCGTTCGGGAAGGTGCTCGCGGACGCGGCGCTGCCGGCGCCGAAGCACGGTACGGCGCTGTCGGCCGACGAGGCTCAGCGGATCGCCGAGGAGATCGGCTTCCCGGTGCTGGTGCGGCCGTCGTACGTGCTGGGCGGTCGCGGGATGGAGATCGTCTACAGCTCGGCCGAGCTCGACGCGGCGCTGGAGCGGCTGGGTGGTGGAGAGGCGTTCGAGCACCCGGTGCTGATCGACCGGTTCCTCGACGACGCGGTCGAGATCGACGTGGACGGGCTGTTCGACGGCGAGGAACTGTTCCTCGGCGGCGTGATGGAGCACATCGAGGAAGCCGGGGTGCACTCGGGTGACTCGTCGTGCGCGCTGCCGCCGATCACGCTCGGGAACGCCGACATCGAGAAGATCCGCCAGTCGACCGAGGCGATCGCCCGCGGTGTCGGCGTCCGCGGCCTGCTGAACGTGCAGTACGCCCTCGCCGGTGACGTGCTGTACGTGCTGGAGGCGAACCCGCGGGCGTCCCGGACGGTGCCGTTCGTGTCCAAGGCGACCGCGACACCGCTGGCCAAGGCGGCGGCCCGGGTGATGCTCGGGGCAACGATCGCCGAACTGCGGGCCGAGGGCCTGCTGCCGGCCGAGGGCGACGGCGGCACGCTGCCGCCGTCGACGCCGATCGCGGTGAAGGAAGCCGTGATGCCGTTCAACCGGTTCCGGACCGTCGACGGCCGGTCGGTGGACACCGTGCTCGGGCCGGAGATGCGCTCGACCGGTGAGGTGATGGGTGTCGACGACACCTTCGGTACGGCGTTCGCCAAGTCGCAGGCCGGCGCGTCGCAGCCGCTGCCCGGCTCCGGCAAGGTCTTCGTGTCGGTGGCGAACCGGGACAAGCGGCACATGATCTTCCCGGTGAAGCGGCTGGCCGACCTGGGCTTCCAGATCTACGCGACCGAAGGTACGGCGGACGTGCTCCGGCGCAACGGGGTCGAGGCGGTCACGGTCCGCAAGAGCAGCCAGGGCCCCGGCCCGAACGGCGAACCGACGATCGTCCAGATGGTCCAGGACGGTGAGCTGAACCTGATCGTCAACACCCCGATCGGGATCACCCAGGGCGGGTCGCCGCGAATCGACGGGTACGAGATCCGCAGTGCGGCGGTGGCGCGCAACATCCCGTGCATCACCACGGTGCAGGGGCTGGCGGCCGCCGTCCAGGGCATCGAGGCGCAGCGGGCCGGGGACATCGGAGTCCGGTCGCTGCAGGACTGGGTGCCGAGGATCCGCGGTGTGCAGTGATGCCGGTGTATAGCCGTTTCGTCCGGCCGCTGCTGTTCCGCCTGGGCAAGGGGGACGCGGAGGTCGCGCACGAGCGGACGCTGCAGGGCTTGCGGCTGCTGAGCCGGGTGCCCGGGGTGCGCCGCTTGCCGGTGGGTCCGGAGCGGACGGTCTTCGGCGTCCGCTTCCCGGGCCCGGTCGGGCTGGCCGCGGGGATGGACAAGAACGGCATCGCGTTGCCGGCCTGGCGGGCGCTCGGGTTCGGGTTCGTCGAGGTCGGCACGGTCACCGCGCATCCCCAGCCGGGCAATCCGCGGCCGCGGTTGTTCCGGCTGGTCGAGCACGAGGCCATCATCAACCGGATGGGCTTCAACAACCTCGGCTCCGAGGCGCTGGCCGCCCGGCTGGCGTCGTACGGACCGCTCGGGTACCCGCTGGGCATCTCGATCGGGAAGTCGAAGGTGACCCCGCTGGAAGGCGCCGTCGAGGACTACGTGACCTCGCTGCGGCGGCTGTACCGGTACGGCGACTACTTCGCGGTCAACGTGAGTTCGCCGAACACGCCTGGGCTGCGGTCGCTGCAGGACGCCGGACAGTTGCGTGAACTGCTGACGGCTCTGCATGCGGAAGCGGCCGCGCTGAGCGTCGGCGGCCGGGCGGGTAAGCCGATCCTGGTGAAGATCGCGCCGGACCTGACCGAGCAGGCGATCGACGAACTGCTCGGCGTCTGCACCGACGTCGGCGTCGCCGGGATCATCGCCACCAACACCACCATCGGCCGGCCGGGTGTCGAGTCCCATCCGCTGGCGTCCGAGGCCGGTGGGCTGTCCGGGCGGCCGCTGACCGAGACGGCCGCCAAGACGGTCGCCCACATCCACGCGGAGACCGGGGGAGCTCTGCCGATCATCGGGGTCGGCGGAATCCTCGAGCCGGCCGACGCCACACGGCTCTTCGACGCCGGGGCCAGCCTGGTCCAGCTCTACACCGGACTCATCTACCGCGGGCCCGGCCTTGTCCGCCGCATCAACCGAGGAGTGACATGAGCAACGCACCTTTCGGCGCCCGGCTCCGGGCGGCGATGGACACCCGCGGGCCGCTCTGCGTCGGGATCGACCCGCACGCGCACCTGCTGGACGCGTGGGGTCTGCCGGACACGGCCGAGGGCTTGGCCTCCTTCACGTACGGCGTGGTGGACGCACTGGCCGACCGGGTCGCGGTGTTCAAGCCGCAGTCGGCGTTCTTCGAGCGGTTCGGGTCGGCCGGGATCACCGTCCTGGAGCAGGCGACGGTCCGGCTCCGGGAGGCCGGTGCGCTGGTGATCATCGACGCGAAGCGCGGTGACATCGGGTCGACCATGGCCGGCTACGCGTCGGCGTACCTGTCGGAGAAGGGGCCGCTGGCGTGTGACGCGCTGACGGTCAGCCCGTACCTCGGGTTCGGCTCGCTGCAGCCGGCCATCGACGAAGCCCGGGCGGCGGGCGCGGGCCTGTTCGTCCTGGCCCTGACATCGAACCCCGAAGGCCCGCAGTTCCAATCCGCCCGGACGGCGGCCGGCTCGACGGTCGCGGGCGCGGTACTGGACGGTCTGCGCTCCCTCAACGCCGACGAACTCGGCCCCGACGCCGCTCCCGACGCGCTGGGTTCCTTCGGGGCGGTCGTCGGTGCGACCATCGCCTCGACCGACGAAGACCTCGGCATCCGCGGCCCGCTGCTCGCTCCCGGGCTCGGCGCCCAAGGCGGCACCGCCGAGGGCCTGACCAAGGTCTTCGGCTCGGCCGTGCGCACCGTCGTCCCGTCGAGCTCACGCGAGATCCTCGGCGCCGGCCCCTCCGCGACCGCCCTCCAGGCCGCGGCCGACCGAGCGAACGACGCCTTCCGGGCGGTTCTGGGTTACTGACACGAGGCCGTATTTCCGGTAAGATATGACCTACGAAATGGCGCGATGAATGTCGCGCCATTTCGGTTTTTTGTTGAATTTCCGGGTCGGCGCGTGCCATCTTCGTCGGCATGTACATTCCGGGGTCGGAGTTGTGCCGGCGGTTCTATTTCGAGGTGGTGCGGCCTGGTCTGACGGTGCCGCACAGCGCTGCGCTGATCGGGCGGGGGTCCGAGGTGCTCGGGTTCGACGACGAGATGTCGGCCGACCACAACTGCGAAGCGCGGGTGCTGCTGTTCGTGCGAGACGATGAGGTCCTGGCGCCGGAGGTGCCGGAGCGGTTCGAGGAACGGCCCGCGCTGGTGGAGGTGCACAACATCGGTGCGTATTTCCAGGATCAGCTCGGGTGGAATCCGGATGACGAGTTGACGGTGCGGGACTGGTTGACGTTTCCGGAGTCGAATGTGCGGATGCTGACGGCGGGCGAGGTCTTTCACGACGAGGTCGGATTACAAGAAGTTCGCGATCGATTGGCCTACTACCCACGGGACGTGTGGCTGTATCTGCAGATGGCTGCATGGTGGCGGGTGCATCCGGAGATGAACCTGTCCGGCCGAGCCGGTTTCGTGGGGGACGAGCTCGGATCGGCGTTGATCGGGTCGCAGCTCGTGCACGACCTGATCCGGTTGTGCTTCCTGATGGAGCGGCAGTACGCGCCGTACTCGAAATGGTTCGGTACGGCCTTCTCCCGGCTGTCCTGTGCTGCCGAGTTGTCGCCGTTGTTCTCCAACGTGCTTGCCGCTCGGTCGTGGCAGGAGCGCGAGGAGGCCTTGATGGCGGCGTACTCGGGTGTGGCCGGGGTACACAGCGCGTCGGGGATCACGGCTCCGGTGCCGACCGAGGTGGAGCAGATGTGGGGCCGGCCGTTCAAGGTGGTCTGGGGCGACTTCCCGGGAGCACTGCTGGCCGAGATCAAGGATCCGGAGGTACGGCGGATCGCAGACCGCTGGCCAGTCGGCGGAATCGACCGGGTCAGGGACGTCCTCTGGTCCGCCCACGACCGCCGGCAGCTGCTCGCGGTCCTCGATACAGCTCGGTGAGCAGGGTGACGGCCGCCTGGGTGGCGGGGTGTGGGTCCTGGCGGTGCCAGATGAGGCGGACGTCGACCGGGGGAGCGTCGCGAACCGGGCGGTAGACGACGCCGTCGCGCCGGTACTGCGTGACGGTCGCGTGCGGCGTCAGGCCGACGCAACGCCCGGCCGCGATGGCGGCCAGCCAGTCGTCGACGTCCTGCGTGTACTCGATCTTCGGCCGCCCATCCTCGGGCCAGAGATCGACGGTCGTGCTTCCGGTACGGCGGTCGATCGCGAGAGTGCGGTCGCGAAGCTGATCGAGGGTGAGCGTGCGCCTCTTCGCCAACGGGTCGTCCGCGGCCAAAGCGCAGTACCGGCGTTCCTGGGCGACCGTGGCATGGGCGAACCGCTTGAGGTCGACCTGAGTCCGGACGATGGCCAGATCGCACAACCCTTCGGCCAGCCCGCCGGTGGTCGTGTTGGTTCGCACCAGTTGCAACTCGACGTCCGGGTGCTCGGCCGCCCACCGCTTCTGGAACTCGGTCGTGTGCCGGCCCATCGCCGACCATGCATGTCCCATCCGCAATCGCGTGTGCCCGGTCGTTGCCTCCCGCACCAGTTCGTCCACCTCGGCAAGCACCTGCCGGGCTCGTGCCAGCACCTGGACCCCCGCGGTGGTCGGTGTGACCGATCGGCTGGTCCGGTGCAGCAGCCGCACGCCGAGGATCTGTTCGAGGGCCATCAGATTCCGCGACACCGCCGCCTGCGAGATGCCCAGCTCGATCGCCGCGTCGGTGAACGTGCCGGCGTCCGCGATCGCCACCAGGCAGCGCAACTGCCGGAGCTCGAGCTGATCCATCACCAGAGCGTATAGATGCCGCCGTTGCTGCATTTTGCCTGAGTCGTCAGTCACCGCACGCTCGACCTATGACGACGTCGCTCGAGCAGCTCACGCCCCCGGCTGGCGTCCCCTCACGAAGCGGCCGGCTGACCGGCGTGGTGATGATGCTGGGCAGTGGGCTGTCCACCCAGGTCGGCGCATCGGTCGGGGCGCTGGCGTTCCCGGTGATCGGGCCCGTCGGAGTGGTGGCGGTCCGGCAGTGGGTGGCGGGCCTCGTGCTCGTTGCCGTGGGGCGGCCGAACCTCCGTGCGATGACTGCTCGGCAGTGGCGGCTCGTGCTCGGGCTCGCCGCGGTGTTCGCCGTGATGAACCTGTCGCTGTACACGGCGATCGCCCGGATCGGGCTGGGGCTCGGGGTGACCCTGGAGTTTCTGGGACCGCTGGCGGTGGCGTTGCTCGGGTCCCGGCGGTTGGTCGACCTGGTGTGCGCGCTGGCCGTCGTACCCGCGGTTCTGGTGCTCACGCGGCCGGAGGCGACGACGGACTACCTCGGCGTCGGCCTTGGTCTGCTGGCGGCTCTCTGCTGGGCCTGCTACATCCTGCTCAACCGGCGCATCGGCCTGGAACTCCCCGGCGTACAGGGCGTGGGGGCCGCGGCTGCCGTGTCGGGGCTGGCCTACGTGCCGATCGGCATCGCGGTGCTGTGGCAGCACCCGCCGACACCTGCGGCCATCCTGTACGCCGTCGCCGCCGGCGTGCTGTCGTCCGCCGTACCGTTCCTCGTCGACCTGCTCACGCTGCGGCGGGTGCCGGCGCAGTTCTTCGGCGTCTTCATGAGCGTCAATCCGGTACTGGCCGCGCTGGTCGGAATCGTGGTCCTGGACCAGCGCCTCGGGCCGCTGGACTGGTCCGCGATCGGGGTGATCGTCACCGCGAACGCTGTGGCGCTGTCGGCCGGCCGACGCGGCACATCGCACTGAGTGGGCGCGGGAGCGGAAAGTATCGGTTTCGGATGGGTTGGTGACGGGCTGTAGCGTCGGGTGACAGCACCCCCGAGGACCGACCCCTCCCGACCCCCGAGGATGACAGTTGTGAAGCGCACACTCGCCGTCGCCGCGACACTGATCGCCGGCACCGCCACCCTGACCGCCTGCACCGAGGAGCAGGCCTACTGCGTCGACCTGGCCGGGTACGCCGCCAACGCGACCAATGTGGACCCGCAGAACCCGGCCGACTACACCAAGATCCTCGACGACGCGAAGAAGTTGCAGGGTTCCGCGCCGGCCGAGGTGAAGGACGACTGGGGTGTCGTGGTCGCGTTCGCCGAGAAGGCCAAGGCGGCGGGCACGGACCGTGTCGAACTGGCTCGGCTGAGCAAGGAGACCGGCGGTGTGATGACGGCGTACAAGACCATCACCACGCACGCGAAGGACGCCTGCAAGGTCGACGTACCACAGCTGAGCTGAGGGTCGAACGATCGAATCACCCGCCCGGCGGCGGATCGGCGCGACGGAGGACGGAGACATCGCGGCTCCTGCGCCGTGACCCGCCCGAAGCCGTGTTAGGTTCCCTTGCGAAGCCACACAACGGGACAGGTGAAACGGTGCCACTTCCTTCTTTGACCCCGGAGCAGCGAGCGGCGGCTCTCGACAAGGCCGCGGCGGCGCGGCGTGAACGAGCCGAGATCAAGAACCGGATCCGGCACTCGGGAGCGTCTCCGACGGAGGTGCTCCACGAGGGGCAGACCAACGACGTGATCGGCAAGATGCGGGTCAGCGCGCTGCTGCAGTGCATCCCCGGTGTCGGCAAGGTCCGCGCCCAGCAGATCATGCAGCGCGCGGGGATCTCGGAGACGCGGCGGGTGCGCGGCCTCGGCTCCAACCAGATCGCCGCCCTCGAGCGCGAATTCGCCGAGTGAGCCCTGAGAGGGCTCCCAGACACCCTCTACCGAAACCCCGGCCGGCTCGTTGGACACTGGTGTGAACATGACCACGCACAGGACGGACGAGACGATGGCTCCGCGGCACGACCCGCTACGCACGAGCGGCGGCGGGAACGCCCGGCTGACCGTGCTGGCGGGCCCGACCGCGGTCGGCAAGGGCACCGTGGCCGCCGACATCCGGGAGCGGTTCCCCGACATCTGGATCTCGGTGTCGGCCACGACCCGCAAGCCCCGGCCGACCGAGGTGCACGGCGTGCACTACCTGTTCGTGTCGGACGACGAGTTCGACCGGATGATCGCCGCCGGCGAGTTGCTCGAGTGGGCCGTCGTCCACAAGGCCGCCCGGTACGGCACGCCGAAGCAGCCGGTGCTGGACAAGCTCGCCGAGGGCCGGCCGGCGCTGCTCGAGATCGACCTGCAGGGCGCCCGCCAGGTCCGCGAGACGATGCCGGACGCGCAGTTCGTCTTCCTCGCCCCGCCGAGCTGGGACGAACTGGTACGGCGCCTGGTCGGCCGCGGCACCGAGACGGCCGAGGAGCGGGAACGCCGGCTGGAGACCGCGACCCTGGAACTGGCCGCCGAGAAGGAGTTCGACGTGACGATCGTCAACGCCTCGGTTCGGGAGGCGGCTGATCAGTTGGTAAAGTTGATTCGATCACCCTCCATTCCTGGAAAGAGCTGAACTTGCCTGCCAACCAGCCCGTCGCCATCGGCATCACCTCCCCGCCGATCGACGACCTGCTCACCCACACCGACTCCAAGTACAAGCTGGTGCTGTACTCGGCCAAGCGGGCCCGGCAGATCAACGCCTACTACTCGCAGCTCGGCGAGGGCCTGCTCGAGTACGTCGGTCCGCTGGTCGAGACCCACGTCCAGGAGAAGCCGCTGTCGATCGCGATGCGCGAGATCAACGAGGGCGTGCTGACCTGCACCGACGTCGACCCCGAGGCCGAGGCGGAAGCCGCCGCCGCGGAGAAGTCCGCGTAAGTCACGGCACGAGACCCGGGAACGGAGTCCCAGCAGATGTCCGCAACCGGTGACGATTCACGTCCAACCCCCGGCGCCGCACCCGGCCCGGGGGCTTCGGTCGTCCCCCCACCCAGCGCGCTGCCGGCGGGCGGCTCGCCGGGTTCGACCCATGCGGAGGAGGCCGGCGGTGCGGCGGTTCCGGCGGTCGGCGGTGGGACCGGAGGTGGGTCTGCGACGGTGAAGCACCGGCCCAACGTGGTCCTCGGGGTCGGTGGCGGGATCGCGGCGTACAAGGTGTGTGATCTGCTCCGGCGGCTGACCGAGTCCGGGCACGACGTGCGGGTCGTGCCGACCGCGGCCGCGCTGGAGTTCGTCGGCGCGGCGACCTGGGCGGCGCTGTCCGGCCGGCCGGTGACGGCCGACCCGTTCGACGACGTCCAGGAAGTCCCGCACGTGCGGATCGGCAAGGCGGCCGAACTCGTCGTCGTCGCGCCCGCCACGGCCAACCTGATCGCCAAGGCCGCGCACGGCCTGGCCGACGACCTGCTCACGAACACTCTGCTGACGGCCCGCTGCCCGATCCTGTTCGCGGCCGCGATGCACACCGAGATGTGGGAGCACCCGGCCACCCAGGCCAACGTGGCCACCCTCCGATCCCGCGGCATCACCGTGCTCGACCCCGCCGTCGGCCGGCTCACCGGCGCCGACACCGGTCGCGGGCGGCTGCCCGAGCCGTCCGAGATCTTCGCGATCAGCCAGTTGATGCTCGCCGACGAGGCCGCCCGGGCCGCCGGGCAGGCGGTCGCCGACCTGACCGGCAAGCACGTCCTGATCAGCGCCGGCGGCACCCGCGAGCACCTCGACCCGGTCCGGTACCTGGGCAACTCCTCGTCCGGCAAGCAGGGTTACGCGCTCGCCCGGATCGCCGCCGCTCGTGGCGCCAAGGTGACCTTGGTGGCGGCCAACTCCGAGCTGGCCGACCCGGCCGGGGTGCAGGTCGTCCCGGTGACGAGCACGCGGGACCTGTACGACGAGATCACCGGCCGCGCGGGTGACGCGGACGCGATCGTGATGGCGGCGGCCCCGGCGGACTTCCGGCCGGCCGACGTCGCCGAGCACAAGATCAAGAAAACCTCCGACGGTTCCGTTCCGGCGGTCAACCTGGTGCAGAACCCTGACATCCTGCAGACGATCTCGCACGACCGCCGCCGTCCCGACCAGGTGATCGTGGGGTTCGCGGCCGAGACCGGGGACGCGGAGCACAGCGTGCTCGAGCTCGGCCGGGCGAAGCTGGAACGCAAGGGGTGCGACCTGCTGGTCGTGAACGACGTCTCCGGCGGCAAGGTCTTCGGCAGCGACACCAACGAGGCCGTCATCCTCGACCGCGAAGGCAACGCCCTCCCGGTCCCTTCCGGCTCCAAGGACGCCCTGGCCGGCGTCATCTGGAACCTGGTAGCCACCCGCTGGCACTGAAACCGGGTGGTGGTGGGGAGGAGCAGTGGGGGTGCAGGTCGAGGCTGACGTGCCGGTGATTCTGGCACTGGCCGCCGAGGTGGAGCACCGTTTGACCGGCTTGGCCTGAACGAGAGGACACAGCCTGTCCGCTTCTCGCACTAGCGTCGGGGCTATGGAGATCTCATGGCGGTCCGTGGTCGCCCGGCGGATGCGGCGGCACCACCTGGCCGGTGATCCGGCGGACACCGCGGTGGACGCCGTACGGGCTATGTGTGGGGCGCATGCGCAGGTGCTGTCGGCAGGCGAGACGTCTGTGGCGCTCCGGCTCAACGGGGCGACCAGGGAGACCGTGCAAAAGGCTGATGGGCTCGTGAAGACGATTGGGCCGCGCGGGACCGTGCATCTGCTGCCGCTCGACGATCTGCCGCTGTGGACGGGAGCGCTGTCGACGCTGCCGTCGGGCCCGCGCCACCCGGGGCCGATCCGGATGACCGCGGACGAGACCGCCCAGGTGATCGCCGCGATCGGCGAGGCCCTCGCTGATGACGATCTGACCGTGGACGAACTGACCGAAGCAGTGGTGTCGCGTACCGGAGCCTGGGCTCGGGAGCCGACCGTCCCCGCCTTCCAGGGCGCCTGGGCGCGGTGGCGGCAGGCGATCCCGGCGGCGGCCAACGCCGGTGTCCTCTGCTACGGACCCAGCCGCGGCCGCAAGACGACGTACTCGAATCCCCACCGCTTCAAGCCCTTCGAGCCGCTCCCCGGCGACAAGGCGTTCACCGAACTGCTCCACCGCTACCTGTACTCCTACGGCCCAGCCACCCCGCAGCAGTTCGCCCGCTGGCTCAACACCACCCCTGCGTTCGTGAAGCCGTACTTCGCCGACTTGCCTCGAGTGGAGCTGAACGGCGAACCGGTCTGGCACGCGCCAAGCGACGACGAGCTCCCGGACGACCCGGTCCGCGGGGTCAGACTGCTGCCGTACTTCGATGCCTACGGTGTCGGCAGCTACCCGCGCGAGCTGCTCTTCCCCGGTACGGCGTTCAGCAGAGCGCTGGCTCGTGGTCAGGCCGGCAACTACCCGCTGCTTCTCGTCGACGGAATCGTCGCCGGCGTCTGGCACCAGAAGAAGTCCGGCCGCCGTCTGCACGTCACCGTGGAGGCACTCGAGCCGCTCAGCCGGACCCGGCAGCGGCTGCTGGAGGCCGAGGTGGACCGCTTGGCTGCGATCCTTGGCTGTGCACCATCACTCACGCTGGGCGACGTCACGGTCGGTCCGCACGCCTGAACCAACTCGGAATGCCCAGCATGTGATCGCGAATCTCGAATAACGGACCGATCCGGAGCGTCACCGGGACGAGAGGGAAAACTGCTGGCATACTTCCCAAGATGCATCGCCATCCGCCGGTGCATGGGGGGATCGCGCGGCTGTGGCAGTGTCGGGGCACCAGTTGCGCGGCACAAGAGGAATCCGAGGGAGAACTGTGGCGAGGCGCCTTTTCACGTCCGAGTCGGTGACCGAGGGTCATCCGGACAAGATCGCTGACCAGATCAGCGACTCCATCCTCGATGCTCTGCTGGCCGAGGACCCGAAGAGCCGCGTGGCGGTCGAGACCCTGATCACCACCGGTCTGGTCGTGGTCGCGGGCGAGGTCACCACGACGGCGTACGTCGACATCCCGGGGATCGTGCGGTCGCGCATCCTCGAGATCGGCTACGACTCGTCGCTGAAGGGTTTCGACGGCGCGTCCTGTGGGGTCCAGGTCGCCATCGGCAGCCAGTCTCCGGACATCGCGCAGGGCGTCGACACGGCGTACGAGACGCGCTCGGCCGAGTCCCAGGACGCGCTGGACCTGCAGGGGGCGGGCGACCAGGGCCTGATGTTCGGTTACGCGTCGAACGAGACGCCCGAACTGATGCCGCTGCCGATCACGATCGCGCACCGGCTGTCCGCGCGGCTGTCCGAGGTCCGCAAGGACGGCACGATGGCCTACCTGCGGCCGGACGGCAAGACCCAGGTCACGGTCGAGTACGACGGTGACCGGGCGGTCCGGATCGACACCGTGGTGGTGTCCAGCCAGCACGCGGCCGACATCAGCCTGGATTCGATGCTGACCCCGGACATCAAGAAGCACGTGGTCGACCCGGTGCTCGAGCGGTTCGACATCGACTCGGCCGGCTACAAGCTGCTGGTGAACCCGACCGGGCGGTTCGAGATCGGCGGCCCGATGGGCGACGCCGGGTTGACCGGGCGGAAGATCATCATCGACACCTACGGCGGGATGGCGCGGCACGGTGGTGGCGCGTTCTCCGGCAAGGACCCGTCCAAGGTCGACCGGTCCGCGGCGTACGCGATGCGCTGGGTGGCGAAGAACATCGTGGCCGCCGGGCTGGCGGACCGGGTCGAGTGCCAGGTCGCGTACGCGATCGGCAAGGCCGCGCCGGTCGGTTTCTACGTCGACACGTTCGGCACCGAGAAGGTGCCGGTGGACGCGATCAGCGACGCTGTCCGCCAGGTGTTCGACCTGCGGCCCGCCGCGATCATCCGGGACCTGGACCTGCTCCGGCCGATCTACGCCCAGACCGCGCGCAACGGCCACTTCGGCCGCACCGGCGAGGACTTCACCTGGGAGCGCACCGACCGGGTCGAGGCGCTGAAGGCCGCGATCAGCACGTAGTGGTCCGTACGTCGTCCGGCCCGGCGGTGGCAGTCGTCCACGGCCGGGCCGACGCGTTCGCCCGGACTGTCGCCCGGTCGGACTAGAGTTTCCCGGTGACATCGAACGGGGACTCGCCTGAGCAGCTGACCCTGCTCCGGGACACCGTTCGCAAGTCCCGGACCAAGGAGCCGGCCGGGATCACCTCGACGTTGCCGGTGGCCCGGATCGCGGTCGACGTCTCGTTGCCGCACCTGGACCGGCCGTTCGACTATCTGGTTCCGGACGACGTCGCCGAGGCCGCGCAGCCCGGGGTGCGGGTGAAGGTCCGGTTCGCCGGCAAGGACCTGGACGGGTTCGTGCTCGAGCGGCTCGAGTCGTCCGACCACGACGGCAAGCTGACCCGGATCCGCAAGGTCGTCTCGCCGGAGCAGGTGCTGACACCGGAGATCGCGGACCTCTGCCGAGCCGTCGCCGATCGGTACGCCGGGGTGTTCGCGGACGTGACCCGCCTGGCCGTCCCGCCTCGGCACGCGAAGGTCGAGGGTGAGCCGCTGCGCTGCGACCAGCCCGCGCCTCCGCCGCTGTCCACGTCCCGGTCCGAATGGTCGCCGTACCCGCCCGGGTTCCTCGACGCGGTCGCGCGGTCGGAGTCACCACGCGCGATCTGGACCGCCGTCCCGGGTGCCGACTGGGCGCTGGCCTTCGCGCAGGCGGCGGCGGTGTGTGCGGCGAGCGGGCGTGGTGCGTTGCTGCTCGCCCCGGACGCTCGCGACCTGGAGCGACTGGCAGCGGCCTGTGCGGCGGTGCTGGGTGAGAACGGGTTCGTCACGCTGTCGGCGGATCTCGGTCCGACCGCTCGGTATCGGGCGTTCCTCGCCGCTGTGCGCGGGTGCGCGCGGGTCGTGATCGGGACGCGCGCGGCGGCGTTCGCGCCGGTGGCGAACCTCGGGCTGGTCGCGATCTGGGACGACGGCGACGACTCGTACGCCGAGCCGCGCGCGCCGTACCCCCATGCGCGGGAAGTTCTTCTGTTGCGGGCGTATCGGCAGCAGTCTGCCGCGCTGCTCGGTGGGTATGCGCGCTCCGTGGAGGCGGCGGCGTTGCTGGAGTCCGGTTTCGCGGCCGAGTTGATCGCGGACCGCACGGTGATCCGCGCGGCCGCGCCCGCGGTGCACATCACCGGGGAGTCGGACACCGATCTCGCGCGTGATCCGGTCGCCCGGGCGGCACGGTTGCCGCACCGGGCGTTCGAGATCGCCCGCGAGGGGTTGCGGGCCGGGCCGGTGCTGGTGCAGGTGCCCCGGGCGGGGTACCTGCCGAGCCTGGTCTGTCAGACCTGCCGTGCGACCTCGCGATGCTCGACGTGTGGCGGGACATTGCGTCGTACCGGGGGATCCGGGCCCGCGAGTTGCAGCGTGTGCGGCCGGCCGGCGGCGGATCACCGGTGCCCGGAGTGTGGGGACACGCGGATGCGCGC
The DNA here is from genome assembly GCF_054784135.1 of Kribbella swartbergensis. Taxonomy (NCBI): domain Bacteria; kingdom Bacillati; phylum Actinomycetota; class Actinomycetes; order Propionibacteriales; family Kribbellaceae; genus Kribbella; species Kribbella swartbergensis. Next base: position 307,399 of record NZ_BAAGPM010000017.1, read on the forward strand.
GGCGGTCGTCGGTGCTCGCCGTACGGCGGAGGAGTTGGGGCGCGGGTTTCCCGGTGTGGTGGTTCGTACGTCGGGTGGCGACAACGTGCTGGACGTCGTACCGGACACACCGGCGTTGATCGTCAGCACACCCGGGGCCGAGCCGGTTGCCGAAGGCGGCTACGGCGCTGCCCTGCTGCTCGACACCTGGCTGATGCTCGCCCGCCCGGATCTGCGTGCGCCGGAGGAGGCGGTACGGCGCTGGTTCAACGCGGCCGCCCTGGTCCGATCGACCGGCGCCGTCATCCTGGTCGGTGAGCCATCCGCGTTGCCGTTGCAGGCGATCGTCCGATGGAGTCCCGAAGGCTTCGCCGCCCGGGAGGTCGAGGAACGCCGGGCGGCACGGCTGGCGCCCGCCGCCAAGTTGGCCGAGCTCACCGGGCCGTCGGAGGCCGTCACCGACCTGATCGCGCGGCTCCGGCAGTTGCTACCGGCAACTGCCGGCCTGGAGGTCCTCGGCCCGGTCGACCTCGATGACGAGACGGTGCGAGCGGTCGTGCGGACGCCTCGGGCGGCCGGTTCGACGCTGGCTCGCGGGCTGAAGGAGGCTCAGGCCGCCCGCAGCACCAAGAAGAACCCGGGTTCGGTCCGAGTCCAGGTGGACCCGCCGACCTTCGGCTAGGCCGTGGAGGCCAGGGGAGTGGCGGCCGCGAGCAGGTGGTTGCCGAGCGCGGTGCGGTAGTAGAGCACGGCGCGTCCGTCGCGGCGTGAGTCGACGACGCCAGCGTTGCGCAGGATGCCGAGGTGCACACTGAGCGTCGGCGCCGACACCCCGAGTTGGTTGGCAAGATGGGTGGTCGACATCGGCAGGTCCAGGTGGCTCACGATCGCCGCGCGGGTCCGCCCGACCAGGTCCGCCAGCGGTGAGTCCGTCGTGTCCTGCCGGTCCTCCCACAACCGCCCGAGGCCTCGCGGCGGGTACGTGATGGTCGGAACGTGCGGAGCCGCGGTCACCGGCAGCGCGGCCGGCCAGGTGAACACGCAAGGCACCAGCAGCACACCTTGCCCGGCCATCGGCTCGCCGTCACACGCGAACGGGCGGTCGATCTCGATCCGGCTGCCACTGAACCGCACCGACGGATGCAGGTTGCGGAACAGCCGCTCGATCCCGCCGCTGGCCAGTTCGTCCAGCCGGAACGCGAGGTCCTCCTGCAGCAGCGAACGCATCCGCCGCCAGTCCGGCTCGATCGCCCGCCGCCAGTAGGTCTCGAGCGCCGACGTGATCAGGTCCAGCGCCTTGGCCGGACGGGCGATCAGGTCCGGTAGCAGCGGATGCGGGTTCTCCTCGTGCAGCTTGCCGATCTCGCCGACCACCAGGTGATGTGGCGTGGCGGCGATCGCGGCCAGGCCCGATTCGAGGCTGGTGGTCCGGCGTGGCGGGGCGGGCGTGATGAAGTCCGGGATGTACCCGAACGGCGGAACGAGTGCCCTCAGCAACGTCAGGTCCGGACCGTCGATGATCGGCCGGACCTTCTGCAGCCACGGCCCGTGCACGCTGCGGGCGGTGTTGTTGCTCAGTGCCCGCACGCTGGTGACGGCCTCCCACACCGGCGAAAGGGCGAACCGGATCCGGCTCACGTCCCCGGCGTTCAACCTGATCGTGATCACGCCCGTCAGCGTAGCCGATTAGTCCTCTGCCTAATCGTCGACAGTTCGCCGGGCACTGCCGAGAGTTGTCCCCATGAGTGCTACCGCCACCGTCGACACGCCGGCTCCCGCGCTGCCGCGGGCGTTCTGGGCGCTCTGGGTGTGCCAGCTGGTCAACCGGCTCGGCAGTTTCGTCCAGCCGTTCCTCGTCCTCTACCTGACCCAGGACCGCCACCTGTCCGCCGGTACGGCGGGTGCCGTGGCGGCCGCTGTCGGTGCCGGCTCGGTGGCGTCGCAGCTCGTCGGCGGCTGGCTGGCCGACCGTGTCGGGCGCCGCCTGACCATGCTGACCTGCTTCTTCGGCACCGGCGCCGCGCTCGTCCTGCTCGGCTCGGCCCGGTCGATGGTGATGATCTGGGTGGCTGCGTTCGTGGTCGGCCTGCTCAGCGACCTGTTCCGCCCCGCGGTCCAGGCGACGGTGGCCGACCTGCTGCAGCCGAGTGAGCGGGTCCGCGCGTACGGTCTGCTGTTCTGGGCGATCAACCTCGGCTTCTCAATCTCGACCGTCAGCGCGGGTGTGCTGGCCTCGATCGGCTACGGCCTGCTCTTCTGGCTGAACGCCGCGACGTCGGTGATCGCCGGTGTGGTGATCTGGGCGATGGTGCCGGAAAGCCGACCGACCCTGGACGACGGCACTCCGCGCCGGCCGCTCCTGCCGGTGGCACTCCGGGACACCGTGTTCCTGCTGATGATCCTGCTCCAGATCGGCTACGCCACCATCTACTTCCAGGGCTACTCGACGCTGCCGCTGGCGATGGCGGCCGACGACCTGCCGTCCTCGACGTACGGACTCGTCATCGCTCTCAACGGGGTCGTGATCGTGCTGCTGCAGCCGTTCCTCGGCAAGCGGCTGGCGAAGTACGACCGGCCGAAGTTGCTGGCCGTGTCGATGCTGGTCGTCGGCCTCGGGTTCGGCCTCGGCGCGGCCGTGGACGACTGGTGGGGCTACGGACTGTCGGTGGTGGTCTGGACGATCGGGGAGATCGGGTTCGCGGCCGTGATCGGTGCGGTGTTCGCCGACCTCGCCCCGGTCGACCTCCGCGGCCGCTACCTGGGGATGTCCGGGATGGCGTTCGGCATCGGCACCGTGGTCGGGCCGCTCGCCGGGACCAACTCCCTGGAGTCCTTCGGCCCGACTGTCACCTGGCTCGGCTGCGCACTGCTCGGCGTGGTGATCTTCATCGGCCAGTTCGCGCTGGCCCCGGCGCTGCACGCGCGAGCCGCCGCCAACGCGGCGACCGCATAGGGTTGCCGGTATGACGGAGCGGACGATCGACGTGGTGGTGTTCGACATCGGCGGGGTGCTGCTGGACTGGAGCCCCGACTATCTGTACGCCGAGCTGATTCCGGACGAGGAGCAGCGGACCAGGTTCCTGGCCGAGGTGACGACGCCGGACTGGAACCACCAGCAGGACGCGGGCCGGCCGTGGGCCGAGGCGATCGCGGAGCTGACCGCGCTGCACCCCGAGCATGCCGAGTGGATCGAGGCCTACGACACCGGCTGGCTGAAGATGGTCAAGGGTGTCTTCGAGGACACCGCCGCGCTCGTCACCGAGGTGCGCGAGCTGGGCGTCCCGACGTACGCGCTGACCAACTTCTCGGCCGACAAGTGGGAGATCGCGAAGCAGTCGTTCCCGATCCTGACCGGGTTCGACGGTGAGGTGGTGTCCGGTGTAGAGGCGGCGGTGAAGCCGGACGAGAAGATCTACCGGATCCTGCTCGAGCGGTACGACCTGGACCCGGCCCGCACGTTCTACACCGACGACATGCAGTACAACGTCGACGGCGCCCGCGCGGTCGGCATCGACGCCGAACTATTCACCGACGCCGCCACACTCCGCGGCCACCTGCGGGCCCGCGGTCTGCCGCTCGAGTAGTCGGCGCCCGTCAGGCGGCCGGGGCGGAGAAGGTTTCGGTGTATGACGGGGTGGTCGCGAGCTGGGCCGCCTCGACGTACACGGTGTCGTCCTGGCACGTCAATGGCGTCAACACCGTGCCGGGCTTGCCGGTGTAGATGCGCTGCGGCTTCGGCAGGCCTGGTCGCCAGCGGTTGATCTGGTACGCCTCGTTGCCGTCGTCGACGGTTCTGGTCTCCCAGAAGATCCAGTGGCCGCAGGCGATGATCGTGTCGGTGACGATCACGCCGAGCGGGCGGGCGGGGGAGTCGGCCGACTCCCGGAGGTACGCCTTGCTCTGGTACTGGTCCGGGTCGGCGGCGGCGACCTCGGACCACACCGTTGCCCCGCGCAAGGAGGCACCGCTCCACTGGATGCACTTCGTTGCCGCCGGCACCGGCCTGGCCGGACCGCCGGAGAGCGAGGCGGTCAGGATGCGTTTGCAGCGGCGCGTGGTCTCCGGTGCGGTGATCTCGCTGAACGTCACCGTGTCAGCCGACAGCACCGGGTCGGCGACGTACCCGGGGTTCGCCACGCAGGCCACGGTGCGCGACTGGAGCGTGGCCAGTTCGGCGACGATCAGGCAGGACCGGTTGCGGGCGTCGGTGGAGCTGTAGGCGAACGTGCCGTCGTACGCGCCGATCTCCGGCTCGGAGACCGGCGGTAGCTGCTTGCCAAGGTTGGTCGGCCGGCCGGTCGTCAGGTCGTACCGGTACGCCCTGATCTCGGGATTCGGCCCCTCGGACCGGATGTCCTCGATCAGGGCCCAGCGGTCGTCGATCACCACCGGTGACTGCGCGACGAAGCCGGTCTGCGGAACGTGCCGGACGACCACCTTCTTGGTCGCCCGGTCGGCGATGATCGTCGTTCCCGCCTCGTCGCTGCCGCGGGTGACGAGGTACTTCCGCTGCTGTGTGACCAGGTGCAGCCCGTCGACCGGTTGCCGCATCATCTTCGTCCACACCGGCAACGCCGTACCGGCGTCCGAGGGCGCTGACGGCGTCGGGCCGGTGGTCGGGCTCGTCGTACTGGGACTGGTCGGTGGAGCGGACGGGTTGCTCGTGCCGGAGTCCTGAGGTGCGGAGGAGCAGCCGGCGACGAGCAGCAGGACGGCTGCGGCCGCCAGCGGTGTACGGCGGCGTGGTCGGGGCATGGAGTCAGAGACCGATGTTCTTGAAGGAGTTGGCCAGGGTCGCGTTGAACAGGGCGGTCGCCGGGATGTTCTTCGGGCCGTCGGTGACGTTGCCGCGGCTGTTGAACCGGCGCTCGTTGAACACCTCGAAGATCGCGATCGTGCCCTTCGCCCGGTCGTACCCGCGGCCGACCTGGTAGTGGCCGGAGTGGTTGAACGCGAGGTACGGGAAGTACCGCTTCAGCAGCTGGGTGTGCTCGATGATCGGCGCCGGCTGCCCGTCGCCGAGGTGGTTCTGGTGCACGGTGAAGAACTTCTGCGCGTTCCAGTGGGCGACGCTCTGGACGATGTAGGTGCCGGCCGCGAGGTCCCAGTTGGTCTTCAGGTTGGTCTGCTTGACCATCGCGGTGATCGCCGTACCGGACGTCGTGGTGCCGAGGTCCTTGGCCCAGGACGCCTGGGTGTCCCGCTGGTTGTCGTCGGCCCAGTCGATCGACTGGAACGCCGCCGGCCCACACCAGTACCCCTTCTCCTGCGAGGTCTGGAACCCCTTCATGATGTACGCCGACCCCGGCAACGTCACCGGCCCCACCGGCGTAGGCGTCCCCCAAGTAGGCACACTCCGCGTCGGCGTAGGTGTAGACCTCGGGGGGGTGGTCGGGCTCATCGTGGGGTTCGGCGGGACAGCTTCACCCTGCCCTCCTGCCTGTTCCTCAACTCCCCCGTCCTCGGCAGTCCTCTGGCTCCCGCTGTCCAGCAGGCGGAGGGTGCGGGCCTTGTCGCGGCCGTCCCAGGCGGACTGCATCTCGTCCAGCTCGGCGTTGACTCGGGCGCTCTTCGGCATCGACGCACGCTCGGCGACGAAGGCCTGGGGTGTGAGAGCTCCCGTCGGGATGTCCTGCTCGACGCCGACCTCACCGTCGGACCGCTCGCTCGGCGGCGCGAGCAGCTCCTGCAGCTGAGCCCCGGACGGAACCTGATCCACGAAGCCCAACCCGAGGCAGTAGTTCTCCTCCTCGAGCCGGAAGCACCGCATCACCGACGACGCCTTGGCCGAGGTGTCGGCAGATCGCAGTTCCAGATCGTCGGGTGAGGTCTCGGCGACCTGTTTCGCCAGCTCACTCCAACTGCGGGCGGCAGGCGCGGCGGTCGGCTCGCTGGACGGCACCGCGGTGGTCGGCGCTGCGGACGGGACGACGGCAGAAGGACCTGCGGTGGAGGGGACCGCAGGGGAGGGGACCGCGGCGGTGGGTGCGGCGGCGGTCGCCGTGCGGTCGCGCGGTTCGTAGGCCGAAGCGGTCAGGGGTGCCTGCGCGAGTAAGGCACCGAGGAGGATCAGAGTTGCCCCCCGTGCTGCTGTGGGCATTGGGTCTCCCGTTGGGCGTGTGACGGTTGTGACTGTAGGTACGCCTGAGACCACAGTACGTGCTTGTGGCAACAAAGGGGAGGCCCCCTCCCGCCCGGAGCGCACCGCCCGACCCAACTAGACTTGCCAGGTCCAGGTCCGTGGAGCGCTGTGGAGAGTCTGTTGTCGGTCACACCCATCCGCCTGTTCGGCGACCCCGTCCTGACCACGAAGGCCGCGCCGGTCGTCGACTTCGACGCCGAGTTGCGCCGCCTGGTCCAGGACCTCACCGACACCATGCTGGCCGCTCCCGGCGCCGGCCTGGCCGCGCCCCAGATCGGTGTCGGCCTGCGCGTCTTCACCTACAACGTCGAGGGCGAGGTCGGGCACCTGATCAACCCGGAGCTGACGCTGTCCGACGACGAGCAGTTCGGCCCAGAGGGTTGTCTGTCCATCCCCGGCCTCACCTTCGACTGCCGGCGGGCCCAGTCGGTGATCGCCAAGGGGTTCAACATGTACGGCGACGCGGTGGTGATCGAGGGCTCGGACCTGCTGGCCCGGTGCATCCAGCACGAGACCGACCACCTGGACGGCGTACTGTTCATCGACCGGCTCGACACCGAGACCCGCAAGCAGGCGATGAAAGCGATCCGCGAGGCGGACTGGTCCGGTCTCGGCGGCATGCCGAAGGTCAAGGTCTCCCCCCACGGAGCGAACGGATTCGGCTTGTGAGAGTCGTCTTCGCCGGTACGCCGGAGCCGGCCGTCACCGCCCTTCGGGCGATTGTTGCCAGCCGCCACGAAGTGGTTGCCGTCGTCACCCGCCCGGACGCCCCCGCCGGTCGTGGTCGCAAGCTGGTCGCGTCCCCGGTCGCGCAGCTCGCCGAGGAACTCGGGATCGAGACGCTGAAACCGGTGAAGCCGAGCGACCCGGAGTTCCTGGCCCGGCTGCGGGAGATCGCGCCGGACTGCTGCCCGGTCGTCGCGTACGGCGGTTTGTTGCCGCAGGCAGCGTTGGACATTCCGGAGCACGGCTGGATCAACCTGCACTTCTCGGTGCTACCGGCCTGGCGGGGTGCGGCGCCGGTGCAGCACGCGATCATCGCCGGTGACGACGTGACCGGGGCGAGCACGTTCCGGATCGTGAAGGCGCTCGACGCCGGCCCGGTGTACGGCGTGCTGACCGAGCCGATCGGTCCCGGGGACACCGCGGGCGATCTGCTCACCCGGCTGGCCGAGTCCGGCGCCAAGCTGCTGGTCGACACGCTGGACGGGATCGAGGCCGGCGTACTCGAGGCGCGGGAGCAGCCGGCCGACGGTGTCACGCTGGCGCCGAAGATCACGGTCGAGGACGCCGAGCTGGATCTGAGTGCGCCGGCGCAGCGGGTCGACCGGCTGGTGCGTGGCTGCAACCCGGCGCCGGGGGCGTGGACGACGTTCCGCGGCGAGCGGCTGAAGGTGCTCGCCGTACGGCTGACCGACGAGGATCTGAAGCCCGGTGAGCTGCAGGCGACCAAGTCGAGTGTGAAGGTCGGCACCGGCAGCAAGGCGGTCGAGCTGGTGACCGTTCAGCCGCAGGGGAAGAAGCCGATGTCCGCGGCCGATTGGGCCCGAGGTGTCCGCCTCACCGAAGAGGACAGGCTGGGGTCGTCCCTGTGACGGATCGCACGCCGCGTAACCGGGCTCCGCAGCGGCGGCCGGACCGGGTTCGCCGGGTGGCGTACCAGGTCGTCCGGCAGGTGACCGCCGAGGGTGGGTACGCGAACCTTGCGCTCAACAAGGCGCTGCGTGAGCAACGTCTCGGCGGCCGGGACGCCGCGTTCTGCACCGAGCTCGTGCATGGGACATTGCGGTGGCAGGGCACGTACGACGCCTTTCTCGCGCGCAGCGTGTCGCGTCCGCTCGCCGATCTCGACCCGGAGTTGCTCGACATCCTTCGCCTCGGCACGCATCAGTTGCTGCGGATGCGCGTCGACTCGTACGCCGCGGTCAGCGAGATGGTCACCTTGACCCGCGCCGAGATCGGCCAGAAGCGCAGCGGTCTGGTCAACGCCGTCCTCCGCAAGATCAGTCAGCGCACCTTCGACCAGTGGATCGCGACTGTAGCTCCGCCACCCGACGAGGACTACCTCGGCTACCTGGCGATCGCCAAGGCCCACCCCCGCTGGATCCTCGAAGCCTTCGCCCGGACCCTCGAAGACGGGCTGGAGCAGTTGCTGGAGGCGGACAACGAGCCGGCTCGGGTGACGTTGGTGGCTCGGCCTGGGGTGGCGGAGGTGGACGAGTTGGTCGAGGCGGGTGCGTCGCGGGCGAAGTGGTCGCCGTACGCGGCCGTCTTGCAGGGCGGGGGTGATCCGGGGCGGATCCAGGCGGTGGCGACCGGTCGGGCCGGCGTGCAGGACGAGGGGTCGCAGTTGGTGGCGGTCGCGTTGGCGACGGCTCCGATCGACGGGCCGGACACGAAGTGGCTGGATCTCTGCGCCGGCCCGGGCGGAAAGTCCGCCCTGCTCGCGGCGCTCGTTCACCAGCGTGACGGTCAACTGACGGCCGTCGAGCCGCTCAAGCACCGGGCCGAACTCGTTCGCGCCAACCTCCGCGCGATGCCCGGCGATCACAAGGTCCTGGTCGGCGACGGGACCAAGCCGACCTGGCCGGCCGGGTCGTTCGACCGCGTGCTCGCCGACGTCCCCTGCAGCGGCCTCGGAGCGCTACGCCGCCGCCCGGAAGCTCGCTGGCGCCGTACGCCGGAAGACGTGGTCGAACTGCGGCCATTGCAAGAAGACCTGCTCGACTCGGCGATCACCTCGGCGCGGCCGGGCGGCGTGGTGGCGTACGTCACCTGCTCACCGCATCCCGACGAGACCCGCGCCGTGGTCGACGCCGTACTCGGCAAGCGTGACGATGCTCACCTCGAGGACGCGCGGGCCCTGTTCCCCGGCGTACCCGACCTCGGCGACGGCCCCGACGTCCAGCTCTGGCCGCACCTGCACGGCACCGACGCGATGTATCTGGCCCTGATCCGGCGGTCATAGTGTGGACCTGCTGTCAGGAGCAAGAGCCGCGACGGTCATGATGGAGGGGTGACAACGACCGCCACCCGTCCTCCTCACTCGGCCCAGCGGTACCAGTTGGTCGGTCTGAGTGCAGCCTTCGGCATCGGGATGCTGGTCGCGATCCAGTCCCGGCTCAACGGCGAACTCGGCCATGTCCTGGCCGACGGGGTCGCGGCCGCGCTGATCTCGTTCGGGTCCGGCCTGCTGATCCTGCTCATCGGTACGGCGCTCGTGCCGCAGATCCGCCGTTCCCTCGGCAACGTGTGGCAGGCGATCCGTACGCCGATGCGCGGTCACGGCGGTCTGCGGTGGTGGCAGTGCCTCGGGGGAGTGGCCGGTGCGTTCCTGGTGGCGACCCAGTCGATCACCGTGTCCGTGATCGGCGTGGCCGTCTTCACGGTCGCGGTGGTGGCCGGCCAGGCGGTCAGCAGTCTGGTCGTCGACCGCCTCGGCTTCGGTCCGGCAGGTCCCCAGCCGTACACCACGCTCCGCGTCGTCGGAGCCGTCCTCGCGCTGGCGGCCGTCGTACTCGCGGTGTCCTCGCAGCTGAGCCACCCGGACGGCCTCCTGCTCGCCGTACTGCCCGCACTGGGCGGTATCGGTACGGCGGTCCAGCAGGCCATCAACGGTCGTGTCGCGCGGACCGCCTCCCGGGACGCGTACGGCGCGGTTGCGGCCGGCGTGGTGAACTTCCTCGTCGGGTTCGTCGCCCTGCTCGCGGTCTTCCTCGCCGACCTGGCGATGCGCGGCGTGCCGCATCACCTGCCGAGTGAGCCCTGGCTGTACTTCGGCGGCGCCTGCGGTGTGATCTTCATCAGTGCGGCCGCGGCTGTGGTCCGCGTGGTCGGCGTGTTCGTGCTCGGCCTCGGGACGATCGCCGGTCAGCTGATCGCCAGCCTGTTCATCGACCTGTTCGTCCCGGCCGCCGACAAGGCCGTCACGCTCCCGGTCGTCGCCGGGACCGTGCTGGCACTGGTCGCCGTGGTGGTCGCCGCGGTGCCGAACCTACGCCGCTGACGCCTCCGCACCTACGCCGCTGACGCCTCCGCGGCGAGCGCCGGTTTGCGCCGCAGGTTCCGCAGTACGCCTTGGGAGACCGCGACACCGAGCAGGACGACCAACGCGCCGACCGGCTGGTACCACGTGATGTGCTCGTGGAGCACGATCACGCCGACCAGGATCGAGAACAGCGGCATCAGGTACGTCACCATCGAGGACCGGCTCGCACCGATCAGCCGGATGTTGCGCATGCTCAGTACGAACGCGAGCCCGCTGCCGAGGGCACCCAGCGCGAGGACGCTGCCGATCACCTCGATCGACAGCGACCACGGCACCGGCGGCGCCTCCCGGGTCGCGAGTGGGGCGACGATCGCGAGCTGGACCGCCGCGCAGATCAGCAGGCTGGCGGACAGCGCCGTACCGGACAACGTCGAGCCGGCCAGGAACCGCTTCTGGTATGGCACCGCGAAGCCGTAGCAGACCGCCGCCAGCATGCACAGGAGCTGACCGGTCAGGTCAGCACCGCCGTCGACATTCCACGCGCCGAGGACGACGAGCATGCCGCCGAACCCGACGATCAACCCGAGCACCCGCTGCAGCGAGAACGTCTCGGTCCGGAAGATCAGTACGGCGATCGGCAGCACGACGAGCGGGGTGATGCCGTTCCAGATCCCCGCCAGGAGGGACGGAATGCGCTGCTCGCCGTACCCGAACAACGTCCACGGGATCGCCGAGCCGACCGCGCCGACCACGAACGAGTGCACCCAGAGCCGCGGCTCGCGGGGAAGCGACTCCCGCTTCACGGCCAGGATGATCAGCAGCACCAGCGACCCGGCGACGACCCGCCCGAGCGCCAGGTAGAGCGGATGCAGTTCCCGTACGCCGACGGAGATGAACAGGAAGCTGCAACCCCAGATGGCCGCCAGGGCCAGCATCGTCGGAAGCCAGGCCTGCAGCGGGACCCGGTCAGTAGTCGTCACGGTGCTCACTCCTGACATCCTGCACCACCTCTCCGACATTTCGTGCAAATTTGCCCAGCATCGGGCAGCGCATGGTGGGAAATGGACACCGGATGGCCGCCGCCGCGGCCGAGGCGAGAGGATGACGGCATGGCTGCCTTCGACGTCGTCTCGGTCCGCAAGCAGTTCCCCGCCCTCGACGAAGGGGCCGCGCACTTCGACGGTCCCGGCGGTTCGCAGACCCCGCAGGTGGTCGCCGACGCGGTCGCGACCACGATGACGTCGGCGCTGGCCAACCGCGGCACGCTCACCGTGGCCGAACGCCGGGCCGACGAGATCGTCGTGGGCGCCCGGGAGGCGGTCGGCGACCTGCTCGGCACGGACCCGCGCGGCATCGTGTTCGGCCGCAGCATGACGCAGCTGACGTACGACTTCTCCCGGACGCTGGCGAAGACCTGGAAGCCGGGTGACGAAGTCGTCGTCTCCCGGCTGGACCACGACGCGAACGTCCGCCCGTGGGTGCAGGCCGCGGAGGCGGTCGGTGCCACGGTCCGCTGGGTCGGCTTCGACACCGAGACGTCCGAGCTGGACGACATCTCACCGCTGCTCAACGAGCGCACCCGGCTGGTCGCGGTCACCGGCGCGTCCAACCTGATCGGGACCCGCCCCGACACGGTCCGCATCGCCGAGCTCGTTCACCAGGCCGGTGCGCTCCTGTACGTCGACGGCGTCCATCTGACCGCGCACGCCCCGATCGATGCGTCGTACGCCGACTTCTACGTCTGCTCGCCGTACAAGTTCTTCGGCCCGCATCTCGGTGCGCTCACCGCTTCGCCGGAGCTGCTGGAGACGCTGCGGCCGGACAAGCTCGCGCCCGCGACGGACGTCGTACCGGAGCGCTTCGAGCTGGGCACGCTGCCGTACGAGTTGCTCGCCGGCACCACCGCGGCCGTCGACTTCCTGGCTGGGCTCGGCGGCACCGGGTCGACTCGACGCGAGCGGTTGCAGAGCTCGCTGGCGCTCGTCGAGGAGTACGAGGACAACCTGCGGGACGAGCTGGAGGCGCGGCTGGCCGCGATCCCCGGTGTGAAGCTCTACGGCCACGCGTCACGCCGTACGCCGACACTGCTCTTCACTGTGGACGGCTGGACGCCGTCAGCGGTCGCGGAGCGTCTCGCGGCCGTGAACGTGAACGCGCCGGCCGGTTCGTTCTACGCCTACGAGCCGGCCCGCCACCTCGGTCTGGGCGCCGCGGGAGCCGTCCGAGCCGGCCTCGCGCCGTACACCGACCACTCCGATGTCGACCGTCTGGTCGCGGCTGTGGAGAGCCTTGACGCTGTCTCCGACGACTAACTAAAGTCCGTGGGGAAATTCCGTCCGCAAGGGAGTCAGGTGAACGAACCGAGCGCGGTCTTCGTCCAGGTCGGCCCCTCGGACACCCTGACCACAGCCGTCCGCACCGGCGCCGTCTGGTCGGCGGCCGGTGTGCAAGTGCGCTGGTCCGACGGCTCCGTCGAGGTCGGCGCGCACACCGTCTCCCGCGTCGCGATCCGCTGGTCCGAACCGCTGCCCGCCGAGGCCATGATCCTCGGCGACGCCTGGGAACGCTCGTACGGCGACCTGCAGTGGCGGCACCAGCAACCCGAGCGACTGCTGCCGTGGTACTTCCTGGCGCACGACCCGCGCACCGGCCGCACCACCGGCGCCGGCGTCGACGTCCAGCCGAACGCGTTCTGCTCGTGGACGGTCGACGCCGGCGGCTTCACGCTCTGGCTCGACCTCCGCAACGGCGGCGGCCCGACCCAGCTCGGCGGCCGGACTCTCACCGCCGCGACCGTACGGCGGTTCGACGACGCCGGCACCCCGTGGCTGACCCTGCACGCTGCGGTCGCCGCCATGAGTTCCCGGCTACCGGCGCGACCTGAGCCCGCGCCGGTGGTCGGGGCGAACAACTGGTACTACGCGTACGGCGAGAACTTCGACGAGAAGGCCGTCCTCCAGGACGCGACCACCATCGTCGAGCTCGCCGACGGTCACCCGGTCAAACCGTTCAGCGTGGTCGACGACGGCTGGTACCCGGGCGGGATCGCGTCGGGCGGGCCGTGGGACGTCGGCACTCCAGGAGTCTTCGACGACATGGCCGGCACCGCCGCCGCGATCAAGGCGATCGGTGCGCGTCCCGGTCTGTGGTTCCGCCCGCTCCAGGTCCGCGAGCCCGGTCGGTGGGGGCGTGCCGGCGTCGGGGACGGCCGGGCGCTCGACCCTTCGTACCCGGAGGTCCTGGACCTCGTCCGCACGGATCTGCAGCGGTTCAAGGACTGGGGCTTCGAGCTGGTCAAGCACGACTTCAGCACGTATGACGTGTTCGGATGCTTCGGACCCGCGATGGGGTCGGAGCTGACCAGCAGCGGCTGGCGGTTCCACGACCCGACGCGGACGACGGCCGAGATCGTGCTGGCGTTCTACCGCGAGGTCCGGTCGGCCGCGCGCGACGTCGTACTGATCGGCTGCAATACCGTCGGCCACCTCGCGGCCGGGCTGGTCGACGTCCAGCGGACCGGTGACGACACCTCCGGACGCGACTGGGAGCGGACCCGGAAGATGGGCGTGAACACGCTCGCGTTCCGGTTGCCGCAGCACAACCGGTTCTTCACCGTCGACGCCGATTGTGTGCCGTGTACGCCGGAGACGCCCTGGGAGCTGAACCGGCGCTTCCTCGACCTGGTCGCCCGATCGGGTACGGCGCTGTTCGTCTCGGTCGATCCGGCCGCGCGGACGGAGCAGTCGGACCGCGCGCTGAGCGAAGGTATACGGTTGGCGCTCAGTGGTGGCGACGCGTCCGGGATCGAGCCGGTCGACTGGCTGGTGAACACCACGCCGACCACGTGGCGATCCGGCGCCGAGACGATCCACTATGACTGGTCACGTCCGTGGGTCGCTGATCCGGTTTCACCGTGAGTCTGGGGGATTTGTGGCCGTACGCCGGGGGACGAACCTGGATCGGGTCGGCGGGTTCAACGACGCCGTCGTGCTCGACGCGATCCGCCGTACCGACGAGAAACTGAGCCGGGTGGAACTCGCCGAGGCGACCGGGCTCTCCGGGCAGGCGATCTCGAACATCACCCGCCGGCTGCTCGAGGCCGGTCTCGTCCGTGAGGCCGGCCGGCAGAAGAGCAACGGGCTCGGGAAGCCACGGACGTTGCTCGAACTCGAACCCACCGGCCAGTACGCCGTCGGCGTCCATCTCGACCCCGCGGTGGTCACGGTCGTGGTGCTCGACCTGACCGGTGATGTCGTGGCCCGGCGACGGATGGAGACGCCGTACGGCGACAACCCCGAGGTACTGATCGACGGAATCGCCGCGACGGTCGAGCACGTCATCGCCGAAGCCGGTGCCCCACGGGAGCGTGTGGTCGGCGCCGGGATCGCCGCGCCGGGACCGATCGACGTCGAGCGTGGTGTCGTCGTCGATCCGCCGAACCTGGCCGCCTGGCATCTCGTGCCGTTGCGGGACGCACTGCGTGAGCGGACCGGTCTGCCGGTCCTGCTGGACAAGGACGTGACCGCCGCGGCGTCGGCGGAGAAGTGGGCCGGTGGTCCGAACGGACGCGGCAGCTTCGTGTTCTTCTACCTCGGCACCGGGATCGGGGCCGGACTCGTGATCGGCGACGAGGTCGTCCGCGGCTCGTCCAGCAACGTCGGCGAGATCGGTCACGTGATCGTCGACCCGGACGGCCCGGTCTGCTACTGCGGCCGGCGCGGCTGTGCCGGCGAGACGAGTCAGCCGCGGTACCTGGTGCAGCAGGCGGTCCAGGCCGGAGTACTTGCCCAGGGCATCGATCTGGACGACCGGCAGGCGGTCGACGCGGCGTTCGCCCGGCTGTGCTCGGTGGCGGGGCAGGGCCCGGGCGTCGCGCGGGAGATCGTTGCCGCCCTGGCCGAGCGGATCGCCAAGGTGGTCGAGGACATCGCGAACCTGCTCGACCTCGAGCGGGTCGTGTTCGGCGGTCCGCACTGGGAGCAGCTGGCCCCGTTCTTCGGCGACGCCGTGCAGGCCGCGCTGGAAGAACGCTTCCTGGTCCGCGCCGTCCACCCCTTCACGGTCGCAGGTACGGCGCTCGGCGCCGACGTCGGCGCGATCGGCGCCGCCAGCCTGGTCCTGGACCGAACTTTCTCGCCGAACCCGTCGGTGCTGCCGGAACGCGAACTCGTTGGTGAAAGGTGACGTTGTTGATGATCGATGCCGAGGTGCTGGGCCGGGCCGCCGAGGAGGTTCGCCGGGCGACCGGGGACGCGGTGATCGCGGAAATGGTCCGGCGGTCGATGGCGGAGAACCTGCCCGCGGTCGCCGAGCGGCTCCCGGACGGGACGACGTTCGTGCTCACCGGCGACATCCCGGCGATGTGGTTGCGCGACTCGGCGGCCCAGCTCCGGCCGTACCTGCTGCTGTGCCCGCTGGACCCAGCGCTGCAGGTCGTGCTGATCGGCGTCCTGCACCGGCAACTCGAGTACGTCGTCCTGGACCCGTACGCGAACGCGTTCAACCGGGAGGCCAACGGCGCCGGTCACGTCACCGACGAGACCGAGATGTCGCCGTGGGTGTGGGAACGCAAGTACGAGATCGACTCCCTCTGCTTTCCGCTCGAGCTGGCCTACCGGTTGTGGCGGATCACCGGCCGCGCCGACGTGATCGACGAGCGGTTCAGGGCCGCGGCCGAGGCGATCATCGAGGTGTGGACGATCGAGCAGGATCACGAGAACAGGTCGGCGTACCGGTTCCAGCGGCACGACGACGTACCGACCGACACCCTGGTCCGGGACGGACGCGGCCGGCTGACCCGGCCGACCGGGATGTCGTGGAGTGCGTTCCGCCCGAGTGACGACGCGACCGAGCTCGGGTTCAACGTGCCGGGCAACATGTTCGCGTCGGTGGTGCTGGGCTACCTGGAGGAGATCGCGACCGAGGTGCTGCGGGACGAGCCGCTGGCGGATCGGGCCAAGGCGTTGAAGGCCGACATCGACGACGGCATCGCCCGGCACGGGATCGTCGAGCACCCGGTCCACGGCCGGGTCTACGCCTACGAGGTCGACGGCATGGGCGGGTCGCTGCTGATGGACGACGCCAACATGCCCAGCCTGCTGTCGATCCCGCTGACCGGGTACGCCGCCGCGGACGACCCGACGTACCTCGCCACCCGAAAGCTGCTACTGAGCGCCGAGAATCCGTACTACTACCGCGGCGAGCACGCGGTCGGGATCGGCAGCCCGCACACCCCGCCGCACCATGTGTGGCCGATCGCCCTTGCCGTGCAGGGATTGACGAGCACGTCGGCGGAGGAGCGCCAGCAGTTGCTGGAGCTCCTCCGCGACACCACCGGCGGTACGGGTCAGATGCACGAGTCCTTCCACGTCGACGATCCGGCCGTCTTCACCCGGGAGTGGTTCTCCTGGGCGAACGCGATGTTCTGCGAGCTCGCCCTGGTCCACGCGGGGTTCCACGCAGGGATCAGGTGACGTCGCGACGCCGGGTCGTCCAGGCCGCGAGTACGGCGAAGATCGTGCAGTAGGCCAGCAAGGTCAGCAGGGCTCGCCCGCCGCCGACCGCATCGCGAACACCAGGCGGTGCGTCGGCGGCCGCCATACCCGTCACGCTGAACACCAGTGAGCCCGCGTTCGTGCCCGGCAGCGCGTCGGACAGCACGTCCAGATCGGGCAGCAGGCTGCTCACCACGCCGGCCAGCAACGTCTCGATCCCGAGAATCCAGACCACGCCGAGCCCGATCGGCAGCGCGACGTTGCGGAAGGCAACGGCCAGGACCGCGCCGGCCAGGCACCACATCATCAGCACCAGCCAGCCGCCGCCGAGTCCCTCCAGGATCGCCGTCACGCCGGGCCAGTCCGTCGAGCCGTTCTCCGCGGCAGCGATCCCGATGCTGCAGAGCGCGCAGGCGGCGAAGATGCCCAGCACCCAGACGGCGACCATGGTCGCCAGGGCGAGGAACTGCGAGAGCAGTACGGCGCTCCGGCCGGGTCGCTGGGTGAGGATCGTCTTCAGCGTGCCCCAGGTGTACTCGCCGCCGACCACGATCGCACCCAGCACCAACGCCAGCGCGCCGGCGAACACCGGATAGCCGCCGATCGTGTTGTCCATCACCCGCTCCGGCAGCATGCCGCGCAACACCTCGCCGCGCGGTACGCCGTCGGTCTGCGGGTTCTCGTCACCCGTGACGTAACCCAGGTACGGCAGCAGGTAGCCGAACACGAGGCTGAGGACCAGCCCGGCGCCGAACAGCACCCAGACCGCCGAGCGCTTGCGGAGCTTCAGCACCTCCGCGCGGTAACTACCGAACATCGGCCTTCTCCTCGCTCGTGAGCTCGAAGAACACGTCCTCGAGTGCCCGTTCCGTGCTGTGCAACTCCGACACCGCGACCCCGGCCTCGACCAGGATCCGGTTCACCTCGGCCGCCTTGTCCGGCGTCACCTTCACCCGCAGCGTCTCGTCGTACTGGTGCACGGCCCCGGCACCGAGAAGGCCGGTGAGGATCGACTGGGCCCGGTCCCGCGGCGCGGCCCGGACGACCAGTTCCTGTTCGCCGCGCAGGTCCTCGACGTTGTGCTCGGCAACCATCCGGCCGGCGTTGATGATCCCGACCCGGTCGCAGATCTGCTGCACCTCGCCGAGCAGGTGGCTGGACAGCAGGACGGTCCGGCCGCCGGAGCCGAGCTCGCGGATCAGCCGGCGCATGTCCCGCATCCCGGCCGGGTCGAGCCCGTTGGTCGGTTCGTCCAGGATCACCAGTTCGGGATCCTTGAGCAGGGCCGCGGCGACACCGAGCCGTTGCTTCATCCCCAGGGAGTACGTCGAGAACCGGTCCCGGGCCCGGTCGGTCAGGTCGACCAGCTCCAGCACCTCGTCGATCCGCCGGCGCGGCACCTCGGCGTACTCGGCCAGCAGCCGCAGGTTGTCCAGGCCGGACAGGTACGGGTAGAACGCGGGCGACTCGATCATCGACCCGGTCCTTCCGAGTACGTCGGCCTGCCCGGGTGCGCCGCCGAGCACGCGGACCTCGCCGCTGGTCGGCGCGATCAGCCCGGTGAGAATGCGGAGCGTCGTCGTCTTCCCGGCCCCGTTCGGCCCGAGGAACCCGTACACCTCCCCGGGAAGAACCGTCAGATCGACACCGTCAACCGCCAGGGTGTCGCCGTACCTCTTCGTCAGCCCGCTGACCTCAACCAGTGCATCCATACCCCGAGACTGCCGGTCCACGCCGGTTGGCCGCGTCGCCCAGCGGGAGTGACCGCGCCTACCGCCGCCAGAGTACTCAGGTGCTGGGGTTGGACTCCAAGCGGCGTGTGCTTCCAGCCGCAAGCGCTGCCGTCACATGCTCGACGGCTTTTCGGACGAGATCGCCGTACGCATCGTCCCCCAGCACGTCCAGGCGCGCCCGCGCAGCACTCAAGTGCTCCTCGGCCTTGGCCGTCTCGCCGAGCCGACGGTAGTCGTCGGCCAAGTTGATGCGAGCGGGTCGAAGGTCAACCCAGCCAGCCGGGTCGGACCAGGCCGGTTTGGTAGGCGACGACGACGAGTTGGGCGCGGTCGCGGACGCCGAGTTTGATCATCGCGCGACTGACGTGGGTCTTGGCCGTCGCCGGGCTCAGCACGAGCCGCTCGGCGATCTCGTCGTTCGACAGCCCTTCGCCGACCAGGGCGACGATCTCCTTCTCCCGGTCGGTGAGCACGTCGAGTTCCTTGCTGGCGTGCGGCTGCCGGCTCCGGGTCGCGAACTCCGCCACCAGCCGCCGGGTGACGCCGGGGGAGAGGAGGGCGTCACCGCGCGCCACCACCCGGACCGCCTGGAGCAGTTCGACCGGCTCGGTGTCCTTGACCAGGAACCCGCTGGCCCCGACCCGCAGCGCCTCGAACACGTACTCGTCCAGGTCGAACGTCGTCAGGATCACCACGTGCACGTCGGCCAGGTCCGGGTCGGCGCCGATCTCGCGGGTCGCCTCCAGCCCGTCGGTGCCCGGCATCCGGATGTCCATCAGGACGACGTCCGGCTTCTCCGCCCGCGCCACCGCGACCGCCTCGGCGCCGTCCGAGACCTCGCCGATCACCGTGATGTCGTCCTCGGCGTTCAGCAGCGACCGGAACCCGGCCCGCACCAACGCCTGATCATCCGCCAGCAGCACCCGAATCATGCGCCAACGCTAAGCCATCCTCAGGCCAGGCCGGCCACGGTCTTCCTCGGCCTGCGCCGGCCCGCTCTGTCTGCCGCCGAACGCTGTCAAGGCGTGTTGAGGCGGGCTGCCTGGTAGAAGCCGCGGATGTGGGCGGTGACCAGGTCGGCGGCGGCGTCCGGCGCACCGGTCCGGATCGCCTTCAGGATCGCGCGGTGCTCGGCCCGCAGCCCGACCGTGGTCGCCTCCCAGTCCGGCAGGTTCGGTACGGCGGCCAGGACGTACCCGTGGATCGCCGACCGCAACGACGCCATCACCGCCGCGATCAGCACGTTGCCCGCCAGGCCGGACAACGCCACGTGGAACTCGGCGTCGAGCAGATGGAACTCCTCGGGTGACAACCCGTCGGCGTCCATCTGGTCCAGCAGGTCCTCGGCGAGCTTGAGCTCACCGGCCTCCACCTGCCGCCCGGCGGCTTGCCGGGCGGCCCAGGACTCCAGCAGGATCCGGGTCTCGACGACGTCACCCATCGGCAGGTGGTTGGTTGCCAGGTGCAACCGCAGTACGGCGGTCAGCGGCGACACCGGCTCCGCCACGATGACCGCACCGGCCTCGGGGCCCGACCCGGTGGCCGTCCGGACCACACCCATCGCCTCCAGCACCCGGACCGCCTCGCGCACCGACGGCCGGCTGATCCCCAGCTGCTCGGCCAGCACCCGCTCGCCGGGCAGCCGCTCGCCGATCCGCAGTCGCCCCGCCGCCAGCTCCGCCTCCACCCGATGCAGGACCAGCTCGTAGTTCTTCACCCGCGGTTCCCCATGCGGACGACTCTACCTGTGTGGTCGGACCACAGGATATGCTGTGGTCCGACCACACGACCAGGGACGATCAGGTCCGCCCGCCGGCCCTTGGAGTACTGATGACCGACCGACAGCTACCCAAATGGTCCGAGCTCAAGCCGCTGCTGCGGCCGAAGCCGATCACGGTGAACCCGACCGACCGCCGGCTGGAGAAGGCGCTCACCATCCCCGACCTGCGGGCGATCGCCAAGCGCCGCACGCCGCGGTCGGTGTTCGACTACACCGACGGCGCGGCCGAGGCGGAGATCAGTCTGCGCCGGGCCCGGCAACTGTTCGCTGAGCTCGAGCTTCAGCCGTCGATCCTGCGCGACGTGTCCGACCTCGACCTGGGCACGTCGATCCTGGGCGGCCGCTCGGAGCTGCCGTTCGCGTTCGCGCCGACCGGGTTCACCCGGATGATGAACCACGAGGGCGAGAACGCGGTCGTCAAGGTCGCCGAGCAGATCGGCATCCCGTACGCGCTGTCCACGATGGGTACGACGTCGATCGAGGACGTCGCCGCGGCCGCGCCGGACGCGCGCAAGTGGTTCCAGCTGTACGTGTGGAAGGACCGCGACGCGGGCGAGGACCTGGTGAAGCGGTCGGCCGCTGCCGGGTACGAGGCGCTGATGCTGACGGTCGACGTACCGGTCGCGGGTGCCCGGCTGCGCGACGTACGCAACGGCTTCACCATCCCGCCGACGCTGACCGCCAAGACCGTGCTGGACGCGTCGCTGCACCCCGCGTGGTGGGCCAACCTGCTGACCACGCGGCCGTTGACCTTCGCGTCGCTGTCCAGCTGGGACGGTACGGTCGCCGATCTGCTGGACACACTGTTCGACCCGACGATGACGATCGACGACTTGAACTGGCTGCGGTCGATCTGGTCCGGCCCGCTGATCGTCAAGGGCATCCAGACCGTCGAGGACGCCCGCCGGGTGGTCGACGCCGGCGCCGACGCGATCGTGCTCTCCAACCACGGCGGCCGGCAGCTCGACCGCGCGCCGACACCGCTGCGCATCCTCCCCGACGTCCGCAAGGCGGTGGGAAGCGACGCCGAGATCTACCTCGACACCGGCATCCTGTCCGGCGCCGACATCGTTGCCGCCATCGCCCTCGGCGCCGACGCCTGCCTGGTCGGCCGTGCCTACCTGTACGGCCTGATGGCCGGCGGACAGCGCGGGGTCGCCCGGGCCGCCGAGATCCTGACCAAGGAGATCCGCCGCACGATGGCTCTGCTGGGCGTCTCCCGTGTGGCCGACCTCAACCCGTCCCACGTCCGCATGCCCTGACCCGTGCCGCCGCCTACAGCGGTAGCTGTGCGGTGATGCGCAGGCCGCCGGTAGGGGTGCGGGTGGCGGTGAGGGTGCCGCCGAGGGCGGTGGCTCGTTCGCGCATGCCGATGATGCCGTTGCCCTCCTTCGGCGGACCGGTGAGGGACCGGCCGTTGTCGTCGACCTGGAGTACGAGCGCCTGTTCGCCGTACTGGATGCGAACGGTCGCGGCGGTCGCCTTCGCGTGCCGGACGACGTTGGTGAGCGACTCCTGGATGATCCGGAACGCCGCCCGGTCCAGGCCGGTCGGCAACGGTCGCGGTTCGCCGTGGACGACGGTGTGGACCTCCAGGCCCGCGCGTGAGGTCCGGCTGACCAGGTGGTCGAGCCGGTCGAGCCCGGTGACCGGCTGCCGGGGTGCCGACTCGTCCGACTGCCGGAGGATCCCGACGATCGAGCGCAGTTCGACCAGTGCCTCCTTGCTTGCGTCCTTGATCGCGGCCAGCGCGGGACCGGCCTGCTCGGGCTGCCGGTCGACCAGGTGGAGCGCGGTCGACGCCTGCACGTTGATCAGCGAGATGTGGTGTGCCACGACGTCGTGCAGTTCCTGCGCGATCCGCAGTCGCTCCTCGCCGGCCTTCCGCAACTCGGCCTCGCGGCGCGTCCGGGCCGCCGCCACGGCCCGCTCGCGCTGCGCGCGGAACAGTTCCGCGATGAATCCGAGGACGACGAAACACGTGCCGACGAGGAGGATCTGGTAGACGCCGTCATCGTTGATGCCGAGGATCAGCCGGCCGCCGACGTGACCGACGTACAGCGCCGTGATGCCGACCCAGCCCGCCAGCCGGTGGCCGAGGCGGATCACCGTGAAGGCCGCGATCACGAACGCGAAGACGACCGGGCCGTACGGATACTGCATCAGCATGTAGACCAGCGTCGAACCGACCGTTGCCCACAGCACCGGGATCGGGTGGCTCCGCAGCCAGTACAGCGACACCGTGGCGGTCAGCAGCAGCACCACCATGAACCAGTCGCTCTCACGGCGGTCCGTCTGGCCGTTGGCGGCGCCGAACGAACCGACCACCGCGATCACGCTGAGCACCGCGGGCAGCGCAATCCGCCGTACCCGGGACCCCAGGGTCGGCGTGGTGGTCGGCTCAGTCGTGCTCACACTACGAAACCGTAGAGGCCGACCCGGTCAGGTGTCATCGTCGCCACGGAGTATCCGGGCCTGCTCCGTCCGCGGTAGGTCAGTACTTGACCTCGTAGATCTTCTTCTCGTACGCCGGACCGTAGTACTCCTCGAGCTCGGCCAGATCGTCGTCCTTGCGCTCCAGCGCCTTGGCGATCCGGGCCCGGGCCGGCATCGCCTCCGGGTTCCAGGTCTCCGGCTTCCACAGTTGCGACCGCAGGAACGACTTCGAGCAGTGGTGGAAGACCTCCTCGATCTCCACCAGCAGGGCCAGTTGCGGGCGGTTGCCGCGGACGATCATGTCGTCGAAGAACGGGGCTTCCCTGACGATCCGGGCCCGCCCGTTGATCCGCAGCGTGTCGCCGCGGCCGGGGATGAAGTAGATCAGCCCGACGTGCGGGTTGGTGAGGATGTTGGCGAACCCGTCGACCCGGCGGTTGCCCGCGCGCTCCGGGATGGCGATCGTGCTGTCGTCGAGGATCCTGGTGAACCCGGCCGGGTCGCCCTTGGGGGAGACGTCACAGGTGCCGTCCGCCGCCGAGGTGGCGACCAGGCAGAACGGCGACGCGGCCAGCCACTGCCGGTCCAGCTCGTGCAGCTCCTTGCGGGTCTTGCCGGCCGCGGCGGCCAGTGGCGCCGGCACGATGGCGCGCAGTTCGTCGTACGTCGTGACCTCGACCAGTCCGGGAATCTCCATCAGGCGGCGTTCTCCTCTACCAGCGGCGGCGGGGCGTCCACGGTGACAGCCCTTGTCCGCTCGGCCCATCGTACGGCGGGACCAGTTGCGCAACTGGTCCCCAGGAACAGTGCACCGACGGCGATCCAGCCGATCGGACCCCACCCGAGCACGACGGTTGTGAGCAGCGCCGGACCGAGCATGCGGGCGATCGCCGGGCCGGTGCCGAAGAAACCCTGGTACTGCCCCTGCTTGTCGGCGGGCGCCAGTCCGAAGCTGATCTCCCACGCGCCGGACGCCAGTTTCATCTCGCCGAGCGTCAGGAGTGCCGCACCGGCGATCAGTACGACGGCGGCTGTCGTGGCGCTCAGGTTTACGCCGGACACGGCGAACACCGCACACGCAGCCAGCATGGCGATTCCGGCGTACCGGATCGACCGAGTGGCTGTGCGGAGGTCTCGCACGCCTCGCGCGGCCCGGACCTGGAACAGCGTGACTCCAATGGTGTTGACGATGAGGAGCGAGGCCACGACCCAGTCCGGCGCGTCGGTGTGGGAGACGATCCACAGCGGTGCGACCAGGCTGAGGAGCGGCATGAAGAGCAGCATGATCGCGTTCAGCAGTGCGAGTACGGCGTACGGGCGGTCACGCAGTACGGCGAGGCGCGGCTCGCCCTGGACCCTTGTGACGGCCGGGACCGGCGGGACTCGGTGGAGGAGCCGGGCCGCGATCAGAAAGCTCAGAGCATCGAGAGCGAAGACGGTCAGGTACGCCGCAGCGGAGTCGAAGTGGAGCGCGATGCCGCCGAGCGCTGCGCCGACTGCCAGTCCGGCGTTGATCGTGGACTGCAGGAACGCGCGGATGCGGGTCCGCTCGGCGGGCTGCACGAGCCCTGCCAGCAGTGCCTGACGCGCTGCGGTCAGTCCGGTCTGACTGCTGGCGTACGTGATCGCAGCGACGAGGAACAGCGGAAAGCTCCGGACGATTAGGAACGACGCCACCGACGCCGCCGTGGTCAATGCCAGCACGATGGCGACGCCGCGCGCGCCCTTCCGGTCGGCGAGGTTGCCCAGCGGAACGCCGGTGAGAAACCCGATGAGCCAGGCGACCGTCAGTCCCAGGCCGACCTGGGCCGTCGACAACCCGACCACCCGGGTGAAGAACAACGCCGACGTGACGATGAATGCCCCGTCCCCGACGGAGTTCACCAACTGTGCCATCGCCAGGTCGCGCGCAACGCCGGCCGGCGGGAGCACCCGCCCAACCTTCGCGGCGCGGCCCCACCCGTTGCGGCTGCCCTCGGTCGTGATGCTCATATCCCGGTCTCCCTCGGCTCGACTCCACCTTGAGCCTAGGAACACAGCGGCCCAGCAGGGAGATCCACTTCAGCGCTCAAATCTTGGGCCACTTTGGCCTGTGGACAACCCGGAATCAGGGGCGGAACGACGGCACCTTCTAGGTATGAGCTTCCGAGACCTCCCACAGACCTGGACCGACCAACCACTCTCCGATCCGACGGTCGCCGCCGACGTCGTCGACCTCCTGGTGAGCCTCGGCGACCGCCGCCGCGGCACCTTCACCGTCGTCCTCTGCGACGCCAACACCCACTACCGAGCCGCAATCGCCATCGACCTCCCCTCCCAGCCCGACCACCCGACATACTCCCCGGCCGCCGACCTGCCGTCCGAGTCGGAGTCCGAGCACCGCACCCGCTCCCTGGCCACCGCCGGCCTGCCGTCCGAGTCCGGGCACCGCCCGCACTCCCTGGCCACCGCCGGCCTGCCGTCCGAGTCCGAGCACACGCGCTCACTGGCCGCGTCCGACCTGCCGTCAGGGTTCGAGCGCATTCCCTCCCCGGCTTCCGGCGACCCGACGTCCGGGTTCGGGCCGTCCACGCGCTCCCCGGCTTCCGGCGACCTGCCGTCCGAATTCGGGCACTCCATGCGCTCCCTGGCCGCAGGCGACGTGTGCACGTCGACCCTGACCCCGTTCATGCCGGCCGTCCGCACGGCCCCCGGCACGACTCTGCTCCTGGCGCTGGGCCGCCCAGGCCCGCCCACCTGGCCGTCCCTGGACAACGAGTGGGCCTCAGCCGCGACCCACACCTGCCGAGCCGCCGGCGTCCCGCTCCTCGGCTTCTACATAGCCACCGCCCACCACATCTACCAACCTCTCCAAACCACCCAAGCGGTCGCATGACGCGGCCGTCGGCCCGGCAGTCCGGTCGGCAACCGGACGGGGCTCAGCGGACGCCGCGAGGGCGGAACTGGATGCTGATCCGGGGGCCGACGTGGCCGGAGGCTTTGGGGATGGCGTGTTCCCAGGTGCGCTGGCAGGAGCCGCCCATGACGATGAGATCGCCGTGGCCGAGGGGATACCGGACCGTGGAGCCGACCGGTCCGCTCGAGCCGCCGGGGCGCGGACGGAGTGCCAGCACGCGGGGTTCGCCGACCGAGAGGATCGCGACCATGGTGTCCTCGTGGTTCCCGCGGCCGATCCGGTCGCCGTGCCAGGCGACGCTGTCACGGCCGTCGCGGTAGAAGCACAGGCCCGCCGTGCGGAACGGCTCACCCAGCTCCTCCGCGTAGTGCCGGCTGAGCAGCTCACGCGCCTCGTCGAGGATCGGCAACGGCAGGTTCTCGTTCTCCCCGTAGAAGCAGAGCAGGCGCGGCACGTCGACCACCCGGTCGTACATCTGCCGCCGCTCGGCCTGCCACGGCACGTCCCGCGCAAGCCGCTCGTACACCTGATCCGCCCCGGTGAGCCACCGCGGCAGTACGTCGATCCACGCGCCGCGACCGAGGTCCGTCCGCCGGACCGCGTCCAGCGAACCCAGCGCGGGATCCTCGAAAGCATCCAGCAACGAGCCCTGAAGATCACCGGCCATATCTCCACCATACCCCCAGATTCGAACAGGTGTTCCCCTGAGTTCCCTCACGCCTTGTTCGACGCCGTGCCAGAGGCGGGGGCCGCCCGGATGGCCCGGCGCATGGACGAGACTGCGTACGACGACCGACCGGCTGGAGGACGGATGCCACACCTGCTGATCCGCAACGTCGCGGTCCTGATCGTCCCCAAGTCCGGCGACTGCCGCGTCGACGAGGCCCAAGACATCCACATCCACAACGACCGCATCACCGCCATCACCCCCACCGGCCACAGCCCGGCTGCTCAGGCCGTCATCGGTCAACCCTTGTCTGCGGAGGCAGAGGGTGCCGAGGGAGAGCCGGCTCGGGGTGGAGCGGAGTCCGGGGTGCAGGGTGGCGCGGGAGACGCGGCTTGGGGTGGAGCGCAGTCCGAGGTGCGGGGTGGTGGGGGTGAGGCGGCTCGGGGTGGAGCTGAGCCGGAGGTGGAGCGTGGCGGGGGAGAGGCGGCTCGGGGTGGAGCTGAGCCGGAAGTTTGGGGTGATGGGGGTGAAGCGGCTTGGGCAGGAGTGGGGGTGGAGGTGGTTGATGGGACTGGGTTGGTGGCGGTGCCGGGGTTGGTTAACTCGCATACGCACAGTCCGATGGTGATGATGCGGGGTGCGGCTGAGGACGTGTCGATCGACGACTGGTTCAACCGGCGGATCTGGCCGATGGAGGTGAACCTGACGCCCGAGCGCGTCCGGGTCGGCGCGCGACTCGCCTGCGCCGAGATGCTGCTCTCCGGCGTGACCACGTTCGTCGACCACTACTTCCACGCCGACCAGATCGCCGAGGCGGCCCTCGAATCCGGCATCCGCGCCGACCTGGCGCCCACGTTCTTCTCGTCGGTCGGTCCCGAAGCCATCGACGCCGCCATCGAGACCACCCGCGGCCTCCGAAGCCGAAGCCCGCGCATCACCTCCAGCCTCGGACCCCACGCGACGTACACGGTCAGCGACGACGACCTACGCCGTACGGCGGATATCGCACGAGCGGAGGGATTCCGTATCCATCTTCACGCCGCCGAGACCGACGACCAGACGCAGTCGTCCGTCGACCGCCTCGGCGTCACACCCGTGCAGGTCCTGGAGAGGACCGGCGTACTCGACGCAGGTGCCCTGATCGCCCACGGCTGTGGGATCCGGGAGCCCGACCTGCCCATCCTCGAGCGGTACGCCGACCGCGTTACCGTTGCCAGTTGCCCGAAGGTCTACCTCAAGCTCGCGATGGGCACGGTCACGCCGATCAAGGCGCTGCAATCCGTCGGTGTGAAGGTCGGCGTCGGCACCGACGGCGCCGCCGTGCACAACACCCTCGACGTCTGGGAATCGCTGCGGATGGTCGCGTTGACGCAGAAGCAACGTGAGCAGGACGCCGAGTGGATGAACGTCTCCGACACCCTGCGCCTCGCGACCCGAGGCGGCGCCGCGGCGGCCGGCCTCGGCGACCGGATCGGTGCCCTGGAGCCAGGCCGGCAGGCCGACATCGCCCTGATCGACCTCTCCGGCCCGCACTGCCAGCCGGTCCACGACCCCAGGGCGGCCCTGGTGTACTCCGTCCGCTCGTCCGACGTCGTCACGGTCCTGGTCGCCGGCGAGGTCGTCGTCCGCGATCGTCAACTGACCAAACTCAACCTCAACGAGATCCTCGCCGACGCCAGGTCCCTCGCCCACACACTGGTCGACCTGTCCACAGGAGACGCCATCCAGCACTACGCCCCGTAGAACGCAGCACGCCCCGGTGGACCGGGGCGTGCTGATTCTTGGTGGTTAGCTGACGGTGAGGATTTTGTTTGCGGTGTATGCCTGGGTGTGGTCGGTGTCGCCCGGGAACCAGACGCGGTAGGCGATCTGGCCGCGGATGCTGGGCTTGATGCCGAACGCGTACGCGCCCGACGAGCTCAGCTTGACCCACGCGATCGACTTCCAGACCTTGTTCGAGTACTGCTGCAGGTAGACGTACTTGCCGTAGTGCGCCGGCGCGACGTACCCGCTGAACTTCGTCACCTGACCCAACCGGATCGACGCCGGCGACAACGCCGCGGAGATCGTCGGCGACACCTGCACGGTGACGTCAGGCGTCCGGGTACCCATCAGATCGGCGTTCCCGGGGAACGTCAGCATGTACACCGACGACACCGTCGGCTTGTGGGTGACAGACAGGGTGCCGGTCGACGACGTCTTCAACGCCGCCAGCAACTTGAACGTGGACACGTTCTTCGGCCGCACGTAGACGTTGACCGGCAGCCCGGCGTACGCCTTGTTGTCGATCCGCAGCGTGCTGCCCTTGATCGTGATCGTCCCGCCGTACTTCAGCAACGTCGTCGTCACCGCGATCCCGGACTTCATCCCGAGCAGCTGGGTGACCGCGGCCGGGCTGACCTTGCCGCTGCGGTCCTTCACCCACGCCGCGAAGGTGTACGTCGTACCCTGCGCGAGCCCGGTGTTCTTCACCGCGGACGCCGTACCCGCGTAGACCAACGTGCCAGTGGTCAGCGTCGGCGCCTTGCTGCCCACGTTGCGTCGCACGATCACCTGGTCGAGGTCCGACATCGGCGAGATCTTCCACGCCAGGTTCGCGGCCGCATACAGCCCGGCTCCGTCGAACACCGGCTTGTTCGGAACCAGGTCAGCCGTGGTGAAGACACTGCTGAACGGCGCGAGCGGAGTGCCGCCCGCCTCCTGGACGCCGGCAACGACGATCCGGTACGTCGTGTTGTCCAGCAGATTGCCCGGGATCAGCGTGACCCGCTTACTGGCCGCGTCGTAGTCGACCGCGGCCGGGATGGAGCCGCCGGACTTGCCGTTGACCAGTTTGACCGTGTTCGCGGTCACCGTGGCGGGGTCGACGGCCCGTGCGAACGTCACGGCCGGCTGCGTCCCGGTCGCCGCTCCGCTCGCGCGGTCGGCCGGCAGGACGTCACGCACCGGGTAGGCGATGGCAGGTTCCGTCCCACCGGCGCCTTCCTCGCTGATTCTCAGCGTGTAGCTGCGGGTGTCCCGCGAGCCGTTGTCGTTGCGCACGGCAACGTACGTGGCGCCGGCGGCCACACTGACGTTCGCGGTCGCGGTGAGCGGTGCCGGGACGGTCGGGTTGGCCGGGAACGGGTTCACGGCCTGCGCGAGCGACTGCAGGTCGGCGTCGTAGACGTCGACCCGTGGGCCCATGTTCACCGGCAGGTCGAGGTTGTACTCCGGTCCGGTCACCGACACCTTGAGGTTGCGGGCCGCAGCCGAGTTCACCACATACCAGTCGACATCGCCCTCGGTGCTGATGGTGGAGCTGATCGAGCTGGAGACCGGCAGCGCCCGGGACGGCTGATCGTTGCCATCGGCCCCGCCGCCGGGGAAGTCGGTGGTCCACTTGCCGCCGAGCGCGTAGTACGCGTCCAGCATGCCCGCGCCGAAGTACGGGTCGGTGCCGCGCGGCCCGGCGTCACGGGCGGTCGCCTTCAGCCGGGACATGACCTGCGCCGGCGTGAACGACGGCCACTTGTTCCGCACCAGCGCCGCGACGCCGGCGACGATCGGGGAGGAGAACGAGGTGCCCGAGAGCCCGATGTAGTAGGGGTCGTAGCCCGCCGGGGTCTGGGCGCGCGGCGCCGTGCTGGTGATGTTGAAACCCGGTGCCGCGATGTCGACCGTGTCACCGTACGTGCTGAACTCGGTCAGCGCGCCGTACCAGTTGGTGGCGCCGACCGACAGGACCTCCGGGTACGCGGCCGGGTAGTTCGGGGCCGAGACTCCGCTGTTGCCGGCTGCCGCAACCAGTACGACGCCCTTCGCGACCGCGTTCTTGATCGCGGTGTGCAGGACCGGGTTGTCGCCTTCGCCGCCGAGCGACATGTTGATCACCCGGGCGCCGTTCTTGACCGCCCAGTTGATGCCGTTGATGACGTTGGCGTCGCTTCCGTTGCCCCCGTCGTCGAGCACCTTCACCGGCCGGACCTTGGCGTTCCAGGCCACGCCGGCGATGCCGATGGAGTTGCCGGTCCCGGCCGCGATGATGCCGGTGACCGCCGTACCGTGACCGTCGCCGTCGTTGGGCGGCAACGCGGTGTTGAACGTGTTGTAACCCGGCAGCAGGTGGCCGGCCAGGTCCGGGTGACCGGCGTCGACGCCGGTGTCCAGTACGGCGACCGTCTGCGTTCCGGCCGATTTGCTCAGGTCCCAGGCCTGGTTGACCCGGACGGTCGGCAGGTACTTCTGGTAGTTGGTGTACAGCCAGTCGTTCGGCGTGGCCGACTTCTTCCGGATGTAGTTGAGCGAGGCAAGCTCGACCGCGGGGTCTGCCTTGACCTTCTTCAGCAGGTCGGGAGCCGGCCCGTCACTGGTCACGGTAACGATGTCCGAGGTGACGGACACATCCGGCCGGCCCTTCACCCTTGCCAGCGCGGCTTTCCGGGCCGAGGTGGTGGCCTTCGGCTTGAACTTCACGATCACGGACTTCGCGTCGTACGCGGGTCCACTTGCCCCTCTGTCGGGGCGGAACTTCGCCGGGAACGGACGTGGTTCGGCGGACACGTCGGCGGTGCCGGACGACCCGGTCACCGCCACCAGCGTCGCCGCGACCATGGCCGCGGGCAGCCCCAGGCGCAGCAGTTGAGCAGGACGGAAAGACAAGGGGACCCCCCCAAGGGTCTCAGAGCGGTGGTCGCCCGGAGTATGCCAGAGGTCTGGTCCACTTTCCCCGACCCGCTCGATGTCAATAGCTGCAACCGGGTCGCTTCAGGGTGCGGGCAGCCGCCGTCAGCCCGCTTGAATGGCCTGCACGATGAGTTCGTTGCGGGCGTTCTGGCCGGCGGGAACGGTGGTGTGCACGCCCTCCCGCAGGAACGTGGTGAGGCGGGACGGCTGGGCCGCGAGGTACTCGGCCCACCGGATGATGCGCAGGTTCGGATACTTCTTCTGGGCGTCGGACAGTTGCGAGTTGACCCAGGCGCTGTTGCGCTGATCCGCGAGCTGGACGGACGCGGGTTTGGCGGTCCGGGCGATCTGGGTGTTGACCCAGTAGACGATGCGCTGCGAGCCGACGATGCGCATGGTGCGATCCACCTGCGCGGCGAACACCGGTGGGTTGAAGACGTCGTTGGTGCCGGTGGCCATCAGGATCCGGCGGGGCATGCCGTACTTGGTGGCCCAGTTCAGAAGGGCGTCGACGGCGGGCGCCGTCGGCCGTCCCGACCAGTTGTGCACCGCGAGACTGGCGCCGGTGCGGCTCTTCAGCAGGGTGGCCAGGGCCTTGCCGTCCTGGACCGCGATGCTGTCGCCGAACATGTACAAGCCGTCGTTGTCGCGGACGTAGGTGATCGTGGCCGTGGTCGAGATCGCCCGGCCGAGGATGGTCCAGTCGCCGAGCTGGCCGGAGCCGTAGAGATCGGCGGCGGACGAGCTCTCCGCCGACGCGACGGTCGCCACCGCCGCCGCTGCCCCCGCTATCAGGATCTGCCGTCGTTTTGGTCTCACGCTGTTCGAACCCCCACAGAATTCACAGTGAACGATAGAACGCCTGCCG
This sequence comes from Kribbella swartbergensis, assembly GCF_054784135.1. Taxonomy (NCBI): domain Bacteria; kingdom Bacillati; phylum Actinomycetota; class Actinomycetes; order Propionibacteriales; family Kribbellaceae; genus Kribbella; species Kribbella swartbergensis. The sequence goes on from NZ_BAAGPM010000017.1 coordinate 339,047, forward strand.
TAGCACAGCCCGGCTTCAGCTGACGGTCAGGACCCGGTACGGGCTGAAGGCCTGCGCGTGGTCGGCATCGGCCGGGAACCAGACCCGGTAGGCGATCTGGCCGCGGATGGCCGGCTTGATCCCGAACGCGTACGCGCCCGAGCTACTCAGCTTCACCGAGGCGATCGACTTCCACACCTTGTTCGAGTACTGCTGCAGGTACACCGGCGTGCCGTAGTGCGCGGGAGCGACGTACCCGCTGAACTTGGTGACCTGCCCGAGCCGGATCGTTGCCGGTGACAACGCCGAGGAGATCGTCGGCGCGACCTGGACGGTGAGGTCCGGTGAGCGGGTCCCCATCAGGTCGCCGTTGCCCGGGAATGTCATCATGAACACCGACGACACGGCCGGCTTGTACGCGTAGCTGACGGCTCCGGTCGACGTCGTCTTCAGTGCCGCGAGCAGCTTGAACGCCGACGAGTTCTTCGGCCGCACGTACAGGTTGACCGGCAGCCCGGCGTACGCCTTGTTGTCGATCCGCGCCGTGGTCCCGCGCAACGTGATCGTGCCGCCGTAGCTGATCAGCGCCGACGTGGTGCTGATCGCGGTCTTCATGCCCAGCAGTTGCGTGGTCGCCACCGGGCTGACCTTGCCACTGCGATCCCTGAGCCAGGCGGCGTACGTGTAGGTCACGCCCTGTGCGAGCCCGGTGTTCCGCACGCTGGAGGCGGTGCCCGAGTAGACCAGCGTCCCGGTCGTCAGCGTCGGCGCCGTGCTGCCGGAGTTCCGTCGTACGATCACCTGGTCGAGGTCGGACATCGCCGGGATCTTCCAGGAGAGCGTCGCGGCGAGATACGCGCCGCTGCCGTCGAACACCAGCTTCTGCGGAGCCAGGTCGGTCGTCGAGAAGGTACTGCTGACCGGAATGAGCGGCGCGTTGCCGTTGGCTTCCTGCACGCCGTTGACGACGATCTTGTACGGCGTGTTGTCCATCAACGGCACCGACGGCTTGACGACGGCCTGTCGCGTCGTCGCGTCGTAGGTCACCGTCGCTCCGACCGTGGCGCCGCTCTTGGCGTTGACCAACCGGACCGAGCTCGGGGTGACTGTCGTCGCGACCACATCGCGCGCGAACGTCACCGTCGGCTCAGTGGCCAGATCCGCGACCGTCGAGAGGTCGCCCGGCAGCAGATCGCGGAGCGGGTAGTCGACGGTGGGAGTGGACGGACCCCTGCCGTCCTCGGTGATGGTCAGCGTGTACGGCCGGGTGTCGCGCGATCCGTTGTCGTTGCTGACGGCAATGTATGTGCTGCCGGCCGGCGCGCTGACGTCGAGGGACGCGGTCAGCGGACCCCATTTCGGCTTCTGTGTCGCCGGGTCGATGTCCGGGAACGCCTTGACCGTGCCGCCCAGCGAGTGCAGGTTGCCGTCGTACACCTCCACGCGCGGACCCATGTTCACCGCGTAGACGCTGTCGAAGTCCGGGCCGGTCACCGACACCTTGAGGTTGCGGGCCTCGGCCGCGGTCACCTCGAACCAGTCGACGTCTCCCTCGACACCGATCGTCGTGCTGATCTCGGTGGACACCGGGATGGCCCGCTCCGGCTGGTCGTTGCCGTCCGCCGGGACGGCCGGAAAGTCCGTCGTCCACGGGCCGCCGAGCGCGGCGTACGCGTCCAGGATCCCGGCGCCGTAGTACGGGTCGTAGCCTCGCGGGCCGGCGTCGCGCGCCAGGGCCTTCAGCCGGGTCTCGACCTGGATCGGGGTGAACGCCGGCCACTTGTTCTTCACCAGCGCGGCGACACCCGCGACGATCGGCGCCGAGCACGAGGTGCCGGTGCAGTACCAGTACGGCGGGGACCCCGCCGGGGTCAGCGCGCGGACGCCCGTACTGAGAATGTCCCAGCCTGGGGCGGCGACGTCCACCCAGTCGCCGTACGAGCTGAAGTCCGTCTTCACGCCTCCGGCATTGGTCGCGCCGACCGCGATCACTCCGTAGAACGCCGCCGGGTACTGCGCAACGCCGGTGCCGTCATTGCCGGCCGCCGCCACCACGACGACTCCCCGCGCGATCGCGTTCGCCACCGAGGTGCTCAGAACCGAGCTGTAGCCAGGACCGCCGAGCGACAGGTTGATGACTTTGGCGCCGTGGGCAACGGCCCAGTCGATGCCCTCGGCGATGTCCGCGTCGTGGCCGGAGCCGTCCGCGCCGAGGACCTTGACCGGCATCGCCTTCACGGACCAGCCGACGCCGGCCACGCCCGCGCCGTTGTTCGCGCCGGCGGCGATGATGCCGAGCGTCATGGTGCCGTGGCCGTTGTCGTCGACCGGGTTGGGCCTGGTGCTGGACACCGCGTTGTAGCCGGCGACCAGGTGGCCGGCCAGGTCAGGGTGTCCGGCGTCCACGCCGGTGTCGAGTACGGCGACGATCTGGGTGCCGGCCGACTTCGACAGGTCCCAGGCCTGCGGGACCCGAACGGTGTTGAGATAGGTCCGCTGGTGGGAGGCGTAGTACGTGTCGTTCGGGGTGGCGGCGATCCGGCGCTTGTAGTTCAGCGCGGCCACTTCGACCGTGGGATCGGCCTGGACCTTCTTCAGCAGATCCTGGGCCGGGACGTCACCCTTCAGCTTGACGACGCTGCTCGACAGGGAGTCCTGGGTGGTGGCGCGGACCTTGGAGACAGCGGCCTTGCGGGCGGTGGTCGTGGCCTTCTTCTTGAACTTCACCACGACCGCGTTCGGCTCGAACTCGGCCTTCGCACTCTGATGGGTCGAGGGGAAGGGTGGGCGGTACGGACCCGGCTGGGCCGCGGAACCGGAAGAGCTTGTCAGTGTGACCAGTGCGCCTGCGACCAAGGCGGCGGGAACAGCCAGGCGGAGCAGGTGAGCAGGACGAAAGGACACGGACCCCCCCAAGGGTCTCAGAGTGATAGTCGCCCGGAGTATGTCAGAAGTTGGATGTCCCCTGCCTGCTCGGTCTCATGTCAAAAGCGGCAACCAGGCGTGGTCTGGACTCGTCCCGTGCTCACCATAGAGTTACCTGAGGACTCGCCGACCTCGGCCGTGAAGGCCCACGCTCCGATAGGCGAGTTCCTCGAGCGGCACCTGACTGCTACCTCGCCGTGACGGTGAGTGCCGAAATGTTAAAGGCACGTTGAGGAATGCTCAGCGTGTGACTATGCCGACGCTGAGTGGGGAATCTGGCCGAAGTCCGGGGCGGATCGTTGCATTGCGCAAGGGAGGGGGAGCAGTGGGTGACGCTGGGTGATTTCCTCTGGTCGGGAGCGCCGGAACCATGGCACGATCGGCCACCGGAGGCACTTCAGGGGGCGCGCATGGCGATGGCCAGGCATTGGACGGGTGAGGCTGTATGAACGGGCGGACAGCGCAGGAGAGTCGGCTCCCGGTGAACGAGACCGCGGCGGCGAACGGGACCAATGGTCACGATCCGCAACCAGAGCCTCAGCTGAACCACATCGAGCACCCAGAGCCCGCACCGGATGCCGCCCCTGAGCAGCCGGTCGCGCGGACGAACGGCCGGACCAACGGCGCAAGGCTCGGCGAGTTCAGCACTCCGGTCCGGGTCGACGAGATCGCCGTCGCCGCGATGGCGCTGTCGGAGAATCTGCAGGCAGCCACTCGCGGGATGCCGGAATCACCTGAACTGCGGCGCTTCCGCCGCGATCTCGACCACGCCGCCAGCACGTTCAGGTCGATCGCCACTGAGTTGGAAGCGACGGCCGGCAACCTGATCCGCCTGGCCGCGAACGAAGGCCAGCGGTGCGGCGTCGGCTGGGGTGTCTGCCCCGAGCACGGCCTCACCCTGATGAACGTCGGCGAGACCGTCACCTGTCACGTGCTCGGCTGTCACCATGAGAACGAGGGCGCCGTCGAACGCTGCGAGCACCCGGTCGCCTACCGCGTGGTCGACGCGGCCGGCCCGGCTCTGCTCACCTGCGCCGGTCACGCGATCGCCTGCCGCCTCTACCTCGAGAACCCGGTCATCACCCTCGCCTCGGACAGCCTCGAACTGTTCTGAAGACCCGGCCGGACATCAGCCGGTCGTTCAGTCGTCCCGCAACCCGCCGCCTGGAGATGTGCCCGCCTGTAGTTGGCTTGAGCGGTTGCACAGTACGGTCGGCGAAAACTTGACCCCAGCATCTTGACGCCGTTTCCACGCAGTACTTAGTTTGTTGGTTCAACAGACGAAGTCTGTGATCGGGCTCACAGCGGTGGATGGGTGGGGACTCGCATGACGTTGACCGGTGGCAGCCGTCCGGGCAGCCGCGTCGTCGCCGCCGACCATGTCGCGCTCCGGCGCAACAACCTGTCCGTCGTCCTGCGCCACGTCCGCGATCTCGGCCCGCGGTCACGAGCCCGGATCGCCGCCGACACCGGCCTCAACAAGGCGACCGTCAGCAGTCTGGTCGCCGAACTCGTCGAGCGCGGTCTGCTCCGCGAAGGTCCGGCCGACTCCACCCGGGCCCTCGGCCGGCCCGGCCAACTCGTCGAACTCGACGGCACCGGTGTGTGCGGCGTCGGCGCCGAGATCAACGTCGACTACCTCGCCGTCACCGCACTCGACCTGTCCGGCGACACCGTCAGCGACCGCCGCGTCCCCCTCGACGTCGCCCATCTCGACCCGGGTACGACGCTCGACCGCCTGGCCGGCCTGATTCGTGAGGCGGTGGCGACCGTGGACGCCCGGGGTGGCCAGGTGGCCGGCGTGACACTCGCCGTACCAGGCCTCGTCCAAGGTCACACCGGCGAACTGAAGCTGGCGCCGAACCTGGGTTGGGGCGAGATCCCGGTGGTCCGGGAGATGCGTGAACGGCTGGGCGAACCGGCGTACCCGCTGCGCGTGGACAACGAGGCGAACCTTGCCGCGCTGGCGGCGTACTCGGAGCTGCGGAAGGTCGAGCCGGTCCAGGACATCGTGCTGCTGACGGGTGCGGTCGGGGTCGGCGGCGGGGTGGTGTCGAACGGGCATCTGCTGCGCGGGGGGCACGGGTACAGCGGCGAGGTCGGGCACATGCCGGTCGCGCCGCCCGGCCGGATCTGCGGGTGCGGCCGGACCGGTTGCTGGGAGACGGTCGTCGGCCTGACCGCACTGTTGCACAAGGCAACGGACGAGGACGATCCGGTGCGTGACCCGTCGCTGGACGTCGAACAGCGGCTGGCCGAGATCACCGCGCGGGCCGAGGTGGGGGAGCCGCGGACGCTGACCGCGCTGGCGGACGTCGGAACCTGGCTGGGGATTGGGGGAGCGATCCTGGTGAACATCCTGAACCCGGACGTGCTCGTGCTCGGCGGCTACTTCGCCGTCCTCGGGCCGTGGCTGGAAGAACCACTGGAGACGGCGATCCGCGACCACGTGATCGCCCCGGACGGCGGCGGCTGCCGGGTGGTGCGCTCGGAGCTCGGCTTCACCGCGGCAGTGCGCGGCGGGGCTCAGATCTCGCTGGACCAGGTCTTCGTCGACCCGACCACAATCGGCCGCGCCGAGGCAGGAGTCGCACAATGACCGACTTACTGACCATGACGGGCATCGTCAAGGAGTTTCCGGGCGTGCGGGCGCTCGACGGCGTCGACCTCGACGTTCGGGCCGGCGAGGTGCACTGCCTGCTCGGCCAGAACGGTGCCGGCAAGTCGACCCTGATCCGGGTGCTGACCGGCGCCCATCAGCCCGATGCGGGCGCGATCCACCTCAACGGCGAGCAGGTGCAGCTGAACAGCCCGACCGACGCGATCCAGCGCGGTATCGCCGCGATCTACCAGGAACTCGACCTGGTTCCGGAGTTGAGCGTCGCCGAGAACATCTTCCTCGGCCACGAGCCGGCCCGGTTCGGGTTCAGCCGCCGGCACGAGGCGACCACCCGGGCGCGCGAGATCCTCCAGGGTCTCGGCCACAGTGAGATCCCGACACACCGGACAGTCGGTTCGCTGCCGGCCGCGGGCCAGCAGGTGGTCAGCATGGCGCGCGCGTTGTCGCGGGATGCCCGGCTGATCGTGATGGACGAGCCGTCCGCCGTCCTCGACCCCGAAGAGGTGTCCAACCTGTTCCGGGTCATCCGCGACCTCACCGCACGCGGTGTCGCGGTCGTCTACATCTCGCACCGGCTCGAGGAGATCCGCCAGATCGGCGACCGGGTGACCGTGCTGAAGGACGGCCGCACCGTCGCGACCGGCCTGGACGCCCGCGAGACGCCGACCCGGGAACTCATCCGGCTGATGACCGGCCGCTCCATCGAGTACGTCTTCCCGCCCCGCCGGGAGGTCCCCGGTACGGCGCCCGTCGTGCTCCAGGTGGACGACCTGACCCGGCCGGGCGAGTTCGCCGGGATCGGGTTCACCGTCCGCGCCGGCGAGGTCCTCGGCCTGGCCGGACTGGTCGGCTCGGGGCGTTCCGAAGTACTGGAGACGGTGTACGGCGCTCGCCGGGCGGCGACCGGATCGGTCCGGGTGGACGGAATGACGCTGCGCCCGGGCAACGTGCAGTCCGCGGTGAAGGCGGGCGTCGGGCTGGCACCGGAGGAGCGGAAGAGCCAGGCCCTGCTGCTGGACGAGGCGGTGTACAAGAACATCACGGTGTCGACCATGCAGCGGTTCGCCAGCGGCGGTTTCCTGAACGGCCGCGCCGAACGGGAAGCGGCCGCCGAACTGACCAGGGCACTGGATGTCCGCCCGGCCGGCGTGGACCATCCGGTCCGCAACCTGTCCGGTGGCAACCAGCAGAAGGTCGTGCTGGCCCGCTGGCTCTTGCGGGACTGCCGCGTACTGCTGCTCGACGAGCCCACCCGGGGCGTCGACGTGGGGGCGCGGTCCGAGATCTACGCCCTGATCCACAAGCTGGCCGCCAACGGGGTGGCGATCGTGCTGGTCTCCAGCGAGGTCGAGGAAGTCCTCGGGCTCGCCGACCGGGTCGTCGTACTGCGGGAGGGACGGGCCGTGTACAGCGGACCCGCGCAAGCCATCGACGAACACCGGGTCCTCGACCTGGTGATGGAAGGAAGTGCAGTGTGAGCAAGGACATCGCACGTCCCCCGGAACAGACCGCGTCGACACAGGCAACTGTCACCCCGCCTGCGGCGCCGCGGTCGGGCAACCTGTTCATGTCGAGTATGGGGCGCAACCTCGGCCTGGTGGTGGCGTTGGTCCTACTGTGTCTGGTCGGCGTCGTCACCGCCGGCGACACGTTCGCGACCGGTGCCAACCTGCTGACCATCCTGCGTCTCGCCGCGGTCATCGGCGTGGTGAGCATCGGGATGACGTTCGTCATCACCGGCGGTGGGATCGACCTGTCCGTCGGTGCGCTCGTCGCGCTCGCCTCGGTCTGGGCGACCACCCTGGCCACGCAGCAGCTGGCCGAGGACTACCACTGGATCCTGATGGTCAGCACCGCGCTCCTGGTCGGCGCGGCCTGCGGTCTGGTCAACGGCCTGCTCGTTGCCTACGGCAAGGTCGTACCGTTCATCGCGACCCTGGCCATGCTGGCCGCGGCCCGGGGCCTGGCCGAAATCATCTCCGACCGCAAGACCCAGATCATCGCGGTGAACGGGTTCGTGGACTTCTTCGGCGGTTCGCTGATCGGCGTCCCGGTGCTGGTCTGGATCTTCGTGCTGGTCGCCGCGGCCGGCTGGGTGGTGCTGAACCGGACGACCTTCGGCCGCCGGACCTTCGCCGTCGGCGGCAACGCCGAGGCCGCCCGCCTGGCCGGCCTCAAGGTGCAGCGGCACACCGTCGCCCTCTACGTGCTGGCCGGACTGTGCTGCGGGATCGCCGCGGTGATGCTGATGGCCCGTACGACGACCGGCAGTTCGACCCACGGTCAGTTGTACGAACTGGACGCGATCGCGGCGGTGGTGATCGGCGGCACGCTGCTGTCGGGCGGCCGCGGCACGATCGTCGGCACGGTGTTCGGCGTACTCATCTTCACCACCCTGAACAACGTCTTCACCCTGAACAACCTGAGCATCTCCGCCCAGTCGGTGGCGAAGGGCGTGATCATCGTGATCGCGGTCCTTCTCCAGCAGCGGCTGGCCGGAGGCGGCCGCCTCACCGCGACCCGCACCACCAGCTGATAGCCCAAGGAGGACAAGGATGTCCCGACGTTCCGCCCGAACACTGGTCCTGGCCGGTCTGACCGCGCTGGCGCTGGCGGCCTGCACCAGCAACACCCCGGAGGCCGAGGAGAACGACAACAACGCGCAGGCGCCGCAGGCGGTCGCCGGCGGCAAGAACGACGAACCGGGGAAGAAGGTCCGGATCGGGTTCTCCGCGCCGGCCGCCGACCACGGCTGGATGGGTGCGATCACCAAGGCCACCCAGGCGGAGGCGAAGAAGTACTCCGACATCGAGCTGATCGTTGCCGAGGGCACCAACGATGTGAACCTGCAGATCAGCCAGGTGGAGACGTTCATCAACCAGAAGGTGGACGCGATCGTGCTGCTGCCGTTCGACGGCGCGGCACTGACCCCGGTGGCGATCAAGGCGATGGAGGCCGGGATCACCGTGGTGAACGTGGACCGCGAGTTCGACAGCACGTTCGCCGCCCGGACCACCATCCTCGGGGACAACAAGGGGATGGGCATCTCCGCCGGCACCTACATCTGCCAGGAGATGAAGGGCAAGAAGGACGCGGTGATCGCCGAGATCGCCGGGATCGACTCGCTGCCGCTGACCCAGGCCCGCAGCCAGGGCTTCAAGGAGGCGCTGGCCGACTGCGGCCTGAAGGTGAGCAACCGGGTCGCCGCCGAGTTCACCGTCGAGTCCGGTGAGAAGGCGGCCGCGAACCTGTTGCAGGCGGCCCCGAAGATCGACGCGATCTGGAACCACGACGACGACCAGGGGGTCGGCGTGATGGCGGCGATCAAGAACTCCGGTCGCAAGGAGTTCTTCGTCGTCGGCGGCGCCGGCTCGGCGAACGTGATGCGCGACATCAAGTCCGGCAACAGTCTGCTGCGGGCGACCGTCATCTACCCGTCCACGCAGGGCGCGGACGGCGTCCGGCTGGCCCGGCTGCTGGTGCAGAAGAAGGCTCTCGGCGACCTGGTGGAGGTCGAGGTGCCGCGCACCATCCAGCTGTACGCGCCGGTGGTGACCAAGGACAACGTGGACCAGTACCTGCCCACAGCATTCGAGAGCTAGAAGGAGAGCTATGACAGACCTGGGCATCGGCCTGATCGGCTACGCGTTCATGGGTGCGGCCCATTCGCAGGCCTGGCGGAGCGCGCCGCGCTTCTTCGACCTGCCGCTGAACCCCGCCATGAACGTGCTCTGCGGCCGCAACCCGGACGCGGTCGCGGCCGCGGCGACCAAGCTCGGCTGGAAGGAGACCGAGACCGACTGGCGCAAGCTGCTCGGCCGCGACGACATCCAGCTGATCGACGTCTGCACACCGGGCGACAGCCACGCCGAGATCGCCATCGCCGCGCTGGAGGCCGGCAAGCACGTGCTGTGCGAGAAGCCGCTGGCCAACACGGTCGAGGAGGCCGAGGCGATGACCGCCGCGGCCGAGACGGCGGCGGCCAAGGGGATCAGGTCGATGGTCGGGTTCACCTACCGCCGGGTGCCGGCGATCGCGCTGGCCCGGCAACTCGTTGCCGAGGGCAAACTCGGGACGATCCGGCACGTCCGGGCGCAGTACCTGCAGGACTGGATCGCCGATCCGGAGGCGCCGCTGTCGTGGCGGCTGGACAAGGAGAAGGCCGGTTCCGGTGCGCTCGGCGACATCGGCGCGCACATCATCGACCTGACCCAGTACATCACCGGCGACAGCATCACCGAGGTGAGCGGTCAGCTGGAGACGTTCGTGAAGGAGCGCCCGGTCGCGGCCGAGCACTCCGGCCTGGCCGGTACGGCGGGCAGCGAGCGCGGACCCGTCACGGTCGACGACGCCGCGGTGTTCCTGGCCCGGTTCGGTTCCGGCGCGCTCGGCGTCTTCGAGGCCACCCGGTTCGCCACCGGCCGCAAGAACGCGATCCGGATCGAGATCAACGGCAGCCTGGGCAGTCTCGCGTTCGACTTCGAGGACATGAACCTCCTGCACTTCTACGACGCGACCGAGGACGCGCGCACCGCCGGCTTCCGGCGGATCCTCGCCACCGAGTCCGCCCACCCGTACGTCGGAGCGTGGTGGCCACCCGGCCACCTGCTCGGGTACGAGCACGGGTTCACCCATCAAGTCGTCGACCTGGTCACCGCGATCGCCGAAGGAGCCGATCCCGCACCGTCGTTCGCCGACGGGCTGCGGGTCCAGCGGGTGCTGGCCGCGGTCGAGGCCAGCTCGACCTCCCGACAATGGCAGGAGATTCCCGCATGAACAGCTACACCCCGACGAAGGACGACAAGTTCTCGTTCGGTCTCTGGACGATCGGCTGGCAGGGCGTCGACGTCTTCGGTACGGCGGTCCGCCCGGCGATGGATCCGGTCCACGCGGTCGAGAAGCTCGCGGAGCTCGGGGCCGCGGCGATCTCGTTCCACGACGACGACGTGGTGCCCGACGACAGCACCCGGCAGCAGGTGCTCGAGCGGTTCACCAAGGCGCTGGCCGACACCGGCATCGTGGTCGAGATGGCCACCACCAACCTGTTCGCCCACCCGGTCTTCAAGGACGGCGGCCTGACCGCGAACGACCGGTCGGTTCGGCGGTACGCACTGTCGAAGGTGCTGCGCAACGTCGACCTGGCCGCCGAGCTGGGTGCGTCGACGTACGTGCTCTGGGGCGGTCGTGAAGGGGCCGAGTCCGGTGGCTCGAAGGACGTCCGCGCCGCGCTCGACCGGTACAAGGAGTCGATGGACCTGCTCACGACGTACGTCCGCGAGAAGGGATATGACATCCGGTTCGCCCTCGAGCCGAAGCCGAACGAGCCGCGGGGTGACATCCTGCTGCCGTCGATCGGCCACGCCATCGCCTTCATCAACGAGCTCGAGCATCCCGAGCTGGTCGGGCTCAACCCGGAGGTCGGGCACGAGGAGATGGCCGGACTGAACTACGCGCACGGCATCGCGCAGGCGCTGTGGCACGGGAAGCTGTACCACATCGACCTGAACGGGCAGCACGGTCCGCGGTTCGACCAGGACCTGCGCTTCGGGGCCGGGAACCTGCGCGGGGCGTTCTGGACCGTCGACGTGCTGCAGGGATCCGAGGGCCGGCCGGGCTACGACGGTTACGTCCACTTCGACTACAAGCCGCCGCGGACCGAGGACGAGGACGGAGTGTGGGAGACCGCGCGGGCGTCGATGCGGAACTACCTGATCCTGCGGGAGAAGGTGCGGGCGTTCCGGGCCGATCCGGAGGTCCAGGAGGCGCTGGCCGCCGCCCGGGTCGCCGAGCTGTCCGAGCCGACGCTGGGCGAGGGCGAGACGCTCGACGACCTCCGGAACGAGAAGTACGACCGGGACTCGCTGGCCGAGCGCGGTCTCGGGTTCGAGAAGCTGGACCAGTTGGCGATGGAGCACCTGCTCGGCGTCCGCTGATCCCCTGGTAAACCCGCGCAAGCAGGGCACCTCCGGCCGAGGGCACGGTGCCGGCGGCAACCGTCACCGTGCCCGTCGCCGCCCCGCGCTGCAGGCGCCGCCGGGGACACTCCTGCCCTCCCGAACCCGGTCCGCCCCCGGCCGGCGTCGTACCAGAAGAAGCTGTTCGAGTAAGGAGTAGAGGACATGGCTCGACCGATCACCCTGTTCACCGGCCAGTGGGCCGACCTGCCGTTCGAGGAGGTGGCCCGGCTCGCCTCCGAGTGGGGGTACGACGGGCTGGAGATCGCCTGCTGGGGTGACCACCTGGACGTCCGGAAGGCCGCCGAGGACGAGGCGTACGTGCGCGGCCGCCGCGACATCCTGGAGAAGTACAACCTGAAGGTGTGGACGATCTCCAACCACCTGCTCGGCCAGGCGGTCTGCGACGACCCGATCGACCAGCGGCACCAGGCGATCCTGCCCGCGCACATCTGGGGCGACGGCGACCCCGAGGGCGTCCGGCAGCGGGCCGCCGAGGAGATGAAGACGACCGCCCGGGCGGCCCGGGCGCTCGGCGTCGACGTGGTCGTCGGCTTCACCGGCTCGTCGATCTGGAAGACGGTCGCGATGTTCCCGCCGGTTCCGCCGGCCATGATCGAGGCCGGGTACCGGGACTTCGCCGACCGGTGGAACCCGATCCTGGACGTGTTCGACGAGGTCGGCGTCCGGTTCGCGCACGAGGTGCACCCGTCCGAGATCGCCTACGACTACTGGTCGACCACCGCGACGCTGGAGGCGATCGGGCACCGGCCGGCGTTCGGGCTCAACTGGGACCCGTCGCACTTCGTCTGGCAGGACCTCGACCCGGTCGGCTTCCTGTGGGACTTCAAGGACCGGATCTACCACGTCGACTGCAAGGACGCGAAGCGCCAGGTCGGCAACGGACGCAACGGCCGGATGGGGTCGCACCTGGCCTGGGGCGACCCGCGCCGCGGCTGGGACTTCGTGTCCACCGGCCACGGTGACGTCCCGTGGGAGGCGTGCTTCCGGATGCTCAACACGATCGGGTACGACGGCCCGATCTCGGTCGAGTGGGAGGACGCCGGGATGGACCGCCTGGTCGGTGCCGCCGAAGCCGTCCAGTTCGTCCGCTCGCTGGCGTTCGACCCGCCGACCGCCTCCTTCGACGCCGCCTTCTCATCCTGACCAGGGCCGGACGAGCCACCGGCGGTCCTCGATCGGGGACCGCCGGCGCGGTGAGGTGCCGGACCGGACAGCCTCTGGGGCTACGCTCGGAGTCATGACAGCCGGCAGGTACGTCGCGCGGATCGTCGAGGTCCCCGATCACGGGATCAGGCTCGAGCCCGCCGACGATTCGGTGGCTCCGGATCAGCCCACCGAGGTGAACCTGCTCGGCATGGCGATCGCGCTGGCACTCGGAGCGGCCGGGTACCGCCATCACCCCGAGCAGCGCGATCCGGAACTGCAGACCCTCGACGCCCTGCTGAGCGGCGATGCGGTCATGCCCTGGCGTGCGACGCAGGAGTCGGGCGGAACGTCGTACGTCGTCTGCCGGCTGGACGACGGCCGCCCGACCTGCGAAGTCCGGCCGAGCGCCGACTGAGCCCGTGGACGCCATCTGGCCGGATGCACCCGCCTTGCGGGGCCCGCGGATCCTGCGGCAGGAGTGGCGTGAGCTGACCTTCCTGCACTGGGCCGTGGAGCCGGAGGATGTCGCGCACTTCTTCCCGCCTGGTGTCCGGCCGGACGTCATCGAGGGACGGACGTACGTCGGTCTGGTGCCGTTCCGGATGGTCGACACCGGGTTTCCCCATGGGCCGGCGGTCCCGCACTGGGGGACGTTCCTCGAGACCAACATTCGCCTGTACTCCGTGGACACCTCAGGCCGGCGAGGCGTGGTCTTCCTCAGCCTCGACGCCGATCGCTGGGCCGTCGTCGCGGCGGCCCGAACCGTCTTCGGCCTGCCGTACCGGTTGGCGCGGATGACCTTCACGGCCGATGGCGAGCACCGCCGGTACACCTCGATCCTGCGGTGGGCGGGTGTCCGGGCCGGCAGCACGGTCGGCATCAGCGTGGGCGAGCCGCTCGACCCAGGTCCCCTCGAACACTTCCTCACCGCGCGCTGGGGTCTCCACGTCGCCCGCGCCGGCCGGATCTGGTACCTGCCCAACCACCACCCGCCCTGGCCGCTGAACGCAGCTGAGCTGGTGACCTTCGAAGACGACGGCCTGCTGGCGTCCGTAGGTCTCACCGGTTTGGACCGCCCGCCCGACCATGTCACCTACAGCCCCGGCGTCCCCGCCAAATTCGGCCTCCCCTTCCGCACCTGAGCCCTGCGGGGGGGGGTCACTCATCCGCGCCGGGCCGGCCGCTGGCGTTCTGCATCCGACGCCATCAGCTCGGCCGTCTGCCGGTTGAGGAACGACAGGCCGAGCTGACTCGACCAACGATGGATCTCGGTAGCCAGCGCACGCGAGCCGGCCGTGTCGCCTTCGTCGCGCAACAACACCGCCATCAACGTCTGCTGAGCCAGCGCGCCCAGCAGGTGTCCCACCTTCTGCCTGAGCTCGGTCGACCGCTCCCACTGCTCGCGAGCGAGCTTCAGGTCTCCGGCCGTGTGCGCGTGATCCCCGAGATGCCGCAACGCAAGGGAAGTGAGCAGATCGTCCGACGCTCGCTCGCCGAGCCCGAGAGCGGCGGTGTAGTGAGCGAAGGCCGCCTCGGGATCGCGGAGGAGGTTGTCTGCGATCACGCCCGCATAGAAGGCGGCCAGTCCACGGCGGCCGTCGTCCGGCGCGTCGTCCCGCAGCCGGGCGGCGCGCTGAGACAACTCCGCTGCGATCGAACCACCCCGAACGATCGTGGTCTCGGTGGCCGGCTTGCCTGACGTGGTTTGGTCGCGTTCCTCCGGGCCGAGGGAAGTGTCCGAACCGAACAGTGCGGAGGTGTAGTCCATGCGCAGGTGCACCATGCCCAGGTCCCAGCCGGCCGTTGCGTCGGGCAACCTTCCGAGCGCTTGCGAGGCGGCAACGAGCGCCGGGGGCGCGTGGTGCGTCTGCTGGGCGAAGTCCTGGTCGACGGCAACCTCGGCGAGGGCCAGCGCCAGGGTGCGCTGGTCGGCCGGGTCGGCTGTCGCGGCCGCGCGGAGGAGGTCGGTGGCCGCGTTCCACTGGGCGGCGCGCATGAGGTGAATCGCGGCTTCGATGATGACGGATGCGGCGAGCTGAACCATGGCTGTCCTCACAGGTAGGCGCTTGACTGTCCTCGCAGAATATTTCGACATCGAAATATTTGACAACTAACCTTCAGTCGGTGAAAGGTTAGACGCGTGAAGGACTGGGTGGATGCGCATGTGGACCTGTGGGCTGACGAGGTGCCGGAACTGGACCGCCTGGTGGAGGGGATCACCGTCCGGCTGCAGGTGCTGACGAAGTATCTGGACCGGCACCGGGACGCGGTGCTGGCCGAGTTCGGGCTGCAGTGGTGGGAGTTCAAGACGCTCCACATGCTGCGCCGCGGAGGTGCGCCGTACCGCGCGACACCGGGGGAGCTGGCCAAGCAGCTCGGCATGTCCGCGGCGGCGCTCACCAACCGCCTGGACGCGCTCGAGAAGCGCGGCTTCGTGGAGCGTACGCACGACCGCGACGACCGTCGTAAGGTCGTCGCCACCCTGACCCCGGCGGGCCACAAGGTCTGGGAACAAGGCATCGAGCAGATCCAGCGCGTCGAGCAGACCCTGATCCACGAGCTCTCCTCCAGCGATCGGATCCGCCTTGAGGCCCTCCTCCGCCGCCTCGTCCTGGCGACGGAGAGAGAAATCCGCTGATTCGCCGCGACGGTGTCAAGATCCGGTGAGCTGCTCCGACGTCCAGGTAAAGGCACCCGCACGGGGCGCCCACCCGGAGGACGGAATCATGGAACCGCTGAACCTGATGGTCTCGCTCAGCCACTTCGCCAACTCTGAGCCGATCATCCCGCCGAAGCAGCCTCGCCGCGCGAGGAAGTCACGTAGCGTAGCTGAAGCCCACCCGACGCAACCGGCGACCCCGGCCCGCCGAGCTCTCCACTGGCTCCGCACAGCGGTAGCCCGCTAACCCACGGCCCAGCGCGAAAGTGCCAGGGCGCGTTGAGCCGGCGCCCACTCGGCACCGTGCCGCATCGGCGTGCGATGTAAGCGTCAGCGGGGTGGGCGGTACATGGCGTAGTGGATCGGGCCGCGGTGGGGGAGTTCCAGTTCGGCGACGACGGTGAAGCCCAGGGACTCGTAGAAGTTCAGGTTCGCCGGCTCCTGGGTTTCGAGGAACGCGGCGGAGTTCTCGGCATCGGCGGCGGCCAGGCCCGCCGAGATGACGGCTCGCCCCAGGCCCTGGCGCTGGCGGTCCGGGTCGACGCCGACCACGGCGAGGAACCACATCGGCTCCCGTGGCCGGAAGATGCCCATCGCCTGCTCGTACTCGGCAGCCAGGGCCGCCCGTGAACCGGCGATCCGCTGGAAGGCGTCGGCGTGCGGTGTGAAGGCGTCCGGGGGAGTGGCCGGTGTCGTCCAGGCGGCCACCGCACTGCTGTCCGACGTGATCCAGACCCGTCCGTGTGGCAGGCCGATCCCGGTGAGGAAGAGCCGCTGGTACTGCGTGAGCCGGTCGAGGTAGCCGTCCGGATCGAGGCAGGCCCGGGTCATCGGGTAGTCCTCGAAGGCACGGGCCAGCGTGCGGACCGCCGCGTCGACGTCGGCCTCGGTCGCCCGCCGTACGTCCATGTGCTGAGCCTACGTTTTCAGTGTGCGCACGATCAGGTCGGCGACGGCTCGCATCCCGGCCGCATTCGGGTGGTACGGCACGAACCCGCCGAGGCCGGGTGGGCGAAGGCTGAATCCGGTCGTCCAGGGCTCGGCCGACCCGATCCCGTGGTCCCGGCTCGCTGCCGAGGCCGCGATCAGGTCGACGCCGGTCGCGGCGGCCGCCTTGGCGAAGGCGGCGGCCAGACCGTCCGCCATCATGGCGATGCTGGGGAGTTGTTCCTCGTTCAGCGGTACGTCGAGACGCGGACGCGTACCCGGACCGACCAGGGTCAGGTAGTCGACCAGCAGGATGCGGGCGGACGGGGCCTGCTCCCGGGCCCGTTCGACGACCCGCACCAGTGAGTCCGTGACGGCCTGGTAGGCGGTGTCGTCCTTGAGGTAGCTGACCCGGGCGCGGATCCGGTTCGCGACGCGGCGGCCGAGCAGGGTCGCCGGTTTCGCGAGGGTGTTGAGCATGCTGCCGCGGTGGAACGTCCCGACGTACTCGAGATCGTTGCCTCCGGCAGTGATGGTGACCAGGGCGGTGCCGGGTCCGACGGCCTCGAGCTGTGGCGGGGCGGCGTCCTGCGGGGTGTCGAGGAGGTTCGCTGTGGTGGCGCCGGAGTACGTGACGTCGACCAGGTCGAGCCCGAGTTCGGCGGCGACCAGGTGCGGATAGTTGCCGCCCGACCTACCGGCCGGCCTGTCCACGATCGGTTCGATTCCTGGACCCGCGGCGAACGAACTGCCGAGGGCGACGTACCGGCTGCCGGGTGGGATCACCGGACCACGATAGCCGGGACCTGCCGGAGCCGGCCCCGGCCCGGCCGTGTCGAAATCGTTGCCTGATCCGCCGGGCCGGGCAGGTTTGCCCGGTTCCGCGGGGGTACCTGGCGGGCAGAGTTCACCGGGTTGGCCGGTGGACTGCAACGGCCGAAGGAGTTGGGCGAGATGGCCGACGTACACGCCGGGCGCATGACGGCGACCACGATCCAGAAGGCCGCGACGGCGGTGGCCGTCGTGTTCCTGCTGGTCGGTGTTCTCGGGTTCATCCCCGGTGTCACCACAGACTACGACACGATGACGTTCGGTGGTCATCAATCCGATGCCATGCTGCTGGGCATCTTCCAGGTTTCGATTCTGCACAACATCGTGCACCTGCTGTTCGGCCTCGCCGGGCTGGCGATGGCCCGGACGTTCTCGGCCGCGAGGGCCTTCCTGATCGGTGGCGGCGTCGTCTACGCCGTGCTCTGGCTCTACGGCCTGCTGATCGACCACGAGAGCTCGGCGAACTTCGTGCCGGTGAACAACGCCGACAACTGGCTGCACCTCGTGCTGGCCGTCGGCATGATCGCCCTGGGCCTGCTGCTGGGCCGGTCGGGGACGAAGGGGGCCACGGTCAGGACCGACTGAGGTATCGGCAAGCGTGCCGGGCCGCCGACCCGGCATACTTCGGGCCGTGACTGACGACGTGTTCGGGACGGCCGGGATTCGGGAACGGGTGCTGGCCGGGTGGGCCGCGGCGCCGGTGCGGTTCCGGGAGGACGCCAACGCCGAGGAGGATCTGGCGCTGGGCGGGTACGTCGACCGGGTCGTCGTCGAACTCGCCCAGAACGCGGCGGATGCGGCCGCCCGGGCCGGCGTACCCGGCCGGGTGCTGTTCTCGTACCGCGGAAACACGCTTGTGGTCGCCAACACCGGGACGCCGTTGTCCGCCGAGGGCGTCGAGTCGCTCGCGACACTGCGTGCGTCGGCCAAGCGGGACGAGGCAACCGTCGGCCGGTTCGGCGTCGGATTCTCCGCCGTCCTCGCGGTGACCGACGAGCCGGTGATCCTGTCCCGGACCGGTGGCGTGCGGTTCTCCAAGGCGGACACGGCGGCCGCGATCGCCGGGCTCGGGTCGGCCGGGCTCGACACCGAGGTACGCCGACGTGACGGCCAGGTTCCGGTGTTGCGACTGCCGTTCGAGGCCGAGGGGGAGCCGCCGGAAGGCTACGACACCGCCGTCATCCTGCCGCTGCGCGACGAGGCCGCGGCCGCTCTGGTACGGCGTCTGCTCGACCAGGCCGGGGACGCACTCCTGCTGGCGCTGCCCGGTCTCGAACGGATCGAGATCGAGACCCCCGATCGTCACCGCGTCCTGGACGACGTCCAATCGCGATGGCACGTCCACCGCGTGGCCGGCGTCTTCGACGAACCCGAACGAGAGCAGTTGCTGGCCGACCGGCCGACGGAGGAACGCGCCCGTCCGCACTGGTCCGTCCTCTGGGCCTTGCCCCGCGACGAGTCCGTCGAACTCCCCGGCGTCGTCCAGGCACCGACGCCGACCGACGAACCGCTCAGCCTCCCAGCGTTGCTGCTGGCAACATTCCCGCTGGATCCGAGCCGGCGGCACGTCGCGCAGGGGCCGCTGACCGATCGACTCGTCCGAGAAGCGGCAACGGCGTACGCCGACCTGCTGCGGCAGCGGGCCGAGGACGGGGACGACGTGCTGCACCTGGTGCCGACCGGCCTTGCCGCCGGCGCGCTGGACCGGGCCGTCCGGGACGAGATCGGGGCACTGCTGCCGAAGACGCCGATCCTTCGGACCGTCGACGACGGGACACTGATCAGGCCTCGGGACGCCGTCGTGGTCGAGGGCGCGGACGAGGCGTTCACCGCCGTACTCGCGCCGATCGTCTCCGGCCTGATCCGGTCGAGCCTGCAGTTCCGCACGGCTCTCGACACCCTCGAGGTCCGGCGACTCGAGCTCGCGGAGGTGGTCGACCAACTCGGTCCGGAGGAATCCCCGGGGTGGTGGCGGACTCTCTACGCCTCGCTCGCCGGGATGGTCACGGACGCGCTGCTGCGCGAATCGCTCGGCACCCTCCCCGTCCCGCTCGCCGACGGCCGGCTCGTCCGTGGCGTCCGCGGCGTCCTCCTGCCGGGGCCCGAGTTGCCCGTCGACGTGCTCAAGGAGTTCAGCGAGTACGGCGTGCGCGTCGTCCACCCCGACGCCGTCGACCCGGCCCTCGAACGTCTCGGTGCACTCCCGGCGACCCCACGGACGCTGCTCGAGGACAGCGCCGTACGAACCGCCGTCGAGCACTCGCTCGAGGCCGACGACCCGGACCGGATCGCCCACGCCGTCCTGAGCCTGGTGGCGGCCGACCCGGCGCAGGCCGAAGGCCTGTGGTGGCTCGCCGATCTCTCACTCCGCGACGACGAAGGCGACCTGGTCCCGGCCAACGCGCTCGTCGTCCCCGGATCCGTCGCCGAGTCGATCCTCGACGCGGACGAGGTCGCGCCGGTCGACCGCGCACTGCTCGATCGGTACGGTCTGCCGGCGCTGGAGGCGGTGGGCGTTCTCGCGACGCTCGGCGTCGTCACGGTGTCGGACGTCGCCCTCGACGAGTTGCCGGAGGCCCTCAGCGACCTCGACGGCATCGAGGACTGGGCGTACGACGTGGCGCCGGACGGATCCCGGTACGGCGCGACGGCCGGTGAACTGACCGCGATCCGGGACCTGGACTGGATCACCGACGACGCCTGGCCGCGGGTGCTCGAACTCTTCGGCTCGTCACCCGAACTGCGCCGCGCTCTGGTCACCCAGGTACGTGTGGTCGGGCCCGACGACCGCGCGCTCGGCGTTCCGTCGTACTCGGCCTGGTGGATCCGGGAACGTGTCGTGCTCGAGGACGGCGAACCACTCGCGGGCCGGGCCGATCCGGACGCCGACCCGGTGCTCGCGAGCTTCCTCGACGAGGCGCCGGCGTGGACGTCCCGGCTCGATCCGGAGGTGCGGACCGCGGTCGGCCTGGTCCGGGAGGTCGGCGATCTCGATGCCGACGGCATCGGTGTGCTGCTCGACCGGCTCGCCGAACCGGAACGCGAGGTCGACGAGGCTTCGATGCTGCGGTTGTGGCGGCAGCTCGGCACGTTGCCGCTCTTCCCGGGCGACGCGCCGGAGCAGGTCCGGGTGCTCGGCGGCGACGGCCTGACCCGGGTCGTCGATGCCCGCCGGGCGGTCGTGGTCGACGGCCCGATGTGGCTGCAGCGTACGGATCTGGGTGGTTTCGTCGTCGCGGCGGGGGCGGCCGCGGACGGGTTGAGCGACCTGTTCGACGTGCCGATGGCCCAGGAAGTTGCCGAGGGCAAAGTCGACGGCGACGGTACGGCGGCCGACGTACCGCCGATCGTGCGCGAACTGGTCCCGGAAGTGCCGGCGGTGTGGTGGGAGCACGAGGAGCTCACCGTGGATGGCGTCGAGGTGTCGTGGTGGGTGGACGACGAGGGCGCTCCGCACGCGGCGACGTTCGACGGCCTGGCCAAGGCGCTGGCGTGGGCGAGTGGCCGGTGGGACAAGCGGCACGTGATCCGCGCCGTACTGAACGAGCCGGATCGCAGCTCCGAACTCCTGGTCGACGCCGCCTACGACTGAGTCAGCTCGCGCAGTGCCGGGTTGTCGATGCCGGAACCGAGCGATCGCGCCGCCGCGGCGGCCCGCCGGTCGCCGAGCCGGCCGAGGTGAAGCTGGGCGTGCACCTGCAACTCCCGCAGTTCGCAGCGAGCCGCGACCGAGGAAAGGCTGGTCGCCAGCCGTTGGGCCCGTACGCCGTCGGACTGCTCGAGAGCCGTGCCGGCGGCGGTGTCGAGAACCTGCGCGTGCACCCACTGATACCGATCCGGTTCGCGACTCGCACGGGTCAGCGCCAGATCGAGCCACTCGGTCGCGCCCGGGTAGTCGCCTCGCCCCGCGTGCAGTAACGCCAGCCCACGGCCTGCCATCCCTTCCCAGCACGGGTCGTTCAGTTGGCAGCCCAACGCCCACGCCTGTTCGAAGCCTTCGGCCGAGTCGTCGAGCTTCCCGGCATACAGGTCGAGCTCCGCAGCGAGCGCCTGCGGCCATGGCAGGAAGGCGATCCAGCGTTCCTGCCGGACCAGATCGAGCGACTGGGCAAGGACCGTCGCGGCCTGGCTGTACTCCGATCGCAGCAGATGCGCCCTGCCGACCAGGGACAGCGACCAGGCCTGTTGCCGATGATCGCCACAGCGCGCGGCGAGGTCGGCCGATTCACCCAGTTGCTCGAACGCCGCCGGGTAGTCGGCCCGGTCCGAGGAGTTCATCCCGCGTACGCCGAGGATCGCAGCACACTCCTCGTCGGTCTCGGCGAGCGACTGGGCCTTGGTCAGCCACTCGTCCCCGGTCCGGCGCCGGCCGGCCTGCACCTCGATGAATCCGAGTTCGCGCATCGCCAGCACCGAGGTCGCCCGCTCACCGGCTTCCTCGGCGACCGTCAAGGCCTTGTGCAGAACGATCGCGCCTTCCTCGTCGTGGCCGCGGATGGCGTGCACGAGCGCACCACCGAGAGCCGCGAGCGCCCTTGCCTCGAGAGTCTTGTCGTGACACTGCACCGCCAGTGCCACGGCCTGGCGCAGACACTGCAGACCGGCGTCGGCGGCACCTGCCACGATCGCCGCGCGGCCGGCCTGAAGCTGACTGACCGCCGCGGCCCTGCCGCGCAACGGCGGACCCGTCTGCGCGCCGACCTCGGCGGCTTCGCGCAGCGAGGCCGAAACGCCGATGCCGAGCTCGCGCCGGAACAGGTCCTCGCAGCTCGCGATCTGCGCAAGCGCGCCGACCCGGTCACCCGACGTGGCCAGGCTACGGATCAGCAGCTCGTGGTTGCCCTGCTCGAACGGATTGACCTCGACAGCCTTTGCGGCAAAGGGAATCGCCGCACGTGCCTGCGCGGCCGCGAGGAGCGCGATGGCGTTCTGCCGGAGCCGCGCCTCGATCGCGCCGGCGACCCGCCGCCGTTCCACCAGCAACCACGAGTCGAACTCCGGACAGGACTCGAGCTCCACACCTTCCAGCAGCTCCCCGCCGTACGTGAGCAGCAACTCCGGCGCCGTCGACGGTTCGCTCAGCGTCAGGACGTCCACAGTCGTGGAGCTGCCGAGCGCGGTCACCACCGGATCACCGGTCAGCAGCTCCGGTACGCCGATCGCACGCCGGAGCTCGGCCAACGTCCAGCGCAACGCACCGAGCGGATCCTCGGCGTCGGCGAAGAACATCTCGGCGAGACGGCGCCGGCTGGGCGGCCGCTCGGCCAGCAACAGATAGCCGAGCAGCGCCCACGCCTTGCGTCCACGCGGCTGGCGACCCGGCTTCCCGCCGTACTCGATCACCGGCCGCCCCAGTAGCCGAATCTCCGCCATCGTTCCCCCTCCACTGGAGCCCCCGGCACCAGTGTGGACCCTCAGCGGCGGATTCCCACCGCTTCCAGGTATTCCGCGCGAGCGGCGACCGTGCCGTCGTCGGCGGAGTCGAAGGGACGCGGTACGTCGGCCAACTCGCGGGCGAACTGGTTGAGGTCCTCGCCGTCCAGCGTCCCGGCCAGGCGGGTGATCGGCCCGTAGAAGTCCCGGAACCACTCCGAGAAGTGCTCCGGCGAGTGGTAGCGGAACACGTACTCGCGCCGGTTGAGCGCGACCCACTCGACCCGGTCCCCGAACAGCTCGAACAGGTGATCCTCGGTGCCCCACAGCGTCGGCGGTCGCACTCCGGCCGGCGGCGGTGCCCACTTCGACACCGTCTTGAACAGCTGGCCGACCATGCCGGCCGGTGTCCACGACGCGAGCGCGATCTTTCCGCCCGGTGCGGTCACCCGGACCAGTTCGTCCGCGGCCTGCTGGTGGTTCGGCGCGAACATCACCCCGACGGTGCTGCACACCAGGTCGAACGCGGTGTCCGGAACCGGCAACTTCTCCGCGTCCCCCTCGATGAACGTCACCGGCAGGTGTTCCGCGGCGGCGCGCTCGCGGCCCTGCTCCAGCAGGTTGGCGGCGTAGTCGACGCCGGTCGCCTCGGCGAACCGCCGGGCCGCCGCCAGCGCGGCGTTGCCCTGACCGCACGCGACGTCGAGCACCCGTTGCCCGGCCCGTACGTCGGCGGCCTCGACCAGGAGTTCGGCGATGATCTGCAGCGTGTTCCCCACCCGCGGGTAGTCACCGGTCTCCCATCCGGCCCGCTGCTTGTCCTTGATCGCCTCGTAGTCCACGGCCGTGTTCGTCATGTGTCTCCCCCTATTTCCGCGACCGCCTCGGTGCGGCCGTCGTACCTCGATGGAAGACGACCGCCGTGTGACGCGGCGTGTGACGAGGCGCGGTGCGCCCCGCCTGAGTCTTGTTACGCAGAGCGAGCCAACGTTGTCAGAGGTTGGTATATCGACTGACCTGCACGTTCGGCGTGATTGTTCCAACGTGGCAATGAACTCTTGCCAACGTTGTCAACGCTACTTATAGTCCGTGGCACCTCTCGGTCGGTGATCGCCCTGTCCGCGCAACGTAAAACGGAGGTGACTTTCGTCATGAACGAAGCGCCGCGCCCCCAGTACGAAGACGTCGCTGATGTGGTCCGCTACCAGCTGAGCCGGCGGAGCCTGGTCGGGGGAGGCGCGGCTGCCGCGCTGACCGGCCTGCTCGCCGCCTGCTCCGGCTCCGGCGGCTCGTATTCCGACAAACCCGCCAACAACAAGCCCGCCGCGACCAAGTCGGTCCAGATCGGCAAGGCCAACATCCCGGTGCCCCGGGACCAGACCGTCATCGTCGGCCAGGTCGAGTACACGGTGTTCGACAGCTTCAACGGGATGATCCCGAACGGTTCGCCGGGCGGCGCCGGGGTGGAGCTGGCCACCGAGCCGCTGTTCTTCCTCAGCTTCGCGACCGGCGAGCTGACGCCGTGGCTGGCGACGGAGTACAAGTACAACGACAGCCACACCGAGCTGACCCTGAAGTTCGATCCGAAGGCGCACTGGAACGACGGCCACCCGCTGACCGCGAACGATTTCAGGTTCACCGTCATGCGGCTGAAGGACCGGCCCGACCTGTTCGGCGGCGGCGGCGAGCTGAAGGAGTTCGTCAAGGATGTCGAGGTTCCGGACCCGCAGACCGCGGTGGTCAAGCTGCTCAAGCCGACGCCGCGACTGCACTACAACTTCATCGCCGCGATCTCCGGCGCGCCGATCAACGTCCAGCCCGAGCACATCTGGAAGTCGCAGGACCCGACGAAGTACAAGGACAACCCGCCGGTCCGGTCCGGCCCGTACAAGCTGAAGCAGGCGATCCGGAACCAGAAGATGTTCGTCTGGGAGAAGGACCCGAACTACTGGAACAAGGACAAGCTCGACGTCAAGCCGCAGTACGTCGTCTTCCAGAGCACGTCCAAGCAGGCCGACCAGGCCTCGCTGTCGTTCGAGCGAGCCGAGTTCGACGTCGGGTCGATCGACGAGCAGCACGCCAAGCAGCTGCGCAACAACGGCTATCCGGCCCTGCAGACCACCCAGTTCCACGACCCGAACCCGCGGGTGCTGTGGCTGAACTGCGACCCGAGCCGCGGGGTGATCGCCGAGCCGAAGATGCGCTGGGCGATCAACTACTGCCTGGACCGGGAGAAGGTCGGCAAGTCGGTGTGGCAGGTCGAGGTACCGCCGGCGATGTATCCGTGGGCCGACTACCCGACCAACGACAAGTGGAAGAACGACGACCTGGCGAACAAGTACAAGTTCGAGTACAACCTGGACAAGGCGACCCAGTTGCTCGACGAGATCGCCCCGAAGAACGCGGCCGGCAAGCGCACCTACAAGGGCAAGGAGATCGTCCTCGAGATCATCACGCCGGCTCAGGTCGACAAGGACGAGTACGCGATCGCCAACGTGCTGAAGACCGACCTTGCCAAGGTCGGGGTGCCGGCCACGCTGCGCAGCCTGTCCGGCAGCGTGCACGACGAGAAGTTCCAGCGCGGTGAGTACGACATCGACTCCAGCTGGGCCGGGTTCGCCATCGACCCGGCGCAGCTGTACACCGACTGGGAGAGCAGCAAGGCGCAACCGGTCGGCAAGAACGCCGCCGGCAAGAACAAGATGCGGTTCCGGGACCCGCAGTTCGACGAGATCTCCCGGAAGCTGGCCGGGATGGACCCGAACAGCGAGGAGGCGAAACCGCTGCTCGACCAGGCGCTGGAGATCTACCTCCAGAAGCTGCCGCTGCTGCCGGTGATCCAGACCGGGTACCCGCAGTTCTTCAACACCACGTTCTGGACCGACTGGCCGACCGACGACAACCTCTACGAGGTGCCGCTGAACTGGTGGCCGCATTTCATCTTCGTGCTCGCCAAGATCAAGGCCACCGGGCAGAAAGGGCCGGCGTGACGGCGGAGGCCCCGCCGGTGGTAGCTGTCGACAAGAGGCAGGACTCCGCACCCAGCTCCGGGCTGCGGGCCTGGCTGTCACGGCATCCGCTGGCGGCGTACGCGATCCGCCGCTTCGGGTTGTACCTGGTCGAGCTGTGGGGCGCGCTCACCATCGCGTTCTTCTTCTTCCGGCTGATTCCGGGTGACCCGATCCAGACGCTGATCCAGACCCTGCAGCAGAACTACCTCTACAACCAGCAGGCGAGTGCCGAGATCATCGCGCGGTACCAGCACGAGTTCGGGCTCAACGGCAACCTGTTCTCCCAGTACGTCAAGTACATGGAGAAGCTGGTCCTGCACGGTGACATGGGGCCGTCGCTGATCAACTACCCGACGCCGGCGCAGACCGTCATCCTCAGGTCGTTGCCCTGGACAATCGGTCTGCTCGGCATCTCCGCGGTGCTGTCCTGGATCCTCGGCGTGGTGATCGGGGCGATCGCGGGCTGGCGGCGTGGCAAGCTGGGATCGCGGATCGCGACGAACCTGTCGATCGCGCTGTCGCACGTGCCGTACTTCTTCGTCGCGCTGATCCTGGTGTACATCTTCGCGTACTCACTCGGGATGCTGCCGGCCAGATCGGCGTACGACTCCAACCTCAGTCCGGGGCTCACGCCGCAGTTCATCGGCAGCGTACTCAAGTACGGCTTGCTGCCAGGGCTGTCGATCGTCCTGATCGGGACGTTCAGCTGGATCCTGTCCACCCGGATGCTGATGATTCCGGTGCTCGGCGAGGACTACCTGGTGTACGCCGAGGCCAAGGGACTGAAGGGCTCGCGGATCCTGACCCGGTACGCGCTGCGGAACTGCTACCTGCCGCAGGTCACCGCGTTCGGCATCTCGCTCGGGTTCATCTTCAACGGCAACGTGCTGGTCGAGCAGTTGTTCAACTACCCGGGTCTCGGGACGACGCTGGTCACCGCGATCCAGCAGCTCGACTTCAACACGATCCTTGGAGTGACCAACATAGCGATCTTCTCGGTGCTGACCGCCGTCCTGCTGCTCGACCTCCTGCTCCCGTTGCTTGACCCGCGGGTCAAGTACTGGAAGTGATCGCGATGAGACTCATGAAGGCGGTCATGCGGACGATCCGGCACAGCCGCCGGCTCGCGACCGGACTGATCATCCTCGGACTGCTGGTGCTGCTCGCACTGTGCAGCCCACTGATCGCGAAGGCGGTCGGTGGCGGCAAGGATCCGATGGAGGTCGCGGCGTACGAGAGGTGGCTCGTGCCGGGACCAGGGCATCTGCTGGGGACCGACCAGTTCGGCCGCGACGTGTTCGCGATGGTGGTCAAGGCCCTGTCGGTGTCACTCCAGATCGGCGCGATCGCGGGCGTCATCTCGACCGTCGTCGGGGTGGTCGTCGCGTTCGTCGCCGGGTACAAGGGCGGCTGGATCGACGGGGTCCTGAACACGTTCACCGGGATCCTGCTGGTGATCCCGACGTTCCCGCTGCTGATCGCGCTGTCGGCGTACGCGAAGAACGTCAGCCTGTTCCAGGTCGGCGTGATGGTGTCGATCTTCTCCTGGCCGTTCGCGGCCAAGACGATCCGGTCCCAGGTGCTCAGCCTGCGGTCCCGCCCGTACGTCGATCTGGCCCGGGTGACGAAGGCCCGTGACCTGGAGATCATCGGCACCGAGTTGCTGCCGAACCTGCTGCCGTTCATCGGCGTCGGATTCGCGTCGTCGGCGCTCGGTGCGATCTTCGGACTGGTCGGCCTCGAGGTGATCGGGCTCGGGCCGGGCGGGGTGATCGACCTCGGTCACATCATCTTCAACGCGATCAACACCGGTGCGCTGACGCTGGGCGCCTGGCCGATGTTCGTCGTACCGATCGTGTTGCTGACGTTGCTGTTCGCGGCGCTGAACATGATCAACATCGGGTTGGAAGAGGTCTACAACCCGCGGCTGAGAGGAGTGGCCGGTGAATGAATCGGTGCTGGAGGTCAAGGGCCTCGAGGTCACGTACTCCACGAGCCGCGGCGACGTGAAGGCCGTCCGCGACCTGAACCTCGCCGTCCGCCGGGGCGAGATCCTCGGTATCGCGGGGGAGTCCGGCAGCGGGAAGAGTACGCTCGCGGTCGCCCTGCTGCGGCTGCTGAAACCGCCGGGCAAGGTGACGGCCGGGTCGGTGATGTTCCACCCGGCCAAGCGTTCGCCGGTGGATCTGCTGAAGGTCGACGGGGAGGAGTTGCGCGTACTGCGCTGGAGCACGCTGTCGTATCTGCCGCAGGGCTCCATGAACTCGCTCAACCCGGTGATGCGGGTGCAGGACCAGTTCAAGGACGTGATCCTGGAGCACGCGCCGGCGCGGAAGGACTCGTTGCCCGAGCTGATCCCCAGGTTGCTGGGGCAGGTCGGGCTGGAGCCGCGGGTGGCGCGGATGTACCCGCACGAGCTGTCCGGCGGGATGAAACAGCGGGTGCTGATGGCGATCGCGGTCGCCCTCGAACCCGACCTGGTGATCGCCGACGAGCCGACCACCGCGCTGGACGTGACCATCCAGCGGGTGATCCTGCAGTCGCTGGCCGATCTGCGCACCGACTTCGGCGTGACGCTGGTGGTGATCTCCCACGACATGGGGGTGCACGCGCAACTGGCCGACCGGGTCGCGGTGATGTACGAAGGCCGGCTGGTCGAGGTCGGCGACGTACGGCAGGTGTTCAAGGATCCGCGGGATCCCTACACCCGCCAACTGATCGAGTCGATCCCACGGCTGGGACGGAGGGCCTCGTGAAGTCCGAACTCGAACTTCGTGGCGTACAGCAACGGTTCCACGCCCGTGGGGTGGCCGGCGGCTACATCACCGCCGTCGACGACGTGAGTTTCACGCTCGCGGCCGAACCGCCGCAGGTGGTCAGCCTGGTCGGCCAGAGCGGCAGCGGCAAGAGCACGATCGCCCGCCAGGTGCTCGGCCTGCAGAAGCCGACCGCGGGGTCGGTGCTGTACGGCGGCAAGGACATCTTCAAGCTGAGCAGAGCCGAGTACGACCAGTACCGGCGTGACGTGCAGCCGGTGTTCCAGGACCCGTACGCGATCTTCAACCCGTTCTACCGGGTCGATCGGGTGCTCTGGAAGGCGGTGAAGAAGTTCGGCCTGACGACCAGCCGGTCGAAGGGGCTGGAGCTGATCGAGGAGTCGCTGCGAGCGGTCCGGCTCGAGCCGGAGAACGTGCTCGGCCGGTACCCGCACCAACTGTCCGGTGGCCAGCGGCAACGCATCATGCTGGCCCGGGTGCACATGCTCAGGCCGTCGTTCATCATCGCCGACGAACCGGTGTCGATGCTGGACGCCCAGGTGCGCAAGCACTTCCTTGACATCCTGCTCGACTTCCAGCGCGAGCACGGCATGACCACGCTCTTCATCACCCACGACCTGTCCACGGTCTACTACCTGGGCGGCGAGGTCATGGTGATCACCAAGGGCCAGATCGTCGAACGCGGCCCGGTCTCCACGGTGATGCACAACCCGTCCCACCCGTACACCCAGCTGCTGCTCGACTCCATCCCCCAACCGGATCCCGATGCCCGCTGGACCACCCGCATCCGCGTCGACGAACTCGACGAGGAGGAGAAGGCCGACGTGCCGGCGGCCACCGCGCCGGAGACGCCGATCATCTGATCCGGTCACCCAGCGCGGATGACGTGGTCGCTGTGGGCAGTCACCCCAGGGGTGATTGCCCACAGCGGCGAACGGCGGGAGACTGGACTGGCGCGGCCTGGGGGTGGGGGAGGCTGCGATGGGCGGGCGGGCGCTCGCTGGGGGCGCCGGATCAGAGGTGGAGCACCAACGGCTCCAGGGACAGCTCGCGGCGTTGTCCGACCAGTTCGCCGCGGCCAACGAGGTCCTCTCCGCGGTCGGCCGCTCGGCCGGTGACCCGGACAAGGTGCTCACGACGATCGTCGAGAGCGCGCGCCGGCTCTGCCGGTCGCAGGCCGCACACATCTATCTCCTCGAGGGCTCGCACTTCCACCTGAGCAAGGCAGTGGGGTTGTCCGAGGAGACCCTTCGCTACGCGATCGATCACCCGGCACCGCTCGATCGCGACACCTTGATCGGCAGGGTCGGGCTGGACCACACCACCCAGCAGATTCCCGACGTACTCGCCGATCCGGACTACGGACGCCGGGAACTGCAGCGGGTCGCGGGATTCCGGACCACCATGGGCGCACCGATGCTGATCGACGATGCGGTGGTCGGGGCGCTCGTGGTGTGGCGCAACGAGGTCGATCCGTTCGGGCAGTTGGAGCAGAACCTCGTCACCGCGTTCGCGGGTCAGGCGGCGATGGCGGTCAACAGCGTGAAGCTGGTCCAGCAGCTGGAGGCGCGCGGCGCCGAGCTGACCCGGCGGGTCAGTGAACTGGAGGCGCTGCGCGAGGTCGGCGAGGCGGTCAACTCCAGCCTCGACGTCACCCAGGTGCTGGCGACGATCGCCAAGCACGCGGTCCGGCTCTCGGCGACCGACGGCGGCTCGATCATGGAGTACGACGACGAGACGCAGTGCTTCCTGGTCCGTAGCGTCTACCAGACCGCCCCGACCGTGATCGAGCGGCTGCGGGAGACCCGCATCCACTTGGACGAGACGCTCGTCGGCCGGGCGGCCAAGCTCGGCCGGCCGCTGGCGGTGCCCGATCTCGACGCGGTCGAGCGCGATCCGCATCTGTCCGTGCTGCACGACGGGGGCTGGCGGTCGCTGGTCGCCGTACCGCTGCTGCGGGAAGGACAGATCCTCGGCTCGCTGGTCGTCCGCCGCAAGCGGCCGGGCGAGTTCTCGGCCGAGACGCTGGCGTTGCTGGAGATGTTCGCCGACCAGTCCGCGCTTGCGCTGCTGAACGCCCAGCTGTTCCGGGAGCTGAAGCAGCGCAGTGCCGAACTCGAGGTAGCGAGCCGGCACAAGTCCGAGTTCCTGGCCAGCATGTCGCACGAGCTGCGCACGCCGCTGAACGCCGTACTCGGGTTCTCCGAAGTCCTGCTGGAGCGGATGTTCGGGGACCTGAACGAGCGGCAGGAGGAGTACCTGCGCGACATCCACGGCTCGGGCCGGCACCTGCTCGAACTGCTCAACGAGATCCTTGATCTGTCCAAGGTCGAGGCCGGCCGGATGGAGCTGGAGTACTCCACCTTCCCGCTGCGCCGGCCGCTGGAGAACACCGTCGCGATGCTGCGCGAACGGGCCACCGCGCACAACATCGACCTGCGGGTCGAGATCGACCCGGCGGTGGACCAGGTGTACGCCGACGAGCTGCGGCTGAAGCAGGTCGTGCTGAACCTGATGACGAACGCGGTCAAGTTCACCGGCGACGGCGGATCGGTGGTGGTCCGGGCGACCCGGGCCGGTGCCGAGGTGCACATCGCGGTCACCGACACCGGCCGCGGTGTTCCGGCGGAGGACCGCGAGCGGATCTTCGAGTCGTTCCAGCAGGGCGGCCGGGGGCCGTCCCAGGAGGAGGGCACCGGGCTCGGGCTGACGTTGTCGCGCCGGATCGTGGAGTTGCTCGGCGGCCGGATGTGGCTGGAGAGCGAGGTCGGCGTCGGCAGCACGTTCGGATTCTCCTTGCGGAGCAGGGAGGACGACGAGCGGCCGGACGCGGCCCGGCCGGTCGGTGACGTGGTCGTCATCGAGGACGACCGGCTGTCGCTCGACCTGATCACGGCGTACCTGTCCGGGGCGGCGCTGCGGGTCACGGTGGCCGGTGACGGTCAGTCCGGGCTGGACGCCGTACGCCGGGTCCGGCCGGTCGCCGTGGTCCTGGACATCAGGCTGCCGGGAATCGACGGATGGGCGGTCCTGCAGGCGCTCAAGGCCGAACCCAGCACCCGGGACATCCCGGTCGTCATCGTGTCGATCGTCGACGAACAGGCCCGCGGCGCCGCGCTCGGTGCCGCCGCCTACCTGGTCAAACCGGTCAGCCGGGACGCCTTGCTCCGCGCCCTGCGAGCGGTCGGAGCCGTAGGGGACGACAAGGGGGAGAATCGATGAACCCAGGGCGGATCCTGGTGGTGGAGGACAATCCGAAGAACCTCAAGCTGGTGCGGGACGTGCTCCGGTTCTCCGGTTACGAGGTGATCGAGGCGACCTCGGGTGAGGACGGCGTCCGGCTGGCGGCCTCGGAGGAACCCGACCTGATCCTGATGGACCTGCAACTGCCCGGGATCGACGGTGCCGAGGCGTTGCGCCGGATCCGGGCGAGTGAGCGGACCCGCGACGTACCGGTGGTGGCGGTGACGGCATTCGCGATGGACGACGACCGTGAGCGTGCCTTCGAGTCCGGTTTCACCGGGTACGTCGAGAAGCCGATCAGCGTCCGCCGCCTACCGCAACAGGTAGGAGACTTCCTCCGACTCGGAGGCACCTCATGACTGTGTTGATGCCACGCCTCCGGCGCGGCGGGTCATGGGGCTGTGGCTCCCGGCCTTCCCTCGTCGCTCCGCTCCTCAGTCCAGGCCGGGAGGCCCCATGACCAGGTTGCTTGTGGTCGACGACCAGGCGCCGAACGTGCGGTTGCTGGAGGCGATTCTGTCTCCGCGTGGGTACGACGTACTGACAGCGTTCTCGGGTCAGCAGGCGCTGGAATTGATCGGTGCCGAGGACGTCGATCTCGTTCTGCTCGACATCCTGATGCCCGGTATCGACGGCTACGAGGTGTGCCGGCGGATCCGCGACCAGGTGGACACGGCGTACCTGCCGGTCGTG
The DNA here is from genome assembly GCF_054784135.1 of Kribbella swartbergensis. Classification (NCBI taxonomy): domain Bacteria; kingdom Bacillati; phylum Actinomycetota; class Actinomycetes; order Propionibacteriales; family Kribbellaceae; genus Kribbella; species Kribbella swartbergensis. Next base: position 371,209 of record NZ_BAAGPM010000017.1, read on the forward strand.
ATGATCACCGCCAGTGGCGACGAGCAGAAGGTGAAGGCACTCGAGGCCGGGGCGGACGACTTCCTGACGAAGCCGGTCAACCAGAGCGAACTGCTTGCCCGGGTGGCGTCGCTGGCACGCATCAAGCGCTACCAGGACACGATCAAGCGCCAGGCCGACGAGCTGACCGCCTGGAACCGGGAGTTGGAGTCGCGGGTCGAGAGCCAGGTGTCGCAACTGCAGCGGATGAGCCGGCTGCGCCGGTTCCTCAGCCCGCAACTGGCCGAGCTGATCGTCGATTCCGGCGACGAGTCGTTCCTGGCCAGTCACCGGCGCGAGATCGTCGTCGTGTTCTGCGACCTGCGCGGTTTCACCACGTTCGCGGAGGCGAGCGAACCGGAGGAGGTGATGGGCGTGCTGGAGGAGTACCACCACGCGCTCGGCGACCTGATCTTCCGGTTCGAGGGGACGCTCGAGCGGTTCGCGGGCGACGGCCTGATGGTGTTCTTCAACGACCCGGTGCGGTGCGAGGACGGCCCGCTGCGAGCGTTGCGGATGAGTGTGGCGATGCGGACCCGGGTCCGTGGGCTGGCCGAGAGCTGGAGCCGGCGCGGTCACGATCTCGCGCTCGGCATCGGCGTCGCGCAGGGGTACGCGACCCTGGGCACGATCGGCTTCGACGGCCGGATCGACTACGCGGCGATCGGCAGCGTGACCAACCTCGCGGCCCGGTTGTGCGCCGACGCCGAACCGTGGCAGATCCTCGCGACCGAACGCGTCTACAGCGCCGCCGGGGACGTGGTCGTCGCCGAGGACGCGGGATTCCGCGAGGTCCGCGGCTTCAGCCGGACCGTGCACGCGTTCAGCATCCGTGGCCTGGACAACTCGAGGATCGCGTCATGACCGGCGGGTTGTGGACCGGGACCGGCGAGGCGGCGCCCGGGTTGTCCGCGCTCACCGAGGAGGAGCGCTACCGGCATTTCGACCGGCTGCAGGCACGGATGGCCGGCGTGTGGGACGCGATGCGGTTGAACTACGACGACGAGTCGGTCGTCGTCGTACCGTCGATCACGCTGGACCGGACCGCGGCGGCCGGGACCGGGACCATGATGCAGGCCTACGAGGAGCGGTTCCTGTTCCTGCTGATCCTGCTGCGGGAACCGCGGCTGCGGATGGTCTACGTGACGTCGATGCCGGTCGCGCCCGAGATCGTCGAGTACTACCTGGCCCTGCTCCCCGGCGTGATTCCGAGTCACGCGCGCGCCCGGCTGTCACTGGTCGCGGTCAACGACGCCACGCCGATCTCGCTCAGCGAGAAGCTGCTGGCCCGGCCGCGGTTGCTGCGCCGGATCGCCGCGCTGATCCCGAACCCGATGCGCTCGCACCTGGTGCCCTACAACACGACCGAGCTCGAACGCGATGTCGCGATCAGCCTCGGCATCCCGATGTACGGCGCCGATCCGCGGCTGGCGCCACTGGGTTCGAAGTCCGGATGCCGGCGGCTGTTCGCGGAGGTCGGCGTACCGCACCCGCTGGGCGTGGAGAACCTGCACGGCCTCGACGACCTCGCGGACGCGCTGCTCACGATGCGCGCCGAGCGGCCGGCCATGGACAGCGCGATCGTGAAGCTCAACGAGGGCGTCTCCGGCGCGGGCAACGCCGTCGTCCGGTTGAAGGGGCTGCCCGCGCCCGGTACGGCGGGGGAGCGGGACGAGGTGCTGCGGCGGCTGCACGAGATGGAACTGGAGTCCGCGACGACACCCTTCGACGTGTACCTCGCCAAGTTCGCCGAGAACGGCGGGATCGTGGAGGAGCGGATCGTCGGCGACGACCTGCGCAGCCCGAGCGTCCAGCTCCGCGTCCTGCCCGGCGGCCAGGTCGAACTGCTGTCCACCCACGATCAACTGCTCGGCGGCGCGAGTGGGCAGAGCTATCTCGGGTGTGTGTTCCCGGCGGCGCCGGAGTACGCGCGACTGATCACCGAGCACGCCGCCACGATCGGGCGGGAACTCGCGAGCCGCGGCGCGCTCGGGCGATTCGCGGTCGACTTCGTCGTCGTACGGCGGCCCGACGGCGGCTGGACGCCGTACGCGATCGAACTGAACCTGCGCAAGGGCGGGACGACGCATCCGTTCCTGACGTTGCAGTTCCTGACCGACGGGCGCTACGACCCGGTGACCGCGCTCTTCCTGACCCCCGGTGGTCATGAGAAGCACCTGGTCGCGACCGACCACCTCGAGTCCGAACTGCTCAAGGGCCTGCTGCCGACCGACCTGTTCGACATCGTGGCGCGGCACCGGCTGCATTTCGACCAGTCCCGGCAGGTCGGGGTGGTGTTCCACATGATCAGCTGCCTGACCGAGGTCGGCCGGATCGGGCTGACGGCGGTGGGTGACACGGCGGCCGAGGCGGATCGCCGGTACCGTGATGCTTCCCGCATCGTGCTGGCGGAGGCCGAGCAGGCCTTCGCGGAGCATCCACTGCCGGCCTGAGAGGAACGATGCAGCGAGTCTGGTACGTCGCCTATGGCTCCAACCTCGCGCTCGATCGCTTCCGGTGTTATCTGGCCGGCGGCCGGCCGGAAGGCGGTGCTCGGGTCTATCCGGGATGCCGGGACCGGCGGGACCCGGAGCGGATGGTGGGCGTCGAGGTGCCGGGTGGGTTGGTGTTCGCGGGGGAGTCGCGGGTGTGGGGCGGCGGGTCCGCGTTCTACGACCCGGCGGCAGCCGGGTCGGTGGCCGCGCGGGCCTATCTGCTGACGCCGGACCAGTTGGGGGACGTGGCCGCCCAAGAGATGCGGCGGGAGCCGGGCGGTGAGTTCGCCCGGCGGTTGGCCGGGCTCCTGCCGGATGTCGACACGGTCCACACCATGGGGCCGGGTCGCTACGAGACCGTGGCCCGGCTGGGCGAACAGGACGGCGTACCGATGTTCACCGTGACCCACGGCACCATCGCCGACCTCGAGCCGAAGGCACCGACCCTCCCGTACCTCCGCTGGATCGCCACCGGCCTGGTCGAAGCCCATGCCTGGCCAGTCGGCCGGGTCGCGGAGTACCTCCACTCCGCACCGGGCGTCAGCGACGTCTGGACGCTGGAGGACCTCCTCGCGCTCACCGCTTGACTGGACGGCGGCGGTATCTGATGGCGCGACTACTGTATACAGTATGTGTCGAAGCGCACAGGTGAGCGGACGGAGGGCAGCATGTACAGGGTGACGAATCCGGCGAACGGTGAGCTGGTCGAAGAGGTGGCCAACTCGACCGATCAGGAGGTGCAGGAGGCGATCGGGCGGGTGCACTCGGGGTATCCGGCGTGGCGGAGCCGGACGGTGGAGGAACGGGCCGGGATCGTCGCGCGGGCGGCGGACCTGTTCGAGCAGCGGACCGGCGAACTGGCCGCGATCATGACGCTGGAGATGGGCAAGCGGATCAACGAGGGCCGCGGCGAGATCGGGATCGTGGTCGACATCTTCCGGTACTACGCCGAGAACGGGCCGGCGTTGCTGGCCGACGAACCGCTGGACGTCAAAGGTGGCAGGGCCGTCATCACCAAGGGCCCGATCGGTCCGCTGCTCGGGATCATGCCGTGGAACTTCCCGTGCTACCAGGTGGCCCGGTTCGTCGCACCGAACCTGGTGCTCGGCAACACCATCCTGCTCAAGCACGCGTCGATCTGCCCGCGCTCGGCCCGTGCGATCGAGGAGGTACTGCGCGACGCCGGCGTCCCGGACGACGTGTACGTCAACACGTTCGCGTCGAGCCGGCAGATCCCGGCGATCCTGGCCGACCCGCGGATCCAGGGTGTGTCGCTGACCGGCAGCGAGCAGGCCGGCGTGGCGGTCGCCGCCGAGGCCGGCCGGCACCTGAAGAAGGCCGTGCTCGAACTCGGCGGATCGGACCCGCTGATCGTGCTCGACACCGACGACATGGACGAGACCGTCAACGCCACCGCGACCGCGCGGATGCGCAACTGCGGCCAGTCGTGCAACGCGCCGAAGCGGATCATCGTCCTCGCCGGCATCTACGACGAGTACGTCGACCGTCTGACCAAGCGGGTCGCGGAGTACTTCGTCCCGGGCGACCCCGCCGATCCGGAGACGAAGCTCCCGCCGCTCGCCTCGATCGCGGCCGCGGACGAGGTCGCCGCCCAGGTGGCGAAGGCGTTCGAACAGGGCGCGACCCTGCGGACCGGCGGACGCCGGATCGGGCCGGGCGCGTACCTCGAGGCGACCGTGCTCACCGACGTCGCGCCCGGGACGGACGCGTACTACGAGGAGATCTTCGGGCCGGTCGTGATCGTGTTCCGGGCCGAGGACGAGGACGACGCGGTCCGGCTCGCCAACGACACGCCGTTCGGCCTCGGCGCCAGTGTGTGGGGGACCGACCCCGAGCGGCTGCGCCGGGTCGCCGACCGGATCGACGCCGGCATGGTCTACCTCAACCGCGCCGGAGGTTCGCAGGCCGACCTCCCGTTCGGCGGCATCAAGCGCTCCGGCATCGGCCGCGAACTCGGCCCGGCCGGTATCGAGGAGTTCATGAACAAGAAGTCGATCAGGCTGTGAAGGCTTTTGAAGCAGGGGTTTTCCGCCTATCGTGACGCACCAGATGTAACGGGCCGGTGACGCAGTGAGACCGGTCCGGCCAGATCGTTCCCGTGAGGACGGCCGGAACGCCCACCGGCCGGGAAAGAGTGGCTGCAGATGAAGCGTCTACGTCTTCGTTCCGCCCTGCTGGCGACCGCCTGCGCCGTCGCCCTCGTCGTACCGCTGTCCGGTACGGCGACCGCGGCGCCCACCGCGAAACCGGTGCCTGTTCACGAGCAGGCGCTGACATCGGCCGAGCAGGCCGCGGTCGCCGGCTTCTGGACACCGGAGCGGATGCGGTCCGCCGTACCGATCGACCGGCTGCTGAAGCCCAAGCAGCGGCTGGCCGGTGTGGTCGCGGCCGGCCGGCCGGCCACGGTCGCGCCGACCGCCTTCCCCAGCGGCGGCGGCCAATGGACCGGCGGCGGCAAGATCGTCAGCACCGAGGGCCGGGTGTTCTTCACCTATCAGGGTCGTTCGGCGTCGTGCTCCGGTACGGCGGTGACCTCGGCGAACGAGAGCACCGTCATCACTGCCGGGCACTGCGTGAAGCTGGACGGCGCGTTCCACACCAACTGGGTGTTCGTCCCGGCGTACAACAACGGCAGCACGCCGTACGGGACCTGGACGGCGAAGAAGACCTACGCGACGCCGCAGTGGGTGGCCAGCGAGGACATCAACTACGACGTCGGCGCCGCTGTGGTGAACCCGCTCAACGGCCAGAACCTGACCGACGTGGTGGGCGGCCAGGGCATCGCGTTCAACCAGGCACGCGGGCAGAACATGTACGCCTTCGGCTACCCGGCCGCGGCGCCGTACGACGGCTCGAAGCTGATCTACTGCAGTGGCAGGACGTTCAACGCGTTCATCTCGAACGGGATCGGCATGACGTGTGACATGACCGGCGGCTCGAGCGGCGGTGGCTGGTTCCTGCAGTTCAGCGAGTCGACCGGCGCCGGCATCGTCAACTCGGTGAACAGCTACAAGATCAACTTCGTCCCGACCTGGATGTTCGGTCCGTACTTCGGCACCGACGCGCAGAACGTCTACACCACGGCGCAGGCCGGCTGACCGCGACATGGGTGGGCCGCACGCGCTGCCGTGCGGCCCACCCGGGCGCATACTGCGAGATGTAGGGGAGCTTGCTCGAGGGGGCCGACATGGCTGAGCCCGCCGGATACTCGGTCAAGACCTACCGCTACCTGCGGATGGCCATGGTGGCCATGGTCGTCCTGCTCGGCGCGGCGCTGGTGATCGAGTGGTCGAAGACGAATCCGCGCTGCCTGCAGACCTCGATCAGCGCCTACTACTACACCCCGGTCCAGGCGATCTTCGTCGGCGCGCTGATCACCATCGGCGTCTGCATGGTGGTGCTGAAGGGCAACACCGAGCGGGAGGACATTCTGCTCAACGTGGCCGGCATCCTCGCCCCCGCGGTCGCACTGGTACCGACACCCGGCCAGGGATCGTGCCGATCGGTGCCGATGGTCCTGGGTGACACGGCGGCGAACGTCGCCAACAACATGCTCGCACTGTTCGTGGTCGGCGTACCGTGCCTGGTCGTCACCGCGGTGTTCGTGCTGCGGGCCCGGCGGTCGCGAGCGGACTGGAATCCCATGTACCTGCTCGGGTTCGTCGTCGCACTGGCGATCTTCGGCGGCGGCCTCGCCTGGTTCTTCCTGGACCGGGAAGGTTTCACCCGCAACGCGCACTATGCGGCGGCCGTGGTGATGTTCGTCTGCATCATCGCGGTGGTGCTGGTGAATGCCGAGCAGTTCCGGCGCAAGGAGCATCCCGCGCACAGTCGTTCCGCACCGGCCAACCGCTACTCCGCGCTGGCCGTCGCGATGGTCGTCGTACCGCTGGTGCTGCTGGCGTGGAAGGCACTGTTCGGCTGGGACCACGCGGTGCTGTGGATCGAGGGTGCGTTGATCACGCTCTTCGCGATCTTCTGGATCGTCCAGACCCAGGAGCTGTGGAACGAGGGACTCCGGTCGGGAGGTCAGGAGTTGCCGCGGTCGCAGGCGGTGCCGTCGCCGTTGCGGTCGAGGTCGGGGGAGTAGCCCGGGTCGCCGCGGTGCAGCGGCGCCTTGCCGGCGGCGCGGACCTCGGCGCAGTTCCGGTACACGATCGCCGCGGTCGTGGTGGTCGGGGCCGTCGTCGGATCGATCGGCTTCGGCGTGGACGACTGCTTCGGGGTGGACGGTTCCGGTGACGGCGGTTCGGTCGAGGTTGCGCTGGTCGGGGTTCGCGACGGCTCGTGCGTGCGTTGCGGCGTTGGCGCCGTGGTCGGGCTGGTCGTGCCGGTCGTCGTCGGAGGGGCGGTTTCGGGTGCTTCCGGCGTACCTTCCGATGCCGGTGGTGTCTCGACCTCGGTCGACGGAGCGGGGGTGATCGCCGTGTTGTCGTCACCTCCGGCGAGCGGGTTGAACAGCACCAGGCCGAGCAGTGTGAGAACGACGGCCGCGACCGCACCGAGCTTGAAGACGCTCGGACCGCCGTACCGGCCGATCGGGCCGCGGACCGGGCGACCGTTCTCGTCGACCCAGAACCTCCAGCCGGCGGGCGCGGGCGGCCAGGTCTCTGACGGACCCCAGTGTTTGGGCGGACGCCACCTGGCGTTGGGCGGGTCGGGCCAGCCGGGCGGCGCGTTGAACTGCCTCACGCAACTCCTCCTCCCCCCGAGGTTGTCCATCGCGCGAAGCAGCCTACCGAGGTCGGCCCGGGAACTGTGGGAAGGGCCCGAAAGTCCTTTGTTTCATACGTTTGACCGGTCGTCCGCCCGTCGCCGGCGGGCACCCGGACCCGGTCGCGGTACGGCGTCGCGCGGGGACGCCACCGTGTGGCCGGCCTCGCAGTGCACCTCGGTGTGGACGACGGCGCCGCAGTCGCGATGGGTGATGGTCAGCGGCGAGCCCTCCTCGCCGACGAGGTACTTGTCACCCCAGTCGCGGATCGCGATCAGCAGCGGGTAGAGGTCGAAGCCTTTCTCGGTCAGCCGGTACTCGTCGCGCTGCCGGGCGCCGGGTTCGCGGTACGGCACCTTGCGAAGGATGCCGTGGTCGACGAGTTTGGTGAGCCGGTTGGACAGCACCTGGCGGGGGATCGCGGTCCGGACCCGCATGTCGTCGAACCGGCGGACGCCGTTGAACACCTCGCGCAGCACGACCACGGTCCATCGCTCGCCGAGGATCTCCATCGCCCGGCCGATCGGGCAGTTGTCCACCGACCATTCCAGAGCGTCGTGCGTCGCGACATTCGATCCGGCCATGGGGCCCATCGTAGTGAGGGCTAGGTCTCGTTGACAGACCCAGACGGGTGGTGTGAGGCTCGGTCCATGACTGAGACCCAGCAGGTGACTCGCAGCCGTACCTTCTCCTGGTCCGACCCGGCGCTGACCGCGGCGTCACTCGGCGCGATCTCCGGGGTGGAGATGCTGCGGGCGATGCGGGACGGGAAGATCCCGGCACCGCCGATCCTGCAACTGGTCGGCGGGACCGGGATCGAGGTCGAGGAGGGCAAGGTCACCGTGTTCATGCCGGCGGCCGAGTTCCACTACAACCCGCTCGGCACGGTGCACGGCGGCATCATCGCGACGCTGCTCGACACCGCGGCCGGCTGCACCGTCCACTCGACCCTGCCGGCCGGCGTCGGCTACACCTCCCTCGACCTGATGACCCGCTTCCTCAAACCGGTCACCGTCGCCTCAGGCGTACTCCGCTGCGAAGGCACCCTCATCACCCGAGGCCGCCGCGCCGCGACCGCCCAGTCCCACCTGTACGACGAGCGCGGCACCCTCCTGGCCCACGCCACCTCCACCTGCCTCCTCTTCGACCTCGCCACCCCCTGACGCCTCGAGGACGGTCCAGGTGAGGACCGCCGGCCGCCGTCCGCTCGGAGGCGGCCTCGCGCGGGCGGTGCCGGGGTCAGGTGGGTTGGTTGACCTGGTGTTCGGCGGCGACGAGCCGGATGCAGGTGGCCAGGGCGGAGATGGCGGCTTCGACTTCGGGGAGCTCGGGGTAGGTGGGGGCGATGCGGATCGTGCGGTCCTCGGGGTCGTTGCCGTAGGGGTGACTGGCGCCGGCCGGGGTGAGCGCGATCCCGGCGGCCTTGGCCTTGGCGACGACCGCGCGGGCGCAGCCCTCGGGGACCTGGAGGCTGATGAAGTAGCCGCCGGCCGGGGTGGTCCAGGAGGCCAGGCCGGTGCCGCCGAGCTCGGCGGTGAGGATCTTGTCGACCGCCTCGAACTTCGGCCGGATCAGCTCCGCGAGATTCCGCATGTGCTCCCGCAGCCCGTCCGCGTCGCGCAGGAACCGCACGTGCCGCAACTGGTTGATCTTGTCCGGCCCGATGCTGCGCTTCGAGGTGTGGCTCAACCACCAGGCGACATTCGCGGGGGAGGACCCGAAGAACGCCACCCCGCTCCCGGCGAAGGTGATCTTCGAGCTGGACCCGAACACGAACGCCCGATCCGGGTGACCGTGCTCGGCGCACAACGCCAGCAGGTCCGCGATCTCCGTCTCGACGTCGGTCAGGTGATGGACGGCGTACGCGTTGTCCCAGAAGATCCGGAACTCCGGCGCCGCGGTCTCCATCGCGGCCAGCCGACGTACCGTCTCGTCGGAGTACACGGTCCCGTCCGGGTTGCTGTGCTTCGGCACGCACCAGATGCCCTTCACCTGCGGGTCCGATGCGACGAGCCGCTCGACGACGTCCATGTCCGGACCGTCCGGCGTCATCGGCACCGGCACCATCGTGATGCCGAACCGCTCGCACACCGCGAAGTGCCGGTCGTATCCGGGCACCGGGCAGAGGAACGTGATCCCCGGCTCGTCGACCCAGCGCCGCTCGGCACCTGGTACGACGCCCAGCAGCGCGAACACGATCGCGTCGTGCATCAGCTCCAGGCTGGAGTTGCCGGCCGCCAGCAGCTGATCGACCGGCACCTGCAGCGCGTCGGCGAAGATCGCCCGCAGCTCGCGCAGCCCTTCCAGACCACCGTAGTTCCGCAGGTCCGCACCGTCGGCGGACACCGCCTCGGCCGGTTGCTCGAGCATCGCGTTCGCCAGGTCGAGTTGTCGCGGCGACGGCTTCCCCCGGGTCAGATCGAGCTTCAACCCCCGCGCGACAAGGGCGTCGTACTCCTGGCGGGCGCGGGCAAGCTCATCGACTGTCACTGGATTCCCTCTCAGGCTCGGATCGGCAGACCACAGCGTAGTAACCAACGACCCATCCGCGCCGAGGTTTTCCACAGACTGATCAGCGGCCGCGGCGGCAGTTGGGGAATTTCGGGTCCCAGGGCGGGCAGGTGGGGAAGCCCGGGGGCGGCTTCATGGTGGGGGGAGTGGCCGGCGGTGTGGCGGGCGGTGTCGGGGGCGGGCTCGGCGCCTTGCTGCCGTTGGAGAGGAACAGGGTGACGGTCGCGCCTTCGGGAGCGCCGTCCTCCTGTCGCGGGCTGGTGTACGCGACGGTGCCCGCGGCCGCGTCGGAGTCGACCGGCTCCGGGGCGACCTGAGCCTTGAAGCCGAGCTGCGCGAGCTTGGCGATGGCCTCGGCCGGCGGCATCCCCTTCAGGTACGGCAGATCCTTCACGTTGCCGCGGATGATCTTGTCGTCCGGTTTCACGAACCGGCTCGTCGGCAGACCCTGCAAGGCCGCCTGCATCGCCGACTCCCAGATCGGGCCGGCGGTACCGGAACCGGACGCGTCCCGCAGCCGCTTGCCGTTCAGCGTCTGCCCGATCAGATCCTCGTACGGCGGGCTGGCGTCCGCGACCACCGAAGCGGCGGCGAGCCGGGAGGAGTACCCGGCGAACCAGACCGCCTTGTTGCTGTCGATCGTTCCGGTCTTCCCGGCCAGGTCGCTCTTGCCGAACTTCAGCTTGGCGCCGGTACCGCCTTCCTCCATCACCTTCTGCAGCACGTAGTTGACGCCGTCGGCGACGGCCGGCGACAGCGCCCGCTTGCAGCTGGGGGCCGGCGTCGGGATCGCCTTGCCCTTGCTGCTGGCGATCGAGGTGATCACCTGCGGCTTGCAGTACATCCCGCGGGCCGCGAACGTCGCGTACGCGTTGGACAGCATCAGCGGCGTGATCAGACCGGCGGAGCCGAGGGTGTACGAGACCACCTGCTCCAGCGGCTTCATCGTCTGGGCGTCGTACATGCCGAGCTTCGACGCGACCGTCGCGATCGGGCAGATACCGATCTGCTGGGACAGTTGCAGGAAGTAGGTGTTGGTCGACGCCCGGGCCGCGTCGATCATCGACGGGTCCGCGACCGTCCTGGTCGAGTTCTTCGGGTTGTAGTCGTCGTCGGACGTCGTCCCCGAACAGGTGCTGAACTTCTTGCCGCTCAGGTTGATCGTCTGCGGCGAGTTGATCCGGTACGTCATCGGGACGCCCTTCTGGATCGCCGCCGCGATCGTGAACGCCTTCATCGTCGAGCCGTTCTGGAAGCCGCCGTACCCACCGGGATAGGACTTCTCGACGTTGTAGTTGTAGGTCGTCCGGCCCTTCTTGATGCCGTACGGCCGGCTCTGCGCCATCGCCTTCACCAGGCCCGTGCCGGGCTCCACGATCGTGACCGCGGCGACCGCCTGGTCGGTCGGCTTCGCGTGCTTCCTGACCGAGGCCTCGGCCGCCTTCTGGATCCTCGGGTCGAGCGACGTCCGCACGACCAGTCCGGCGGTCTCGATGTAGTTCTCCCGGTCCTCCTTGGTCTTGCCGAAGACGGGGTTCTCCTTCAGCTTGGCGACGATGTAGTCGCAGTAGAACGGGTACGCCGAGTTCGCGCAGCCGTTCGGCACGTTGCGGACCTTGGCCGGGTCGATCACCGGCGTCCGGATCGCGTCCTCGGCCTGCTTCGCGGTGATGATGCCGAGTTCCTGCATCCGGCGGATCACCACGTCGCGCCGGTCCTTGGCCCGCTTCGGGTTGTTGGTCGGGTTGTAGCCGGTCGGGTTCTTCACCAGGCCCGCCAGCAGTGCGGCCTGCGGCAGGTTCAACTTCGACGCGTGGACGCCGAAGTAGTGCATGGCGGCCGCCTCGACGCCGTACGAGCGGTCGCCGAAGAAGGCCAGGTTCAGGTAGCTGTTGAGGATCTCGTCCTTGGAGTACTGCTTCTCGATCGCGATGGCGTAGCGGAGTTCGGCGATCTTGCGCTCGTACGTCTCCGCGGTCGCGGCCTGGATCTCCTCCGGCGTCCGCGCCTTGGCGACCAGACTGAGCTTCACGTACTGCTGGGTGATGCTCGACCCGCCCTGCTGGACCGACCCCTGCGACTGGTTGCGCAGCAGTGCGCGGAGCGTGCCCTTGGCGTCCAGCGCGCCGTGCTCGTAGAACCGGTCGTCCTCGATCGCGACGATCGCCTGCAGCATGATCGGGCTGATCTGCTTCAGCGTGACCGGGGTCCGGTTCTCCTGGTAGAGGGTGGCGATGAGCGAGCCGTCGGCGGCCAGGATCTGGCTCTTCTGCGCCAGCGGAGCGGTCTTCAGGTCCTGCGGAAGGTACTGCACGGTCTCGTGCGCCTTCTCGGTGGTGACGCCGGCCAGGCCGGCGAACGGCAACGCCAGCCCGGCGACGAGGGCGCCGCAGAGGCCACTGACCAGCAGGAACAGGATCACCGACTGAACGACCTTGGCCCGCTCGCGTCTGTGCATGGTCCGGGAGAGTACGCCAGGGGTAGGGCTTTCCGGGACCTTTTCGTTACAGCCTTAACGAATCTGCCCAGAGATCTCACGCACAGTGACACAGCACTTACTTGATGACCTTCATCGTGAAGGCGGAGGTGACGCGCTGGACGCGGGGAATGGGGAGGACGTGCTGACTGAGGAAGGCTTCGTACGCCGTGAGGTCCGCGACGGCGACGCGGACGAAGTAGTCCGGCGTGCCGAACAAGCGGCGAAGCTCGGTGACCTCGTCCAGGGCGACCAGGGTCTGCTCGAAGCGGTCCACCGCTTCGGCGTCGTTGGCTTCGAGCGTGATGTTGAGGAGGACCTCGAACGACCGGCCCATCGCGACCGGGTCGACCACCGCGCGGTAGCCGCGGATCACGCCGTCGGCCTCGAGACGCTGGACCCGGCGCAGACAGGGACCGGTGGTCAGGCCGACGCGGTTGGCCAGTTCGACGTTGGTCAACCGGCCGTCTCGGGTCAACTCCGCGATGATTGCGCGATCGATGGCGTCCATGGCTCGATGATTGCATGCTGGGCTCTCGGGTGAGCAATCTTTGCAACCACCTGTCACACGATTTCCGGGACCATGAAGTGGTGACCCAAGACCTCCTCGACCTCGACGCGACCTCACATCGGCCGGGTGTCCGCGCCGGGATCCGTGACTCGTTCTCCGCCGGACTGGGGATCTTTCCGCTCGGCATCGCGCTGGGTCTGCTCGTCGTCCAGGCCGGGCTTCCGTGGTGGACCGCGCCGGCGCTCTCGCTCGCTGCGTTCGCGGGCTCGCTCGAACTGCTGCTCGTCGGCATGATCGCCACGTCCGCGCCGCTGGCCGCGGTCGCGGTGACCACGTTCGTCGTCAATTTCCGGCACTTCTTCTACGCCTTCTCCTTTCCGCTTCACCTGGTGCGGAACCGCCTCGCCAAGGCCTACGCCGTCTACGCCATGATCGACGAGGCGTACGCCGTACAGGCCTCACTGCCGGAGCGCGAACGCTCGGCCGCACGGTTGATCGCCCTGCAACTGGCCTGCCAGACCTACTGGGTCGGCGGTGGCCTCGTCGGTGTCGCGCTCGGCGCTGCTCTGCCTGCGCCGATCGAGGGCCTGGAGTTCGCGCTGTGCGCCCTGTTCACCGTCCTGACCCTCGACGCCTTCCGCTCACGTCGCGAACTCCCCTCCCTGCTGCTGGCCCTGGGCAGTGTCGCTGTCGCCCTCGTTGTCACGCCGGGCGCCGCCATGCTCACCGCGCTGCTGCTCTTCGTCGTCCTCCTGCTGGCCCGCCACACCCTGAAGGTCGCCCATGCCTAGTACGACGTACGTCGTCGCCGTCCTGGCCATCGTTTTCACGATCACTCTCGCGCTGCGCGCCGTACCGTTCGCTGTCCTCCGCACCCTCCGTACGTCGGTGATCGTGCAGGAACTCGCGACGTGGATGCCGGTAGGAATTCTGGCGATCCTCGCGGCCTCGGCTCTTCACTCCACCGTCACGGAAGCCCCCGACGCAACGCCGTTCGCCTTCCTCGCAGTAGCCGTCACCGCGGCCGCCCACCTCGCCTCCGGCCGTCGGACCATCCTCAGCGTCGGTATAGGCACTGCCACCTACGTCCTTCTCGTCAACACCTTCTGAAGGTCGGGAAGCTAGGCCGGACGGTCGGCGGCTCGGGGCCGCGGGTAGGTGTTCGGGGCGGTGGATGCCCTGACGATGAGGGATGTCGCGAGCTCCACGTGGTGGGAGTCGACCTTCTCGCCCGCCGCGAGTTGCAGCGCGGTGCGCAGGGCCACGGCGCCCATCTCGCGGAGCGGCTGCTTCACCGTGGTGAGCGGCGGCGACGCCAGCCGCGCCACCTCGGTGTCGTCGAAGCCGACCACGCTGACGTCCTCGGGGACCCGCAGGCCGCGGGCGCGGGCCGCCTCCATGATGCCCAGGGCAACTTCGTCGCTGCCGGCGAAGATCGCGGTCGGCGGGTCCGGCAGGTCGAGCACGGCGGCCCCGCCGGCCAGCCCGTCGTCGTACAGGAAGTCCCGCAGCCAGATGTACTCCGGCGGTACCGGTGCGCCGACTGCTTCCATCGCGCTCCGGTACCCGCTCATCCGGGCCTGGTTGCACCCTGACGTCGGCTGTCCGCCGACGTACGCGATCCGCCGGTGACCGAGCGACAACAGGTGCTGGGTGGCCTCCATACCGCCGGCGAAGTTGGTGGAGCCGACGCTGGTCACGTCCGGCTGCGGGATGTTGGCCGGGTCGACGACGACGAGCGGCAGCCGGGCGCGGGCCAGCGCGGCCAGGTCGGGGTCGGCCAGTTCGCTGGTGAGTCCGATCGCCGCGCGCCGGCCGCTGGCGATGAGTTCGCGGATCCAGCGCGCTGCCCGCCCGCTGCTCGAGTTCGGCGGGTGCGGTGGGTGCGCGTTCAGTACGACGTCCACGCCGGCCACCTGACCGGCTTCGACGACGCCTTGGATCACCTCGACCGAGTAGGCGTTCAGCAAGCCCTGGTAGAAGAGCTCGACGGTGTCCCGCTCGACGGGTTCGGGCCGCCGGCCGACGTACCCGTGCTTCTGCAGGATGTCCTGGACCCGCGCACGGGTGGCCGGCGAGACGTCACTGCGCCCGTTGAGCACCTTGGAGACCGTGGCGACCGACACTCCGGCCGTGCCGGCCACAGTGGCCAGGGTGACGCGACCCTTCAACCGCGACATCTCATCACCCTCCTCCTGCTCCTTCGTCGACCGGCGTGACCTCGACCGGGGTCGTCAGTCGGCGTTCGTGCCCCACCACCCTCACATCCCCGGTGACCCGGACAAAAGCACGACACGGCAGGTCCAGCGACGACGTGCCGATCATCACTTCGACATCACCCGGCTCCACGATCCGCAGCAGGTCCGGACCGGTGTACGCGGTGCGATCCGCGTGTACGCGGAAGGTCACGTCGGTGGCCGCACCGGGCTCCAACGACACCCTCGCGAACCCGGTGAGCAGCTTCAGCGGGCGGGCGATCCGTGCCACGACGTCACGCAGGTAGAGCTGGACGACCTCGTCTCCCGCGCGGTCACCGGTGTTGCGGACCCGCACCGTCGCAGTGAACTCGCCGTCGTTCCCGATCTCCGTCGTACTCAGCCGCAGGTCGGCGACCTCGAAACTGGTGTACGACGCGCCGTACCCGAAGCCGAACAACGGCCGGGCCTCCAGGCCGCTGATCCCGGCGCTCTCCACACTGCCCAGCGCCGGCTGCAAGTACGTCCCTGGCTGTCCGCCGACATGCCGGGGGATCTGCACCGGCAGCTTGCCGCTCGGCACGACCCGTCCACTCAGTACGCCGGCGATCGCGGCCGCACCCTCCTGACCCGGGATGAACGCCTGTACGAGACCGGCAACCCTGTCCGCGAAGTCGCCGAGCGCGTACGGCCGGCCGGAGACGACCACCACGACGACCGGCGTACCGGTGTCCAGCAGCCGATCGAGGAGTTCACCCTGGACGCCGGGCAGCCGCAGGTCCTCCGCGTCGCAGCCTTCGCCGGACGTGCCGTGGCCGAACAGTCCGGAGAGGTCGCCGACGTACGCGATGACCAGCTCGGCGTCACGAGCCGCCGCGACGGCTGCGTCGAACCCGGACCGGTCGTCGCCGGTGACCGCGCAACCCTTCTCGTGCACGATTCCGACGTCCGGAAGTTCGTTGCGCAAGGCATCGATCGGGCTGAGCACCTCGACACCGAGACCGCGGTCGGGATAGCGGGGGAGCACGTGGTTGGGGAACGCGTAGCAACCCATCAGCGTGCGCGGATCGGCCGCGCACGGGCCGACGACCGCGATCGTGCGCAGGTCGCTGCGCAGCGGCAATGCGGAGCCCGCGTCGAGCAGGATGACGGAGCGCTCGGCGAGTTGCCGGGCGATCTCCCGGTTCCCGGCCGAGTCGAGATCGACGCCGCCGTCCCGGACCGAGCCCTCCGGCGTCCAGTCCGGGTCGAGCAGGCCGAGTTCAACCTTCTGCAGCAGCAGTCGCCGGGCCGCGCGATCGATCAGTTCCTCGGAGATCTCGCCCGACCTGACCTTGTCGACCAGGCCCGCGAAGCCGATCGTGTCCGGTAGTTCGACATCGGTGCCCGCGGTCAGCGCGATCGCACCGGCGTCCGCGTCACCGTCGGCCACGCGATGCATCGACGACAGGAACGGCACGGCCCAGTAGTCCGAGACGACTGTGCCGCCGAAACCCCAGTCGTCCCGCAGTACGTCGGTGAACAGCCAGCGATCCGCACTCGCCGGCAGGCCGTCGATGTCGGAGTACGAACTCATCACCGAGCCCGCGCCGGCGGTCGCGATCGCGGTCTCGAACGTCGGCAGGATGACGTCGAGCAACTCACGCCGGCCCATTGACACCGGACCGTGATTGCGCCCGGCCCGCGACGCCGAGTACCCGGCGAAATGCTTCAGGGTCGCGATCACGCCGGCGCTCTGCAGACCCCGCACGTACGCCGACCCCAGTATCGCGACCAGATACGGATCCTCGCCGATCGTCTCCTCGACCCGGCCCCAGCGGTAGTCGCGGACGACGTCCAGCACCGGTGACAGCCCTTGGTGCACCCCGACCGCGGCCATGTCCCGCCCGATCGCCGCGGCCATCCGCTCGACCAGGCCGGGATCGAAGGTCGCTCCCCAGGCGATCGAGGCCGGGTAGACGGTCGCGCCGTACGTCGTGAAGCCGGTCAGGCACTCCTCGTGCACCAGCGCGGGGACACCGAGCCGGGTGCCCTCGATCACCACCTGGTGCTGGCGGATCAGCTCAGCGACACCCTGGTCGACGGACTGCGGGACACTGCCCCAGACCCGGGTGAGATGACCGAGGCCGTGCCGGCTCGCCTCTTCCAGGGACAGCGATCCGCCGGTGGCGAACACGTCCTCCATCGGCGCGACGTTGATGGTCTCCTCCGCGGGGAGGTCGTGGTCGGCCATGTCGTTGCCGGCCCAGCGGCTGCCGAGCTGCGCGACCTTCTCCTCCAGGGTCATCGCCTGCAGCAGGAGCTCGGCCCGCTTCTCGGCCGGCAGCCCGGGATCGCGCCAGGGCTGGTCGGACGGCCGCTGCGAGGTGCTGCTGGACAAGAAATTCTCCCTTAACCTGAGCCGTTTGCCGTGACAAAGTATCGAAAAAGTTTCGAGCTTTCGACCGCTGCTCGCCGCACCTGTCACGTCTGCCGGGGACGTCGTGGATCCCTTGTGTGACCAGGGGATTCGTGACCTCACTGTGACCGCAAACTGACGCCAGTTCAAGTCTTGACAGTGATACCTGCGAAATCTACGTTACGAAACATAGTCTTAATCGGGATGCCCGCGATCCGCTGCGGCACCCCGCCACCCCCGCGCCGTGGAGCGGTCCGCGGCCTGGAGTACGGAGATCACTGTGGATCCCATCACGACATCTCGGCGTTCCTTTCTCGGCCTGGTCGGCGGCGGTGCGCTCGCGGCCGGGCTGGCTGCCTGCGGTACCTCAGGCCCACAGAGCTCCGGCGGCTCCACGGGTGGTGCGGCGGCCGGTAGCGGTGCGACGTACTGGTTCCTGACCGGCCAGCCGCAGCAGGCCATCCGGGAGGCGCAGGTCAAGCGGTTCAACGAGGCGAACCAGGGCAGCCAGATCAAGTTCACCACCTTCCAGAACGACGCCTACAAGCAGAAGATCAAGACCGCGATCGGGGCCGGCCAGGGGCCGACGCTGATCTGGGGCTGGGGCGGCGGCGGCCTGAAGAGCTACGTCGACGCCGGCCAGGTCGAGGACCTGACCCCGTGGTTCGAGGAGAACGCGGAGTTGAAGGGCTCGATCTTCCCGTCCGCCTTCGGCGCCGCGACGGTCGGCGGCAAGATCTACGCGATGCCGGTCGAGACCACCACGCCGATCGTGCTGTTCTACGACAAGCGCGCCTTCGACAAGGTCGGCGCCCAGCCGCCGCAGTCGTGGGGCGACATCATGGACCTGGTGCCGAAGTTCAACGACGCCGGGATCGCGCCGTTCTCGCTCGGCGGTCAGTCGCGCTGGACCAACATGATGTGGCTGGAGTTCCTGTTCGACCGGATCGGCGGTGCCGAGGTCTTCCAGAACATCTTCGACGGCAAGCCGAACAGCTGGTCCGACCCGTCCGCGCTGAAGGCGCTCGACGAGATGCAGAAGCTGATCAAGGCGAACGGCTTCATCAAGGGCTTCTCCTCGATCACCGCCGACTCCAACGCCGACCAGGCGCTGCTGTTCACCGGCAAGGCCGCGATGATGCTGCACGGTGCCTGGACCTACGGCAACATGAAGGCCTCCGGCGGCGACTTCGTCACCGGCGGCCACCTCGGCTACATGAACTTCCCGCCGGTCGACGGCGGCAAGGGCGACCCGAGCGACACGGTCGGCAACCCGGGCCAGTACCTGTCCATCTCCTCCAAGGCCAGCCAGGGCGAGAAGGACACCGCGAAGAAGTTCCTCGCCAACAACACCCTCGACGACGCCTCGGTCGAGGCCTGGGTCAAGTCCGGCAACATCCCGGTCGTCAAGAGTGCCAAGGACAAGCTGTCCTCGGTGACGGACAAGAACGACTCCGTGTGGCTGAACTTCGTCTACGACACCTCGGCCAACGCGAAGAACTTCGCCCAGTCCTGGGACCAGGCCCTCAGCCCGACCCAGGCCGAGACGCTCCTCGACAACATCGCCAAGCTGTTCCAGCTGTCCATCTCGCCCCAGCAGTTCGCCGACAGCATGAACGCGGTGATCGGCAAGTGACGGTGCTCTTGGCCGGGCCTCCGGCGCCGGCGTGGTCGTGGGACTTCGGCTGCCGGCCTTCCCTCGTCGCTCCGCTCCTCAGTCCAGGCCGGGAGGCTTCATGACCGTGACCGCTCCGCCCGTCGCGCCGGCGGGTTCCGGTAGAGCCCCGTCCAGCGCTGCCGGGCGGAGCGGTCCGGTTGCCTGGATGGCGATCCCGGCGCTGGCGATCTTTCTCGTGTTCGGGGTCGTCCCGCTGTTCGGTGTGCTGTTCCTCAGCTTCACCCAGTGGGACGGCCTCGGCGCCATCAACCCGGCCGGTCTCTCCAACTGGCGCTCGGTGCTCAGCGACCCCGGGCTGCCGCACGCGATCTGGGTGACGTTCGAGATCATGATCCTGTCCTGGGCGGTGCAGACACCGCTCAGCCTGTTGCTCGGCACCTTCCTGGCCGGCCGGCAGCGGTACCGCGGCTTCCTCGCCGTGCTGTTCTTCGTCCCGTTGCTGCTCAGCTCGGCCGCGATCGCGATCACCTACAAGGCGCTGCTCGACCCGAACTTCGGGCTCGGCGCCGGGCTGAAGATCGGGTTGCTCACCCAGGACTGGCTCGGCCGGGAGAACCTCGCGCTCGGCGTGGTCATCTTCGTGGTGTCGTGGCAGTTCATCCCGTTCCACTCGCTCATCTACCAAGGCGGCGTCCGGCAGATCCCCACCTCGATGTACGAGGCCGCGTCGATCGACGGCGCCGGGCGGGTCCGGCAGTTCTTCAGCATCACCGTGCCGCAGTTGAAGTACACGATCATCACGTCGTCGACGCTGATGGTGGTCGGGTCGCTGACCTTCTTCGACCTCATCTTCGTGCTCACCGCCGGCGGTCCCGGCGACGCGACCCGGGTGCTCGCACTCGACATGTACAAGCGTGGTTTCCAGGCGAACCTGATGGGTCCGGCGAGTGTGATCGCCGTCCTGCTGGTCCTGATCGGCCTCGCCCTCGCGCTGCTGCTGCGCAGACTCGGCGGCAGTACGACGTCCAGCCAGATGGAGGGTGCGTGACATGGCAGTGGCGACCAGCGGAGCCGGTACGGCGGCTCGCCGTACCTCTCGTGGACAGGTCACCGTCCGCAAACTGCTGCACCTGAACTGGTTCGGCGGCGCGGCGGCCTGGGTGTGGCTGGTGATCGTGATGGTGCCGCTGTACTGGATCGTCGTGACCAGCTTCAAGGACCAGACGGCGTACTTCAGCCAGAACCCGTTCGCCCTGCCGACCGCGCCGACGCTGGCGAACTACAAGCTGGTGATCGAGTCCGACTTCCCGCAGTACTTCCTGAACAGCGTGATCGTCACGGCCGGGACCATCGTTCCGGCGGTCGCGATCGCGTTCATGGCGGCGTACGCGATCGTCCGCGGCGCCGGTGGCAGATTCCTTGCCGGAGTCAACGGGTTGTTCCTGATGGGGCTGGCGATCCCGCTGCAGGCCACCATCATCCCGGTCTACCTGCTGATCATCCGGATGCACCTGTACGACAGTCTGCTGGCGATCATCCTGCCGTCGATCGCGTTCGCGATCCCGCTGTCGGTGCTGGTGCTGTCGAACTTCATCCGGGACGTCCCGAGGGAACTGTTCGAGTCGATGCGTGTCGACGGCGCCAGCGAGTGGGACATGCTCCGCGGTCTCGCCCTGCCGCTGACCCGGCCCGCGCTGGTCACTGTCAGCATCTACAACGGCCTGGGCGTCTGGAACGGCTTCCTGCTTCCGCTGATCCTGACGCAGAGCCCCGACAAGCGGACCCTCCCGCTCGCCCTGTGGACCTTCCAGGGTCAGTACAGCGTCAACATCCCCGCCGTCCTGGCCTCCGTCATGCTCACCACTCTTCCGATCGTCCTCCTCTACGCCATCGGCCGGCGCCAACTCCTCAGCGGCCTCACCGCCGGCTTCAGCCGCTGATCACTCCTTCCGCAGCCCCACGACCTCCATGCCGCGAGCCTAGTCCGGGGTCGGGGTCCGTTACGCGTGACAGCGGCCGGGTGAGGGCGATGGAGGCGAGCAGGGACGCGCCGGCGAAGGCGGTGATCGTGGGGGCGGGGGAGGTCAGGTCGGCCAGGGCGCCGGCCAGGATGGCGACGACGCCGAACGTCGTCATCCGCAGAGCGCTCTCGAGACCGAGAACCTGACCGCGGAGATCGGCCGGAGTCAGATCGACCAGAACCTCCTGCTGGGACAGGGACGCCGCGTAGCCAGTGCTGCCGAGCGCGACCAGCACGGACAGTACGGCGATCGGCAGCTCGAAGGCGAAGCCCAGGAACGGCACGGCCAACAGAATCCGCAACCATCGCCCGGCCACGCGCCGACCCGAACGACTCAGGAACCGCCCGACGACCAGGTCACCGGTCATCATCCCGGCGGCACCGGCGGCCAGTAACCAACCGGCCTCCGGGCCGGTGTACGGGACGAACAGGGCCTCGCAGCCGACGATCAGACCGTTCGGCAGGGTGAGTGCCAGCAGCAACGGACGCGTGCTGGCCTGGCTGAGGAGCCGGCGGTTGCCGCGCCAGGTCTCGGACAGGCTGGTCCGGGCCACACGTCTGGCCTGCCGATCCGTGAGGCCGAATCGGATGACCGGAACGGCCAGCGCCGAGCAGCCCGTCGCCAGCCACAGCACCTGGGACGGACTGAGGGCCTGCAGCAACAACCCGGCCGTCCCGAACCCGGCGATCTGCATCGCGCCGACGGACAGGTTCATCGCCGAGCGACCGAGCACGAACTGGTCCTGGTCGACCACCTCGTTCAGCAACCCCCAGCGGACCCCGGAGCCGATCGACAACCCGTAGGCCACCATCAGCGCGAGCAGCAGCCGCATCCAGGCGCTGAGATCCAGCGCTGCCTGAGCACCGACCGCGACCGTCGACAGGCAGGCGAGCATGGTCAGCACCCGGCGCGGTCGCGCGGTGTCCGCCGCCGACATCAGCGTCGAGGCGCCCAGGACCTGCGCCAGCGACGGCCCGAACATCACCAGCGCCGCCAGCAGGGCCGACCCGGTCGCGGCGTCGACCATGAGCGCGAGGGTCAGGCTCGTCATGGTCGAGGACGCGTTGCCGAGCGCGCTGCCGATCCACAGGCTGCGGAACTCCCGATTCGCGAAGATCTCCCGGTAGGTGCTCATACCAGGCAGCATCGACGCCGGCCCGCCGGCCGCCTACAGTTTCGGGTGGAGGCGAAACGTTGTCCGAATTCCTCGTCGACGCCGACACCCTGGCGAACGCCCGGTTCGGTACGTCGCAGCTCACCGAGACGGTGTCCGCGCTGAAGCTTCTCCGCGCGCCCACCGAGCCCTGGTACCGCGCCTGGAAGGACGCCCACGTGGCTGCCTTCGAGGACCAGTTGCGCAGGAACCCGGTCTGGGCGGCGATCGTCGGCAACGCGTTCGGCCGGAGTTGGGTCGCCGACTTCTTCACCGTCCCGCCGCTCGAACCGGACCAGGAGTTGTCCGACGAACTCGAGCTGCTGACCGCGCTGGACGACGGCCAGATCCGCGCTGACCTCACCGTCGTACGGACACCGCTACCGGACATCCTGCTCGAGTCGACCGGGCTCGCCGAGGAGGCGGCCGAGCTGCTTCGGTGGGTCTGGAAGACCACGGTCGAGCCCGAGTGGCCGCGGCGGTTGCGGCTGCTCCAGGCCGACATCGTCTCGCGAACCTCCCGGCTCAGCGAGCAGGGCTGGTCCGGCGTACTGCGGGGACTCGGACCGGACGTCCGCTGGCTCGGCGACGGGCGGATCCAGGTGAACCGCTGGGACTACCCCGTCACGGATGTCCGCGGTCAGGACCTGATGTTCATCGCTGCCCACACCAGAGGTGTCAACGTTTCCTGGCGCAAGCCGGACCGCTACGCCCTGACCTATCCGGTCACCGGCATCTTCGCCGGCACCGAGACTCCGGCCGAGCCGCTCGTCCAGCTGCTCGGCCGCAACCGCGCGCGGATCCTGGTCGAGGCAGCCGAGCCGGTCAGCACGACCGTCCTGGTCGCCACCACCGGTCTGTCCTTGGCCACTGTCTCGGACCACCTCCGTGTGCTGACCGATGCCGGCCTGCTCGAACGGCGCAGGTCCGGCCGCTCGGTCCTCTACTGGCAGTCCGACACCGGCCGCCGCGTCGTACGCCGCCCGGCACCGAGCCGCCGCCGCCCCTAGCCGGATACCAGCCGCCGTCCGCGGCCTCCTCAAACTGGTCCAGCCGCAGCGAAGGTGAGCTGCTAGGGCAGCTGAATTGTCGTGGACAAGGGAAGATCCGAAATCGAGGAGCCGGCTCGAAGGGTGAAGGTGCCTGGCTCGGTGGTCCAGCCGTTGTCCCAGTGTTCGAAGGTGTGGTTGTGCAACTGGACGGTGATCTCGCGCGCCTCACCGGCGTTGAGGCGTACGACGGCGAACCCGGCCAGCCAGCGGACCGGGCGGTCCACGGTGGTCTCGGGGCGTTCGGCGTACACCTGGACGACGTGCTTGCCGGCCCGGCCGCCGGTGTTGCGGACGGTCAGGGCGACCGACGACGGGTCGATCGCCCGGAGGTCGGTGAGCTCCCAGGTGGTGTAGCCGAGGCCGTGGCCGAACTCGAAGGCCGGCTCGGTCCCGGCGCGGAGCCAGGCCCGGTAGCCGATGTGGATGCCTTCGTCGTACCGGACGATCCCGTCGCGCGAGGTGACGTCCATGACCGGTACGTCACTCTCCTCGCGCGGCCACGTCGTCGGTAGCCGGCCGCCTGGCTCGACGACGCCGAGCAGTACGTCGGCCAGTGCGTTGCCGTACTCCTGGCCGCCGAAGTAGGTGACCAGGAGTGCGGCAACCTCGCCACGCCAGGGCAGCAGGACGGGCGAGCCTGCGTTGACGACCACGACCGTGCGCGGATTCGCCGCGACGACGGCCCGGACCAGGTCGTCCTGGTGACCGGGAAGCGCGAGCGTGGTCCGGTCGTAGCCCTCGGACTCGACCTTGGAGTTGGTGCCGACCACCACGACCGCCACGTCCGCGGCCCGCGCGGCCTCGACGGCTTCGTCGATCAGTACCTGCGGATCCGGGACGTCCGGCTCGACGCCGACGGTGATGCCGAAGGCGTCGGCGAGACCGCCTTCGCGGCTCGGCAGGTCCAGCTCGACCCGGACGTCGACCGGCCGGCCGGCGGTCACCGCGAGCGGGGTGGAGATCGACGGCGGCGCCAGCAGCGCGGCGCCGAGGTCGGTGCCGACCGGTACGGCGACGTCCTCCCGCAGAAGCTTGCCGTCGGCAAAGATCCGGCCGCGGCCGACCGAGGCGAAGCCGAGCAGTACCGAACCGGACTCGGCCGGCGTGTACGTCGTACCGAACTCGAAGACCGCGGTGTCGCCGATCGGTGCGTCGCCACCGAAATAGACCAGCGCGCTGGAGAAACGGTCCTCGGCGAACAGTTCGGAACCGTCCTCGGCCAGGAAGCGCACCCGGGCGCCCGGACGGCCGCTGCTGGGATTGGTCATCGCCGACAGCGGCAGCTCCGCGACGCCCTCCTGGACGACCGCGCCGATCGAGTACGTCACGTCCGCGTCGGGCAGCGCCGCGCGGAGCCCGTCCAGCGGTGAGACCACGGACGCGGGAATCACGGTCGCGCTGCCGCCGCCCTGGGTCCGGGCGTCCCGCGCGTTGTGGCCGATGACCGCGACCCGCTGCAGAGCGCCGGCGTGCCACGGCAGCTCGCCGGCGTTGCGCAGCAGCACCGACCCTTCGGCGGCCGCCCAGCGGGCGAACGCGACACCGTCCACGTCCGGTACGTCGGCAGGCTTCTCGAACCCTTCGAGCGCGCCGACCCGGGCGGCCAGCGTGAGCAGCCGCAGGACCTTCCGGTCGATCAGGCGTTCCTCGATCTCCCCGGAGCGCACCGCCTCGACCAGAGCATCACCCCACGCCCCGACCGGCCCCGGCATCGCCAGGTCCTGCGAATGTTTCGCGCTCTCCAGGCTGCGTACGGCGGTCCAGTCGCTGACGACCACGCCGTCGAATCCCCACTCGCTGTTGAGTGGCGTCTCGAGCAACTCGTTCTCCGAGGCGGTCACGCCGTTGATCGAGTTGTACGCACTCATCACCAGCCACGCCCTGGACTCGACGACCGCCTTCTCGAACGCGAGCAGGTACACCTCGCGCAGCGCACGGTCGCTCACCACTACATCGGCGGTGAAGCGCTCGGTCTCGAAGTCGTTCGCGACGTAGTGCTTCGGCGTCGCGCCGACACCCCACTCCTGCACACCGGCCACGTACGCCGCGGCGAGATCGGCGGTGAGCACCGGGTCCTCGCTGAATGCCTCGAAGTGCCGTCCGCCGAGTGGCGAGCGGTGCAGGTTGATCGTCGGCCCGAGAACGACGTCGACGCCTTTGCGACGTGCCTCGAGAGCCGACACCACGCCGTACCGATGGGCGATGCCGAGGTCCCAGGACGACGACAGGGCGGTCGCAGACGGGAGGTTCAGCGACGGGTCGCGCTCGTCCCACACCGGGCCGCGGACGCCGCTCGGGCCGTCGGACAGCACCATCGAGCGCAGCCCGATGCCGGGCAGCGGATGCGTGGACCAGAAGTCCTGGCCGGTCAGGATCCGGACCTTCTCCTCGAGTGTCAGCCGGTCGAGGAGTCCGGTGAAATCAGCGGGTGCCGGGCTCATGCGTGTCACTCTACGCGTGAAAACCGAGTGGTGCTAGGTTTTGGATATGGCACCTAGAGGCCCGTACGCGAAAGGGGTCGCCAAGCGCGAGGAGATCCTGACCAAGGCGCTCGAGGTGATCGCCCGGCACGGCTACCGCAAGACGTCGACCCGCGAGCTGGCGAATGCGGCCGGCCTGAGCGAGGCCGGCCTCCTGCACTACTTCGGCTCGAAGGAGAAACTCTTCGAGGCGGTCCTCCGCGCGCGCGACGAGGCCGACGTGGCGCGACTCGGCGACGAGGTCGACGCGATCGACAAACTCGGCGCCATCGTGCGGCACAACAGCGACGTACCGGGTCTGGTGCAGCTGTACTCGACGTTCTCGGTCGAAGCCGGCGATCCGCAGCACAGCTCGCACGAGTATTTCGTCGAGCGGTACGACGCCCTGCGTCAGGCGCTCGCCGACAGCGTCCGGGCGCGTCAGTCGGACGGGACGATCAGTCCGGCGGCCGATCCGGACAAGATCGCCAGCCTGCTGATCGCGCTGTCCGACGGGCTGCAGATCCAGTCGCAGTTCCGGTTGCGGGACGAGCCGGCCGACCTGCTCGACCACCTTCTCGACCTGCTGCGACCGACTTCGCGGACCTAGCCCTGCCGGTTGGGGGGCGGGGGATAGTGGAGGGCATGACGAGATCCGCGGATGAGGCGGTCGCGCCGGCGGGGGCCTCGGTGGTCGGCCGGCGGGTGCTGACGAGGGAAGTGTGGCTGGTCCTGGCGTTGTCGCTGGGCGCGTCCGGGGTGGCGGCGCTCATCTCGTTCACCGGGGTGCTGACGTCGGCGAAGCCGATCAGCGGTCAGACCGCCGTGATCGTCGGCTCGCGCGCGCCGGGGCGGCCGTGGCTCGACCTGGCCTGGCAGCTGTTCGCAGTGGTCACGGCGCTGGTGCCGGTGGCGCTGGTCGCACACTTCCTGGCGCGTGGCGGCGAGACGATGCGCACGCTCGGCTTCGACCTGCGCGACCGGCTCCGCGACCTGGGACGTGGGACAGCGGTTGCCGCGGGTATCGGCGGCGCCGGGCTGGTGTTCTACCTGGCCGCCTACGCGAGCGGTGTGAACCTGACCGTCGACCCGGCCCGGCTGCCGGACACCTGGTGGCGGATCCCGATCCTGATCGCGGTCGCGGCGCAGAACGCCGTACTGGAGGAGGTCATCGTCCTCGCGTACCTGAACCGGCGGCTGGACCAGCTCGGCTGGTCGGTCGGCCGCAGTACGGCGGCCAGCGCGCTGCTGCGCGGGTCGTACCACCTCTACCAGGGCCTCGGCGGGTTCTTCGGGAACGTGGTCATGGGCGTGATCTTCTGCTACCTCTACCGGCGCTGGGGACGGGTGATGCCGCTGGTCGTGGCGCACACCCTGATCGACATCGGTGCGCTGGTCGGAGCGACGTACCTGATCGGGAAAGTCGGCTGGCTGCCGGGCTGAAACCGGGACTCGACCACAGCCGGAACGTAACCGATCGGTGTTCCGTCAGGTTGTGAAGACGTGACTGTTCACGGGGAAACGACGAGTCCGCCGGAGATCGATCCGGGATTGGCGGCCGCGGCGCTGGCAGTGTACGCGCACCGGCACGAGGTGGTCCATCTGCTGTACGCCGCGGTCGACGAGCCGGACGCACTGAGCCGGATCTCGGACCTGCTGCACATCGACGAGGCGACGATCGCCCGCGTCCTGGACCAGCCGCTGCGCTGGATGCTCCCGCAGTTCCGCGCCGAGCTGGAAACCATCGCCGCCGGCCCGGCACCGGTCACCACCGGCTGACCGCCACCTGAAAGGTCCCGGCGGCGCCCGGCTGAGTGAGAGCAATCGGACGCCGCCGGGCCGCCACGCCGGTCAGCTCGGGGCGCCGGCGGTGACCAGGCCACCGTCGATGACGAGGTCCTGGCCGTTGATGTACGACGCCTCGCCGGAGGCCAGGAAGGCGACGGCGGCCGCGACGTCCTCGGCGGTGCCGACCCGGCCGGCGGGGACCGCGGCGACGACGGCCGCGTGGGCCTCGGGCGTGACGTTGGCGTGGAACATCGGGGTTTCGATGTACCCCGGGCTGACCGAGTTGACCCGGATCCGGCGGGGCGCCAGTTCGGCGGCGAAGGTGTGGGTGAGGTTGTGTACGGCGGCCTTGGTCGCGGCGTAGACGGAGGCGCCGGGCAGGCCGCGCTGGATCGTCCAGGACGCGTTGATCACGACCGCGGCGCCGTCGGACAGCAGGGGCGCCAGCTTCTGGACCGTGAAGAACACCCCCTTGAAGTTGATGTCGACCACCCGGTCGAACTCGGCTTCACTGGTCTGCTCGGCGGGCTCGAAGGCCGCGACCCCGGCGTTCGCGAACACCACGTCGAGCCGCCCGAAGCGGTCCCGCACGGTGGTCGCGAGCGCGTCGAGATCAGCCAGACTCGCCGCGTCCCCCGGCACCGCCACCACCCGGTCAGCCGGGGCGGAACTGGTGCGGAGGGCTTCGGCGGCGGTGTCCAGACGGGCTTTGTCGCGGCCGGTGATGACGACGTGCGCGCCCTCGGACAGCAGACGCTGGGCCGTGGCGAGGCCCATTCCGCTGGAGCCGCCGGTGACGAGCGCGATCTTGCCGGTGAATCGGTGAGTCATGCCGCCAGCCTGCCGCTCGTTGCACCGGGCAAACAGTGTGCAGTGAACCTGGGTCCGGCACCACCACCTTAGGCAGGCCGCGGGACGTAGAGTTCCAGGAACCAGTCCGGGTGGTCGGTCACCGTCAGCGTGGTCAGGTCGAAGAACAGCTCACCGTCCTCCGGATGGTTGACCGCCTTCACCACCTGCCCCGGTACGCCGACCTCCTGCCGTGCCCAGAGCTCGGTGAACTCCGGGCTCGCCGCACAGAGTTCGTCCACCACCCGCCGGTACTCCGGGTCCTCGGGAGCCCGGGCCGCGTCCGCTCGGTACGCCGCGACGACGGCCGGTGCGATCGACGCCCAGTGGACGTGCATCCCGCGGTACCGCGGGTTGGTGAAGAACGAGATCAGGCAGTTGTGGTCGGTGTCGTCGTACCCGAAGACCGTCCGGGTCGCGTCGTTGATGGCCAGCAGGTTCCAGTACCGGTCGCGCAGGATCGCCGGCCGCGGCGACCACGCGTCGACCAGGCGCTGCAGTTCGGGGGAGACCTCGCTGTCCGCGGCCGCGACGAGTGGTGGATTCAGACCGGCCAGCAGGTACAGGTGGGCGCGTTCGGGCTCGTTCAGCCGCAGCACCCTGCTGATGGCGTCCAGCACGTCGCCCGAGACGTTGATGTCCCGCCCTTGTTCGAGCCAGGTGTACCAGGACACCCCGACACCGGCCAGCGTCGCGACCTCCTCCCGCCGCAAGCCCGGCGTACGACGCCGTCCCGCCACCGGCAGCCCCACGTCACCAGGCGACACCGCCGCCCGACGAGCCCGGAGAAACTCCCGCAACTGCTCCCGCCGCGCCACCCCACGAGGCTACCCGGTGACTACGGTCGCTCGAGTTCGGCGATGACACCGAAGTGGTCGGATCCGAACACGCCGCGCACCGGCCGGTCGAAGAGGCGCTCGGCCGACCGGATCCGCAGGGTCGGGCCCCGCACGTCACAGCGGACCATGACGTAGTCGATCCGCCGGGGCGGGATGCGTCCCCAGTCGGCCTCGGCGATGATGAGCGGGTTCTCCAGCGTGAACGTGTGCCCGTGCTGGTCCGGGTGCGCGAACTCCCAGACATCCTGGTAGTTGACGCTCACATCGCTCAGTGACTGGCGCCCGGTCCAGAACCGCACGCTGCTCGTCTCCGGGCGGGCGTCGAAGTCCCCGGCGAGTACGACGTGCAGGTCGCGGCCGGAGGCGATTCGTTCGATCATCCGGGCCGCGGCCACCGCCTGCAGTTCGCGTTCGTGTTCGTAGGTGATCTGCCAGTTCGGCTTGTGGTTGACGAACAGCACCGGTCCGACCGGTGTGTCGAACTCCGCCGCCGTGGTGCGCCCCGGGAAGTCCGCCGGATCGACGCGCTCGGTGACGCACAGGTCGATCTCCTCGACCGCGACCGCGGGCCACCGGCTGACGATCGAGCAACCGGCGCCGTCGGGCGAGCGTCGGCCCTGGTGCAGGACGTGGTAGTCGTCGCCGAACAACTCCGCCGTCTGGTCGTAGTCCTCCGTGACGACGGTCTCCTGTAAGGCGATCAGGTCCGGCTGGAGCGCGCGGAAGCCTTCGCGGAGCACATCCCGCCGGGCTTCCCAGTCACCGTGCCGGCACCAGATGTTCAGTGTCGCGACTCTCAGTGTCTCAGCCATACACACGGCGGTACCCCCGCCTATGCGCGAGATTCCCGTACCTGCGATCCGGTCGCACCGGGTAGGTTCGGCGGGTGCAGAGTTACGGGACCGACGTGCTGGAGATCGCCGACGAGTTGACCGACGCGTACGTCGAGGTGTTCACCGCGCCGCCGTGGGATCACCGCGATCCGGAGGAGACCCGCGCCGCGTTCCGGGCCCGGCTGGAGGGGGATGCGCGGCGGGACGGGTTCCAGGCACTGATCGAGCGGTCGGCCGGCGGGACGATCTCCGGGTTCGTCACCGGGTGGACGACGCCGACGCCGTTCCGGACCGATCGGGCCTACGGCAAGGTGCTCGAGCGGCTCGGGGCCGAACAGGTCGAGGAACTACTCGTCGGCGCCTTCGAGATCGACGAACTCGGCGTACTGCGGAACGCTCGGGGGACCGGGCTGGGTCGCCGCCTCCTCGAGGCGGCGGTCGCCGATCACCCACGCGCCTGGCTGCTGACCTGGGACCAGGCGCACGACACGATCGCCTTCTACCGCCGGGTCGGCTGGCGTGAGCCGCCGGTGCGCGGCCCGGAAACCGACATCGTCGTCTTCCTCGCGCCGAACTGACGACCGCGTCGCAGGGTCCACGAGGGCGCTCACGTCAGAGATCGAAGAGGTCCTGGGCGTTGCGCCACATGACGGCTTCTTGTTCGGTGGGGGTCAGGTTGGCCGCCTCGAAGGTGCCGAGGGCAACTGAGGGGTCGATGAGGGTGGCGTCGGTGCCGAACATGAGGCGGGACGGGCCGATGCGGTCGAGGATGTAGCGGATGCGGCCGGCCTCGGGGGCGGACCAGCAGGGCTCGAACCAGATGCGGTCGCTGCGGCCCGCGGCCTCGGGGACGAGCGGCCAGCCGTTCGCACCCATGTGGCCGGCGATCACCCGGGCGCCGGGCACGCGAGCGGCGACGTCGGCGAGGTCGAGGACGTTCTCGCCCCAGGTGTGCACCAGGGTGGGCAGCGCGAACTCCGTGGTGAGTTCGATCGCCGCCTGCATGCCGGGGGAGTCGATCGGAGTCCGGCTGTATTCGGTGTGGATCTTCGCGCCGACCCAGCGGGACCGCCCGTCACCGGCGAGCAGTTCGTCGAGGTCCGCGCGGGCCTCGTCCAGCCGGCGCGGGTCGACCACGAGCATGCCGCGCAACCGCGGGTCCGCCGGGAGTTGCGCCGCCAACGAGCGGTTGCCGGCCGGAGCGTCGTACACGATCGCCTCGATCGCCGACACCAATTGGATATCGATCCCGAACCGGTCCAGGAGTTCGCTGTTCACGCTGACACTGCCCACGTCCATGGAGAAGAACCACGGCCCCCAGTGCGCGTGTACGTCGATGATCATGGCCGCTCCAGGACGCGGGTGAGGTTGTGGCTGCCGGTGAGCGCGATCTCTTCCGGACCGAGTTTGGACGAGAGCAGGCGGCGGACCACGGACCGGGTTTCGTGGAACGGCGTACGGCACCCCAGCACCAGCCGCTCCGCCCCGACCTCGGCGGCGACGATCTCCAGCGAATCCGGCCCGGTCAGCATCCGTGTCGACGTGTGGAAGCCGGGCTCACCACGCGCCAGCACGACGAAATCGCCGAGGTAGTAGAAGTGCGTGTCGAGGAACACCACCGTCGCCCCGAGCCCCCGGAAGGCCGGACCCACCTTCCGTACGTCGCCCTCGGTGAAGATCGTCACCCCCGCCTCCACCAGCAGCCGAACGACGTGCTCGAACGCCGGGAAACCCGGCTCCACCCCCTGCGACGTCGGCGCCAGCCGGATCGCCCGCGGCCGCTCCGGCTGAGCCATCAGCCGGTCGAGCTCGCGCTCCGCCCCGAGCGGATCACGCAGGTCGAGCACCGGGCACACCGTCCACCCGTTGCCATCGGCAACGTCGCGCGCCTCGTCGTTCCCACTCGGTACGTCGAAGTACGTCGCCCGCAGCGACGACACCACACCACCCGAGACCCCGGTCGCCTTCATCACGTCCCGCACCGCGTCCGGCCGGCTCCACCGGCCCGTCGTGACGTCATGGCCGACCAGCACGTCGCAGTCCAGCAACACAGGCACGTCGCTCATCCGGCCACCTTAGACAGTGCGGTGTGGACCTTGCGGATCGCGGTGACGATGTCGTCGACGTCCCCCGAGGTGTAGTTCTCGTTCCAGGGCAGGACGAGGAGCCGATGGTTGATCAGCTCCTCGGCGTTCGGGCACAGGCCGACGGGATACTCGACGTCCTGCAACGGGAAGTGCGAACCGCCGTACGTCACCCGGTCCCGCACCGCCGGCGCGCCGTACAGCGGACTCGTCAGATAGCCGCCGTTCGCCGGCACGCCCTCAGCGGTCAACGCCGCCGCCCACTCCCGCAGGTCGCCCGCGACCTCCGGATCGAGGATCAACGGATACTGCCAATAGACGTGGTCGCCCGGGTCCGGGGGAGGCGTGATCCCGGCCAGGCCGGCGATGCCCGCAGTCGCTCGCACGGCCGCGGTACGACGATCTGCCACGACGCCGGCCAGACGCGTCAGTTGGACCCGGGTGACCGCACCGACCAGTTCGGTCATGCGGTAGTTCAGTGCGAGGAAGAGGTAGCTCCGCTCGTTCGTGTCCCGCGGCCAGCCCTTGTCTGCGAACAGCCGCATCCGACGGGCCAGCGTGGCGTCCTCCGTCACGACCAGCCCGCCGTCGCCCGCGCTGATGTGCTTCGTCTGCTGCAGGCTGAAGCAGCCGATGTGGCCGATTCGGCCGGTCACCGTGTCGCCGACCGGCGCGAGATAGGCCTGCGCACAATCCTCGATCAGCATGATCCCGTGCTGGTCGCAGAGCTCGCGCAAGGCGAAGATCGGGGCCGGCTT
This sequence comes from Kribbella swartbergensis, assembly GCF_054784135.1. NCBI lineage: Bacteria > Bacillati > Actinomycetota > Actinomycetes > Propionibacteriales > Kribbellaceae > Kribbella > Kribbella swartbergensis. The sequence continues at coordinate 404,002 of NZ_BAAGPM010000017.1, forward strand.
GCCGAACAGGTGGACGGCCATCACGGCCCTGGTCCGGGGCGTGATCGCGGCCGCGACCGCGGCCGGATCGAGGTTGCCGGTGATCGGGTCCACGTCGGCGAACACCGGTACGGCGTTCTGCATCAGGATAGGGAACACCGTGCCCATGTCGCTGATCGGCGTGGTGATGATCTCGTCACCCGGCTCGGGATCGACCGCGGCGACGGCCAGGTGAAGAGCCGCCGTACCGGAGCTGCAGGCGACCGCGTGCGCGGCGCCGAGAACGTCCGCGAACTCCCGCTCCAGCGCCGGAACCTCGGTGCCCCAGGTGGCCGAGAGCATCCCGCTGCGGAGTACCCGCTCGGCGGCCTTCACCTCCTCGTCGCCGAAGCGCCGGCCGGACGCGTCCATCACCGACGGCAACGGGGCGGAGCGCACCGCTGTGCCGCCGTCGCGTGCGAGTTCGGTCTGGTCCATCGCAGAGGTCCTCACGTCATTGCGGTTGCTCACGGCAACGGTAGCTGGACGAGGTCGCGGTCGGCGAGGCCCCAAACGCTGTGCGGTGCTCCGCCGCGCACCGGCGACAACTGGGGCACCGTGTACCAGCCGTCGCCGAGCTTGTTCACCAGCAGTTTCGCCTCGCTGAGACCCGGCCCGAGCTGGTACAGGTTCCCACCGAAGTTCGTCTCACAATAGACGCCGGTGCGGTCGGTGTAGATCTCGCCGTAGCCGGACAGCTTGTTCGTCCCGCGGACGACGGCACCCGTCCTGAGGTTGTACGTGAACCAGCCACCGCTGGTCCGCTTCAGAACGCCGTACAGGATGCCGTCCTTGACCGCGACGCTCTGGATCGAGCGCTCGCCGGCCAGCGGGTCGATCGTCCACAGCAGCTTGCGCTGTCGCAGGTCGAAGGCGCCGACCGCGGCCGCTGTCCGGGTCGGGGTGATGCCGCCGCCGCCGACGACGTCGCCGCCGAGGTACGCGATGCCGTCCACGATCGCGACCGACATGACGCTCTGCTCGGGCAGGACGCCGTAGTGCACGTCGAGTTCGCCGGTCCTCGTGTCGAGGAGGGTCAGGGCGCCGGTGAGCTTCCCGGTGCCGGGCGCGGAGGCGATCGCGAGCAGTTTGGTCTGCTCGTCGTACGCCGCCTGCCAGGGCCGGATCTGTTCGTGGCCGATGATGCCGAAGCTGTGGAGCTCCTTGGTCCGTGGATCGATGCGGACCACCTCGGTGCTCGGGTAGATCGCGGAGTAGAGCGCGTCGTTGACCCAGGTCAGAGTCTTGGGTTCGCCGGGCACGCGGATCCGGCGGGTGGCGCCGGTGCCGATCGCGTGCTCGGTGACGACCCAGTGGCCGCCGACGTACAGGTGCGGGTTGCCGAGCTCGATCGACTGCGGCTTGTCCGGCGCCGGCGTGAAGCCGGCCTCGACGAGGTCGAGCAGTTCGAACGATCCGGTGGCCAGGTCGAGCCACCAGAGCACGCCGGACCCGGTCGAGCCGAGCAGTGTGGACTCGTCGAGCAGCACGAGCCGCCGGTGCTCGTCGGCCGGCGCGGGCGTGGCGACTGCGGTGAGCGTCGTGTCGCCCGGACCGCAGGACCACACGGTCCCGGAACGCCGGGTTGTGAGGTACGCCGTCCCGTCCGCGGCGACCGCGATCGCATCCACGCCGGTCTCGCCGTCCGGCAACGGCACGATCCGAACGTCGCTCCCGCCGAGGGCCATGCTCACGAGTGCGCCGGACGCACCCGCGACGATCCGATCTCCCGAGGCGGCGAAGGGTCCGAAGTTCTGCCCGCGCACCGCCGCCGGGGTCAGATCACGGAACGTCCCAGTGGTCCGGTCGTAGCCGACGAGCTGGGACGGCGTGTAGATCCCCGCGTAGACGAAGTTCCCGGCCGCGCCGACGTAGCGCCCGTACTGCGCCCCCGGCACCGGCGCACCGAGACGAGTCAGGGCGTTCGTGGCCGGGTCGATCTGCCAGACGGCGCCGTTGGGATAGCTGACCGCGAAGACCTGACCGTCCGGTGCGGTCGTCATGTCCCAGACGAACCCGCCCGCACCGGCCAAACTGCCGACCCGGGTCAGCTGACCGTCCGCCGGATCGAAGCAGTACACATCGGCGACCGGATACAACCCGACGTAGATCTTGCCGGCGGCAACGGTGATGCCCCAGCCGCCTTCACCGACCGGGAGATCGATCGTCGTGGTCGCGCGCCGGGTGCCGAGGTCGACCTCCACCAGCTTGGGCGGCACGATGCCACGGGTGACCACATACGCATGCCCGTTGTGCACGGCCATCGCCACCACCGCGGCCGTCAAGCACGCGGCACCGAATCTCGGCAGCGTCGAGCCGTCGATGGGTTCAGCCTGCACGGCGGCTCGTGCTCCGGAGCTCGGAAGGGCGGCTGCGGCACCGGTGAGCACGGCACCGGCCAGCACCGTACGGCGGGAGATCGTCATCTGAAGGCCTCACTGCTCGCGGGGGAGATTGCCGATCCGGACCAGGTCGCGGCCCTTGATCGTGTAGAGGGCGTCGCCGGTGTGCGACGTCGTGATCAACGGATAGCCGTAGACCTGCGTGGCCAACCCGTCGACGACCGTGGTCACCACCGGTGGACCGGACCGGCTCGGCACGATCTGGAAGACCCGCTTGCTGTCCGTCCCGAAGAGCCCGGAGCGGGCGATCGTCAGCCGGCTCTGACCGGTGCCGATGACGACCGTCGACAGCACCGTGCCGGTGGACGGGTCGAGTACGGCGAGCCGCCCGTCGTCCGTGGTCGCGTAGAGCCGGCCGCGATAGACCATGACGTCGCTGTACGACGGTGCACCGGGCAGCGGGGCGACCTCCCACAGCCTGCGGTTGCTGCTCAGGTCGAACGCGACGACCGTTGCCTCGGGCAAGATCGGATCCGTGCCCAGACTGTTGCGGGTCGCGCCGCCCAGGTAGGCGATGCCGTCCTGGGTGGCCACCGATCGGACCGACTGCTGCGGTACGACGCCGCGGTGGACCTCCCGCTCACCGGTGTCCAGGTGCTGCTCGGTCAACGTGCCGTCGTACTTGCCGTAGTCGGGCTCGGTCGAGATCAGCCAGGTCCGGGACCGGGCGTCGTACGCGTCGTCGGTCGGCCGGGTCTGTTCGTGGCCGATCCGGCCGAACTCGTGCAGACCTGAGCCGTCGGACTTCATGGCCCACAGCCGGGCGAGTGTGTAGACACCGAGGTAGACGTCCCGGCCGACCGGGGTCAGTGTCTTCGCCTCACCGGGCAGGAACGTCCGGCTGCTGGCGCCGGTGGCCAGGTCGTGGACCTGGATCCCGGCCTTCCCGCTGACCAGCACCGAGGTCGCGGTCGCCGCGATCCCCATCGCCTGCTCGGGCGCCGGCGGCAGACCGGCGGTGCCGAGATCGGTCCCGCTGAACGTGCCGGTGGCGCGGTCGTACTCGACCACCTGGCTCGTCAGTTCCGCCCGGATCGTCGAGCCGTCGACGAAGATCCGGTTGAAGTAGGCCCCGTCGTACGGCGAACCGAGGCGTTCGAGCGTGGAGCCGGCGTACCGGTAGAGCGTGCCGGACGGGCGGGTGCCGAGGTAGACGTCGCCGGTGGGCGCGTCGATCGTGATCGCGGTGACGTACTGATCGCCGCCCGGTGTCTGGACCTCGACCGGATTGCTCAGGTCGGCGGTGTCGAAGACGAGCATCGTCCCGGTCGGGGAGAGGCCGGCGGCGAGTTTCGTCCCCGACAGGGTGAGGGTGGCGACGAAGGTGCGGTCGGCGTACGCGGCCGGCAGCACGTCACGACGCTCGCCGGTGACCCGGTCGATGGCGATCAGGTGCGCCTTGGTGCCGACTCCGGCGTAGATGGTGGTCGCGTCGGCGGCGATGCTGCGGACGTACTGCTGGCCGGCGACGGCCGCGCCGTACGTCCTGGTGCCTCCGGTCGCCGGGTCGTACTCGTGGACGGCGCCGTCCGGGTACGTGCCGACGACGATCTTCCCGTCGGGGGTGGCGGCGATCGACCAGATGAAGGAACCGAAGCGCGCAACCTTGCTCGCGGTGCCGGTGGTGGTGTCGATCCGGTAGAGGTCACCCGGCGTGTAGAGGCCGACGTACAGGTCGGTGCCGACATGGGTCATCGCCCAGGCGCCCGCGCCGGTCGGCAGCGTGAGCTTGCGGTCGACGGTACGGGTGACCGGATCGAACGCGCCGACCTGGATCGGCGAGACCCCGGACGTCACGGTCCAGATCCGGTCGCCGACCTGCTCGGCGACGCTGGTCGAGGTGACCGCCGACGCCGGGCCGAGATTGTCCACGGTCACCGTGCGCACGGCCGCCGCGCCGGGGGTGACCGGAACGCTCACCAGTACTGCGCAAATGACAAGAGCGCCGATCAGTTTCCGTGCGAATCGCTTGTCCACAAGGCCTCCCGGGACATCGCCGCCGGTTTTACGGTCATGGCTGAAATTACCCGGAAGACTACGCGCGGCCGAATCGGGACGTCAACAGGCCAGGGCCGGGGGCGGGGAAAAGCGCGCGGGAACTCAGAGGTGGACGCGGTACACGACCAGCGGCCGGCCGCTGCCGGAGCCGATCTGGGTGCCGGTCGCGTCGGCCAGGCCGGCCCGCTCCAGCCGGTTCAGCACCCGGCGGGCGGTCCGCGGCTGGATGCCGAGGTGATCGGCGACGGTGCGCGTGGTCAGCCCCTCGGGTGTCGCGTGCACCAGTTCCTGCAGCCGCTCGAGCGTTGCCTTCGACAACCCGGCGCGCTGTGCGAGCACCTGCAGTTTCGTCCGCTGCTGTGCGCGCGGCGCGGCGCCGCCGACCAGTACGAGGTCGATGTCGTTGCGCAGCGAGACCACGGCCGCGGTCCGTCCGGCCGTCTTCGCGCGGCTGAGGGCACGCCGCGCCAGCGCCTCGGTCTCGGTCCCCGAGCCGCCGATGCCGAACCCGATCCGCACCGGCCCGAACTGCTCCTTGAGCCGGCTCAGCATCCCGAGTTCGGTGAACGAGGCGGTCGCCTGTTCGAGCGGCCCGCGCGTCGCCACGATCAGGTAGCGCTTGTCGTCGTACCGGATCACGCTGCCGCCGAGCGAGCCGGCTTCGCGTCGCAGCGCCCGCTCACCGTCGGCGGCGATCTCGACCAGGCCGAGCGCGATCTGCGCATCGTCACTGCGCAAAGCGTCATGAACGAGCAGCAGACTGTTCACCGCGGCGCGGACCGAGTGCACCGACGGAGCCAGCCGGACGGCGGTCCGCTCGGTGCGCAGTTTCTCGTACGCCGACCGCAGACAGGTCACCGCGATCGTCGCACCGGCCTCGCGGTGGAACGCGATCACGTCGTCGGCGCTCAGGCCGCGCCGGTACGGAAGGACGCGGACTCCGCCGGTCGGCAACCCGACCTCGTCGAGCGTCTCCCGGACCTGTGCCTCGTCCAGGACGTCGATGCTCATCGAGGTCACGTCCTGGCCTTCACGGAGCAGCTGGACCAGCGCCCGCATCAACGTCGCGCCGGTGTACTCCACGTGAGCGGCCGGGCGGTCGAGAAGGTCGTTGGCGGCGGCGATCTGGTACGGCACCACGCCGGTGAACAGCCACGCGTCGACACTCGGCGGTGCCTCGGCCATCACCCGTGGGGTGTCGGTCTCGCGGCGGTAGCGCAAGGGAACGACCTCGACACCGCGCAAGGCCGAGACGATGCGGCTCGTGGAGGTGACCAGGTCCGACGGCCCGATGATGCCGATCGTCGTCACCATGTCGTCATCACCGCGCGGTCCCCTCCTTCACCCGGCCAGTCTCGCCACATCGTCAGGCGGCTGCAAGAACCCTCGCCGTAGAACACTGGCACCCATGCCACGCGTTGCCTTAGTCGAACTGGACACCTCCCACCCCGCGGCCTTCGTGCCGTTGTTGCGCGAGCTCGGTCTGGAGGTCGTCGCCGTACTCGACTCGGGAGCCGTCCGCCCGCCGTCGTACGCCGACGAGTTCGCGCAGCGGCACGCGATTCCGACGGTGGCGAGCGGGCTGGACAACGTGCGGGCGGACGTCGCGATGTTGCTGGGGTGTGACTGGGACCAGCGCTACCAGCAGGCGTGCACGCTGCTGGATGCCGGTACGGCGGTTGTACTCGACAAGCCGGTCGCCGGCCGGGTCGGCGACCTCCGCGACCTGGCCGCACGGGCAGCAGCCGGGCAGCCGGTCAGCGGCGGGTCGTCGTTCCGCTGCCTTCCGGAGGCGATCGCCTGGCGGGAGCGTGGTGAGGCGGCCGCCCTCGTCGTGGTTGGTTGCGCAGGGCATCCGTTCTACTACGGCGTCCATGCGGTCTCGTTCGCGGAGGCACTGCTCGGACCGGGATTCACGGCTGCGCGAGCGTTGGACGAATCGAGTCGGCGTGGGCTGCTGCGGCATGCGAGCGGAGCCGAGGTACTGGTCGACATCCACGAGGGCTATCCGTACTTCGCCACGGTGGCCACTTCGTCTTCGGTGGAACACCTGCAGCCGGACCCGCTCGGTGTCTACAAGCCGTTTCTGACCGCCCACCTGCTGCGCGAGAAGCCGCCGTACCTGAGTGTCGAGCCGGAGTTGATGCTGCTCGCGCTGGCCCGTTCGGCGGCGACCGGTGGCGACTGGGTCGAACCCGAGTCGCTGCCCGATTCCTTCTCGCCTTGGGACGCCGCCGCGTACACGGCCGCCTACATGCCGCCGGAGTAGGCCGGTCGCGAAGGGGTACTGGAATGGCGCCGCCGGCCGATGAGCCCGCTCGCACACGGTGTCACCGGTCGGCTGCACCCTGCACAGGAGGGAGGACCGATGAACGATCCGACAGGAACTCTGGTCCGACTGGACGACGTCGACCTGACCCTGGCCGACCCGGCCGACGACCTGCGCGGCCGCACCGTCATCGACCGCAACGGCGACGAGGTGGGCAAGGTCGACAGTCTGCTCATCGACGAGGACGAGCGCCGGGTGCGCTTCCTGGAGGTCGGCTCGGGCGGTTTCCTCGGGCTCGGCGAGAAGAAGCGGCTGGTCCCGGTCGACGCCATCATCCGGGTCGACGACGACAACGTCCACATCGCCACCGATCGCGACCGGGTCGCCGGCGCGCCGGTGTACGACCCCGAGGTCGTCCCGCAGCGGCACTACCTCGAGGACGTCTACGGGTACTACGACACCCCGCCGTACTGGGGTCCCGGCTACTTCTATCCAGGGTGGCCGCGTTAGCCGTACCTTGCGTGGTTGACATCAGGGGGACGCGCCGCTGACCTGCTCCTCGGCCCTGTCGGGCAGGTCCGGTACGTTTCGGCCATGATCTGTCTGACTGCGGGCGTCGGCTGATGCGATCCCAGGAATGGATCGCCGAGGGTACGGCGCTGTGCCGGAAGGCGCTGGTGGACCTGGAGGGGCCGTCGCTGCTGCCCGGCTGGACCAGGAAGCATGTCGCGGCGCATCTCGCGTTGAACGCCGAAGCGCTCGGCAACCTGGTCGAATGGGCGCGCACCGGCGTGGAGAAACGGATGTACGCCTCGACCGATCGGCGCAACGCCGACATCGAGGCCGGTGCGCGGCGGTCGTCCGCCGAGTTGCTCGCCTGGTTCGACGAGTCGGCGCGGCTGCTGACGGAGGCGATGGGGGAGTTGACCGACGCGCAGTGGCAGGCCCGGGTGCTGACCGCTCAGGGAAGCGAGGTGCCCGCCGGCCAGATCCCGTGGATGCGGGCCCGTGAGGTCATGATCCATGCCGTCGACCTCGGTACCGGGGTGACCTTCGCGGACCTTCCCGAGGACTTCCTCGAGGAGCTCTGTACCGATATCCGGACGAAGCGCGGCGATGTGCCGGAGGTCAACGGGCCGCTGCCCGCCGTGGCGGCATACCTGGCCGGACGTCCGTACGAGGGCGTGACCACGCCTGACGGCACGCCGGTAGCACCGTTGCCGCCCTGGCTGTAGAGATCATCGGGACGGCTCCGACGTAGCAGACGACTACGGAGGAGGTGCCCGATGACCACGCCGGAACAGGTTCTGCGGACCTACATCAGGCTGACGGTGGTGTCGACGACCGCGTCGTCGATGATCTGGGGCGTCAACACGCTGTTCCTGCTCGATGCCGGGTTGAGCATCGGGGAGGCATTCGCGGCCAACGCGTTCTTCACCGTGGGCATGGTGCTGTTCGAGGTGCCCACGGGTGTGGTGGCGGACACGGTCGGCCGGCGTACGTCGTACCTTCTCGGGACGATCACGTTGATCGGCTCCACGCTGCTGTACCTGTCGCTGTGGAAGACCGGCGGGCCGTTCGCGGCCTGGGCGGTGGCGTCGGTGCTGATCGGGCTCGGGTTCACCTTCTTCAGCGGTGCCACCGAGGCGTGGCTGGTGGACGGGCTGAAGGCGACCGGATACCGCGGCTCGCTGGACGCCGCGTTCGCGAAGGGCCAGGTCGCCGGCGGGGTCGCGATGCTGGGCGGGTCGATCGGCGGCGGTGTGCTCGCGCAGTGGACGAATCTCGGCGTTCCGTACGTCGTTCGCGCGGCGCTGCTCGGGGTGACGTTCGTGGTGGCGTGGCGGGCGATGCACGACGTCGGCTTCACCCCGAAGCCCCGCGTGTCGGTGGTCGCCGAGGTCCGCGGGATCCTGCGGTCGTCGCTGGATCATGGGCTGCTGAATCCGCCGGTGCGCTGGGTGATGCTGGCCGCCCCGTTCACCGCGGGTGTGAGTATCTACGGGTTCTACGCCGCGCAGCCCTATCTGCTCGAGTTGTACGGCAGCACCGACTCGTATGCGATCGCCGGCCTGAGCGCCGGTCTGGTCGCGGGTGCCCAGATCGTGGGTGGCGTGTCGGCGTCGTACGTCGCCCGTGCCTTCCGTCGCCGTACGTCGATCATGCTGGTGGCGACCGGGACGATCGGCGGCGTCCTGGTGCTGATCGGGCTCGCGTCGGGTTTCTGGGGTGCGCTGCTTCTGCTGGCGGTGTGGGCGGTGTTGTTCGAGGCGATCTCGCCGGTGCGGCAGGCGTACCTCAACGAGCTGATCCCGTCGGCGCAGCGGGCGACCGTCCTGTCGTCGGACAGCCTGCTCAGCTCGGGTGGCGGCGTGGTGATCCAGCCGACCCTCGGCCGCGCCGCCGACGTCTGGGGCTACGGCCCGGCGTACCTCATCGGCGCCGGCGTCCAGCTCGTGGCCCTGCCCTTCATCCTGCTCGCCCGGCGCTCACATCCGGCGGAGGAACGGGTGCCGGTGACCGCATGAGGAATTGTCGGTGTGGTATCGGGTACCGGTGCGCGCATGCACGACGAACGATTGGTCGAGACGATGCGGCAGCTGTCCAAGTCGCTGACGCCGCGCGCACTCGACGAGACCCTGCGCAACATCACGACGGCAGCCGTCGAGCTGTTGCCCGAGGTCGAGTACGCCAGCATCACGGTGCTGCACGACGACCAACGGCTGGAAACCGTCGCGCCCACCCACGACGTGTTGCTGCCGCTCGACGCGGCGCAGTACGAGCTCCGTGAGGGGCCGTGCTACGAGGCCGCGGCGTCAACGGTGCACATCATCTCCCCGGATCTGGCCGCCGACCAGCGCTTCCCGAGGTACTCCTCCATCGCGGTGGCGTCCGGGATCAAGGCGCAGGCCGGTCTCCGGCTGTTCCAGGCTCCGAGCGCGAACGGCGCCCTGAACCTGTATTCGGGCATGGTCGGGGCGTTCGAGGACTTCGACTCCCTCGCCGCGTTGTTCGCCCATCAGTCCGCGATGGCGATCGAGTACGCCCGCGAGATCGACAATCTCGAACAGGCCCTGCGCACCCGCTCGACGATCGGCCAGGCCATCGGCATCGTGATGGAGCGCTACAAGCTCACCGAGCAGCGGGCGTTCGCGTTCCTGGCCAGGCTGTCGCAGACCAGCAACATCAAACTCCGCGAGGTCGCCGAGGAGGTCGTCGACCAGGTCGAGCGGCAGAGCAACGCGCTCTGACCGAAAATCACGAGCCCGGCGCCTGGTCGCTGTCTTAGCCTTGGGGCTCGTGACGCTGCGGATGATTGTGCTGAACGGCGGGTCGAGCTCGGGCAAGTCGGGGATCGTGCGGTGCCTGCAGGCGGTGCTGCCGGACCCGTGGCTGGCGTTCGGGGTGGACAGTTTCGTCGACGCGCTGCCGGCGGCACTGCGGGACTCCGGCGCCGGGATCGAGTTCAAACCGGACGGTGGCATCGAGGTCGGGCCGGTGTTCCGGCACCTCGAAGCCGCCTGGGTGGAGGGGATCGTCGCGATGTGCCGGGCCGGCGCGCGGGTGATCGTCGACGACGTGTTCCTCGGCGGAGCCGCCTCGCAGCAGCGCTGGCGCGACGCCGTCGGCGACCTCGAGGTCCTCTGGGTCGGCGTCCGCTGCCCGGCCGAGGTGGCCGCCGGCCGCGAACTCGCCCGCGGCGACCGCGTGGTCGGCATGGCCGCCCTCCAGGCCGACATCGTCCACGAGGGCGTCACGTACGACGTCGAGGTCGACACCACCCGCACCGAGTCCGTCGACTGCGCCCGCCAGATCGCCCACCACGTGACCTGACAACCTCGTCCTCCTGCGAGGTCAGGTCAAGGCCGGAAGGACGTGCTGGGCGAAGGTGTCCAGGAAGGGTTGCTGGGTCTGGCCGACGTGGTGGAGGTAGACCTCGTCGAAGCCCAGGTCGGCGGCGTCGCGGACACAGTCGACGAAGCGTCGGGGGTCCGAGGAGATGACCACGCTGCGGTGCATGTCCTCGGGTTTCACGTACTTGGCGGCCAGGTCGAACTCCTCCGGGGTCGCCAGGTTCCAGCACAGCGGTGCCTCGAAGACGTTGGACCGCCACTGGTCGAAGGCCATGTCCAGCGCCTCGTCCTCGTCGGGTGCCCAGCTGAGGTGGATCTGGACCGCGAGCGGCTTGTCGTCACCGCCGTTCTCGCGGAACGCGGCGACGATCCGCTTGAGCACCTCCGGCGGCTGCCAGATCGTCACCAGTCCGTCCGCCCACTCACCGGCCCATCGAGCGGTCGCCTCGCTGACCGCGAGAGCCAGCATCCGCGGCGGTTGCTGCGGCAGCGTCCACAACTTCGCGCGGTCCACCTGGACCAGGCCGTGATGCGTGACCTCCTCACCCGCCAGCAGCGCGCGGATCACGTCGACGCACTCTTTCAGTCGTGCGTTGCGGGTGTCCTTGTCGGGCCAGGGCCCGCCGGTGACGTGTTCGTTCAGGAACTCGCCGCTGCCGAACCCGGCGGTCAGGCGTCCCGGGAACATCTCGGCCAGCGTGGCCAGCGCGTGCGCGACGATCGCCGGGTGGTACCGCTGTCCCGGCGTACTCACGACTCCGACCGGAAGCGACGTCGTCGCCATCGCGGCGCCCAGCCACGACAAGGCGAAACCGGACTCGCCCTGCCGCCGGCTCCACGGCGCGATGTGGTCGGAGGACCAAGCGGCCTGGAATCCCGCCTGCTCGGCCAACTGGATGTCCCGCAGCAACTGGCTGGGCGGGATTTGCTCGTGCGACGCGTGCCATCCGACAACGGGCATGCAGAACCTCCGGATCCTCGATCCGCCTGCCGGTGCCCGTCCGGAGCGCGGACAAAACCCCACGCCACGCTCGTCGGGCGCTGAGCCTAGGGTGGGCGACGACGGCGAAGGGATCGGGGGTGAGCGTGCTCTCGGGATGGCAGCGGGTGGTTCTGGGGCGGCTGGCCGAGGTGGCTGTGCCGGCCGACGAGTTTCCTTCGGCGGCCGAGGCCGGTGCGGTCGCGTTCGTCGAGCGGGTTCTGAGCGCGGACCGGCCCGACTGGCGGCCCCGGGTCGAGCGCGCGCTGGAGGTCGCGGGGGAGGACCCGGACCTGGACGCGGTGCTGGCCGACGAGGACGGAGCCTGGCTGGTCCGGCTGGTGGTGCAGGGGTACTACGCCGGCGACGGCCACCTCCCCGATGTCCGCGGCGGCCAACCGTCGGCCTGGACGATGGTCGGGTGGGAATCCGCCGGCCTGCCGGTCGTCGAGACCGAGTTGCCGATCACTCCCTGGGCCGGCCTGCTCGACCGGTACGACACCGTCGTCATCGGCTCGGGTGCGGGCGGCGGCGCTGCCGCGCAGGTGCTCGCGGAGTCCGGCCGGTCGGTGCTCGTCATCGAGGCCGGCCGCTACCCGACGACGGCGTCACTGACCCGCGACCATCTGCGGAATCCGCGGTCGTGGTCCGCACTGCCCGCCCCGACCGACCCGGACCCGCACGGACGACCACGGATCTCGGTCGTCGACGGCGTACGACGTACTGTCCTGCCACCCGACCCCGGATGGGGCAACAACGCCTTCACCGTCGGCGGCGGCACCCGGGTGTACGGCGCCCAGGCGTGGCGGTTCGTGCCACGCGATTTCACGATGGCCGGCACGTACGGCGTTCCCGACGGAAGCAGCCTGGCGGACTGGCCGATCACCTACGACGACCTGGAGCCGTACTACAGCCTGGCCGAGCAGCGATTCGGCGTCAGCGGCGGGGGAGTGGACCCATGGCACGAGCCACGGTCGCTCCCGCTGCCGATGCCGGCCATGCCGCGGACCGCACCGGCGCAGCGGCTGGCGGCTGCGGCCGACCGCCTCGGCTGGGGCACGCTCGACGTACCGCTGTTGATCAACTCCGTCGAGTACCAGGGTCGAGCGGCCTGTGTGCGGTGTGGGCACTGTGTGGGGTTTGCGTGTCCGGTCGGTGCGAAGAGTGGGACCCACAACACCGCGTTGCCTGCCGCGCTGGCGACTGGCCGGTGCACGCTGGTGACCGAGATCACGGCTGAGCGGCTGGTGACCTCCAGTGGGCGGGTCGTCGGAGTAGCGCTGGCCGGATATGAGTCCGGCCAGGTCTGGCGACGTACGGTGTACTGCGCCGAGGTCGTCGTCGCCGCGGGTGCCACGGAGACGCCGCGGTTGCTGCTGAACAGCGCGCACGACGGTGAGCCCGACGGCCTCGGCAACAACCAGGATCAGGTGGGCCGGTATCTGCAGGCACACGTGTACGCCGGAGCGGTCGGGCTGTTCGACGACGAGGTGGTCGATCTGGTCGGGCCCGGGGCGTCGATCGCGACCTGCGACTTCCGGCACGGCAACGACGGGATCGTCGGTGGCGGGATGCTCGCCAACGAGTTCGTTCCGACGCCGGCCGCGACGTACGACTACCTGACCGCGGCAGGCCTGATCCCGCCCGCCGGTGCGGCCGGGAAGCGGGCGATGCGGCGCGAGGTCCGCCGGATGATGCGCGTGGTCGGACCGATCCAGGAGGTCACGTCGGCGGAGTCGCGAGTCCGGGTGGATCCGGCGGTCGTCGACCGGTTCGGCAATCCGGTGGTGGTGATCAGCGGGTCCATTCATCCCGAGGACGTCCGGGCGCACGCCTTCATGAGCGAGAAGGCTCGGCAATGGCTCGCCGAGGCGGGCGCGGTGCGGACCGCGGTGGGCGGTCTGGGGAGTACCCGGCAGGCGAGCAGTGGTCAGCATCAGGCGGGCAGTTGCCGAATGGGCGACGATCCGGCGCGGTCGGTGACCGATCCGTACGGCCGGGTCTGGGGGCACGACAACGTCTGGATCGCCGACGCCTCCACCCATGTCACCAACGGCGGCGTGAATCCGGTGCTGACCGTTCTGGCCAACTCCCTGCGGATCGCCGAGCGGATCGCCGGCTGAGGCGGATCAGCCGAGGACGCGGGAGATGCCGACGCCGCTGCGGGCGTCGCGGCCGTACTTCGCCACCTCGGCGGCCAGGTCCAGCCGCGCGACTCCGGTCTTCTGCCGGTCCTCGTCGGTGAGCCGGTCCGCCGGAATGATCCAGACGATCTCGAACTCCAGCCCGTTCGGGTCCCGCCCGTACAGCGACTTGGTCGTGCCGTGGTCCGACGCCCCGACCAGCGCGCCGGCCTCGCTCAGCGTCGCGGCCAGGTCCTCGAGATCGCCGAGCGTGTCGACCTCCCAGGCGAGGTGGTACAACCCGACCGTCGACCTGCCGGCGCCGGACGGGCCGGCCTGGGCGCCGAGCTCGAACAGCCCGAGGTCGTGGTCGTTGGTCGAGCCCGGGGCCCGCAGGAACGCCGCGCCCTGGAACGCGTCGCCGGTCTCGGTGTAGCCGAAGCCGAGCACATCGCGGTAGAAGGCGACACTTTCGGCCAGGTCGCGCACGAACAGGACCGCGTGGTTCAACCGGAAGATCGCCATGACCTACTCCTTCTGTCGTCTCTGGCATCTCCGATTATAGTTGAAGACTCAACTTTTTACCACTGTCAGCGTCGCGGCCGCCGGCGTTGACCACCACGGCGGTCCGGCGACTTGGCAGGTCTGCGCCTGGACTTCGGGTCGGTCTTCTTGGTGACGGCGGGTTCCGTGCCGCGGCTGCTGTTGACGGTCCGGCCGCGGACGATGCCGATGAACTGCTCCATCAACTCGGTCGTCTCGTCCTCCGGCCACGACAACGCGACTCCGGACTGCGGCGCGTCGGCGAGCGGCCGGTAGGTGAGGTCGCGGCGGTGATACAGCCGGGCGAGTGACTGCGGTACGACGACCAGGCCGGTGCCGGCGGCGACGAGTTCGATCGCCTCCGAGGTCGTCGCCGGACGGTGGTCGATCACCCGGCCGGGTGGCTGCTCCCAGTCGAGTACGTCGTCGCGCGGGTGCAGCATGAGTTCGTCGGCGAGGTCCTCGGCCGTGACCTCCTCGGCCACCGTGACGACATGGTCCTTGGGGACCACGACGACAGTCGTCTCGGTGTACAGCGGAATGGCGTGCAGGCCGGTCCGGTCGATCGGCAGCCGCAGCAGGGCGGCGTCGATCTCGTGGCCGCGGATCAGCCCGGCGGCGTCCGCGGCCTCGACCTGGATGAGCTCGAGCGGGATGCCGCGTGACCGCTCCTGCCACATCCGTGCCCACTTGGCGGGCGTCACGCCGGGGACGTACCCGAGCCGGAAGGACGTCTGGGGGCCGGTCACGTGGTCAGGTTACCGGGTGTGATCGCTACTCTTGCTGCCATGACGTCGCGTAAGACAGCCCAGACGATGAAGCCGGCCACGGCGGCGAAGAAGCTGGGCGTGTACCTCCCGGCCACTCCGCCGGACTTCCAGGAGGGGGTCGTTTCCCGCGACGAGCTGAACGCGCTGCAGGCCGACCCGCCCGAGTGGCTGCGGGAACTCCGGCAGAACGGTCCGCACCCGCGTGCCGTCGTCGCGGCCAAGCTGGGTGTCTCGATCAGCGGCCTCGCCCGCGCGGGCATCACCGAAGCGCTCACCACCGAGCAGATCGAAGCCATCAAGACGGAGAACCCCGACTGGCTGGAACACGAACGCGCCACCCAGGCCGACGTCCGCAAGGAAGCGGCCCGGCTCAAGCAGCAGACTCGCGAGCAGTAACCGGCCAGCCGTCGGTGAACTGGGTGTTGCGCGCCGCGGTCGCGGAGGATGTCGGGGCGATCGCGGAACTGCGGGCGGTGGTGATGCGGGCCGACCTGGAGCGGTTGGGGCGGTTCGACGAGCACCGGGTCCGGCAGCGGTTCCGGGATGCGTTCTCGCCGCAGTACACGTCCGTCATCGAGGCCGGCGGGGAGTTCGCGGGCTGTGTCAGCGTGCGCGCGGCCGAGGACGGGCAGTGGCTGGAGCATTTCTATCTCGCGCCGGGCTTCCAGGGCCGCGGGCTCGGGACGGCCGTGCTGCGAACTCTGCTGCGGCAACTCGACGCCGACGGTGTGACGGTGCGGCTGAACGTTCTGCAGGGCAGCGCGGCCCGGCGGCTGTACGAGCGGCACGGCTTCGCCGTCGAGGAGCAGGACGCGATCGACGTCTTCATGGTGCGAAAACCGGAAAGTTCGGGCGTGAACATGCCAGGTGGTTGACGACCTCGGGGCTCCGGGCTGTACTTTCGGTCCTGACCGTAAAGGAGTCCCGATGAAGATCAACCGTCTCGTGGTTCCGCTCACCGCGTTCGCCGCCGCGGCCGCACTGACCGCCTGTGGTGGCCCGGACGAAGAGGCGTCGGCCCGGCCGGTCACCGTCTGGATGTACCCCGTCATCGCCGACGAGAAGGCGTCCGCGGCCTACTGGTCGCAGATCGAGAAGGACTTCGAGGCGGCCAACACCGACGTCGACCTGACCATCGAGCAGCAGCCCTGGGCGAACCGGGACCAGAAGCTCGCCACCGCGTTCTCGGGCGGCAAGGGGCCGGACGTCCTGCTGCTCGGGCCGGACCAGATCCCGCAGTTCGTCAAGACCGGTTCGCTGGAGCCGATCGACAAGGTCCTCGAGGCGGACAAGTCGAAGTTCCTGCCGGGCGCGTTGAGCGCGCTGACCGTCGACGGCAAGCTGTACGGCGCTCCGATCTACCACACCGTCACCACGACGCTCTACAACAAGAAACTGCTGGACAAGGCCGGTATCACCAAGCCACCGGAGACCTGGGACGAGATCAAGGCGGCCGCGCCGAAGCTGAAGGCGGCCGGCGTCGCCACGCTCGACTACTCGGCCTCACCGGAGACCTCGCTGAATCTGAGCTTCTACCCGCTGCTGTGGCAGGCCGGCGGGTCGGTGTTCGCCGAGGACGGCACGAAGGTCGCGTTCAACCAGGCCCCGGGCGTCGAGGCGCTGACCTTCATCAAGGGCCTGTACGACGCCGGCGCGATCCCGAGGAGCAGCCTGACCAACGCCAACGTCGTCGCCGACCAGGCGCTCGGCAAGCAGCAGGTCGCGATGGGCTTCACCAACACCCTGATCGACGCCAAGACGGTGAACTCGAGTTGGGGCGCGGCCAACGTGATCGTCGGCGTACCACTGGAGAACAAGAAGCGGGTCGGGTTCGGACTGCCCGGTGGGCTCGCGGTGAACGCCGGGTCGAAGAACATCGAGGGAGCCGAGAAGTTCATCAGCTTCATGACCCAGCCGAAGCAGGTGGTCAGTCTCGGGCAGGCGGCCAACTACCTCTCCCCGCGCACCGACGCACCGGTGCCGGCGGCCGACGAGCAGGCGAAGAAGTTCGAGGAGGCCCTGCAGTACGCCTTCCACGGTGAGGTGAACCCGGCCGCACGCCAGGTGATGGCGTTGCTCGCCGTCGAGATCCAGGCCGCTCTGACCGGCAAGAAGACGCCGCAGCAGGCCCTCGACGACGCGGCCAAGCAGGCCGACGACCTGCTGTCCAGACAGCGTTGATCCGATGAGAGTCGTCGACGTCAACCGGATCCTCGGACCCGTTCCGGCCGCCGACGTGCCGAGCCGGGACGTGCCCGGGTTGGTGGACGAGCTCGACCGGTTGGCGATCGACGCCGCGTGTGTCGTGCACTCACTGTCACTCCACTACGACCCGGTCATGCCGGTCGGCGTACCGAGTCATCCACGGCTGTTCGGCGTGCCGGTCGTCGTACCCGGACCGCTGGGTACGCCGGCGCCGTCGGACGCTCGACTGGTGCGGATGTGCCCGGCCGAGCATCGGTTCACGATGACCGGGCCGCAGGGGCTCGGGCTGGCGCGGGAGCTTGCCGAGCGCAACATCACCGTGCTGCTCGGGTGGGAGTCGACCTCGCCCGGCGGGATTCACCACCTGGCGAGCGAGGTTCCCTCGCTGCGGATCGTGCTGATCAACACGGGTTATCGCGCGCTGCGCGAGCTGGCGGAGCTGATGGACGCCCACCGGGAAGTGCGGGTCGACACGTCCGGCCTGTGCGGGCATCTCCAGGTGGAGTGGACGGCGAACCGGTACGGCGCACACCGCGTGCTGTTCGGCACCGGCGCCCCCGAGACCGACGATGCCGGTCCGCGGTTCCAGCTCGATCATCTGGAGCTCCCCGAGACCGACGTCGAGCTGATTGCCGGTGGCAACGTCCTGGAGCTGCTGGGATGAGCGGGATCATCGACGCACACGGGCATCTCGGCGGGTGGTTCGCGTTCGCGATCGCGGACAGCTCGACCGAGAGCCTGGTCCGGGTGATGGACGGCTGCGGGGTCGCGACGATGTGCGTGTCGCACCTGCTCGCGGTCGGCCCCGACGCGCGGGCCGGCAACGCGCTGCTGGTGGACGAGATCCAGAAGCATCCGGGCCGTTTCCTCGGGTACGCCGTGTACGACCCGCACGACCCCGAGGCGCCGGAGCGGGCGGCCGACCTGCTCGCGACGCCCGGCGTCATCGGGCTGAAGCTGCATCCCGACACGCATCAGCATCCGCTGGACGGACCGGGGTACGCGAAGGCCTTCGAGCTCGCGGCCGAGCACAGTGGCGTCGTTCTTGCGCACAGCATGCACGGCTCTCCCTGGTGTGATCCGGCGCGGTTCGCGACCGTCGCGCCGCGCTATCCGTCGGTCCAGCTGCTGATGGGTCATGCCGGACTCTTCCCGGCCGGACTGCCCACAGCTGCCGAGGTCGCCTCGGCGTACCCGAATGTCACGCTGGAGATCTGCAGTTCCCGGTTGACCGCGCGGCACGTGGCCTGGCTGGTCGCCGCCGTCGGCGCGGACCGGATGGTGTTCGGATCGGACGCCCTGTTCCTCGATCTGCGCGTCGGCCTGGGCCGGGTGATGCTCGCGCCGATCGCGCCGGCCGAGCGCGACCAGTTGCTGTTCGGCACCATGACGAGACTCCTGGAGGGATCGCGATGACGCTCGCTCTGGACGGTGGTACGCCGGTACGACGTGCACCCTGGCCGAGTTGGCCGCCGCCGGCGACGAAGGAGCAGCGCGAACTGCTGCTGGAGGTGCTCGACAGCGGAGCCTGGGGAGCCACGTCGGGCACGAAGGTCAGCGAGTTCACCGAGGCCTTCACCCGTTCGGTCGGATCGTCGTACGGCGTGAGCGTCGTGAACGGCACCGTCGCACTCTTCCTCGCGCTGCGGGCCCTCGGCGTCGGCCGGGACGACGAGGTGATCGTGCCCGCGTACACGTTCGTCGCCAGCGCGACCGCCGTCGTCCTCGCCGGTGCCAGGCCGGTGATCGCCGATGTCACGCCGGAAACGCTGCACCTGGATCCGGCGGCCGTCGAACCGCTGATCGGCCCGCGGACGAAGGCGATCATGCCCGTCCACCTGGCCGGTGCGCCGGCCGATGTCGCGGCGTTCAGGCAGTACGGCGTACCGATCGTCGAGGATGCCGCACAAGCGCACGGGGCGACGTGGCACGGCCGGCCGGTGGGCACCCTGGGGGATGCGGCGTGCTTCAGCTTCCAGTCCAGCAAGGCGATGACGGCCGGGGAGGGTGGGCTGATCGTCACCGACGACGAGGAGGTGTACCGGCGGTTGTGGGCGCTGCACAACGTCGGGCGCAGCATCGACGGCGGCTGGTACGAGCACCCCGATGTCGGCTGGAATCTCCGAATGACGGAGTTCCAGGCTGCCGTTCTGATGCCGCAACTCGCCATCCTCGACGAGCAGGTCGCGACCAGGGAACGCTCGGTCCGCTATCTCCGTCAGCAGGGTCTCGACCTCCTGCCCGCGCCGGAAGGTACGACCAGAAGCAGTCACCACCTCGCATTGCTGCGCTACGACGCGCAGCGCTTCGGGGGACACAGCAAGGCGGAGTTCCTCGAGGCGATGACCGCCGAGGGCGTCCCGCTGGACTCGGGCTATCGTCCGTTGTCGCGCGAGGACGCCCTCCGCCCGTACACGGACCTGAAAGCCTGCCCGGTCGCCGAGGCCGCCGAGGACTCGATCGTCTGGATCCGGCAGAGTCTGCTGATGGCCGACGAGGAAGATCTCGCGGACATCGTCACCGCGCTGCTCAAGGTCCAGGAGGCCTTCGGCCACCGCTGAGGCCAGCTTCCCACCGCGCGACTGCGGGAGCGACTGCTCGAGCGGATGGTCGACGCCGGTGAAGCGCCGCAGGCCATCGAACGGAGCCCCGAACGCGAGTCGGGTCAACGGCACCTCGAGCCCGGCGAGGCCGACCTCTAGGACGACGTCAGGTGCTTGAAGGCGGACAGTGCGCGCTGGATGTTCTCGACCGAGTTCGCGTACGAGAAGCGCAGGTGGCCCTCGCCGTACGCGCCGAACGCCGTCCCCGGCAGGCAGGCCACGCCGGCCTCCTCGAGCAGGCGGTCGGCCAGCGTCGCGGCCGACATACCGAGTTCGCTGATGTTCGGGAACGCGTAGAACGCGCCGCCGGGCTCGACGCAGGAGACACCCGGTATGTCGTTCAGACCCGACACGATCACCTCGCGCCGCTCCCGGAACGCGGCGAGCATGGTGTCGACGTCGTCCCACGGTCCCTCGAGGGCCGCGATCGCGGCGTGCTGGCTGAACGCCGACGTACAGGAGACCGAGTTGATCACCAGGCGGGTGATCGGCTCGATCAGCGGCTGCGGGAACACGCCGAAACCGAGCCGCCAGCCGGTCATCGCGAACGTCTTCGACCAGCCGTCGAGCAGGATGGTCCGCTCCGCCATGCCGTCGACGTCGAGCACGCTGTGGTGCTCGCCGTCGTACCGGAGCGCCCAGTAGACCTCGTCGCTGAGCACCACCAGGTCGTGCCGGTTCGCGATCTCGGCGATCGCCTCGAGTTGCTCGGGCGTCGACGCGCTGCCGCACGGGTTGTGCGGGGAGTTGAGGATCAGCAGCTTGGTGCGGTCGGTGACCAGCGAGGCGAGTTCCTCGGGGTCGATGACGAACCCGTTCTCCTCCCGCAGCGGCACCGGGACCGGAGTGGCGCCGGCGAACGAGGCGATCGACGCGTACATCGGGAAGCCCGGGTCCGGGTAGAGGACCTCGTCGCCCTCCTCGCACAGCGCCATGATCGTGAAGAACATGATCGGCTTGGCGCCGGGCGTGATCAGCACCCGGTCCGGCGTGGTGCGGAGCCGGTCGGTGCGCTCGAGAAAGTCCGCCACCGCGGTCCGCAGCTCGGGGATGCCGGGCGCCGGCACGTAGTGCGTGTGGCCCTTGTCCAGCGCCTGCTGCGCGGCGGCCGCGACGTGGGCCGGGGTGTCGAAGTCCGGCTCGCCGATCTCGAGGTGCACGATCTCCCGGCCGCTCGCCTCCAGCGCCTTGGCCTTGGCCAGCACCTCGAACGCAGACTCGGTCCCGAGACGTTCCATCCGCCCAGCTAGTTTCACAGGCACGAGCCTAGTCCACCCGCTGGTTACCGGCTGAAACCGATTGCCCCGGGTGGAATCATCGGGCCCATCAGCTGGAAAGGGAGTGCGGAATGGCACGGGTAGCGGTCACCGGAAGCAGCGGCAAGCTCGGCCGGGCGGTGGTGGATCACCTGCTGGACAACGGCTGGGAGGTGGTCGCCCTCGACCAGGCTCCGCCGGCGCGGACCGGCGTCACGTCGACGCGGGTCGACCTGACCGACTTCGGCCAGACCTACGAGGCACTGGCGGGGATCGACGACCGGCATGGCGGTGTCGACGCGGTCGTGCATCTGGCCGCGATCCCGGCGCCGGGGCTGCGGCCGAACGCGGCGACGTTCGAGAACAACATGGTGGCCACCTACAACGTGTTCTCGGCGGCACTGCGGGCCGGTGTGCGCAACATCGTCTGGGCGTCGAGCGAGACCGTGCTCGGTCTGCCCTTCGACGAGTTCCCGCCGTACGTGCCGGTGGACGAGGAGTACGCGCCGCGGCCGAACAGCACGTACTCCCTGGTGAAGACGCTCGAGGAGGAGCTGGCCCGGCAGCTGGTTCGTTGGCATCCGGACCTGAAGCTGATCGGCCTGCGGTTCTCCAACGTGATGTATCCCGAGGACTACGCGGCGTTCCCGTCGTTCGACGCCGACGCCAGGCTGCGCAAGTGGAACCTGTGGGGCTACATCGACGCCCGCGACGGCGCCCAGGCGGTCCGCAAGGCGCTCGAGTACGACGTGACCGGCACCGACGTGTTCATCATCGCCAACGCGGACACGGTGATGACCCGGCCGAACGAAGAGCTGCTGGCCGAGGTCTTCCCCGGCGTACCGGTGAAGCGGCCGTTCGGGCCGCACGAGACCCTGCTGTCCATCGACAAGGCCCGCAAGCTCCTCGGCTACGAGCCACAGCACTCCTGGCGCGACTAGGCCGGGCCGTACGGGAATACCTTGTCCGGGTCGTACGCCGCGCGGACCTCGGTCAGCCGGGCGAAGGTGTCCGCCGGCCAGGAGCCTTCGTACGAACCGGGGACGTCGAACGCGCCCGCGAAGTTCACGGTGTGTTCGGACGAGATCCAGTTGGCGAGCGGCCCGGCGACGCGGTCGGCCGCGGCCGGCAGGACATTCTCGAACAGGCTCGGGTCCGGTACGCCGATCAGCACGAAGCTGTAGCCGCCGCCGCGTCCACCGACCGCACTGCCCTCCGGTACGTCGCGATGCGTCGCGCCGCCGAGGTGTCGGATCTCCATTGCCACCAGGGGGAGTTGCTGATCCGGCCCGGCAACCTCGAGCAAGGCGGTGGCGAAGCCGGCGTCCACGTCGTTCAGCAGCATGCCGCGGTCCCACGCTGGCAGCGGGCCCTTCGGGTCGTTGTGGATCAGCGCGATGTCGCTCGCCGGCATCTCGCCGACGCCGTCGATGACCGCCGTACCGGCGTCCCGGATCGGCTGGAGCAACCGCTCGCCCTCGGCCGGGTCGCCGACGAAGGCGTAGCGGACGGTCAGTGTCGTCTTGCCCCGCAGCGGTTCGGGGATGGCGTCCAGCGGCGGCAGCCGCAGGATCGCGACCGAGGAGTTCACGGTCTCCGGGACCGTCTTGGTCCACTCGACCCAGGTGGTGAACACCGACGCGATGTCGTCCGCGGCGAAGAAGAGCGACCCGCCGTACAGGCTGGTGAGCTCGACCAGCTCGAAGTCCATCGACAGGACCAGCCCGAGTCCGCCCTTGCCGCCGCGCAGCGCCCAGAACAGGTCGGCGTTCTGCTCGGCGTCGGCCGTGACGACCTCGCCGGTCCCGGGGACGACGCGGAAGCCGCGGGCCCAGTCGGACGAGAAGCCGTACGTGCGGGCCAGCGGGCCCAGTCCGCCGCCGAGCGTGTAGCCGATGCAGCCGACCGCGTCGGAGGCCCCGGTGATCGGCGCGAGCCCGTGCTCGGCCGCGGCCGCGACGACCTGGGCCCACCGGCAACCCGCCTCGATGTGCGCGACCCGGCCGTCGATGCGGACCTTCGACAGCCGCGACGTGTTGACCAGGACGCCGTCTTCGATCGCCCTCGGCGAACCGTGCCCGGTCGCCAGGACGCGGACCGGAGTACCGCTTGCGGCCGCCGTCCGCACCACCGCGACCGCATCCGCCTCGGACGTGATCCCGACCGCCACCTCGGGCCGGTGCTGCGCGGCCAGGTTGAAGCCGGCGACCTCGGCCGCGAACCCCTCGTCCCCGGGCCCGAACACCGGCCCCTGCACCACACCCCGAAGCTGTTCCAGCAACTCGCCCATCGGTCCACCCCTCTCCAGGACCGCAGTCTTCCTGCTGAGAGGGTCAGACGATGCGAACCCGGAGGCGGCGGAAGCCCCGGCCCTTGCTCTCCATCTTGACGACTTCCATCCGGCCGATCATCGCGGTGGAGGCGACATGGGTGCCGCCGTCGGCCTGGGTGTCGAGGCCGGCGATGTCGACGATCCGGACGACCTCGATGTCGGGTGGCAGCAGGTTGGTCGCGGTCCGGATGATGTCCGGGATCGCGAACGCCTCCTCCCGCGGCAGGTTGGCGACCGTGATCCGCCGGTCGTTGCGGATCTCCGCGTTGACCGCCTCGGCGACCCGGTCCTTGAAGTCCGGCGGCACCTCGGCCAGGTCGAAGTCCATCCGCGCGGTGAGCGGCTCCATGTTCCCGCCGGTGACCAGAGCGCCGAAGTCCCGGAAGACCACGCCGGTCAGCACGTGCAGGCCGGAGTGCGTCCGCATCAGGTCCGTACGGCGCTCGTCGTCCAGCGCACCGCGGACGGCTGTGCCTGCCGGCGGCACCGGGTCGTCCTCGTGCGGCACCAGGTAGAGGTCGTCGCCCTTGACCGTGCCCAGGATCCGGGTCCGCACCCCGCCCCAGAGCAGGACGCCCTGGTCCGGTGGCTGGCCGCCTCCGCCGGGATAGAACGCGGACCGGTCGAGCACGATGCCGCGTTCCGGGTCGACGCCGACCACGGTCGCGTCCCACTCCCGCAGGGTGGCGTCGTCCAGGTCCAGCCGATGGGTGTGCCCGTGCTGACTCACGTCGCCGAATCTAGCAACCAGCCGTTGACGCCCGGCCGTGGCGGCGTGGATTCTCGACTCCAGGGGTTGGGGGAGAGATGGGGCAACGCAGTCCGCTGGTCACGCTCGCGGCCGCAGCCGTCGGCCTGGTCGCGCTGCTCGTCGTGAACAGCACCCAGACCGGCGCCACCTCGACGTCCTACGACGCAGCCCCGCCCGCTACCAGTTCGCCGCCACCGGCGCCGACTGCGTCCCCGACAGCCAGGTCCGCGACCCCAACCCCTACCCAGCCACAGATTGTCGCGGTCTTCACCGGCCGTACGACGGGCCGCGAAGCGACTCTTGCCGTCGCGGTGAAGGGCGGCCGGGCCGCGGCGTACGTCTGCGACGGCCGCCGCGTCGAGGCCTGGTTGACCGGATCGCATGAGGCCGGCCGCCTGGCACTGCGCTCCAAGGCCGGTGACCGGCTGGCCGGAACGCTGTCCGCGCAGACCGTGACCGGCACGATCACCGTCCGCGGCCGCCAACTGTCGTTCACGATCGACAAGGCCGACCCACCCGCGGGTCTGTACCGGGCCCGCACCGCACGGAACACGATCGGCTGGATCGTCCTCCCGGATGGCAGTCAGGTCGGCATCGACAACGACGGCAGCCCGGCTCCCGCGCCGCCGCTCGATCCGTCCAGCGGTACGGCGACCGTCGGCGGTACTGCGGTCACCGCCGCGTCGATCACCGGCGACGAGACGTTCTGAGGACAGCGATGACGACGACTGTGCCGGTCCGGGCCGCGAGCAGGGTCGCGGTTCCGCTGTCCGTCGGTGCCGCGGTCGCCGTCGGACTGGGTGTCTACGGTCGGCTGCACGATCCGACCGGTGTCGCGATCAACGTCGCCGGCTTCTCCGGTCCGCTCTCGGTGAAGTCCTGGCTGGCCACGATCGCCGTGGTGCTGGCCGTCGTACAACTCGTCTCTGCGATGGCGCTGTTCGGGCACCTTCGCGGGCTGGCCGGGCGGCCGTGGGTCGGGCCGTTGCACCGATGGTCCGGACGGGCTGCCGTGGCGTTCACCCTTCCCGTGGTCGCGCATTGCCTTTACGCCCTGGGATTCCGGTACGACGAGCCGCGCGTCCTGATCCACTCCTTGCTCGGCTGCTTCTTCTACGGCGCGTTCGCGGCCAAGATGCTGACGCTGAGCCGGAGCGACGTGCCGCGGTGGCTGCTGCCGGTGGCCGGCGGAGCGGTGTTCACCGGACTGGTCGGGCTGTGGCTGACGTCGTCGCTGTGGTTCTTCACCACCTTCGGAATCATTCGTTGAGAGGACGAGTCGTGGACGAGCCGAACCGCCGTACTGTCCTCGCCGCCGGCGCGGCCGCAATCGCCGCCGTGTCCGGCTGCAGCACGTACGGCGAACCCCGGAACACACCGGCGACTTCGGCGCCGGCGAATGCTGTCCTCGCCAAGACCGGCGACGTCCCGGTCGGCGGCGGCGTGATCATCGGCGACCGCCAGATCGTCGTCACCCAGCCGACGGCAGGCACGTTCAAGGCGTTCACCTCGGTCTGCACCCACCAGCAGTGCCAGGTCGCGAACGTCGAGGGCGGCACGATCAACTGCACCTGCCACGGCAGCAAGTTCGACATCAAGGACGGTTCCGTGGTCCGTGAGCCGGCTGCCCAACCGCTGGCGGCCAAGCCGATCAAGGTGTCCGGGGACTCCATCCAGCTTGCTTGAGTTCAAGCGGGCTTCAACTGCCATCCTGACGGCATGGTCGAATTCGGAGTGCAGGTGACGCCGACCGCGGAGGTCGGCTTGCATCGGGAACTGGTCGCGGCCGCCGAGGAGGGCGGGCTGGACCTGGTCGCCGTCCAGGATCATCCGTACGCGCCGACCCAGCTCGACGCGATGACGTTGATCGGGGATCTGCTCGCCAGGACCGAGCGGCTGCGATTCTTCCCCGACGTGGCACCGCTGCCCTTGCGGCCGCCAGGAATGCTGGCACAGGCCGCCGCGGCGCTCGACGTGCTGTCCGGCGGGCGGTTCGAGCTGGGTCTCGGAGCCGGCGGGTTCCCGCGCGGCATCACCGGCATCGGCGGGCCGCGGCGCACCCCGGCGGAGGCGCTCGAAGCGCTGGCCGAGGGGATCGGGCTGCTCCGGCGGCTGTGGACCGAGCCCGGCCGAGTGGTTGCTGACGGCAAGTACTACCCGCTGAACCTGCGCACCGGTCCGCTGCCGGTCCACGACATCTCGATCTGGGTCGGCTCGGTCGGGCCGCGCTCGATGGAACTCACCGGCCGGCTGGCCGACGGCTGGGCTGCGCCGATCCCGAAGTATCTGCCGTACGAGCAGTGGGCCGAGGCGAACGCGATCATCGACAAGGCGGCCGAGGCGGCCGGCCGGGATCCGGCGGACGTGCTCCGGATCGCCCAGGTCGTCGGCACCATCACCGACGGACCCGGGGACACCGACACCACCCGGGGCGACGCGCCTTTGCGCGGTACGCCGGACCAGTGGGCGGCGTTCTTCGCCCGGCTGGCCACGGAGCAGCCGTTCCGGACGTTCGTCTTCTGGCCGGAGCACCACGACCTGACCCAGATCACCCGGTTCGCGGCGGACGTCGTACCGGCCACGAGGGCACTGCTGGCCTGATTCGAGCGTGACTACCACGGGTGACGACGCACCGGAACAGGGGGCCGACTCGACGGTAGGCCTTCCGGGCTGAAAACCTGTGCCAGCGGCACGGCCCGAAAAGACAATAGGGCCGGCCGTGACAACAGGTGAGACACGGAGGCGGTCGATGTTCAAGCGTATCGCAGTGGTGAACCGCGGTGAGGCCGCGATGCGGCTGATCAACGCGGTGCGTGAGCTCAACGCCGAGGGCGGTGAGCCCATCCGGACGATTGCGCTGTACACGGACGGTGAGCGGACTGCCACCTTCGTACGGGAGGCCGACATCGCCTACCCACTCGGCCCGGCGTCCGCGCGGCCGTACCTGGACCTCCAGGTGCTGGAGCGTGCGCTGCGCGAGACCGAGGCGGACGCGGCCTGGGTCGGCTGGGGGTTCGTCGCCGAGGACCCGGCCTTCGCGGAGCTGTGCGACCGGCTCGGCGTGACGTTCATCGGGCCGCCGGCCGACGCGATGCGCAAGCTGGGCGACAAGATCGGGTCCAAGCTGATCGCCGAGGAGGTCGGCGTACCGGTCGCGCCCTGGAGCCGGGGCGCGGTGGAGTCGCTGGAGGCGGCGCTCGAGGCGGCTTCCGGGATCGGCTACCCGTTGATGCTGAAGGCCACCGCGGGCGGTGGCGGCCGGGGGATCCGGGTGATCCGGTCGGCCGAAGAACTCGAGGACGCGTACGCGCGGACCAGCGACGAGGCGGCGCGGGCCTTCGGCAGCGGCGTGGTGTTCCTGGAGCGCCTGGTCACCGGCGCCCGGCACGTCGAGGTGCAGGTCATCGCCGACGGCCAGGGCACGGCGTGGGCGCTGGGTGTCCGCGACTGCTCGGTGCAGCGGCGGAACCAGAAGGTGATCGAGGAGTCCGCGTCCCCGCTGCTGTCCGCGGCCCAGGTCGAGGAGCTGAAGGCGTCGGCCGAGCGGCTGGCGCTCGCGGTCGGCTACCGCGGTGCCGCGACCGTCGAGTTCCTGTACCACCCGGGCGACAAGACCTTCGCGTTCCTCGAGGTGAACACGCGGCTGCAGGTCGAGCACCCGATCACCGAGCTGACCACCGACTTCGACCTGGTCAAGGCGCAGCTGCACGTCGCCTCCGGCGGCCGGCTGGAAGGCACCAAACCGGCCGAGACCGGGCACGCCGTCGAGGCCCGGCTGAACGCCGAGGACCCGGATCGCGACTTCGCGCCGTCGCCCGGGCGGATCGCCGTCCTCGACCTGCCGGCCGGACCCGGTGTGCGGGTCGACACCGGCGTGAGCGCGGGGGACAGCATCCCGGCGGACTTCGACTCGATGATCGCGAAGATCATCGCCTACGGCCGGACCCGCGACGAGGCGCTCGCCCGGCTGCGCCGGGCCGTCGGCGCGACCACCGTGCTGATCGAGGGCGGCACCACCAA
Organism: Kribbella swartbergensis; assembly: GCF_054784135.1. Lineage (NCBI taxonomy): Bacteria > Bacillati > Actinomycetota > Actinomycetes > Propionibacteriales > Kribbellaceae > Kribbella > Kribbella swartbergensis. The sequence goes on from NZ_BAAGPM010000017.1 coordinate 432,125, forward strand.
CAAGAGCTTCATCCTCGAACTGCTCGACCAGCCCGAGGTGGTCGACGGCACCGCCGACACCGGCTGGATCGACCGGGTCCGCGGCGAAGGCCGCCTGGTTTCGCACCGGCACTCCGGAGTGGCGCTGGTCGCGGCGGCGATCGAGGGGTACGAGGACGCCGAGCAGGTCGAGGTGACGCGGTTGCTGGAGACCGCCCACGGCGGCCGGCCGCAGGTGCAGCACGAGGTCGGCCGGGCGATCGACCTGAAACTCCGCGGAGTCAGCTACCGCGTGACGGTCGCGCGGATCGGTCCCGACCGGTTCCGGGTCGGCGTCGGCAACGGGACCCAGTTCAAGGTGGTCGACGCCGAGCTGGAGCGGCTGGACTCGTACAGCAGCCGGCTCGTGGTCGGCGGTCAGCGGTTCCGTCTGGTCACCGCGACGCACGGCCCGGTGCACCTGGTCGAGGTCGACGGTGTCACGCACCGGGTCAGCCGCGACGAAGGCGGCGTACTGCGTTCTCCCGCTCCGGCGCTCGTGGTCGCCACGCCGCTCCAGAGCGGTGACACGGTCGAGGCCGGTGCGCCGGTCCTGGTGCTCGAGAGCATGAAGATGGAGACGGTGCTGCACGCGCCGTTCAAGGCCACCGTGAAGGAGTTGCTGGTCGCCACCGGCAGCCAGGTCGAGACCGGTGCGCCGCTGATCCGGCTGGAGCCGGTCGACGACGACGCCGTGGCCGAGGAGGCCGCACCGGTGGAGAACGGCGTACAGCTGGATCTGCCGGACGGGTCGGGCGAGAAGTCGGCGGCCGAGCGGGTCGAGCGGGGCCTGGACGACCTGCGCAGCATGCTGCTCGGCTTCGACATCGACCCGCGGGATGAGGGCGGGATGCTGGCCGACTACCTGGCCGCGCGCTCGGAGCTGCCGGAACCGCCGGTGTGCGCCGAGATCGACCTGTTGCAGGTCTTCGCGGACTTCGCCGAGCTGAGCCGGAACCGGCCGGCCGACGAGGAGATCAGCACCGAGAACCGGGTGCACAGCCCGCGCGAGCACTTCCACACGTACCTGCAGAGCCTGGACCCCGAGCGGGGTGGCCTGCCGGCCGAGTTCCAGACCCGGCTCGCCCGGGTGCTCGGTCACTACGGCGTGACCGACTTCGAGCGCACCACCGAGCTCGAGGAGGCCGTGTTCCGGATCTTCCTCGCCCAGCAGCGGTCCACGCCCGACGTGCTGCTGGTGACGTCGGTGCTGCAGCGCTGGATCGCCGAGCCGCGGCCGGCCGCACCGCTCGACGAAGGTGTGCACGAGTTGCTGGACCGGCTGGTGCTCGCCACCCAGCTGCGTTTCCCGGTGATCGGCGACCTGGCGCGCAGCGTGCGGTTCCGGTGGTTCGACCAGCCTCTCGTGGACGCGGACCGGGCCTCGGTGCTGGCCGGCGTCGGGGACGAGGTCGCGGCCCTCGCCGCCAACCCCGCGGTGCCGGACTACAAGGAGCGGATCGACGCGCTGGCGGCCATCCCCGAACCGATCGTCCGGTTCCTGGCCCAGCGGCTGGAGCGCGGCTGGGGTGAGCGGGAGCCGATGCTCGAGGTACTCATCCGCCGGCACTACCGCGAGTACGAGTTGCACGACCTGCGCGAATTCGTGGTCGACGGGCGGCCGTTCGCGACCGCGGACTACTCGATCGACGACCGGCTCAGCCACCTGGTCACCACGGTCGGCACGGTCGCCGAGCTGTCCGACCCGGACAGCGGGCTGGTCCAGGCTCTGACCGCCCAGGTGGACGCCCGTCCGGCCGGGCACGAGGCGGTGACCGAGCTGTACCTGTACGGTCCGGACGTCCCCGAGGGACAGCAGGAGGCGTCGGACCACCTGCGTACCCTGGTCGCCGCGCTTCCGGTGTCCCAGCAGGTACGGCGGTTCACCGTCGCGATCGCACCCGGTCAGGAGCGCCCGGTCGCGTACTTCACCTACCGCCCGGCGGGCGGCACGGTGACCGAGGACGACAACGTCCGCGGCGTCCACCCGATGGTCGGCCGGCGACTGACGCTGTGGCGCCTGCACGACTTCCGGATCACCCGGCTGGACGCGCCCGAAGACGTGCTGCTCTACCACTGCGTTGCCCGCGACAACGAGGCCGACCAGCGGCTGGTCGCGCTGGCGCAGGTCCGTCAGTTCGCCGTCGTCCGCGACGACGACGGCCAGGTGACCTCGCTGCCGCACGCCGAGCGGGCGATCGCGAACTGCCTGGAGGCGATCCGCCGGGCCCGCACCGAGCGCGGCGCGGCCGGGGCCAAGCTCGACATGAACCACGTCTGGGTGCACATCTGGCCCGAGATCAGGGCCCAGGTCGACGAACTGACCGCGCTGCGGCGCAACATCGCGCCGCTGACCGCGGGCGCCGGCATCGAAGAGGTCGTCGTGCAGGGCCGTGTGCTGACACCGGACGGTTCGGTCAACCTGCTCGCCGCGCGGTTCCACTACCAGCCCGGCGCGGGCGTGGTGACGTCGGTGGAGCCGCCGCCGACCGATCGGCTGAAGCCGCTCGACGACTACGCGCAGAAGGTCCAGCGGTCCCGCCGCCGCAACACGGTCTACCCGTACGAGGTGGCCGGCATGGTGGCCGGACCGGGTGGCACCTGGACGGAGTACGACCTCGACGACGCCGGCGCCTTGGTGCCGGTCGAGCGGCCGCGCGGACTGAACAAGGCCGGTCTGATCGCCGGCGTGGTCACCACGCCGACCGCCCGGCACCCCGAGGGCATCACCCGGGTCGTGCTCAGCGGTGACCCGACCAAGGCGCTGGGCGCGGTGGCGGAACCGGAGTGCTCGCGGATCATCGCCGCCCTCGACCTGGCCGAGCGGATGCGGGTGCCGGTGGAGTGGTACTCGCTGTCCGCGGGGGCCCGGATCTCGATGGACTCCGGCACCGAGAACATGGACTGGGTGGCCAGGGCGCTGAAGCGGATCGTCGAGTTCACCCAGGACGGCGGCGAGATCAACATCGTGGTCGCGGGCATCAACGTCGGCGCGCAGCCGTACTGGAACGCCGAGGCGACCATGCTGATGCACACCAAGGGCATCCTGGTGATGACGCCGGACAGCGCGATGGTGCTGACCGGAAAGCAGACGCTCGACTTCTCCGGCAGCGTCTCGGCCGAGGACAACTTCGGCATCGGCGGTTACGACCGGGTGATGGGACCCAACGGCCAGGCGCAGTACTGGGCGCCCGACCTCAAGGGTGCCCGGGACGTGCTGATGGCCTACTACGACCACACGTATGTCGTCCCCGGGGAGGCCGGTCCGCGACGTGCCGAGACGTCCGACCCGATCGACCGCGACGTGACGACGTACCCGCACCATGCGGCCGGCAGCGACTTCCGCACCATCGGCGAGATCTTCTCCGCGGCCACGAACCCGGACCGCAAGAAGGCGTTCGACATCCGCACACTGATGCGGGCGATCACCGACCAGGACCACCCCGTGCTGGAGCGCTGGGCCGGGATGGCCGACGCCGACACCGCGGTCGTGCAGGACGCCCGGCTCGGCGGGTACCCGGTCTGCCTGGTCGGGATCGAGTCCAAGTCGGTGCCGCGGCGGGGCTTCCCGCCGGCTGACGGCCCGGACACCTACACGGCCGGCACGCTGTTCCCGCGGTCGTCGAAGAAGGTCGCCCGGGCGATCAACGCGGCCAGCGGGAACCGCCCGCTGGTGGTGCTGGCGAACCTGTCCGGCTTCGACGGCTCGCCGGACTCGATGCGGAACCTGCAACTCGAGTACGGCGCGGAGATCGGCCGGGCGATCGTGAACTTCCAGGGCCCGATCGTGTTCTGCGTCGTGTCGCGGTACCACGGCGGCGCGTTCGTGGTGTTCTCCAAGGCGCTGAACCCGTCGATGACGGTGCTCGCGGTCGAGGGGTCGTTCGCATCGGTCATCGGTGGCGCGCCGGCGGCGGCGGTGGTGTTCTCCGCCGACGTCGACGCGCGGACCGCGGCGGACCCGCGGGTCGCGTCACTGGCCGAGCGGGTCAGCGAGGCGACCGGCGCGGAGCGGGCCGCCCTGGCGACCGAGCTGGCCGAGGTGCGATCCGCCGTACGGGCCGAGAAGCTGGGTGAGGTCGCGACCGAGTTCGACCGGGTGCACAGCATCCAGCGCGCGGCCGAGGTCGGCTCGGTCGACGCGGTGATCACGGCCCACGAGCTGCGCCCCCGCCTGGTCGAGGCAATCGCCGCCGGCCTGGCACGAGGAGTACCGGCCCCCTAACCTGGAGGTATGCGAACCGACCAGGGCGGTCGCAACAAGGCTCGCGCGTTGGTGACGTTCCTCGCCGTGAGCGTGTTGTCGGGTGCCCTGGCGGCGGGGCTGGCGATCCCGTTCGCCGGCCTGGCCGGGATCGGCAGCGAGAAGGTCGTGGAGACGGTCCAGACGCTGCCGCGGGAACTGGAGATCGAGCCGGTCGCGGTCCGCAGCCGGATCCTGGCCTCCGACGGCACCCTGATCGCCACGCTGTACGAGCAGAACCGGGTCCCGGTGTCGCTGAGCTACATCAACCCGATCATGCGCAAGGCGATCATCGCGATCGAGGACGCGCGCTTCTACGAGCACGGCGCCATGGACCTCAAGGGCACGCTGCGCGCGTTGCTGCGCAACCAGACCGAGGGCGAGGTGCAGCAGGGCGGGTCCAGCATCACCCAGCAGTACGTGAAGCTCAGCCTCGTCGAGAAGGCCAGGACCGCCGAGGAGCGGCAGAAGGCCACCGCGGTGACGTACGAGCGCAAGCTGACCGAGTTGCGGTACGCGATCGCGGTCGAGAGCCAGTTCTCCAAGGACCAGATCCTCGAGCGGTACCTGAACCTGGTGAACTTCGGCGACGGCGCGTACGGCGTCCAGGCCGCGGCCCAGCACTACTTCCGTACCACCGCCAAGAACCTCACGCTTCCCCAGGCCGCCCTGCTGGCCGGCCTGGTGAAGAACCCGACCGGTTACGACCCGACGAACAACATGGCCCGGGCGAAGGCCCGTCGGGACGTGGTGATCCGGCGGATGCTCGAACTGGGCGTCATCTCCGTGCACCAGGCGAACCAGGCGCTCAAGACCCCGGTGATCGACCCGAAGAAGGTCCTGAAGGTCCCGAACGGCTGTGCCAGTTCGAAGTACCCCTTCTACTGCGAGTACGTCGTCTCGAAGCTGCTGGACAACCCGGCCCTCGGCCGGACGGTCAAGGAGCGGGAGCACTACCTGAAGACCGGTGGCCTGACCGTGACGACGTCACTCGACCTGCGGATGCAGAGGGCCGCCGAGGCGTCGATCGACGCGCACACCCGGCGGACCGACACCGCCGTCGCGGCGATCACGATCGTCGAGCCCGGCACCGGCCTGGTGAAGGCGATGGCGCAGAGCCGGGAGTACGGCCGCGGCCGGTTCCAGACCGCCTACAACTACAACGTGGAGAAGTCCTACCCGGGTGGCTTCGGCGGTTTCCAGAACGGCTCGACGATGAAGGCGTTCACGGTCGCGGCCGCGATCTCGAAGGGCATCCCGCTCGACTACCGGATCAACTCGCCGCAGCAGATCGACCTGAGCAACAAGCGGTTCCAGACCTGCTCGGGCTGGACCAGGGACCCGTCGTACCGGCCGCAGAACTCCACCCGCGGCGGGAACCTGACGATGATCGAGGCGACCCGCTACTCGACCAACACCTACTTCCTGCAACTGTCGCAGCGCGTCGGTCTGTGCCCGATCGCCAAGATCGCCCAGTCGCTGGGCATGTACAACGGGCAGACCCTGGAGCCGCTGGACCAGGTCATCTCCTACACGCTCGGCGTCGGCTACGTGACCCCGCTGATGCTCTCCAACGCGTACGCGACGTTCGCCGCCCGCGGCAAGTACTGCAAGCCGCTGGTGATCATGTCGGTCAAGGACAAGTCCCGCCGGCCGATCGACACCCCGGGGATCGAATGCAAGCAGGCTCTCAAGCCGGAGGTCGCCGACGGGGTGAACCGGGTGCTCAGCGCCGTGATGGAACCGGGCGGCACCGGCGGCCGGCTGAACTTCGGCAACTGGGACCTGGCCGGCAAGACCGGAACGATCCAGGAGAACAAGGCGGTCTGGTACACCGGTTACGCGCCCAACCTGGCCGCGGCCGCGGTGGTCGCCGACGCGAACCTGCCGTACACGAACCTGATGTACCGCCACACCCTGAACGGCCGCGACATCTCCGACCCGACCGGCTCCGGTACGGCGGGACCGCTCTGGCGGACCGCGATGGCCGGCGCCCTCGAGGGCATGCCGCTGCGCCGGTTCGTCGCCCCCAGGCCCACCATCGCGGCCGCGGGCGACCGCAAGGCCATCCCGCCGGTCAACGGGATGAGCCCCGAAGAGGCCGAGGACCGTCTGCGCCAGGCCGGCTTCGACGTCGTCATCGCCGACGACCGGGTCCGGTCCCCGGAGAACGAGGGCACCGTCGCCTACACCGACCCCAGGAGCCGTGAAGGCGCCCCCGAAGGCTCGCTGATCACCGTCTACCTCTCCAACGGCGACAACTGACCTTTGCTCTGCCCTGCTCAGGCAAGCTGTGAGTGAACGGCTCTGTCCTGCCCCGGGGCCGGGCTGCACAGGGCTACAGCGGGCGGAGGTCGGAGCCGGGGATCCAGGAGACGCGGCCGTTCTTGTCGCGGACACGGCCGAGCCATTCGCCGTTGTCGCGGATCCAGACGTCCAGCTCGCCGTTCTGCCACTGGGCTCGCTGGACCGGCTGGGCCGGCTCCACCCGGCGGACGGCGTCGGCCGGCCGCGGGCCGTGGGCGTCGTACTGGACGTCGAGATCACTGGCTATCCGGTAGGCCTCCGTCTCGTCGTCGATGTCCGTTGCCCGCCACCCGTTGACCGCGCCGTCCCAGACGCCGAATCTGCCCGATCCGTCGTCCGAAGGTCGCACCGTGAACCGCCCAAGCATGTCCTCAGATTAGCCCCTCTTCGAACATATGTTCTAGTCTGGACGTGGACGGGGAGGATGTGCGATGGGCTACAACAATCCGCCGATCAAGTGGTCGGAGCTGGAGCGCAAGCTGTCGAACCGCTCGCGCCCGGGCAGTCACGGCGACCGCCCGGTGACGGCCGACGGCGGCGACAGCCCGGCGTGGTCACAGCACCGCGGACCGTATGTGCCCCAGCGGACCGTCGCCGCCCGCCGACCCGGGAACGCGGTGCCCTACGCCGAGCTGCACGTGCACTCGAACTTCTCCTTCCTGGACGGCGCGTCGCAGCCCGAGGACCTGGTCGAGGCCGCGGTCCGGCAGGGTCTGCACGCGCTGGCGCTGACCGATCACGACGGGTTCTACGGCGCGGCCCGGTTCGCCGAGGCGGCCGCGGCGTACGAGTTGCCCACGGTGTTCGGGGCCGAGCTCTCCCTCGGCCTGACCGGCCCGCAGAACGGTGTGGCCGATCCGGAGGGCAGTCACCTGCTGGTGCTGGCCGAGGGCCAGGAGGGGTATCACCAGCTGGCCGGGGCGATCACCGAGGCGCAGCTCGCCGGTGGCGAGAAGGGCCGCCCGGTCTACGACCTGGAGGATCTCGCCGACCGTGGCCGCGACCGCTGGCTGATCCTGACCGGGTGCCGGAAGGGACTGGTTCGGCAGGCCTTGGAGCTCGGTGGGTACGCCGACGGTCCGGCCGCGGCCGGGCGGGAGCTCGACCGGTTGGTGGACCTGTTCGGCCCGGACCGGGTGGTGGTCGAGCTGATCGACCACCACCTGCCGGCCGACTCCGGCCGGAACCGGATCCTGGCCGGCCTGGCCGCCGACCGCGGCCTGCCCGTGGTTGCCACCAACAACGTTCACTACGCCACCCCGTCGCAGCACAAGCTGGCCGCCGCGGTGGCCGCGGTCCGGGCCCGGCGGGACCTGGACTCGATGGACGGCTGGCTGCCGCCGGCCGGGATGGCGTTCCTGCGGTCGGGCGCCGAGATGGCCGCCCGGTTCCGGCGGTTCCCGGGGGCGGTTGCGCGGTCGGTGACCCTCGCCGACCAGTTGGCGTTCGACCTGGCCCGGGCGAAGCCGAAGCTGCCGTTGCGTGACGTGCCCGACGGGCACACTCCGATGTCGTGGCTGCGGCAGCTCACGTTCGACGGCGCCGCCGTGCGGTACGGGACCCGCGAGGAGCGGCCGGATGCCTATGAGCGGCTGGAGCGTGAGCTGGACGTCATCGAGGAGAAGGGGTTCCCGGGGTACTTCCTGATCGTCCAGGACATCGTCAGGTTCGCGCACGACCACGGGATCCTGTGTCAGGGCCGGGGGTCGGCGGCGAACTCGGCGGTCTGCTACGCGCTCGGGATCACCGCGGTCGACAGCATCCTCTACAACCTGCCGTTCGAGCGGTTCCTGGCCACGACCCGGACCGAGGAGCCGGACATCGACGTCGACTTCGACTCCGACCGCCGGGAGGAGGTGATCCAGTACGTCTACGGCAAGTACGGGCGCCGGAACGCGGCCCAGGTGGCGAACGTGATCAGTTACCGGCCGAAGTCCGCCGTACGGGACATGGCCAAGGCCCTCGGGTACTCGGTCGGCCAGCAGGACGCGTGGTCGAAACAGGTGGACGGGTGGAGTCCGGAGATCACCTCGACCGAGCACGACATCCCGCCGCGGGTGGTGGAGATGGCGACCGCGTTGCTGAAGTTCCCGCGGCACCTGGGCATCCACTCCGGCGGGATGGTGCTGACCGAGCGCCCGGTCGGGGAGGTGGTGCCGATCGAGCACGCCCGGATGGAGAACCGCACGGTGCTGCAGTGGGACAAGGACGACTGCGCCTGGATGGGGCTGGTCAAGTTCGACCTGCTCGGGCTCGGGATGCTGGCCGCGTTGCAGTACTGCATGGAGCTGGTCCGCGAGCACGTGGGGGAGTCGTGGCAGCTGCACACGATCCCGAAGGAGGAGGCCGGCGTCTACGACCAGTTGTGCCGGGCCGACTCGGTCGGCGTGTTCCAGGTGGAGTCGCGGGCGCAGATGGCGACCCTGCCCCGGCTGAAGCCGCGCAGGTTCTACGACCTGGTCACCGAGATCGCGCTGATCCGGCCCGGCCCGATCCAAGGCGGTGCGGTCCATCCGTACATCCGGCGCCGGACCGGGGAGGAGCCGGTCACCTACCTGCACCCGAAGCTGCGGCCGGTGCTGGAGCGGACCATGGGCGTGCCGCTGTTCCAGGAGCAGCTGATGCAGATGGCGATGGCGGTCGGCGAGATCGACGGCGACGAGGCCGACCTGCTCCGGCGCGCGATGGGGTCGAAGCGCGGGATCGAGAAGATCTCGTCGCTGAAGGACAAGCTGTACGCCGGGATGGCGCGCAACGGGATCACCGGGGAACTGGCCGACGAGATCTACGACAAGATCGAGGCGTTCGCGAACTTCGGTTTCGCCGAGTCGCACTCGATCAGCTTCGCCCTCCTGGTCTACTCCAGCACGTGGTTGCGGCTGCACTACCCGGCCGCGTTCCTGGCCGCGTTGCTGCGGGCCCAGCCGATGGGGTTCTACTCACCGCAGTCCCTGGTCGCCGACGCCCGGCGTCATGGTGTGGAGGTACGGCGGCCGGACCTGCACCGCTCGGGTGTCGATGCCGGGCTCGAGCAACTGGTCGACGGGCAGGAGCTGACCGGGCCGACCGGTTCGCCGGACTGTCTGGTGGATCCGCAGCCGCTGGTCGGGCCGTTCGATCCGAAGGCGCCGTTCGACACCACCGCTCATCGCCGCGACGGCGCGTTCGCGGTCCGGCTGGGGTTGTCGGAGGTGCGGACGATCGGCGAGAAGGGCGGGAAGCTGATCGTCGAGGAACGCGAGCGCGGCGGGCCGTACGCGGACATGGCCGACCTGGTCCGGCGGACCGGGATCACCGCCGCGCAGGTGGAGGCGCTGGCCACCGCCGGGGCGTTCGACTGTTTCGGGCTCGATCGCCGGCAGGCGTTGTGGGAGGCCGGCCGGGCCGCCGAGGAACGTCCCGGCCAGCTCGCCGGGATCACCGCCGCCGGGCCGCCGCCCACCCTGCCGGGGATGTCCGACATCGAGTCCGACATGGCCGAGCTGTGGTCGACCTCGATCACCACCACGAGTCACCCGATCCAGCGCATCCGCGACAAGCTGCGGGCCGAGGGCATCCTTTCCGCCGCCCAGTTGCGCGAGGCGCCGGCGGGCAGCCGGGTCCGCGTCGCCGGGGTGGTCACCCACCGCCAGCGCCCGGCCACCGCCTCCGGGGTCACCTTCATGAACCTCGAGGACGAGACCGGTATGGCCAACATCGTCATCACCGTCGGCTGCTGGCACCGCCACGCCACCGTCGCCCGCACCGCCGGCGCCCTCATCATCCGCGGCCGCGTCGAACGCGCCGGCGAGGTCACCAACCTCTCCGCCGACCACCTCCAACGCCTCCCCCTCGCCGCCAAAACCACCTCCCGAGATTTCCGGTGAGGTTCGACGGCCCGGATCATGTTCCTGGGTAGATCCCGGTTGTTGAGGCGACGCAGGCCTGCTCGACTTCGTTCTGGATGAGCAGGGCGCCGACGTTGCCTGGGTACTGCAGGGCTATGAACCGAAACGCAGGGCTCGACCACTCGATCATCGGAGTCTCGGACTGGGACCGTTCGACCGCCTTCTACCGCGACGTACTCGGCGCCGAAGTCGTCGAGGTTGCGCCGGGCCGGGTTGCCTACCGGTTCGGCGATACCCAGCTGAACGTGCACGGACCGGGCGTGGACCTGTCGGACAACGTTGCCCGGCTGCCGGTCCTGCCTGGGAACAGCGACCTGTGCTTCAGGTGGGAAGGTACAGCCGACGAGGCCGCGGAACACCTGCACTCACATGGCGTCGAGGTCGAACTTGGCCCGATCGCGCGCGAGGGCGCCCGCGGCAGCGGGTCCAGCGTGTACTTCCGCGACCCAGACGGCTCGCTGCTGGAGTTCATCTGCTACCAGTAGGCGCGGGGCTCCCCCCGACGACCTCACCTGCACCTCGCTCGCGTACGCCTCGGCCTCGAACGCCGCGGCGTCCGGTGTGGTGGAGGTTAGCGGGGTTGGGGGAGTTTGGTGTTCCAGTGGTTGAGTTGGTCGGTCAGCCAGGGGAGGAGGGGGTCGCCGATGGCGGTGTCGATGCCGAGGTAGCGGGCGCCGACGGTCGCCAGGGCGAGCAGGCCAAGGAAGAGGCCGAAGACGTTGAGGGCGGAGCCGGCGACGTCGGGGCGGTGGGTGCTGACCAGGCCGATCAGGCTGGTGAGGACGGCCAGCGCGCCGAAGACCAGCGAGACGCCGAACAGGATCGAGAACGTTGCCGTGAGCACCGCTCCGAGGCCGCAGACCAGCGCGATCTCGGCCGCCGCCGACATCCGCGCCCGCGGCGCCGGCGACTCCTCGAAGAGCTCCTCCAGCCCGACATCGCCTCGAGGGCTGTGCCCGTACGTGGCCATACCCTCAGGCTAATCCGCAAAGCTCGCAGGACGGTCAACCATTGGTCACGAAACGGTTCGCGTTACCGAAGTACGGCGTACTGTCGGAGAAGGGAGGGGTCATGGCTGTCGACGTGCTGACCGAGGTCGTGATCGAGCGACCGCTGCCCGTTGTGGCCGAGTACGTCGCGGATCCGGCCAACGCCCCCGAGTGGTATGCGAACATCGAGTCGGTGGAACTGCGGACCGACCCACCCCTCGCGGTCGGGTCGCGGATGGACTTCGTCGCGCACTTCCTCGGCCGCCGGATCGCCTACACCTACGAGATCGTCGAACTCGTCCCGTTCGAGCGGCTGGTGATGCGGACGGCGCAAGGCCCGTTCCCGATGGAGACGAGCTACCAGTGGTCCGCCCCGAACAACCGCTCCACCCACATGACCCTTCGCAACCGCGGCGAACCCTCGGGCTTCGCCGGCGTCGCCGCGCCGTTGATGTCCGCGGCCATGCGCCGCGCCAACCAGAAGGACCTCGCCCGCCTCAAGGCACTGCTCGAATCCCGCTGACGTCCCCGCGATCAGGTCAGGTCCTGCTGACGTCCCAGCGGTCAGGTCAGGTGGGCAGAGACCAGTTCGAGCAGTTGCCGATGGGTCGTGGCGTCCGCGGCGGCGATCAGGCCGCGGTTCGTGTAGAGGGGCTGACCGTAGAAGTCGGTGACGATGCAGCCGGCCGCCTGGCAGAACACGGCACCGGCGGTGAAATGGACGCTGTCGACGAGGTGGCCGTCGGTGAGGTAGGCGGCTCGGCGGCCGATGGCGACCCAGGCGAGAGTCAGGGTGGTCGAGGAGACGCGGCCGGAGAAGGTGGCGCGGAACTTCTCGTCGGCCAGCAACTGCGCGCCGAGGAAGTCGTTGGCCGGCAGGCCGTCGATGTCGACGTCGACGAGCAGTGAGGCCGCGGACGGTACGGCGGGGGAGTCGGTGCCGTTTCGACGGACGTTCGCCGACGTCCCGTCGGTCCAGAAGACCTCCCCGGTGAGCGGTTGCGCGACCGCGGCGACACCGGACCCGGCCAGCGCCACGTTCACCGAGAACAGCGGTGTCCCGGCCGCGAAGTTCAGCGTTCCGCACAGCGGGTCCACCAACCAGGTGCGGGCCGCCTGACCGCTCGCGCCGTACTCCTCGCCGATCACCGCGTCGTCCGGCCGGGCCACCCGGAGCACCTCGAGGACGGCCCGTTCCGCTTCGAGATCGGCCTCGGTCGCGAAGTCCGTCGGCGACTTCTCGTAGCGGCTCACGGTCGCGCCGTACCTCTGTCGTATGACGGTTGCCCCTGCTTCGGCCGCCTTGATCGCCACCTCGGCGTCGCTCATCCGGTTCATACCGCGCATCCAATCAAGCCGTGAAAGCGAAATGAAAGCCGGAGGCAGTTGGGTGGAGGTCCGATGATCAAGGAGGAGCCGCGATGAAGTTCGGACTGACCCTGCCCAGCGACGGCGTGCACGCGAGCCCGGAGCGCATTGCCACGGTGGCCGAGGAGGCCGAGCGGATCGGGCTGGCGTCGGTGTGGACGTTCGAACGGCTGATGAACCCGGTCGACGGCGCGATCCCGATCGGCGGCACTGATCCTGTGCCGCTGCCGGAAAGCTACAACAGCGTATTCGACCCGATCGAAACCCTCGCGTACCTCGCGGCCCGTACTTCGACGATCACCCTGGGGACCGCTGTCGTCAACGCCACGCTGCACAGCCCGATCGTGCTGGCCCGGCGGTTCGCGACGCTCGACCAGCTGTGTGGCGGCCGACTGGTCGCGGGTGTCGGCGTGGGGTGGATGGCCGCCGAGTACGAAGCGGCCGGCGTACCGGAGGCGCACCGGGGGCCGCGGCTCGAGGAACACATCACCGCGATGCGCCGCGTCTGGGGACCGAACCCGGTCGAGCACCAGGGCCGCTTCTACCGGATCGCCCCGGCGAACATCGGCCCGAAGCCGGTCGCAGCGGGCGGCGTCACGTTGCTCGCCGGCTCGATGGCACCCGCCGCGGTCGAGCGGGCCGGTCGTCTGGGCGTCGGGCTGTTCCCGATCATCATGGGCTGGGACATGCTCGACGGCGTGGTGTCGCTGTTCCGGTCGGCGGCGGAGAAGGCCGGGCACGAGTCGTTGCCGGTGGTCGTCAAGGTGAACGGCTCGATCACCACCTCGCCGATCGACGACCGGGCGCCGCTCACGGGTGCGGTCGAGCAGGTGCTGGAGGACCTGGAACGGCTGCGTGCGACCGGCATCGACCACGTCGTCTGGACGATGGACACCGACCCCGCCGACCAGCTCTCCGTGCTGGCCGACCTGGTCCGGAAGGCACCGTCCTGATCCTCAGGCGGAAGACTCCTTCGTCGGCGCCTGGGGGAGTTCGTGGTGGGGGCGGGACTGCCAGAGGGCCCATTCGGCGCTGACGTCGCCGGCGGTCCGCAACAGCAGCGGGAGGTAGTCGCGGAGGAGCTTCTCGGTGCTCGTTTCGGCGGCGTGGACGGTGACGTTCATGGCCGCCCGGACCGTCCCGGTGCCGTCGCGGACCGGGGCCGCCACCGAACGGACGCCGGGCGCGAGCTCCTCGTCCGCCAGGGCCCAGCCGCGGGCCCGGATCTCGGTCAGCTCGTCGCGCAGTTGGTCGGCCGTTCGTCCGATGTACGGCGGAAGCCCGGCGCGACTCGGTTGGGCCAGGGTGTCCGCCAACTCGTCGGGGGACAGGGCGGCGAGCAGGACCTTGCCCTGTGAGGTCTGCGCGGCCGGGAACCGCGTGCCGATGTCGACCCGCAGCGCGATGATCTTCGGTACCGACACCCGGGCGACGTAGATGATGTCGGAGCCGTCGAGCTGCGCCATCGACGACGACTCCCCGGTCTTCGCCACCAGGGCTTCGAGGTGGGGTTTCGCGATGTCCCACAGCCCGAGCGCGCCGACGTACGCCATCCCGAGCGTCAGCACCTTCGGCGTCAGCTGGAACGAACCGTCGGTCGACCGGACGAAGCCGAGCTCCTCCAGGGTGAGCAGCAGGCGGCGTGCGGTCGGCCGGGCCAGCCCGGCGGCGGCCGCCACCTCGGACAGGGACATGGTGCGATGGTCCGCGTCGAAGCAGGCGAGCACGTCGAGCCCCCGAGCCAGCGACTCGACGAAGTCCGGGCCCGCGCCGCGTCCTGCCATCAGTTCCTGCCTCTCGTACGACGGACGTCCGCGGACGAGCCTACGACGCCGGGCGGGGTCACGAGCCGGGTTCGCCGAAGATCGTGCCGCGCGCCTCCCGGGTCGACTCGGACTTGTACTCGGTGTACTGGTAGGGGTTGTCCAGCACCTCGTCCTTGGGCAGCTCCGGGTTCATCCCGGCGGTCCACGCCTCCTCGCCCAGTGCTCCGCGCAGGTAGTCGACGGTGGCTTCGACAGTCCGTCGTACGGCGGGAAGGTCGACGCCGACCAGCCGATTGGCGTACTTCACCACCTGGCCGTCGACGAGCACGGTGTGGACGTCGCCGCGCTGTGCCTGGAACGCCACATGCCCGTAGGGGTTGACCAGCGGGAACGACACCGGTGAGTCGTCGTTCTTGATCAGGACGACGTCCGCCTTCTTCCCCGGTTCGAGGCTGCCCAGGTCGTCCCGGCCGATCGCCCTGGCGCCGCCACGGGTGGCCCAGTCGACCACGTGCTCGGCGCGCAAATGGCTGTGGGTGACGGTGTCGCCCTTCATGTGGGCCTCGAGGTGTTCACGGGCTCGGTCGGCGCCGAGCGTCGTACGCATCGCCGTGAACAGGTCGCCACTCCACCACACGCTGGTGTCCATCGACAGCGACACCGGGATGCCGTACTTGCGGACCTGCCAAGTGGGCGGGTAGCCCTGCCCGGCGCTCTGCTCGGACTCGGTGGAGACCGACACCGAGCCGCCGGTCGCGGCGATCCGCTGGTAGGAGTCCGCAGTGAGGGTGGCCGCGTGGACGTAGATGTTCTGCGGTGTCATGAAGCCGTTCTCGTGCATCAGCCGGATGCCCTCGTCGTCGGTGGCACCCCACACCCCGGCATGGGTGCTGACGCCGACCCCGAGTTCCCGGGCGACCTCGAAGGCGGCCCGCTCGGGGAACGCCGGGTCACCGGTGACGTCGAACGCGAGTTGCAGACCGAGCCGGCCGTCGTCGCGAAGGTGGTCGAGGAAGGCCCGGACGGACGGGTCGGCGGTCCACTCCCACGGCCCGGCCTGAATGTTGCCGTAGGCAAGAACGAACCGGCCGGGTACGGCCAGCAGCGCGTCCACCGCGGCCCGGGCGTGGTCGACGGACTGCAGGCCGTGCGACCAGTCGACGGTGGTGGTGACGCCGGCCTCGAGCGATTCCCAGGCCGAGGTCAGGTTGCCGGCGTAGATGTCCTCGGGCCGGAAGGTCTTGCCGTGCTCGAGGTAGTACCAGACGAAGTACTGCGTCAGCGTCCAGTCGGCGCCGTACGCGCGCATCGCGGTCTGCCACATGTGCCGGTGCGTGTCGATCATCCCCGGCATCACGATCCCACCGCGGGCGTCGATCTCCTGCGTCCCCTCGGGGACGTCGACCGCGGGGCCGACGGCTTCGATCCGGTCGTCGACCACCAGCACGTCGCCCTCGGGCAGCACGGTGTGGTTGTCGTCCATGGTCAGCACGGTCCCGCCGCGCAGCAGCACCGGCCGGCCCGCCACCGGCGTCTCGGCAGTGGTCATGGAGCCCTCCAGAGATCCGCCGGACATACGTCCGTATGCCGGTCACTACGGCGTCAGCGCCACTATCCGAGCGCTCGGACGCAGTGTCAAGAGCCCACCGTCGTTGCTTGACAGGCATGGGGAGCACTCTCAGACTGAGGCGACAGTGCATCTGCGGACAACTGTCCGAAGGAGAGTGTCTTCGTGCCCGATACGCGCGGTCCGCTGGCCGGCCTGCTGGTCGCCGACTTCTCCCGGATCCTGGCCGGCCCGTACGCGACCATGCTGCTGGCCGACCTCGGCGCCGAGGTGGTCAAGGTCGAGGCGCCGGGCGGTGACGACACCCGGTCGTGGCAGCCGCCGGTCCGTGACGGGATTTCGACCTACTACCTCGCGGTGAACCGGAACAAGCGGTCGATCGCGCTGGACCTGAAGGACCCGAAGGATCTGGCCGTCGCCCAGGAGCTGGCCCGGCGGGCCGACGTACTGCTGGAGAACTTCAAGCCGGGCGGGCTGGCGCGATTCGGCCTGGACTACGACTCGGTCGCGGCCGCGAACCCCCGCGTGGTCTATGCCTCGATCAGCGGGTTCGGCAGCGGGCCGAAGGGCGCGGCACTGCCCGGATACGACCTGATCGTGCAGGCGATCTCGGGGCTGATGAGTCTGACCGGTGATCCGGACGGCGAGCCGTTCCGGGCCGGCATCTCCGTCTTCGACGTGATGGCCGGGCTGCACGCGACGATCGGCGTACTGTCCGCGCTGAACGCGAGACACGAGACCGGCCGCGGTCAGCACGTCGAGGTGAACCTGCTGTCCTCGGCGCTGTCCGGACTGGTCAACCAGTCGAGCGCGTACGTCGCGGGCGGCGTCGTACCGCTGCGGATGGGCAACAGCCATCCGAGCCTGTTCCCGTACGAGCCGTTGCCGTGCTCCGACGGCGAGCTGATCATCTCGGCCGGCAACAACGGCCAGTTCCGCCGGCTGACCGAGGTTCTCGGCGTACCGGAACTGGCCGCCGACCCACGCTTCGACCAGAACGAGAAACGCACGGCGAACCGCGAGGAACTGCGGCCGCTGCTGGTCGAGCGGTTGCGGACGAAGACCCGGATGGACTGGTTCCGCGACATCATCGCCGCCGGGGTACCGTGCGGGCCGATCAACACTGTCGACGCCGGTGTCACCTTCGCCGAGGACATCGGGCTGGACCCGGTCGTGACGATCGGCGACATCCCGACCGTGCGGAACCCGATCACGTTCTCCGAGACGCAGCCGTCGTACCGCCTGCCGCCGCCGGAACTGGACGAACACGGCGCGGAACTCCGCCGCTGGCTGACCGACGAGGAGCGTTCCGCATGACCACCTTCCCGACCTCACTCGGTACGTCGACCGCCGACGAGATCCGCCTGCTCGGCCAGGATCTCCCGGCCGACCTGATGGGCAAGGTCGGGTTCGGCGAACTCGCCTTCTGGCTGGTTGCCCTGCGTCGTCCGACCAGGTCGGAGACCCGGGTGTTCGAGGCGGTCCTGGTCGCCTTGGCCGACCACGGGTTCACCCCGACGGCGATCGCGGCGCGGCTCACCTATCTCTCGGCTCCGGATTCGCTCCAAGGCGCGCTCGCGGCCGGCCTGCTCGGCGGCGGCTCGCGCTTCCTCGGGGTGACCGAGGACTGCGGGACGTACCTGCACGAGGCGCTGCTGGAGCACGAGTTGCCCGCCGACGACGCCGGGTGGGACGCACTCGCGCTCGATGTCGTCAGCGAGACGCGGGCGGCCGGCAAGTATGTCCCCGGTCTCGGGCATCCGGTGCACAAGGAGGAGGATCCACGGACCCCCGTCCTGATCGGGATCGCTCGCGACGAAGGACTGCTGGGCCCGCACCTGCAGTTGTTCCAGGCCATCGCGCGGATGCACGAGCAGGTGCTGGGACGGAAGCTGCCGTTGAACGGTGCCGGGGTCTGCGGTGCGGCGCTCGCCGACCTCGGGCTCCCGGTCGAGCTGTTGCGCGGGTTCGCCTTGCTGGCCAGGGCCGCCGGACTGCTCGGTCAGCTGGCCGAGGAACGCCGCCGCCCGATCGGCATGGACGCCTACCTCACCGTCGACCGCAATGCGGTCTACGTCGACCCGTCCGAGACCTGGGACCAGACCTGAAGAGGAGCAGCACATGGCCACCGTCGCCGCGGTCATCGCGTCCACCCATCATCCGTTCTACTACCGGGCGAGTACGTCGACCGGTGCCGACCGGCCGCCGTTCGCCGACGAGTGGGTGGCCAAGATCGAGGCGTTCCGGGAGACCCTGACCAAGGCCCGGCCGGACGTCCTGGTGATGGTCGGCAGCGACCACTTCCACCAGCTCTGGCTGGACAACCTGCCGCAGTTCCTGGTCGGCAAGGCGCCGTACTTCGACGCGAACTGGTACAACGAGGAGCGCGAGTTCGGGCTGCCGCGGATGACGCTGCCGGGGGAGGAGCGGCTGGCTGCGCACATCCTGCGCAACGGTCTGGACGCCGACTTCGACCTTGCCTTCAGCAACGAACTGCGGATCGACCACAGCATCACCTGCCCGATCATCACGCTGCGGCCGCAGGCGGACCTGCCGATCGTGCCGATCTACACCAACATCTTCGCGCCGCCGCTGCCGCGGCCGAAGCGGTTCGTCGAGCTCGGCCGGACGATCCGGCGGCTGGTCGAGTCCTGGCCGGAGGACCTGCGGGTGGCGATCATCGGCACCGGCCACCTGTCGCTCGAGCTCGGCGGCCCGCGGCAGTTCGGTGCCCACGGCCCCGATCCGGAGTTCGACCGGAAGGCGTTCGACTGGATCGCGAGCGGTGACATCGACGGCTGCCTGGCCGAGGTGACCCTGGACAGCCTGCACCTGCCCGGCAACGCCACCCACGGGTTCATGGACTTCATGCTGATGATGGGTGTCGCCGGGGACGGCGCGAAGGCCGACCACGTCGACTCGCTCGACCTGTTCCACACCAGGGAGGCGTACTTCACCTGGTACCCGAACGGAGCGCCGGCATGAGCAAGTACTTGCTGGACAAGTTCCTCTTCACCGTCGACCGCGACCCCGAACTGGTCGAGCGGTACCGCGAGGACGCCGCCGGCACGGTGGCCTGGTGGGAGCAGGAGATGGCGAACCGCATCCTGAACTCCACGGCCGCCGAGAAGTCGACCTGGCTCGAGTTCACCGACCTGGAGCGGCAGGCGCTGGTCGCACAGGACCACGTGGCACTGTTCCAGCTGGGCGCGCATCCCTTCCTCACGCTGACGTTGTTCATCGCGATGTTCGAGCGCGACCACGGGCCGCTGGAGTACCAGAAGGCCTACGGCAAGGCGATGCAGCACCTGACCCTGCCGTACCCGGACATCGCCACCTGAGGAGGTCACGTGCGAGCAGCTGTCCTGCGCAGCCACGGCGAGGCCCCGGTGCACGCCGAGCACCCGGAGCCGGTCCGGTCGGAGAGCCAGTCGATCGTCCGCGTCACGGCGGCGCCCGTCGTACCCCTTGATCTGTTGTGTGCTTCGGGTACGTCGTACTTCGGGCCACCCGAGCTGCCGTATGTGCCCGGGGTGCAAGGCGTCGGTGTGGTCGAGCAGTCGGACGCTGTGACCGCGGGGACCAAGGTCTTCTTCGCGACCTCGGCCGGCATGTCTCCCGGCGACGGGAGCTTCGCCGAACTGTGCGTCGTACCGGACGACGATCTCGTGGTTCTCGACACGTCGGTGCCTGACGCCGAGGCGGCGGCGATCGGGCTGTCCGGAGTCGCCGCGTGGATGGTGCTGACCTGGCGTGCACAGTTGCGGCCGGGGGAGCGGGTGCTCGTGCTCGGAGGTGGTGGAGCCGTCGGACAGGCTGCGATCGGGCTGGCCCGGGTCCTCGAGGCGTCGCAGGTGGTCGCGGTGTGCCGGTCTGAGGAGGCTCGCCGGCGAGCGTTGACAGCTGGCGCGGACGACGTGGTCATCCTGACCGACGGCGAGTTGACCGCACGGCTCGCCGACGCGACCGGCGGTGCCGTCGACGTCGTCGTGGACCCCGTGTTCGGCCCGGTGGCGACCGCGGCCGCGCGGCTGCTGGCGCCGGGTGGCCGGCTGGTGAACCTCGGCGGCGCTTCGGGTGACGAGGCGACGTTCTCGTCGGCAATCCTGCGGAGCCGATCGGCGAGCATCCTCGGCTACACCAACAACGCGCTCACCCGCGACCAGCGCAGCGACGCCCTGACCGCCGTACTCCGGTATGCCGAAACCGGCGCCGTCACCGTCGCCCACGAGACGGTCGCCCTCACCGACATCACCACGGCCTGGCGTCGCCAGTCCACCGGCCAAACCTCAGGCCGCCTCGTGCTGACTGTTTCAGCGTCTGGCTAGACCTTGCGTTTCAGGGCGATGACCGAGATCGGGGCGAAGACGGCCATGATCGCTGCCGCCCAGATCAGCGTCCAGGTGACCGGTTCGGCGACCGGGCCGCCGACGAGGAGGCCGCGGGAGGCGTCGGACAGGATGGTCACCGGGTTCGCCTCGACGACGGGCCGCAGCCAGCCCGGCATCGTCTCGGTGGGAACGAAGACGTTGCTCACGAACGTGACCGGGAACAGCACGGTGAAACCGAACAGCTGCACCTGTTCCGGATCACGGGCGATCACGCCGACCAGGACCGAGATCCAGGAGAACGCGAGCGCGAACACCAGCACCAGGCCGACCATGCCGAGAAGCTCCGGCACCGACGTCTCCACCCGGAATCCCATCAGATACCCGACGGCGAGCAGCAGGAACACCGACCACGCGTGTTTCACCAGGTCCGCCGTGATCCGGCCGGCCAACGGCGCCCACCGGGCGATCGGCAACGACCGCAGCCGGTCGAACACGCCCTTGGTCAGATCCGCGTTCAGGCCGGTGCCGACGTACATCGTCACGAAGAACATGTTCATCACGATGATCCCGGGCAGGGCGAGCCGCAGGTAGTCTTCGGTACTTCCGGAGATGGCGCCGCCGAAGACGTAGGTGAACAGGACGACGAACAGGATCGGCTGGAAACTGTAGTCACCCAGCTCCCACGGGTTGTGCCTGATCTGCACGATCGTCCGCCAAGCCAAGGTGGCGGTCTGCTGCAAGGCCTGCAGTGGTCCGACTCGCGCGTTCATGCCCGCACCTCCTCCGACTCCTCGGCCTGCTCTTCGGCCGTGTGGCCGGTGAGCGAGAGGAACACCTCGTTCAGGCTCGCGCCGCGCAAGGTCAGCGTGTTGATCACCACGCCGGCGTCGTCCAGCCGCCGTACGACGGCCGGAAGCACCGCCGGATCCGTGACCGGAGCGGTGACCAGTTCGCGGTCGACCTCGGGCTCGGCCCTGGCCAGCTCACCCACGACCGTGACGACGGTGGGCAGGTCCGAAGGATCGGCCGGCCGTACGGCGAGGAACTGGGCGCCGGCCTTCGCCTTCAACTCGTCCGGCGTGCCGGTGGCGATCACCGTCCCGTGGTCGATGACGGCGATGGTGTCGGCCAGCGCATCCGCCTCCTCGAGGTACTGCGTGGTCAGCAGGACGGTGGACCCGCTGCGGACCAGGCCGCGGACGAGGTTCCAGAGCTCGAGCCGGGCGCGCGGGTCGAGGCCGGTGGTCGGCTCGTCGAGGAACAGGATGCGCGGCCGCCCGACCAGACTCGCGGCCAGGTCGAGCCTGCGCCGCATGCCGCCCGAGTAGGTCTTGGTCGCGCGGTCGGCGGCTTCGGACAGCCCGAAGTCCTCGAGCAGTTCCGCGGCCCGCCGGCGCGCCTCGCGGCGGGAGTGGCCGAGCAGCCGCCCGATCAGCAACAGGTTCTCGGCGCCGGTCAGGTTCTCGTCGACCGCGGCGTACTGGCCGGTGAGTCCGATCAACTGCCGGACCTGGTGCGCCTCCCGCAGCACGTCGTACCCGCCGACCGTGGCCCGGCCCTGGTCCGGCCGCAGCAGTGTCGCCAGCGCCCGGACCGCGGTCGTCTTGCCCGCACCGTTCGGGCCGAGCAGGCCGAGCACGCTCCCCGTCGGTACGGCCAGGTCGACACCCGCGAGAGCCTGCGTGTCACCGAACCGCTTGGTCAGTCCTTCCGCCCAGATCGAATGGTCCATCACCGTGCCCCTCCCAGCTCGGTTTGACCTCCCAGTCGACTACTCGATCATCGACGCGTCAACCAGTGAGCGGGCGGCTTCACGTGCGGTAGCGGGGTCGTCTGCGGCCAGCGCCGCGGTGGCGGCGGTCCGGCATCGATCGAGGGTCACGGTGGCCAGGCGGGCACCGACGGCCGGCAGGGCAGCGGTTGCCGCCGACAACGATGTGATGCCGAGACCGGTCAGAACGCAGGCCAGCAAGGGATCCGCGGCCGCCTCGCCGCACACGCCGACGGGTTTGCCCACGGCCTGACCGGCCCGCGCGACCTGGGCGACCAGCGCGAGATGCGCGGGCTGCCACGGGTCGGTCAGGCCGGCGAGCTCAGGCGACAGCCGGTCCGCGGCCATCGTGTACTGGGTCAGGTCGTTCGTGCCGATGGACAGGAAGTCCACATGCTCGAGCACCCGATCGGCCAGCAGAGCGACAGCCGGGATCTCGACCATGACACCGGCGACCAGACCGCGGCTTCGAGCCCGTTCGGCGAAGAACCGCGCGTCGGCGACGGTGGCGACCATCGGTGCCATCACCCACGGCTGTTCACCGGTGCGCTGGGCGGCCTGGGCGATCGCGTCCAGTTGCCGGTCCAGGATGCCCGGATCGGCGAAGGCGAGGCGCAGGCCGCGAACGCCGAGCGCCGGGTTCGGCTCATCGGTCGCGCCGGTGAACGCCAGCGGCTTGTCCGATCCGGCGTCCAGGGTCCGTACGACGACCTTCCGGCCGGCGAAGGCACGCAGTACCTCGGCATAGAGGTCGGCCTGCTCGCCGACGGCCGGTTCGGTCTCGCGGTTGAGGAAGGCGAGCTCGGTCCGGAAGAGTCCGACACCTTCGGCCTGGCTTGCGGCCGCCTGCTGGGCCGACGGCCCGTCGTGCACGTTGGCGAGGATGCCCACCGGGTGACCGTCCGCGGTACGGCCGGGGCCGTGCCAGGACGCCGTCGCGGCGCGTCGTTCGGCGGACTCGCGCACCGCGGCCCGAGCCGTGGTCTCCTCCGGCTCGACGACGACCTCGCCGGTGTCGCCGTTCACCAGAACCGGCGTACCGGCCAGGATCTCGGGCAGGCCGGTGACCGCGACGACACAGGGGATCCCGAGTTGCCGCGCGATGATCGCGGTGTGGCTGGTCGGCCCGCCGAGCCGGGTGGCGAGGGCCACGGTCAGCTCGTCGAGCCCCGCGGTGTCGGCGGGGGAGAGGTCGTCGGCGAGCAGCACGGACGGTTCGCTCGGATGGGGTACGCCGGGCTCCGGCCGGCCTGTCAGCTCGGCGACGATCCGGTCGCGGATGTCGTGCAGGTCGGTGACCCGCTCGGCCATCAGGCCACCGAGCTGGGTGAACAGCGCGGCGAACTGCTCGGTCGCGGCGACGCACGCGTGCACGGCATCGGCGCCGGCCTGGATCCGCTGCGCGGCCGCTGCGCCGAGGCCGCGGTCACGCGCCAGGTCCGCGGTCGCGCCGAGCACCTCGGCCGCCACGCCGGAGGCCAGTCCCGCGCGCTCGGCCAGCCGGGCGGCGACGGTGGCCGCCGCTGCGTCGTACCGGGCGATCTCGGCGGCCCGCGCCTCGTCGGGCACCGTGACCGGGTCCGGGATCGCCGGGCGAGGCTCGGGGCGGATCACCGGTCCGTAGCCGACCCCCGGTACGACGGGAATGCCCTTCGCAATGTGGTTCATGACGGGTCCTCTACGTCTGCTGGGTTGCCAGGACGTTACGAACAGAGGTCTTGACATGTCAATAGATCGGGCGTAAAACCAACTGAAACAACACGAAATTCCAACGAAACGCAGATCAGGAGTCGATATGTACGCGGAGGAGCGGCAGGCGGCGATCGTCGGCAAGGTCCGCGAGCAGGGCCGGGTCACGGTCAGCGGCATCGCGGCCGACCTCCGCGTGACCACCGAGACGGTGCGCCGCGACCTCGCTCAGCTCGAGCGGGCCGGCCTGCTCCGCCGCGTCCACGGCGGCGCCGTCTCCACCACCGCGCTGACCGTGATCGAGCCCGGCGTCGCCGAGCGGGACGCCACGAGCGCGGACCAGAAGGACCGGATCGCCAAGGCCGCGGTCGAGCTGCTCCCAGGCAGTGGCGGCAGCGTCCTCCTCGACGCCGGTACGACGACCGCCCGCATCGCCTCGCTGCTGCCGGTCGACCGCCGCCTCGTGGTGGTCACCAACGCCGTACCGATCGCGGCCCGGCTCGGCGGGTCGGACAGCGTGCGCCTCCACCTGCTCGGCGGCCGGGTCCGGGGTGAGACGCAGGCGGCAGTCGGCGACCAGACTGTCCGACTGCTGACGGACCTGCGGGTCGACCTTGCCTTCGTCGGGACCAACGCTCTCACCGTCGACCACGGCCTGACCACACCGGACCCGGACGAGGCCGCCGTGAAACGGGCCATGATCGCCGCGGCTCATCAGGTCGTGGTGGTTGCCGACTCGTCGAAGATCGGCCGCGAGCACCTGGTCCGGTTCGCCTCACTCGACGACGTCGACGTACTGGTCACCGATGACGCGATCGACCCGGCGGTGGTCCGCGAGCTCGAGGCGCACGAGGTCGAGGTCGTGATCGCATGATCGTCACGCTGACCGCCAACCCGAGTGTCGACCGGACGATCGAGCTCGCCGGTGAACTGCGCCGCGGCGAGGTCCAGCGTGCGATCAGCGTCCGCAGCGAGCCGGGCGGCAAGGGCGTGAACGTCGCCCGGGCGCTCACGTCGGCCGGTGCTCGCGCGATCGCGGTCCTGCCCGCGGGGACCGGCGACCGGATGCTGGCCGCCCTGCGCGACCAGGCCGTGGCTTACCGCGCGGTCGACGTACCCCATCCGGTGCGGGTGAACGTGACCGTCGTCGAGCCCGACGGTACGACGACCAAGCTCAACGAGGCCGGCATGCCGCTCGCGCAGGATGTGCTCGACGCTCTCGTGGCCGCCGTACTGCGGGAAGCGGCCGACGCTCGGTGGGCCGTCCTGTCGGGCTCACTGCCCCCGGAAGTGCCATCCGACTGGTACGTCGCCCTGGTGGCGGCGCTGCGTGCGCAAGGTTGCGCGGTTGCCGTCGACACGTCCGGTGAGCCGTTGCGGGCGGTTGCCTCGGCGGCTACCCAACCGGATCTGCTCAAGCCGAACGCCGAGGAGCTCGCCGAGCTCACCGGGTACGACGTCGCGCGGCTCGAGGCCGACCCGTCGTTCGTCGCCGCCGCGGCGCGGGCCCTGATCGCTCGCGGTGTGGGCAGCGTGCTCGCGACGCTCGGGCGGCATGGTGCCGTGCTGGTCGACGGCTCGGGTACGGCGTTGCTCGCCAAGGCCGAGGCCGTCGTACCGATCAACACCGTCGGCGCGGGCGACGCCACCCTGGCCGGCTACCTGCTCGCCGACCTGGCCGGAGCGGGGCCGGCCGAGCGGCTGCGTCAGGCGGTGGCCTTCGGCGCCGCCGCGGTCCAACTGGCCGGATCCGCGATGCCGCGGCCCGGCGATCTCCGTCCTGCGGGCGTCAGCGTTGTCGCCCTGGCTCCCCGTTCCGTCGCGACACCACGCGGCTGACGCGGCTGAGAGGAATTCCCATGTCCCAGATCATCCAGCCCGATCTCGTCGTACTGGACGAGAACCTCGGCAGCACGTCA
The DNA here is from genome assembly GCF_054784135.1 of Kribbella swartbergensis. Lineage (NCBI taxonomy): Bacteria > Bacillati > Actinomycetota > Actinomycetes > Propionibacteriales > Kribbellaceae > Kribbella > Kribbella swartbergensis. The sequence continues at coordinate 457,980 of NZ_BAAGPM010000017.1, forward strand.
CCGGACGTGATCCGCCAACTCGCGTCGCGGGTCGTCGCCGCCGGCCGCGCCACCGACGTCGAGGGCCTGACCGGCGACGTGCTCGCCCGCGAGGGCCAGGCGGCGACCGGACTGCCGGGCGGGATCGGTATCCCGCACTGCCGGTCCTCGTCCGTCACCGAGCCGACGCTGGCCTTCGCCCGGTTGCGGCCGGGGGTCGACTTCGGTGCGCCGGACGGCCCGGCCGATCTCGTCTTCCTGATCGCCGCACCGGCGGGCGGGGACGCCGACCACCTGACCCTGCTGACGGCGCTGGCGCGGTCGCTGGTGAGGCCCGAGTTCACCGCATCGTTGCGCGAGGCAAGGTCTCCTGAGGATGTGGTCGCGCTGGTTCAGGCAGCGGTTGCTCCCGCCGAGCCCGAGCCCGCAACCCAGCCGGAGCCCGCAACCCAGCCCGAGCCCGCTGCCGCGGCGGCCCCTGATCGCCGGCTGGTTGCGGTCACCGCCTGCCCCACCGGCATCGCGCACACCTATATGGCGGCGGACTCCCTGGTGGCCGCCGGCCAGCGGGCCGGTGTGATGGTGCTGGTGGAGACACAGGGCTCAGGTGCCTCGACACCGCTCGGTGCGGACGCCATCGAGGCGGCTGACGCGGTCATCTTCGCGACCGACGTCGGTGTGAAGGACCGCGGCCGGTTCGCCGGCAAGCCCGTGGTGGCGTCCGGGGTGAAGCGCGCGATCAACGAGCCGGACGCGATGATCGCCGATGCACTGGCGGCCGCGGCCGATCCGGATGCTCCCCGGGTGGAGGCCGCCGCGTCCGCCGTACCGCGAAAGGACGCCCGCTCCGGCGACGTTTCCTGGGCCGTGCGGCTGCGGCAGATTCTGCTCACCGGCGTCAGCTACATGATCCCGTTCGTCGCCGCCGGCGGGTTGCTGATCGCGCTCGGCTTCCTGTTCGGCGGCTACCGGATCAACGCCTCCGCCACCGAGATCGTGGCGAACAACTCGCTGGCCGACCTGCCCAGCGGGGGGTTCGCGCAGTACCTCGGCGCGGTGCTGTTCAGTCTCGGCGCACTCGCGTTCAGCTTCCTGGTGCCGGCACTGGCCGGGTACATCGCCTTCGCCATCGCCGATCGGCCCGGGATCGCGCCGGGCTTCACGGTCGGCGTGGTCGCCACGACCGTCGGCGCCGGCTTCATCGGCGGCATCGTCGGAGGTCTGCTGGCCGGATTCGCGGCACTGTGGATCAGCCGGCTCAGGGTCCCCGCCTGGGGTCGCGGCCTGATGCCCGTCGTGGTGATTCCGCTCGGCGCGACGCTGGTCGCCGGCGGGCTGATGTTCCTCGTCCTCGGCCGGCCGCTGGCCGCGATCACCTCGGGCCTGGAGGGCTGGCTGAACGGCCTGTCCGGCTCGTCGGCGATCGTGCTCGGCATCGTCCTCGGCCTGATGATGGCCTTCGACATGGGCGGCCCGGTGAACAAGGCGGCGTACGCGTTCGCGACCGCCGGCCTGTCCGTCGACAACCCGGCATCGCTCAAGGTGATGGCCGCGGTGATGGCAGCCGGGATGGTGCCACCGCTGGCCATGGCGCTGGCGACCGCCGTCCGCCCGAAGCTGTTCAGCACCGCGGAGCGGGAGAACGGCAAGGCCGCCTGGTTGCTCGGGGCATCGTTCATCACCGAGGGCGCGATCCCCTTCGCGGCCGCCGACCCGCTGCGGGTGATCCCGTCGATCGTGCTCGGCTCCGCCGTCACCGGCGCGGTCGTGATGGCCGGCGGAGTGACCCTGTCCGCACCGCACGGCGGCATCTTCGTCTTCTTCGCGATCGGCCACATCGTCTGGTTCGTCCTCGCTCTCCTCGCCGGCGCGGTGATCGGCGCGGTCGCGGTGGCGGTCGCCAAACAGGTCGGCCGCAAGCCGGCCCCCACCCAAACAGCCACCCCCGTCATCGCCTGAAAGGTACTTCGATGCCCAGTACAACTGTCTCCGTCGGCTCGTCGGTCGGCCTGCACGCCCGTCCCGCGGCAGTCATCGCGGCCGCTGTCACCGAGGCCGGCGTACCGGTCACGCTCGCCACGGACGGCGGCGTGCCGGTCGACGCCGGATCGGCGCTGCTGATCATGACGCTCGGCGCGAAGTGCGGCGACGACGTCACCGTCACGTGCGACGACGACGCCGTCCTGCGCAAGGTGTCCGACCTGGTCGCCGCCGACCTGGACGCCTAGGCCGTTCGCGGTCTGTCCGTGCGAGTCAGCTGCTCGCGGATCGCCTCGAGGTCGGCGGTGACGGCGGCCTCGCAATCGCCGGCGGCGGCTTTGTACGACGCCAGTTCGGCGGCGGACTCGGTCGTCTTCTCCTTCAACCGGGCCATCTGGTCCGCCGCGTCGGCCTTGGCTGCGGCGACCCGGGTACGGGCGTGCCAGGCGCGGCGGGCCGCGACACCTCGGCATCGGCGAGTACGGCGTCCGCAACCACCCGCAACCGGGGTTGCCGGACCCGGCGGCGGGGCATGCTGGACCGGGGTTGACTGGCTAGTGCGGAGGACTGATGAGCCTTTCGGGACATGTGGTGACGGGTGTGCGGGCGGTCGAGGTCGGGGCCGAGTACGTGCGGGAGGTTGGGCGGAATTCGTTTCGGGGGCATCACGGCCGGGGTGGGATCGAGACGGCGTACGTCGTGGAGACGAATCGTGGTGTGGCGGGGTGGGGGCTGCCGCTGTCAGGCGGGGACCCGGGAGTGGTACTCGGGCGGAATCTGGCCGAGTTGATCGATCCCGACCGTGGGGTGATCGAGCCGGCGGCGGAGGTTCTCGACTATGCGCTGCATGATCTGGCCGCCCGGGTGCTGGACGTGCCGGTGTACGCGATGCTCGGGGCGGCGGGCTCGCCGCGGGTGCGGTGTTACAGCGGCGGGATCTACCTCGACGACCTCGACCCGGAGGACGCGCCGGCAGGGCTCGCGGCGGTCAAGGGGGATCTTCAGCAGGACTACGAGCTCGGGTTCCGGGACTTCAAGCTGAAGCTGGGCCGCGGGTACCGGTGGATGCCGTACCAGGCCGGTCTCGAGCGCGATATCGAGGTGACCCGCCTCGCCCGTGAGCTGTACCCCGACGCGGAGATCCTGGTCGACCCGAACGACGGGTTCACCGTCAACGCGCTCACCGAGTACCTCGCAGCGGTGCCGGACTGCCGTTTGTACTGGATCGAGGAGGCGTTCGCCGAACGACGCGAGGACCTGGAATTCCTGCGCGCGCACCTGTCCACGCTGCCGTGGCAGCCGAAGATCGCCGACGGCGAGTACGACCCGGACGTGGACTACATCCTGCGCCTCGCCCAAGCCGGTCTGCTCGACGTCGCGCTGATGGATGCCGTCGGCTACGGCCTCACCGCCTGGCGCCGGCTCATGCCCCAGCTCCAGGCCGCGTCGACCGAGGCCTCACCGCACGCCTGGGGCCTGCCGCTCAAGACCCTGTACGCCGCCCACATCGCGGCCGGTCTGGGAAACGTCCCCATCGTGGAGGGCGTCCCCGGCCACACTCTTGGCACCGACGGCGACGGCTACGACCTGTCCGACGGCCACCTCCACCTCTCCGACCGCCCCGGCTTCGGCATCGAGCTCGCTCACGGCCGGTAGTTCCAGACGAAGCTGCGGTGGCAGGTCCTGGGGTCAGGGCGCGGGTTGTCGCTCATCCATGCGACCAGCTTGCCGTTCGCGTCGATGTAGCACCCGTTCCGCCGGGCGCGCCACTCGCCCTCGGTCTTCGGGCTGCTGTACACCAGCTTGCCGGCGGCGTCGTACCCCCGGATCGTGTAGGGGAGCCGCGTCGCGTCGGTGCGCGGCCCACGGACCCGGACGTACGGGACCGCGGTGTAGAAGAACCCGTGGCGAAGCACGGCCTCGACCGGGGGTTGGTTCCCGATGGCCACCGTGATACGGGTGATGTGGGCGGCGTAGACGCCGGCACCGATCCGGCGGTCCTCCACGGCGCGGTACAGGACCTGGTCATTGCCGTAGGGGAGCACCTGCAGCAGCTCGCCCTTCTCGTTCAACCCGCAGGCGATCCAGGACCCGAACGTGATGTTCTGAACGACCACCCAGATCGGCGTGTAGGCATCGCCCGGAGCGTTCGCGAACCGGAACCCGTCGAGGACCCTGTACTTCTCGGGCTGCGCTGCGGGCTGCCCGAGCCCGGTGCGTTCGAAGCAGGTCTTGCCGTATCGGATCTTGGCCGCGTCGTTCAGTGGCTCGACAGTGGTCGGTTCCGGCGTACGGCTCACCGGCGGCCGGCCGTTGTCCTTACGCAGCGCCGGTATGCCGATGGCCAGGCCGGCCGTGATCGCGAGGACGGCCGCGGCGGCGGCGAGCGGGACCAGGCGGCGGCGCGGCGCGGCGGCGGTGGACTCGTGCTCGACGATGGCGATCAGCTCGGCGCGCTGGCGGGCGCGGGCCTCCGGTCGGAGCTCGTGCTCCGGCGGGGAAAGGGTCATGACGGCGTCTCCACGGTGGACAGGAGGTTCAGCTCGCGCAGGTGCTTGCGGGCGCGGGAGAGCCGGGACTTCACCGTGCCGAGCGGGACGTCGAGTGCCACCGCCGCCGCCTGCTGGTCGAGACCGGCCCAGATGCAGAGCTCGACGATCTCGCGTTCCTGCTTGGGGAGGCGTTTCAGCGAGGCACGGGCCTGCTGGATCCGCTGGTCGTCGTCGAGCCGGCCGGCCACGTCGTCGGCGTGGTCGCGGACGTGGTCGGCCAGCAGATGCGCGGCCGCGAGCGCCCGGCGGTAGCGCAGCTTGGCGCGCCACTCGTTCCGCACGGTGTAGTCGGCGGTCCGCAGTAGCCACGGCAGCGCCGAGTCACGGTCCAGGACGACCTCGGTACGGCGTCGCCACGCGTGCAGGAACACCGTCGAGGTCAGGTCCTCCGCGTCGCTCCAGGACGCGGTCCGCCGGTACAGGAAGTTGTAGATCGCCTGGGCATGCCGGTCGTACAACCGACCGAACGCCTCGGAGTCGCCGTCGGTGGCGCGCTCCCAGAGGGCCCGGTCGGAGGTCGTCGGCATGATGAGGCCATCGTGCACGGCCTGGAGGCCGCTCACGGGGAATCTCCGCTGGTACAGGCGCGCATCCGCGCTCCGATCCGCTCTCGACAGGACTGCCTTGCACCGGTGTTGTGTCCGGCCGGCCCGGAAGGTTCCCACCGATTTCATGAAATCTCGCCGGACCGGCGGCTGATTTCAGCGCGGCGGTCCCGCGGTCAGACGGTCGCGGACCTGCTGCATGCGTTCGGGTGAGTTGTGCGGCATCTCCCCGCCTCCCAGACGAACACGCCGTCCCAGCCTGCCTCCTCGGCCAGGATCGCCTGCTCGAGCTGCTCGACCGCCGTACCGCCGGGAAGGATCACGCCGTATTTCATGCGCACCTTCTTACCTGCCGCCACCGACAGGAAAGAAGGTGCGCACCGGTGTCAGCCCAGGTAGTCGCGCCAGGGGCCGGTGATGGCGAACGTGATGCCGGGCGACTGCAGGTTGACGAAGAGGACCTTGCCGTCGGCCGAGAAGGCTGGGCCGGCGAACTCGGAGTCGTTCAGCATGTTCCGGGCGATCGCGTACGTCGGGCCGCCCGGCGTCGAACTCAGCACGTGGCTGCTCGCGTTGCCGTCCTCGGCCAGGACCAGCGAGCCCCACGGGGTGACGGTGACGTTGTCCGGGCCGTCGAAGTTGTAGTCGTCGTACTTCGCCGCGGAGCCCTTGTCCGCCGCGGTGTTCTCCGGGAAGTAGGTGACCAGTTGGATGGTCCGGGCCTTGTAGTTGTAGAACCACACCATGCCGTCGTGCGGGATGGCGTCGGCCGGCAGGTCGTTGGTGCCGGACTCGGCGTACGAGTTGACGACGTACACGCCCTCGTCGGTGCCGAAGACTCCCTCGAACTTCTTGCCGCGGGTGACCTTGTCGTTGGCCAGCTGCCTGCGGCACGACACCGAGACCGCGTCCCGGTCCGGCACCGGCACCCAGGCGACCCGGAACGGGCGGAGCAGCTGGGCGGACGTCAGGTAGGCGACGTCCGGGATCGGCTTGCCGTCGTCGCCGAGGATGGCCATCGCCTCGAGCGTGCCGAAGTCCGCGTCGGCCAGGTCCCGCCAGCTGTCCGGCCCGAGCTTGTAGCCGGCCGGCGCGGACCAGCGGTAGAACAGGCCGTTCGGGCCGGAGGCGTCCTCGGACAGGTAGATGTGGTTGCGGTCCTTGTCGACCGCGAGGGCCTCGTGGGCGTAGCGGCCGAGCGCCTTCAGCGGGACCGGGTGTGCGGTCTTGCCGTCACCCCAGACCTCGAAGACGTAGCCGTGGTCCTTCAGCCGGGTGGTGCCGTTCGCCTTGGACTCGGTCTCCTCGCAGGTCAGCCAGGTGCCCCAGGGAGTGTGCCCGCCGGCGCAGTTCGTGAGCGTGCCGGAGATGCCGACCCACTCACCGAGGTTCCTGCCGTCCCGGTCGACGGAGATGACCGTGCAACCCCCGGCCGCGCCGACGCCGGCGTCGTACACGGTGCCCTCGAGCGGCGGCACGCCGAGTGCGTTGGCACTGCCGATCTCGTGGTTCTGGATCAGCAGGTACCTGCCGCGCCCGGTGTCGAACACCGCCGTACCGTCGTGCGCGCCCGGTGTCGGCTGGCCGGTCGTGAGCCTGGTCTCACCGGCCCGGGTGACGATCCGGTACTTGAACCCCGGCGGCAGCGCCAGGACGCCGTCCGGGTCGTCCAGCAGCGGCGGGAACGGGCGGTGCGCCGGGTACGGCGAGTGCCGCGGACCGGGCGTGGCGTCGGCCAGCGAGGGTACGGTGCCGACAGTGGCGAAACCGACACCAGCGGCGCCGGCGGCGGCACCCCGGAGAACGGAACGGCGGGCAACAGACATGGCGATGTGCTCCTCGATGCGATGGTGGGCGGGCGGCCCCCCGCGATCCTGCCCGCGGCCGGCAGCCGTCGAGGAAACTGCACCTGAACATCTGGCCCTGCAACGACCCGGGCCCGACGAGCGTCCCTAGTCGGAGGTGATCGTGATGCGCAGGTTCGGTGCGGCCGCGGTGGTTCTGGCGGCTGCGGTATTGGTTGCTTGTGGCAATGATTCTGGAGTGGGAGGACAACCGACGGTGAGCAGCTCGCCAACCCCTGAGACCCCGCAAAGCCCTCAGTCCCCGGAGACGCCGGAAACTCCGGGGACCCCTGGCGGTCCCGGCACCCCGGAGCCGACCGGCGGCGGGGTCGAGCAGGCCAAGGCCGACCTGGCCAAGCGGCTGGGTGTGGACGCGGCCCAGGTGACCGTAATCAGCTCGACCGAGGTCACCTGGCCCGACGGGAGCCTCGGTTGCCCGGAGCCGGGTATGAACTACACCCAGGCCCTCGTCCCGGGCTCCCGCATCATCCTCGAAGCGGGCGGCAAGCAGTACCACTACCACTCAGGCGGCACACGCCCGCCGTTCCTCTGCACCGACCCCCAGCGCTGATCCTCAGGCAGACCGCGAGTCGACCACCGGTACGTCGGCTTCGTTAACGAACGCGTCCCGCGGTCGCTGCACAGACGCCAGCGACACGATGTCGCGACCGTAGACTGCGGCGACCAGCCACGTGGCCAGCACCCGCATCTTCCGGTCCCAGGTCGGCACCGCCAGGACGTGGTATCCGCGGTGCATCAGCCACGCCAGGAAGCCCTTGATGACGATCCGGCGGTACTGGAAGATGCCGGTACCCAGCCCGAGCGTGGCGATCGTGCCGAGACTGTGGTGGACGTACTGCTTCGGCTTGCGGCCGCGCAGCGACCGCAGCAGGTTCTTGGCCAGCAACTTTCCCTGCCGTACTGCGTTCTGCGCGTTCGGGGTCGTCAAGGCACCGGCCACCGGCGACGCGAGGTCGGGGATCGCCGCGTCGTCCCCGGCCGCCCAGGCGTCCGGCACCGGGGCGGTCTCGGTGCCGACGCGGAGGTCGGCCCGGGCCTGGATCAGGCCGCGCTGGGTCACCGGCAGGTCGGTGTGGCGGTGGACCAGCCTGGTCGCGGCGTTGCCGGTCGTCCACACGATCAGGTCGGAGTCGAACGTCGTACCGTCCGACAGGACGACATGTCCGTCGACGGCGGACTCGACCGTCGTGCCGAGGTGAATCCGCGCGCCGCGCCGTTCGAGCGTCGAGCGCACCCACTGCGCCGGGCCGTCGGTGACCTCCGGGAGGATGCGCTGGGTCGCCTCGACCAGGTGGAAGGAGAGGTCGGCCGGGTCCAGGTCGGGGTAGCGCCCGACAAGGCTGTTCGCCAGCGACAGCAGTTCGGCGAAGCCCTCGACGCCGGCGAAGCCGCCGCCCACGAAGGTGACCGTCAGCAGGCGTTGCCGTTCCGGGCCGGGCGGGAGGACCGAGGCCTGGTCGAAGGCGGTGAGCAGCTGATCGCGAATCGCGACCGCCTCCTCGACGTGCTTCAGGCCGATCGCGCGTTCGGCCACGCCGGGGACGGCGAGTTTCCGGGTGACCGCGCCGGCCGTGACGGCGATGACGTCGTACGAGAGTTCGAACTGGGGTCCCCGGACCGGGCGGACCGTCACCGTGCGCCGGGCGTGCTCGATCGAGGTGACCGAGCCCGCGATGACTTTGGTCCGGCGCAGGTTCCGCCGCAGCGACACCGCGGTGTGCCGCGCCTCGACCGACCCGGCCAGTACTTCGGGCAGGAACGGTTGGTACGTCATGTACGGCCGCGGGTCGACCACGACGACCTCCGCCTCGCCCTTCCGGAGCTTCTTCTCCAGCTTCCATGCCGCGTAAAAGCCGGCGTACCCACCGCCGACCACAAGGATCCTGCGCACCGTGTGCCTCCGTCTGTCGTCTCTTCACCAGGTAGACACGGCAGCCGGCCGGTTTGTGACTCGATGAGGTGAGACGTGGGAGACAGGCGGGTTGTGACCGGGGTGACAGTCACAGAACGGTGGGTTCGGTTGTCTTGGGGGTGAGACCACCGCAACGAGTCGAAGGAGATTCGATGAAGACCACCGAGCAGCAGATCGCCACCTCCGTCCTGGTGATCGGAACCGGTGGTGCCGGGCTGCGCGCCGCGATCGAGCTGGCCGAGCAAGGCGTCGAAGTACTTGCCCTGGGCAAAAGACCGCGGGCGGACGCGCACACCGCACTCGCCGCCGGCGGCATCAACGCGGCGCTCGCCACGATGGACCCGGAGGACTCCTGGCAGCAGCACGCCGCCGACACGCTGCAGGAGAGCTACCTGCTGGCGAACCCGATCACGGTCCGGATCGTCACCGAGGGAGCGGCCCAGGGCATCGCCGATCTGGAGCGGTGGGGGATGCCGTTCGCCCGGGAGGCCGACGGCCGGATCTCGCAGCGGTTCTTCGGTGCGCACACCTATCGTCGGACGGCGTTCGCGGGCGACTACACCGGCCTGGAGATCCAGCGGACGCTGATCAACCGCGCGGTCCAGTTGGGTGTCCCGATCCTGGACACGGTCTACGTGACCCGCATCCTGGTGCGCGACAACACGGTGTTCGGCGCGTACGGGTTCGACCTGACCACCGGGCGGCGCTACGTTATCCACGCCGACGCGGTGATCCTGGCCGCGGGCGGTCATACCCGCATCTGGCGCCGTACGTCGTCCCGTCGTGACGAGAACACGGGTGACTCGTTCCGGCTCGCGGTGCTGGCCGGCGGCAAGATCCGTGACCCCGAACTGGTCCAGTTCCACCCGTCCGGACTGATCGAGCCGGAGAACGCGGCCGGGACGCTGGTCTCCGAGGCGGCGCGTGGTGAGGGCGGTCAGCTGCGGAACGCGCTGGGGGAGCGGTTCATGGCGCGGTACGACCCGGAGCGGATGGAACTGTCGACCAGGGACCGGGTCGCGTTGGCGGCGTACACGGAGATCAAGGAAGGTCGCGGTACGCCGAACGGCGGGGTCTGGCTGGACGTGTCACACCTGCCGCGGGAGACGATCATGCGCCGGCTGCCGCGCGTGTACCAGACGCTGCTCGAGTTGCAGATGCTCGACATCACCAAGCAGCCGATCGAGATCGCACCGACGGCGCACTACTCGATGGGCGGCGTGTGGGTCCGTCCCGAGGACCACGGCACCGGTGTCGAAGGGCTGTACGCGATCGGCGAGGCGTCCAGCGGCCTGCACGGGGCGAACCGGCTGGGCGGCAACTCGCTGATCGAGCTGCTGGTCTTCGGCCGGATCGTGGCGGAGGAGGCGGCGAAGTACTCGATCGGCCGGCAGTCGCAGCAGCGATCCGCCGAGGTCGTCGCCGAAGCCCGCGCCGAGGTCGACGCGCTGCTGGCGAATGACGGCGAGGAGAACGTCCGGGCCTTGCAGCGGGCGCTCCGCGACACGATGACGAACCGGGCCGGCGTGGTCCGCGACGAGGCCGGACTGCTGGCCGGGATCGCGGAGCTCACCGAGATCGAGGAGCGGATGACGACGATGGGTGTCCATCCCGACATCGCCGGTTTCCAGGACCTGGCTCACGCGTTCGACCTGAAGTCGTCGGCCCTGGCGGCGCGGGCCACCCTGGACGCCGCCCTCGAACGCCGCGAGACCCGCGGCTGCCACAACCGCTCCGACCACCCCGACCTCGACGAGTCCCTCCAGGTCAACCTGGTCTGGACGGCCCCCGGCCAGGTCCACCGCGAGCCGATCCCCCCGATCCCCGACGAAATCCGCTCCCTGATGCGCAAAGACATCCCCACCGAAGGAAAACTGGTCGAGTAACCCCGACGCCGTCACTACGATCGACCGGATGACCAGCGCCCTCGTGTTGTCCGGCCCACCCGGCGTCGGCAAGACCACCATCGGCTGGCGGGTCTTCGACCGCTGTATCGACCTCGGTCAGGATCCGGCGTTCGCCGACCTCGATCTCCTCGGCGCCGCCTGGCCGGCTCCTGCCGACGACCCGCATCACTCACGCCTGAAAGCGGCCAACCTGGCCGCCGTCTGGTCCAACTACCGCGCCGCCGGCAGCCGCCGGCTCATCGTCGCGGGCGTGGTGGAGAACAACCGCGAGCGGAGGCAGCTGGAAGAGGCGACGGGAGGCCCGGTGATCATCTGCCGGCTCGATGCCCCGGACGCCGTGCTCGCGCAGCGAATTCGCGGTCGTGGACGAGACTCTGACGTGCAGCGGCTCGTTGCCCGGGCGGTCGAGTTGTCGGCTCAGCTCGTCGCCCAGGATGTGAGCGACTTCGCGGTCAGCACGGGTGGGCGGAGTGTCGACGAGGTGGCGGAGGACGTGCTTGGGGGGTGGTGACCGGTAGTGGTCAGGGGCGTTGACTGGGGGGAATGGGGGCGGGTGGGGTGGGGGGACCGAGTCTGTGGAGGTTGGGCTGTGCGGGTTGACGACGTACGTCGGGGGTTTTGGGCGCCGCCTGGTGACGGGCGGGTGATGATGCGGTGGTGGTGGTTCGGGCCCGCGGTGGATCGGCGTGAGCTGGAGCGGGAGCTGAAGGCGATGGCGGCGGCCGGGCTGGGCGGGGTCGAGGTCGCGTTCGTCTACCCGATGAGCTCGGTCGACGCGCCGTTCGGCTCGGAGAAGTTCCTGCGGGACGTGGGGTTCGCGGCGCGGACCGCCCGCGACCTGGGGCTGCGGTTCGACCTCACCCTCGGCAGCGGCTGGTCGTACGGCGGCGGGCACATCGGGCCGGAGCTGGCCGCGCGGCGGCTGAGCTGGGACCGGCGTGAGATCGGCGCCGAGGCGTACGACGTACCGGTCGTCGAAGCGTGGCCGGGCGACGAGCTGGTCGCCGTGTTCGTCGGCGAAGGCTCGGCCGGCCTGCCCACGTCGTACGACGAAGTTGCCGTAAGCAACGGGATGATCCGGGTACCGCCGGGGCACGGACCGCGTGAGGTGCTGATCGCGTGGTCGCGGCTGACCGGTCAGAACGTGAAGCGTGCCGCGGCCGGTGCCGAAGGGCCGGTGCTCGACCACTACTCGGCGGCCGCGGCCGAGGAACACATCAGGTCGGTCGCGGAACCACTGCTGATGGCGGCCACGCCCGAGCTGGTCGGCTCGGTGTTCTGCGACAGCCTCGAGGTCTACCAGGCCGACTGGACGCCGTCGCTGCTGTCGGAGTTCTCGAGCCGACGGGGTTACGACCTGCGGCCGCGGCTGTGGGAGCTGTACCAGGGGTCGCCCCAGGTCCGCATCGACTTCTACCGGACGTTGTCGGAGTTGTACGAGGAGAACTTCGTCGGCGTCTTCCAGCGCTGGGCCGCCGAGCACGGCGTACCGTTCCGGATTCAGTCGTACGGCGAGCCGCCGGCGACGATGAGCAGCTACCGGCACGCCGAGCTGTTCGAGGGTGAGGGCTGGGGCTGGACGCGGCTGCCGGAGACGCGGTGGGCGTCCTCGGCCGCGAACATCTACGGCCGCTCGGTCGTGTCGGCCGAGGCCTGGACCTGGGTGCACTCGCCGTCGTTCCGCGCGACGCCGCTCGACCTCAAGGGCGAGGCACACGAGCACTTCCTGTCCGGCGTCAACCAGCTGATCGGCCACGGCTGGCCGTACTCACCTTCCGGTGAACCGGGAGTCGGCTGGATCTTCTACGCCGCCGGCGCACTCGACGACCGCAACCCGTGGTGGCCGGTGGCCCCCGACCTCTTCGGCTATCTGCACCGGCTGTCCTGGCTGCTCCAGCAGGGCACACCGGTCCGGCCGGTCAAGGTCTACGTGCCGGCCTCCGACGCCTACGCGAGTGGAACGCTGAACCTGTATCGCACCGTACGGCGCTTGATCGGCGACGACATCCCGCGGATCGTCCGCGAGTCCGGACTCGACTTCGACCTGATCGACGACGACGCGATCGGTGTGGTCGACCCGGCCGGCGTGCCGCTGGTCGTCGTACCCCCGGGAGCGACCGTGCCTCCGGAGACCGCGACGTGGCTGGATGCGGTCGTCGCGGCCGGGGGCGTCGTGGTCGACGACGTGTCGGTCCTTGCGAACCACTTGCCGAAGCGGTTGCCGGACGACATCGGGCTGGTTCACCGGCGACTCGACGACGGCGACCTGTACTTCGTCGCGAACACCGGCAACCAGGCGCGGACGTTCACCTTCGCTGTGTCTGCGCACCTCGAAAAGTGGGATCCGAGCACTGGTGCGGTGACATCCATGTCGAACCAGATCACACTGCAGCCGTACGAGGCGGCCGTGCTCGTACCGGTGTCCTCCGGTGCCGAGAGCAGACCGGTCGAGGATGTCACGTTGGGCAGGTTGGACGGCCCATGGCTGGTCGACGGCGGCTCGGTCACGTTGCCTCATCGGTGGGAGGACGATCCGGCGCGGGCGTCGTACTCGGGCTCGGCGTCGTACCAGATCGAGATCGACCTTCCGGAGACCGACGGTCGGGTGTTGCTTGACTTCGGCAACGGTTCGCCCGCCGAGCGCTCCGGCTATCTGCCGGAGCACCCCTACGAGGCGTTGCTCAGGCCTCCGATCGGTGTTGCGGCGGAGGTCTGGCTCAACGACACCCGCTGCGGCACGCTCTGGGCGCCGCCGTACCGGATCGACCTCACCGACGCCGCCCGGCCCGGCCGCAACACGCTGCGCGTCGTGATCCACAACACGGCCGCCAACGCGCTGGCCGCCGACCAGCACCTCCAACCGCTGGTCGAGTCCCTCACCACCCGCTACGGCCGTCGCTTCGACCTCCAAGACTTGACCCACGCGGCCGACTCGGTCGCCTCCGGCCTCTTCACCCCGCCGACCATCATCCTTCGCCGCCAGCACCACGCCGCGTAGGCCAGGCAGGCGAGAGCCAACCCAGGCAGGACGACGAGCGTCGGATTCACCCACGCCGGAACGAGGTCATACCCCGCGTGGCACCTGTCGTGCAGCGGGAACCAGCGCGTGTACTCGTCGAAGTTCTCCCGCCGGTAGACCCGGTCGTACACCTGCCCATCCGCGTGGCACGCCTCCTCCGGGTCCAGGCTCGCTCCGGCGAGCGACCCGACGACGTACGTGACTCCCGTCCCCAGCAGGAGCAGAACAGCCGTCCCCACGAACCACCCCGCGCTCCGCCGCCACGTGCCGTTCACCAAAGCCCGGCCCCACAACCACAGGGCGGGAGAGGCCAATACGACGAACGCCAGCAAGAGGAGCATGGCGCCAACTCTGCCAGCTCCGGGGTGCGGGGGCTGAATGACGCGATTGAAAATCGTTGATTGCCTGTTGACAGTCGATAGACGGTCATCGATTATCGATAGGTGATCAGTGTGCGGGGACTCATCAAGCAGTACGGCGACGTACGGGCCGTGGACGAATTGACCTTCGACGTGCCGGCCGGGCAGGTGACCGGCTTCCTCGGACCCAACGGGGCCGGGAAGTCGACGACGATGCGGATCGTGATGGGCCTCGACCGGCCCACGGCGGGCACGGCTTTGGTCAACGGGAAGCGGTACGTCGAGCTCGCCGAGCCGTTGCGCCAGGTCGGCGCGCTGCTCGACGCGGGCGCGATGCACCCGGGCCGGACCGGCCGCGGTCATCTCCGGATCGGCGCGCGGACCAACGGCATACCGCTCCGGCGGGTCGAGGAAGTCATCGAGCAGGTCGGCCTCGGGGCCGCCGCGCGGCGACGGATCAAGGGCTACTCGCTCGGTATGCGGCAACGGCTCGGCATCGCGGCCGCGTTGCTGGGCGACCCGGAGGTGCTGCTGTTCGACGAGCCGGTCAACGGCCTCGACCTCGACGGTGTGCGCTGGATCCGGTCGTTACTGCGCGGGTTCGCCGACGAGGGCCGGACCGTGCTCGTCTCCAGCCACCTGATGAGCGAGATGCAGTTGATCGCCGACCGCATCGTCATCATCGGCCGCGGCCGGCTGATCGCCGACGCGCCCGTCGACGAGATCCTCCGCGGTCTCGGTGGCCAGCGGGTCCGCATCCGGACCCCTCAGGCGGATGAGTTGCAGCGCGCCCTGGCCGACCGCGCCGCGGTGGAACGCACAGCCCCCGACGAACTCGAGGTCACGGGCCTTCCCGCTACGGAACTCGGCGAGCTCGCGTACGCCCTCGGCGTCCCGGTGCATCACCTGGCCGAGATCGAGCAGTCGCTCGAACACGCCTACCTGGCCCTGACCGAGGAAAGCGTCGACTACCACGGCCGCACCCCCGCCTACGCGAACGGAGCCCAACGATGAGCACCCCCACCGTGTTGAATGCCGCGCTGCCGCGCGGCCGGTCATGGGGCTGTTGCTCCCGGCCTTCCCTCGTCGCTCCAGTCGCTGTGCTGCATGCCGCGCCTCCGGCGCGGCGGGTCATGGGGCTGTTGCTCCCGGCCTTCCCTCGTCGCTCCAGTCGCTTCGCTCCCTCCGCTCCTCAGTCCAGGCCGGAAGGTCCCATGACCGGGCTCCCTCCGCTCCTCAGTCCAGCCCGGGAGGCCCCATGACCGTGTTGGCCCGGACGGGGGCTGCTGAGTGGAGTCGGCTTTGGAGTGTTCGGTCGAGCTGGATCTTCGCTGGCGTGACCGCGGTCGTTGTCGTCGGTTTCGGCACGATCATGGGGTACGACGTCTCCGACGACCCGACGGGTCCTGGGCCCAATACGACGGCCTGGGACGGCGGCCGGTTCACCGCGATGTTCGCGCTCTTCGGGGTGCTCGCGATGTCCGTGGTCACCAGCACCGCCGACCACGGCACCGGCGGCATCGTGCCGACCTTGCAGTGGACACCACGCAGGGGAGTGCTGCTGGCTGCCCGGTCCGGCGTCATCGTCGCCACGACCGCGCTGCTGGGGATGCTGGTGGTGGCAGCGGCAAGCGTTGTGGTGTGGGCGTTCCGCCCCTCGCTGGGACTGCCGTTCGGTGCCGGGGTCGAGACCCTCGCCGAGCTCGGCTTCGTGTTCGCCGCCGGCGCTCTCCTCGGCGTCGGGCTGGGCTTGGTGACCCGCAGTACGGCGGCCGCGCTGGTGAGCGTGATCGCCCTGATGCTCGTGCTGCCGTTGGTGCTGGCCCAGCTTCCGTACGAGTGGTCCGTCACGCTGTCGTCTCGCATGCCCGGGGCAGGCGCGCTCTTCCTGATCTTCGGGGAAGGTCCGCGTGACGACATGACGACGGCGTCCGCCCGGTTGACCCTCGGGTTGTGGGCCGTCGCCTTCCTGGTGGTGGGCGGGTTGCGGCTGATGCGTAGCGACGCCGACCGATGAACACGTGCGACGTGCTGGTGGTGGGGGCCGGGCTGGCCGGTCTTCACACGGCGACGCTGCTTGCCGGGCAAGGGCATGACGTCTTGCTGGTTGAACGACGTACCAGCCTGACGACGGCGATCCGCACGACCGGGATCTTCGTCCGGAAGACGCTCGACGATTTCCCGTTGCCCGCGGAGTGTCTCGGGCCGCCGATTCGTCGGGTCGTGCTCTATCCGCCGGACCTGCGTCGCCCGGTGGAGCTGGTCAGCGGACGCGACGAGTACCGGGTGGGCGACATGGCGCCGCTGTACGTCGCGGCCGCCGAGCAGGCAGCTGAGTCCGGTGTACGGATCGCGCTGGGCACACGGTACGCCGGTCGGCATGACGACACCTTTGTCGTGGTCGATCGGGACGGGCCTCGCCGAGTGCGGGCGCGGTACGTCGTCGGCGCGGACGGAGCCCGGTCCCGGGTGGCGCGGGACCTTGCCCTGGAGCGCAACCGGCACCTGCTCATCGGGGCCGAGGAGGTCTTCGCGATACGTCCCGGTGTGGAGCCTCCGACCTTCCATTGTGTGATCGACCCTTCGCTCGCTCCGGGGTACTTGGCCTGGGTGGTCAACGACGGGCAGCACGCGCACGTCGGCGTCGCCGGGTATCCCGATCGGTTCCCCGAAGGTCTGCGCAAGGCGCTGGAGCGGTTCGGCAAGGAGGCACCCGGTCTGCTCGGCCCGGACCGCCCGCACGAGGTCGAGCGGCGTGGCGGCCCGATTCCCGTCGGTGGTCTGCTGCGCCGGATCGGCTGTGCGGACGGGCTTCTCGTGGGCGACGCGGCCGGCGCGGTCTCTCCACTGACGGCCGGCGGCCTCGATCCGTGTCTGCGGCTGTCGACGCTGGCAGCCGCCGTACTCGACGAGGCTTTGAGGACTGGTCCGGGCGCGCTGACGAAGTACGACGGAGCCGCGTTGCGTGGTCACTTCCGAGGCCGGCTCCTGCTGCGCCGCGGGTTGGCCCAGCTCCGCACACCCGCCACGGCCGAGTTGGGCTTCAAGCTCCTCCGCACCCCGATCGGGCGGGCAGCCGCCCGGCGGATCCTGTTCGGTGACAGGTCTTTCCCGACCGCGGGAGGAACGTGATCTAGGGTGGAGCGGTGGACAGTGAGCCGAGTTGGCGGGACAGGCGGCGGGAGGCGTCCGCGGCTCATGCGGCCGCTCTCGAACAGCGCAAGGCTGCCGAGACCGCACAGGCTCGCGCTCTGCTGGCCGACTTCGTGCGGGAACTGAAGGCTCGGGGCGTCGAGCCCGAGACTCTGCGAGCACCCGTCGTCGGGTCGAGTGCGAGCTATCGCACCGGGATCACCGGGTGGTACCTCCGTCGCAACCACTCGCTCGGCGTCGACACCGACGGCAACTTCTACATCCTCGCCACGCCGGCCAGCCTGAAGTCGCGCCTGCTCGGCGTACGGATCCTTCCGTCGGATCCGCCGCTGATCGTGGGCATGGGCGCGCGCGACGGCGAGTCCATGCCGTTGCGGCAACTGCTCACCCTCCGCCTCGACGAGGTCGGCAACCCCTCCTGAGACGACACGCACCGCCGACGGCTCAGTTGATGCGGGTCAGCCGGCCGTTGTCCTGGATGCGGATGGTGGTCTTGCGGGAGCCGACGGTGAGGTCGACGAAGAACATGCTGCCGACGGTTCGGGTGCTGAAGGCAACGGTCTCGGCCGGACGGGCCGGGACGACCGCGGACAGGATGGTGGCGTTCGGGGCGGCCCGGTGGAACTTGACCACCGGAGCGGGCAGGCGATCGAAGATCGTGGGGTAGTACCAGCCCTGAATCGGGTCCTTCTTGCCCTGTTCGACGGTGATCGCGTCGGCAGGGAGTTGGTCCTTGTAAGGGATCTGCAGCAGGTGGGTCTTGCTGCTGTCCCCGGGCTTCGCGGCGATCGCGGTCGTCGCCGACTGGACCGTCACCTTCTGGTCGGCAGGCAGATGCCACAGGGTTTCGTACCGTTGCCCGCTCGCGGACCGGCCTCGGTCGAGGGTGATGATCAGGTCGGGATCCTTCAGGATCAGAACGTCCCGGGTCCGTTCCACGCCTTCGGCCGGTGTGTCGGCCAGGGCGTAGTACTCCGAGGTCGGCGCGATCGCCGCGCTGACCAGCCGGGTCTCTCCACCAGTGGCTTCGGCCGACGGGATGTGCATCACGTTGTGCGCCGACTGGCTCTTGGTCCAGGTCTGCCACTGGTCGAGCTGGTAACCGGAGTGACCCGGATCGATCAGGATGTCGCGGCCGTGCGAGGTGTAGGTGATCGAGGTGTGATCCTCGTGGCCGTGGTACCGGCGTCCCGGACCGAACCGGATGCTGTACGACGACTCCTGTGTGAACGGCCGGGTCTCGCCCCAGCCGGTCCGGCCGAAGATGTAGCCGGCGTCGAACACGGCCGTCCGCCGGCTCGGCCGCGTCCCCTTCGTGCCGAGTGAGGCGGCGTACTCCAGCGGGGTGCCGGCCGCGGCGGTCGGTTTCTGCCGGATCGCGTCACCGACCTGGGGGAGATACCCGGTGGACGTGGTGGCGAGCGCGAGCCACTCGGCCAGGGCGCGACGTCGCTCCTCGATGACCGGACTGGGGTTCGCTCCGCAGCGTTGCAGTGTGGTGCTCGCGCGTCCCCACAGCTGGTAGTTGAACATCGCGTACCCGACCGACTGCTCGTTCGTCGACCCCTGCGGGTCGATCGAGGTCGTGATCGCCTCGGTCAGCCGCTGTACGGCGAGATCCTTCAGCTCCGGGCGACCGAGCGTGCACCCGACGCCGAACAGCGCGATGCTCTCGTCGGTCCCGTGGTTCGACGGTCCGCCCCAGTTCTCCGTCATGAACCTGGCGTGATCCAGCAGGGCTCGGTCGAGCCATCCGTACTGCGGTGGAAGCCGACGGACCCGTAGACCGGCGAGCACGGCCTGACGAGCGCAGATCAGGACGTTCGTCCGGTGCATCGTGGACTCCCACGCGCCGATGTCGCTCTTCCAGGAGTACGGGTTGTCGCGCACCCAGTCCCGGATGATCGCCATCGTGTGCGACAGCGCGGGACGGTTGCCCTTCCCGGCCGCCTGGATGCCCTGCCCCAGCCAGCGCAGCGAGTGCAGCCACATGTACCAACTCGGCTTGCCGTACGGGTCGGAACGCCACCGGATGTCACCGGAGCCGTCACCCACCTGGTACGGCGGATCGTCGCCCCAGGCGAACGTGTCCCGCAGCAGCATCGGCAGCGGGACCTTGGCCTCGATCCCGCTGAACCCCGTGCACTGATAGGTCCCGGTCCGCGCCACCGGCTTCGACGGCGACGGTGTCGGACTGGTAGTGGCGGCCGGCGGCGTGACCACGCTCGGGCTCGGCGACCCGGGGACCGTCGCGGCGACAGTCCGTTCGGGCGTCTCGGGCATCAGCACGACGACCGCCCCGGCGAATGCGACCGCACAGACGACCACACAGACGGCAGCCAGCCCGATCGTGCTCCCCGCCCGCGCCCCACGCCGCGTCAACGCCCCACCCCCACCCGACCATGCAAGCTTAACGGTGTACACCGGAATCCCCGGGTCGATCCAATATCAGAAAGACGCTCCGGGAGTCCGAAACCGTTGCATCGGGCTACAGCGGCACACCCCAGGCGGCGAAGGCGGCGGCCGCGAGTTCGTAGTACTGGCCCGTGTGCTGGTAGAGCCAGCGCACGTTGGCCGCGCTGATCGGGGTGTCGAACAGGCGCAGATCGTCGACGTCGGCCACCGACGCGTCCGGGTTGTCGCCGCCCACGTGCAACTCGCCGGGCTGTAGCAACTGGCCGACGCCGTACGGCTCGACCGTGAACCCCGTCCCGTTGAGGAAGAACTGGATCGCCTTCTGATCGCAGGACGCCGCGACGTGGGTCCAGGTCTCGGCCGGGATCGGCCCGCGGGACGAACTGATGATGCCGGTCGTGCCGCCGGCGCCGAACAGCCGGATCCAGAACAGCCCGTTCAGCCGGCCCGCGTGGGCGACCTCGTTCGCACCGTTCCGCAGCACCAGGAACCGGGCGCCGCTGCTGGTGGTGCGGCACTTGACCCACGCCGAGAACGCCCAGCCCGGCGGCGACGCCGGCCACGTCAGGGACGTCCTCGAAGCCCCCGGACCCGTCCCGTTGGCCCCCAGCGCGGAACCCTCGATGCCGGTCACCCACGAGCCGGCCGCCGTCAAAGTGAGGTCGTTCCCGGACGGTGACCTGTCGTCGGCGACCGTCCCACTGCCCTCGTTGAAGTGGTACACGCCGCGGGCAACATTCGCGGGCCGGTACGGCGTGACGACCGGCGCACCACTCCAGTAGCCCGAGGTCACTTCGGCGAGAAAGTTCTTCGTGAAGGTCACGTAGTCGTACGAGACCTGGCCGCCGGCGCTCGCGTCGCCGCCGATGTACAACCGGTCAAGACCGTCGATGGCCGGCGTCACGTGCGGGACGCCGTCACCGATGCTCTGGGTCGCCTGGTCGCCCTCGAGCCGGACCTGCACGTACGTCGGGTTGATCGCGAACTGGAACCTGGTCCACCGGCCGACGGTCAACGTCGCCGTACTGGTGACCGAGACGGTCCCGTCGTCGATGGTGGTCCAGGTCCCGGTGACGGTCCGGTCGGTGTTGACGACGACGCGGACCCGCGCGCTGCCCGAGGTGTCGTTGATCGCCAGGATCGGAGCGGCCGAACCGGCCGGCGCGCTGTCGAGGCGCAGCCACCCGCAGATGGCGAGCCGGTCGCAATCCGGGAAGTCGACCACACCGCTCGCACCGGCGGTCGCCGTACCCGAGACCAGGGCGCGACCGTAGAGGCCGGTGGTGAAGCTCGCGGACGGCGCGACCGTGAGGTCACGGCCATAGCTGCCGAAGTCCTCGGCCGTGTCGTGGTCGAAGGGGTAGATCGCCAGTTGGTGGTCGATCTGCTCCGCGGCGACGAGGGCCGGCCAATACGCCGCCTCGACCGGGTCGTTCCACCAGCGAAGGTCGTCGACGATCCCGTTGAGCGCCTCGGCACCGGTGAGCGCGTTCCGCCCGGCCTCCATGGTGACCTCGGTGCCGGAGTAGGCGAGTGCGGCCGAGGAGTTGACCGACAGCACCTCGACACCGTCGACGGCGATCCTCACCGTGTCGGTCGACGGCGTGGCGTCGTACACGACGAGGACGTGATGCTGCTGTCCGTCGCGGATGCTCGTGCTCGCGCTGTACGTCGCGCCGGCGATCCTCGCCTCCACCGTGCCGGCGGAGTTGGACGCGTACACGGCCCAGTTGAGCGTGCCGCCGCTGGTGGCGGACGCGATGCAGCGGGCCGCCGCGGTGTTGTCGTCGAGTTCCACCCATGCGGCCACCGACAGGCCGCCGTCGGTGCTCAGGGGGTAGAAGGCGTCTCCGGCCTTCGGCGGACGTACGACGACGTGCAGCGCACCACCGGTGCACTCGAGGCCGTTGCCGTACCTGCCTGCGACCAGCGCCGCCGATCCGACGATGGTGCCGTGCAGGAAGTAGCCCGCCACGTCCCGAACCGTCGTACCGTCGACCGTGTCCGCGTTGAACGTGTAGCCCGCTGACTGCGCCACGGCCGGCCCCTAACTCGCCCGGCGGACCCGGACGGTGACCGTCAGGTCGGAGCCCGGGGCCGTCGATCCGACCTGGTCGACATCGACGGTGAGATAGTCACCGGCCGCCAGTGTGGTCACGGCCGGATTGTTGCCGGTGGCACTGTTCGTCCCGGCCGCGATACTCGGCCGGTTCGCCTGGTCGGTGTAGATGGTGGTGCCGTTCCTGTTCACGTCCACCACGAGCGCGGACCCGGTCGGTGCGGTGTTCACCGCCGCCCGCACCGTTTCGACCACGTAGTCGCCCTCGAGGTGGATCCGCGACTTCCCGGTCGCGACCGCGACGGCGCCGGTGACCGCGAACGTGTACGCCTCGACGGGTACGACCAGGACGCCGTCGATCGTCAGACTGCCGTGAATCTGCATCGGTAGTTCCCCCAGCACCGCAGTGAGATGTCCGGCCGCCCCCACGACACCCGGTAGCGGTGAAGACTACGACGCCGGGCTCCCGGCGCGATAGTGGTTCAACCGTTCGACCTGACCGGAAGCGGCTGGTCGGCCCTCCGCGCGGATAAGGTCCGGGGGAGCGAGGAGGTGGATGTGGACGGGTTGGCGATCGTCGTACTCTTCCTGATCCTGCTGGTCGTGGCAGGAATCGTCGGGGGCATCGTTGCGCTCGTACGGCGGCAGCAGTACATCAAGTCGCTGCGGGAACGCGGCTGGACGTTCGTGAACAGCCCGACGTTCGACGCCGTGGCCCGGCTCGGCAATCCGCCGTTCGGGATCGGCTTCCAGCGCCGGACCGACGACCAGATCACCGGCGTGACCAGCACCGGGCGGCCGTTCCAGGTCATCGAGTACCGATCGGAACACTGGTCCGGGTGGGTCGCGATGGTCACGCTGTCGCGCCGGCTCCCGGAGCTGTGGATCACCGGTGGCGACACGCAGCCGCGGTTCGGCGTGGCGGCGACCGTCGTACCGACCCCGCCGCAGCTGGGCGCCGGCTGGCAGATCGGTGCGCTCGACCCCGCGTTCGCTTCGGCGGTGCTGACACCGCGACTGTGTGAGCGGCTGAACGCGATGGCCGCCGGCCGGCCCGGGGTGAACCTGAGTATCGACGCCGACCAAGTGGTGGTGCTGGACCCGCCGCGCAAGGATGCCGACCTCCTCGGTCCCTGGCTCGAGCAGCTCGCCACCGTCGCCGACGCCGTCGACGCGGCGCCGCTGGATGCCTGGATCCAACCGGAGCAGCCACCGCGGCTGACCTTCTACCATCACCCGGACTGGTACTGGATCGGCGAGGACGACAGCCTGCTGCAGGTGACACCGGTGACTCGGTCCGGCCACGGCCACCGCACCAGTGAGGTCATCCGGGGACGGGACGGCGACGGCCCGCCGTTCGTCGCGTTCACGCACCACTGGAAGACGACCCGGACCGAGACCTACACCGACAGCGAGGGCCGGAGCCAGACGCGGACCGTGGTCGAGAACCACAGTGAGGCGATCCTCGGGTTCCAGTTGCCCGCCCGGATGCCGTGGCTGCAGGTGGCCCGCCGGGGGGTCGGCCGCGGGATCAGCTTCGAGAGCGAGGCGTTCAACGATCAGTTCGCGGTGCACGCGCACGACGCGAAGTACGCCTACGACGTGATCCACCCGCGGCAGATGGAGTACCTGATGGCCAGCCGGCCCGCGTCGTTCCAGTTCGTCGACGACTGGGCGTGGTTCTCGGTCGGCGACCACAACCAGCCGACCGTCGCGCACAGCTCCGAGTTCCTCCGCGGCTTCCTGGCCCGCATCCCTCGCTTCGTCTGGCGCAACCTCGGCCTTCCCGACGCCCCCTACCCACCTCTCGACCCCACCCGGGCGTTCCCGGCGGTGCCGGCGGGTTCACAGGGAGCTACTTCCGAGTAAGACTGGTGGGTAGACAACGGGGGTCCGGCCGGAAAGGGGTACGGCGTGACCACACAGCAGCGAGTGGTGCGGGATGTCGGTGAGCGGGAAGCCCGGGAGACCGCCGAGGCTGCACGCGAGACGACGTGGGTGCGACCCAGCTTCGCCAAGGAGCTGTATCTGGGGAACTTCGACCTGTCGCTCATCCACCCACATCCACGGGCCGCGGCCGAGGACGCCGCCCGGGGCGAGGAGTTCCTGACCCGACTCGCGGAGTACTGCCGGACGCTCGACGGTCTGCTGATCGAGCGCGAAGCACGGATCCCCGACGAGTACCTGGCCGGGCTCGCCGAGCTCGGCGTGTTCGGGATCAAGATCCCGGTCGAGTACGGCGGACTCGGGCTGTCGATGGCGTACTACGGACGCGCGCTGATGCTGATCGGGTCGGTGCACCCGAGTCTCGGCGCCCTGGTGTCGGCGCACCAGTCGATCGGCGTACCGGAACCCGTGAAGCTGGTGGGCACCGACGAGCAGAAGCGCCGGTGGCTGCCGCGGTGCGCCGCCGGAGCGGTGACGGCTTTCCTGCTCACCGAACCCGACGTCGGATCCGACCCGGCCCGGATGGCGTCGACCGCGACCCCGACCGAGGACGGCGAGGCCTACCTGCTGGACGGGGTGAAACTGTGGACCACCAACGGCGTGATCGCCGAGCTCGTCGTGGTGATGGCCCGCGTTCCCGAGCACGACGGTCAGCGCGGCGGGATCACCGCCTTCGTGGTCGAGGCCGACTCGCCGGGCATCACGGTGGAGAACCGCAACGCGTTCATGGGGTTGCGTGGCATCGAGAACGGCGTCACCCGCTTCCACCAGGTCCGGGTGCCGGCCGAGAACCGGCTCGGCCGCGAGGGCGACGGCCTGCGGATCGCGCTGACCACGTTGAACACCGGCCGCCTGTCCATCCCGGCCCTGTGCGCGGCGGGCGGCAAGTGGTGTCTCAAGATCGCCCGCGAATGGTCGTCCGAGCGCGTGCAGTGGGGCCGTCCGGTCGGCAGGCACGCCGCGGTGGCCGAGAAGATCTCGTTCATCGCGGCCACCACGTTCGCCCTCGAATCCGTGCTGGAACTGTCGGCACAGCTGGCCGATGCCGGCGGCAAGGACATCCGGATCGAGGCGGCGCTGGCCAAGCTGTGGTCGAGTGAGATGGCGTGGCAGGTGGCGGACGAGCTGGTCCAGATCCGCGGCGGGCGCGGCTACGAGACGGCCGAGTCGCTCGCGGCCCGCGGCGAGCGGGCGGTGCCGGCCGAGCAGGTCCTGCGGGACCTGCGGATCAACCGGATCTTCGAGGGCTCGACCGAGATCATGCACCTGCTGATCGCCCGCGAGGCGGTCGACGCCCACCTGGCCGCGGCCGGTGATCTCGCCTCCACCGACGCCGACCTGCGGGCGAAGGCTCGGGCCGCGGTCAAGGCCAGCGGCTTCTACGCGAAGTGGCTGCCGCAGCTCGCGGTCGGGAAGGGCTCGGTGCCGACGTCGTACGCCGAGTTCGGCCCGCTCGCGAACCATCTGCGGTACGTCGAACGCGCGGCCCGCCGGCTGGCCCGGCAGACGTTCTACGGGATGAGCCGCTGGCAGGCGAAACTCGAGTACCGGCAGGGGTTCCTGGCCCGGATCGTCGACATCGGCGCGGAGCTGTTCGCGATGGCGGCCAGCTGTTCGCGGGCGGAGATGCTGCGCGCCGACGATCCGGCTCGCGGCGAAACGGCGTACCAGCTGGCCGGGGTGTTCTGTGAACAGGCGCGGTTGCGGGTGGAGCGGCTGTTCGACCAGCTCTGGTCGAACACCGACGACAGTGATCGTCGGCTCGCCGACCGGGTCCTCGACGGCCGCTACACCTGGCTGGAGGAGGGCGTGATCGACCCGTCCGAAGGCACCGGTCCCTGGATCGCCGGCTGGCGACCCGGCCCGTCGGCGGCCCAGAACCAGGCTCGCCGCTACCGCTGAAACCTGCGGACGCCACCCGGAGTGAGAGGATTCGGGCCGGGGGTACGTCGACAGGGGCAGGGGTGTGCTCACTTACGAGTTGACCGCGCAGGATCTGGAGGAGATCCGGTTCGCCGTCTCGCCGGCGGCCGAGACGGTGCTCTCACTGCGTGCACTTCGGGATCCGGGACGGTTCCCGTTGCAGCTGCCCTGGGTGCGCGCCGTCCAGCCGGTGCTCGACGACCTGGACTGGGATGTACTGCGCTGGCTGGTCAACGACACGATGGGCAGTCCCGACTTCCTCACGCCCAGGCCGACCTCGCCGCTGACCCAGATCGAGGACGAGCTCGAGATCATCGGCGCCGTACCGCGCGAGACGTTCGATCGCCAGTTCGTCGCCGTCCACGGGGAGTTGCCGGCCGAGCTGGCCGGGCCGGACGGTGTCGGCAGGGTCGTCGACGCCGTACGCCGCTACTGGCAGACCGTGATGGCGCCGTACTGGTCGCGGATGCGCGCGATCCTGTCCGCGGACATCAGCTACCGCGGTCACGTGATGACCCAGCAGGGCACCGCGGCGATGCTGAACGAACTCGGCCCGGCCATCAGCTACGACAACGGCCGGCTGCGGGTTGACCGGGTCAGCAATCCGAGCCGCACCGAGCGGGTGGACGGCCGCGGTCTGATCCTGCAGCCCACGCTGTTCGGGCCGCACGCGGTCATCCCGTTCGACATCGGCGCGGAACCCATCCTGGGCTATCCGCCGCGTGGTCAGGCCAACCTCTGGTCCGGAGTGGAAGGCCCGTCGCGGAGTGACCTGGCCAAGCTGATCGGTGCGCCACGCGCCCGCATCCTCGAGGTGCTGACGCACCCGCGGACGACCAGCGACCTCGCCGCCGAGCTCAAGGTCACTCCGTCCGCCGTGAGTCAGCACCTGCAACTCCTGCGCCGGACCGGCCTGGTGCAAGCCGAGCGCACCGGCAAGCTCGTGCTGTACCGGCTGACCGACCTCGCGGACCTGCTGATCGGCGGCTGAGACGTGCCCTAGCCTGGGCCGATGCACACCGACGTTGAGCGGCTCGTGAGGCTCGGGTTGCCTGGGTACGACGTACGGACTGTCACCCCACTCGGTTCGGGGCTGGACAATGAGGCGTACGAGGTGAACGGCGAGCTCGTCGTGCGCATCGCCCACGAACCGGCGGTGGTACGACGCGAGGCCGCGCTCCTGGAGTGGGTCGGCACGGTGAGCCCGCTACCGGTGCCCGCGCCGGTGTTCGCCCTACCCGATGACGGCTGTCTGGCGTATCGGAAGCTCGAGGGGACGCCGCTGATCGACGTACCTGCCGACGTCCGATCCGGGTACGCCGTCCGCGTCGCCGCTGAGCTGGCCGGCCTGCTCGCCGTACTGCACGCCGCGAGCATCGAGCAGCTCGCCGACCTGGTTGACGTCGACGATGAACCGCTCGGGGTCTGGCGCGACGAGGCCGCCGAGACCTACCCGGACGTGGCGTCGTCACTCGGGCCGGACACTCAGGTCGCCGTCGAAGCGTTCCTGCGCCAGCCGGTGCCCGCGCCGGCGCCGAGCCTGGTGTTCTCGCACAACGACCTCGGCATCGAACACGTCCTCGTCACCTGTGAGACGAACGACGTGTCCGGTGTCATCGACTGGAGCGACGCCGCGATCTGTGATCCGGCCCGCGATCTCGGCCTGATCCTCCGCGACCTCGGCCCCGCCGCCTTCGACATCGCGGTGGCCCGATGCGCCCCCGCCGACGAGGGCCTCGCCGAGCGCGCCCGCTTCTACGCCCGCTGCGCCCTCCTGGAAGACCTGCAGTTCGGCCTGCAGTCCGACCGCCCCGCCTACACCACCAAGTCCCTCCACGCAGCCGAATGGCTGTTCTGACCTCGCGGGCGCGGCCTCACGCGGCCGTGGAGGCGAGGGTGACGGCCACTCGGGCCGCGAGGTCGGCGTTGTTGCGGGCCAGGGCGAGGTTGGCCGGGATGCTCTGGCCGTCGGTCTCCTTCTCGATCTGCTCGAGGACGTACGGAGTGACGGCGGGGCCGGTGATCCCGGCGCGGCTGCTCGCCTCCAGGGCGGCGGTGAGTACGGCGTTGATGCGCGCTTCCGGGATCTCGTCGGCGACCGGGATCGGGACGGTCAGCAGGACTCCGGTGTTCGGCCGGGAGCGGAAGCGGAGGACGTCGCAGACCACGCGCTCGTCCTCGACCCGGTGCGGAACCGGCAGGCCGCTCGACCGTGTGTAGAACGCCGGGAACCAGTCGTGCTGCCAGCCCAGGACCGGCACGCCGGCGGTCTCCAGGTACTCGAGGGTCCGCGGCAGGTCGAGGAACGCCTTGGCGCCGGCGCAGACCGTGATGACCGGGTGGTTGGCGATGGCATCGAGGTCGGCCGAGATGTCCCCGGTCACCTCGGATCCGCGATGGACGCCACCGATCCCGCCGGTGGCGAAGACCGGGATGCCGACCGCATGGGCCAGCGCGACCGTCGCCGAGACCGTGGTGACACCGACGTCCCATCCTTGGGCCCGCGCCACGGCCAGATCGCGTTCGGCGACCTTCCGCGTGCCCTGCAGCACCCGCTTCTCCTCGTCGGTCGACAGCCCGACATGTGCCCGGCCGTCCAGGATCGCGGTCACCGCCGGTGTGGCGCCACGGTCGAGGACCGCCTGTTTGCACAGGTGCAGTGCGTCGGCGTTCGCCGGAGCGGGGAGCCCGAGGTTGGAGAAGATCGTCGACTCCAGCGCAACGACCGCACGGCCCTCGGCGAGCGCCTGCGCCACGTCGTCGGACAGGACGGGTTCGGTCACGGTGATCTCCCTGGTTCGGTGAGTGTGGCGCCGGCCTCGGTGAGGGCCCGCCGGGCGAGGGTGTGGCCGGCTTCGACCGCCTCGACGGTATCGGCATCCTCCAGTACGGCGGACAGGAAGCCCGCCGCGAACGCGTCGCCGGCACCGGTCGTGTCCCGCACCTCGTCGACCGGCGGGACCTGGACGGTCACTGTTCGCCCGTCGGCGAAGTGGATCTCGGTCGGGTCCAGGCCGTTCTTGACCACGACCGTCGTACCGTCGCCGGCGAGGTCCCGGAGGGATCCGGTGTCGGCTTCGACGCGGTTCGCGAAGAGGTACGTGGGCCGCAGGGTGCTGAGCTGGGTCCGGAAGTTCGCCGGTCCGAGTGCGTCGATCAGCGCGGCCGAGGACGCATCGACGGTGAGGACGGCGCCCTCGGCCCGGGCGATCTTCGACGCTTGACGCAGAACCGATCTCGCCGGGCCGTCGAGCGAGTACGCCGAGAGATGGACCGCCGCCGCGCCGGAGATCCAGGAGTCCGGAACATCGGCCAGTTCGGCCGCGGCCGCCCGGTCCGGAAACATCGTTCGTTCGCCGGAACCGTCCACGAGCACGACGATGGTGCCGGTCCGTCCCTGTCGCTGTACCCGTGCGTCGACGCCTGCCCTGACGAGTTCCCGCACGAGCGACTCGCCGAGGGCGTCGTCCCCGACCCGGCCGACGAACCGCACCGGCGTCCCGAGACCGCGCGCGAAAACGGCCACATTGGAGCCCGCACCACCGCGGGTCCGGTGGATCCGCGCCGAATTGTCCGTCCCGGCCCGTGTCACCCCAGCCGACCAGACGACAACGTCCTCGACCAGATCACCGATACACACAAGCGTCACAAACATCGCCCTTCGCGCAGCCGCCGTACCCCATTCTGACGTTTCCCGGCGGCAGGCCGACGAGGGGACGGCTCGGGCGTGACCGCGGCGCGGGGTTTCGGAAATGGTTGCTCAGGGCACCAGGGCGTCACGGTGTGCGGTCGTGCGCACCGACCGCCTCGCGGTCCAGAGACGTGGCCGCGCTTGTGGCGAGTCACGTCCTGGGGTGCTCTGTGCTGTCCGCTGAACCATTGACCGCTCGCGAGCTGCCGAGCCCGACCGACCGCGGACGGCGCGATGCCGCCACCCGGAAGGCTCTGATCGCCCGCGAACGCTGCCCGGACGAGGATCAGCGGCGCCGGTGGTTCCTGACCGCGATCGAGCTGAACCTCGGCCTGGCCCGCGAGATCATGCAGCGGTTCCGCGGCCACGGTGTCGACGACGACGATCTCGAGCAGATCGCGCGGCTGGGATTGGTGAAGGCGGCATTGAATTACGACGCCGCCGAGTGGCCGTCGTTCCGGGCGTTCGCGCGACCGACCATCGAGGGTGAGCTCAAGCGCTACTTCCGCGATCGCGCCTGGAGCATCCGGATCCCGCGCCGGCTCCGCGAGCTCCAACCGACCGTGACCCGGTGCAGCCGCGTGCTCGCCACCGACCTGCAGCGCACACCGACGCCGGCCGAGGTGGCATCCCGCCTGGGGCTGCCCGTCGAGGAGGTCGCGGCGACCCTGGACGCGACGCGCCGGACCAGCCCGATCTCGCTCGACCGGCTGGTGGACGTCGCCGAACCTCAGCGCGACGAACTGGCAGAGGCGATCCGCAGGCTGGAGGACCGTGACCTGGTGCGTTCGATCCTTCGCCACCTCGAGCCGCGGGACGCTCTCGTCCTGCGGCTGCGGTTCCTGCACGAGTGGACGCAAAGCGACATCAGCACGGTGGTGGGCATCAGCCAGGTCCAGGTGTCGCGGATCATCAGGCAGGCCCTCCGGCAGGCCCGCGCGTACGCCGTCGATCCACGCTGAACCTCACGACGCGGCGCCGTACCAGACGGCCGTCCCGCGGAACTTCGGGTCGAGGTCGGCCGCCCGGGCGCGTGGCGCGGTGACGTGACCCCGGTTGCCGGCGGCAACATAGCGCACTCCCGGGCGGGCCAGCCGGTCGAGCCAGTAGTCGAGTTCGAGGGGTCCCCGCCCCGCGTTGTGCGAGCTGCAGCGGATTCTGGGAATGGCCATCGGATCGAAGTTGCGGTGGAACGGTGACGGACACGGACCGGCACCGACGAGGAGCACACCCTCGTTCCGGTACGTCGCCGTGCCGTTGCCTCCGGCCACAAGGGTCGAACGGTTCCGCGGGCGGACGCCGAGCGGCAGCGCGAGCGTCCGCGGCGGTGGCACCGAGCGGGGCATCGTTCGCGCCAGACCGCCGAGCTGGGCCCGTACCTGCGCGTCGCTCAGAGTGCTCAGATTCGGATGATCCAGGGTGTGGTTGCCGATCTCACAGCCGAGCGCGTGCAACCTGGTCAGCGCACGGTCCGCGTCCCGGCCGGAGTAGCCGAAGGGATTCTTGTTGACGTAGAAGGAACCGACGGCCGGGAAGTCGGGATGGTCGGCGTGGAAGCCGAGCATGATGCCGACCGCACAGTCCGGATCGACCCGGCCGGCCGCGTCGATCGCGAATTGGCTGGGCGAGCCGTCGTCGAAGGTGAGGACGACGGGTGTCCGGCCCGCGGGGACGGCGCTCAGATCGCCGCGGACGAGGTCGATGGTGCGGATCGGGTGGTACTTCTCGCGATACAGCCGCTCGAGCTCGGCGCGGAAGAACGCCGGGGTCATGTCGTACTCGCCGGTGGCGTCCCGGACGACCCGGTGGTGCATCAGCACCGGTACGAGCCCGAGCTCGTCGGCGCGGATCGCCGCGGGGGCGGGCGGCCTCGGCGGGGTCCGCTTCGGTACCGGACGGACCGCGGTCGCGGTCGGCGGCGAGCCGCCGGAGGGAGACGCGGCTGCGTCGAGCACCACCGGCTCGGAGTCCGCGCGGGTGTCGGCGCAGCCGGTCGCGGCGCCGAGGCCGGCCGCCGCGGCGAGGCCGAGGAACTGGCGGCGTCTCATTCGTAGATCACCAGGTCGGGCCGGGGACGCAGGGCGAGGACCTGGGCCGGAGTCATCAACGCGCCGTGCCGGGTGTCCTCGGAGTAGAAGAGCTTGAAGCCGGTCCGGATGCCTTTCGGCAACGTCGTGGTCAGTCCCCGGTAGGTCGCGACCTTCTGGCCGCGGTTGCCGATGCCGTCGACCGATTTCACCGTGGCGACGCCCGGGTAGGCGCGCAACGTCGTCTCGCCACGGACGATCGGCGGGGTCAGTTGGTGGAAGACGAACAGCTTCTCGGGCAGCCGGTACCTGGTGACCAGCCCCGACAGGTACGCCGCGATGCCGTTCAGCTCGGCGCCCGACGTACGACCGAAGACCCGTCCCGGGACCTGCCCCGGGCCGACCTGCCACTCCGGGTCGACCGCGAGCCCCACGTCCGGCTGCCGCAGCCACCGCTCGAGGCGGCGGATCTCGTCGATCGGTTTCGCCTGGCCGGGCTGGACGTCGAGCATCAGCAGCATCCGGTGTTTGCGGGCCACGGCGAGGTACTTGTCGATCTGCTCCGGGTCGATGCGGGAGCGGTACTTGCCGTCCGGACCAGGAGCGCCCTGGGCCGTGGTGACGATCAACTCCATCACCGGCTGCGCCACGCGTCCGCCGCGGTAGGAGGCGGCCAGCCGCTCGAGCCGGCGGGCGCGTTCGTCGAGGTTGCTGTCCAGCGGTCCGAGTGCCGGTGCGCCGGGAGCGCCGACGAAGGCGACGAGTTGGTACGTCGGGAAGAGCCGACGTCCGCCGCGTGGGAGCTGGGGCAACGGGGTGGCGCGGGGAGTGGGCGTCGGACTGGCGGTGGGCCTGGCGTGGGTGGGACCGGTCGCTGACGGCTTGAGCTGGTCGGCGGCTGCGACGTCAGCCGGGATGTCACTGCAGCCGACGGTCGAGCTGAGGAGAAGGGCGGCCAGGCAGAGAAGGCGTTTGGGCATACCAGGGTCCCCGTTTTCGAGGTGGAGTGTTGTCAAGGGCAACATCCCTGTACCCAGGTGAACACGTACTGTATTCGATCGATCGCGAAAAGTGGTGGCGGGGAGCCGGCGCGTCGGCGGTCTCCGACGGATCCGGCTCCCCGCGCCGGCCGGGCCGCTCCTGGTGAGCCCGACGACAAGCACCAGGGCCTTGTTTCGCGCAGCGGCACGCGGGCCCGGCCGGGACAGAGGGTTCGGTCGTCGGAGCCGGACGGCCGGATCGCGGCCGCCCGGCTCCTGGTGAGGGAGGAGAACGAACGGTCAGCCGGCCATCCGGACCATTTCCTTCGGCAGCTGCTTCAGCTGCTCAGGAATCGGCACCTGGCTGCTGATCGACTTCAGCATCTGCTGGCCGCGCGTCTCGTACTCGTCCGGCATCTCGAGGCCCAGCGCCTCGAGCAACGCGTCCAGCAGCTGGATCACCGCACCGAGCAGTGTCTCCATCGGGATGGGGGCATCGCGCCACTTCTGGTCGGCGCCACCGGTGTAGTCGACGGTCGACGTCGGCCGGGCCTGCTTGGCCACGCCGATCATCGAGCTCAGCGCCTTGCCGTTCGCCTTGTTGACCAAGGCGCCGGTGTCCTTGTCGTAGGTCCACTGCTGGCCGGTTCCGGTCCGGCACGGCAGCACCAGCAGCGGGGAGTTGCCCTCGACCTTGGTCAGGTCGGCGGCAGTGTCCAGGCAGGCGCCGTTGGGAAGGTCGCCACCGACGTCCTTCGACATCGACACCATCAGCTGGCCCTGCTCGGTGTAGGTCCACTGCTGGATCTTGCCCTTGGATCCCTTGTTGCACTTCAGCATCACGGCTGTCGGGATGCCGTCCGGCGTCACGGCGAACGTCAGGCACAGTTTGGTCTGCACCCGGTTCACGTACTGCCGCGGCTTGCCCACCGGGAGCTCACCCGTGGCCGCGGAGACCGTGGGTGAGGCGGCGGACTTCGGGTCGTTCGCCGCTTGCGCGGTGGCGGCGAGCGCCGTACTGGAGCCGAACGCCAGCGCCAGTACGGCGACGCCCGTCCGGGTCAACGATCTGCGGAAACTCAAGACAACCTCCAAAGTCGGGCCTTCAGGGGCGAGGGCCGTCGGGACCCCGTCAGCGACCTTTACGGCTGGTGACGTTTTCGCCACAGCCAGTAAGGAAGCCGGAGGTTATGGGGCGCAATGGCCACTAGGTGCCATTGGCAACTAGCTGACAAGGTGTCGTGATCGTCGTGCGCTGGGCGGATAACGACGTCATCGAACCGATGGATCGCGGCGTCCCGTTCGCCACGCGACCGCAGTACGCAGGCAACCGAACTCTGGCCGAACCGAGAACATCGTGGCGTATAGCCCGCTCCGGCCCCGGGAAGGCATCGTCACTCCTGGCAATGGCCGAGGCTGCGGCCGGAGAGTTGCTCGAGGTGGGAGACGGCCAGGAGTTCGCCGTCGACGGGGCCGAATCGCGCCAGCGCCTCGCGGTGGACGGCGGCCACCGCTTCGGTCATCGGGACTGGGATGTGGTTGTGGTGGGCGAGGTCGCGAAGCGAGTTCAGTTCCTCGACGATGCGGTCGAGACCGAAGTGCGGCATCCGGTCGCCGGCGAGCAGGTCGGGTACGACGTCGGACAGGAAGGTCGACGAGGCGGGACCGGTCAGCAGAGTCTCACGCAGGCGCGACAGGTCCAGTCCGCCGCTTTGGGCGAGCAGGAGTACCTCGCCGACGGCGACGGCCTGGTTGAACCACAGGAGGTTGACCAGGAGCTTGGTCAGGTAACCGGAGCCGTGGGGGCCGGTGTAGTGCAGTTGCGCGGCGAAGCTGCGCAGGATCGGTTGGTGGCGGTCGAAGGTGGCGCGTTCGCCCCCGACGTACAGGGTGAGTTCTCCGGCTTCGGCCGCGTCGGGCCCACCTCCGACGGGCGCTTCGAGGTAGTCGATGCCTCGGTCGTGCGCGGCTGAGGCCAGTTCGGCGCCGAGGGCGGGGGAGGCGCTGGTCAGGTCGAGCCAAACGGTTCCCGGCCGGAGACTGGTCAACAGGCCGGTGTCAGTAAGCATCAGGGACTGCAGCTCGGGGCTGCCGGGAAGGACCGTCAGCAGCACGTCGGTTCCGGTCGATGGCGGTCCCCAGGTCGCGCCGATCCCG
Organism: Kribbella swartbergensis; assembly: GCF_054784135.1. Lineage (NCBI taxonomy): Bacteria > Bacillati > Actinomycetota > Actinomycetes > Propionibacteriales > Kribbellaceae > Kribbella > Kribbella swartbergensis. The sequence continues at coordinate 492,450 of NZ_BAAGPM010000017.1, forward strand.
CGAACGGTGGGCTCCAGTTGAGCACGGATGTCGTGGATGCGGACCGAGTGTCCGGCGGTCACGAGCCGGCGCGCAACGGGCAACCCGATGCGTCCCGCACCGACAACGGCGATATCGACCATGAGCGCATTGTCCCCGGCGCGAGTCCCGGTCCGGCGCATCGCGCGGCCATGGCCGAATCACGTTGAAGGTTGCATGATTCGGCTTCGGGAGATCGGCTCGCGCCGTCTTCGGGGTGAATTTCTCCGGAAGTCACGCGCCTGATACCCGTTGGCGGGTTTCGGGTGGATGATGGCGGTATGGCTCGGTCGGGGGCATCGCATGGGCTCGCCGCCGTGGAGGGTTGCGCGGCGGCTGGTCAGGTGAGCGCTGACGCCTTCGGCCGGCTGGCCGTGGAGCTCCATGACCTCGACAGCGTCGACGAGACGGTCGACGCGGTGGTGCAGTTCGCTCTGCACGCGCTGGGCTGCACCTGTGCGGGGGTGGCGCTGATCGCCCGTGGCCGGCGCCCGGAGGTGCTGGCGCAGACCGACCCTCGGGTCGCCACGCTGTACGAGCTGCAGATCAAGGCCCATGAAGGACCGATGATGACGGCGATCCAGGAGGAGCGCGCGGTCGTGGTCGCCGACGTCGAGACCGAGACGCGCTGGCCGTCGGCGTGGGCCGCGCAGGCGCGGGCCGCGCAGCTCCGCAGCGTCGTCCACCTGCCGCTGATCGCCGGCGGCCACGCCTGGGCGGTGCTGAGCCTGTACAGCAGCGTCCCGAACGCCTTCGACGCCGACGATCTGGCGGTGGCGCACATCCTGGCCCGGCACGCGTCCGTCGCGATCGCCAACGCGCGCCAGGAGGAGACGCTGACCGCCGCGATCGACGCCCGCAAGCTGGTCGGTCAGGCGATGGGCATCCTGATGGAGCGCTACGACCTGGACGGCGACCGCGCCTTCGAGGTGCTGAAGCGCTATTCCCAGCAGCACAACCGCAAACTCCGCGACGTCGCCCAGGCACTCGTCGACACCCGCCGCCTGCCGAACTGATCGCGCCGGACCGGTCAGCGGCCCGAAGCCCGGCCGGGGTCCCGCGCAGAGCCTGTCCGGCGGAGGACGCCGGCCGCCAGCTCGAACTGACCGGCGCCGTACGTCGCCATCACCGCTGGACCGCGCAGCGGGAAGTCGTGGCCCGCCAGCCGGACGCCGATGAGGCTGTCGGAGATGAGGAAGAGCGCACCGCCGAGCCCGCTGCGACCGCCGTACCAGAAGGAGCTGACGGCAGTTGCCGTCAGCATCAATGCGTAGGCGGCGACCGGTGCCCGGTAGGCGCCGAGGCCGGGCCAGAGGAGAGTCATCACGGCGGCCCAGACGGCGCCGTACCCGGCGATGACCTGCCACCGCCGGCGCCGATCGCCGGTGAGGAACAGCGCGACGTAGCAGGCGTGCGCGGCCGCGTAGACGACCATGGCCGGCAGCAGGAGCTTCTGCTCCATGAGTATGTCGCCGATGCCGGAGGCGAGTATGGCGGCGAGCAGCAGCGGAGGCCCGTTCTGCGCGTACACCCAGGTGGCCAGCGAAGGCATGAGTGCTGCCTTGGTGATCCAGCGCAGCAGCTTGGCATCACAGGCGACGGCCAAGACGTGTACGGCGGCGCAGCCCCAGTACACACTCGCCGACCGCCGCGCCCACTCCAGCCGTCGAAGGGTCACTGCGTACCCAGCAGAATGACGTCCCGGCGATCGTTGCCGTTCCGGAGATCGGGTGCCAGCGGCTGACTCATGCCGAACCGGTACCCGATCCGATTCACCGCCTGCCGGGGCCGGTGAATGGAGCGGGGCGGGCGGGGTACCGAAGGTCTTTCGGGCAGGAGGCGCTATGGGTGCTCCGGTGTGGATTCTGTTGGTGCTGTTGGTGTTGATCGCACTCGCCTTCGCGGCCTGGGCGCTCTTCGCCGCCGGACGTGGCGCGGTGTCGGCCGCGACGTCGTACAAGGATGACGACTCGGGTGAGACGGCGGCGCACTCGACCGAGCACACAAAGATCAGGCGGGTCGACACCACGCCGCCCGACGACGTCGATCCGCCGAGCAAGACCTGAGGCCGCCCGTCGGCCGGCGGTCTCTTGCTACCGGCGAAGCTAGACGGCGGATTTCGGGAGTTGCCGCAGGCTCTCCTCCAGCGCGCGGGTCAGCTCCCGGTCCTCTGTCCGCTCGTCGCCGCGCCAGATCTGGTGGACGAGCACATGGGCGATGGTGGTGACCGGTGTCTTCTGGTCCGCCGACCAGGATTTCAGGATCGCATTCGCTTCGGCGGCCTCGATGCCGAAGCACTCCATCAGGACGCCGACGGCCTCCTCGATGCAGACGCCCCGTTTCATGGCAGTCCTTCGTTCGTGAGCCAGACGGTCGCCGACGCCAAGGGCTGCTTCCTCAACCAGTGCGGCCACCGCGTAGGTCCGGCTCGGTCCCAACCGGTACCCCCGAACCGGTGCCCGCATTCGCGGACCGGTCCCGCCTGGGTTGCCGGGGTGGCGCCGGGGTACCGGCCTCGTTCCGGCTGACGGGAAGGAACGGCGACCTGATGGACAGCATCACCTTCATCGGTACGGCGACCACGCTGATCCGGATCGGCGCCTTCACCGTGCTGACCGATCCGAACTTCCTGCATCGCGGCCAGCGGGCGTATCTCGGCAAAGGGCTGTGGAGCCCACGGCTGACCGATCCGGCGCTGGAACCTGAGGACCTGCCCGCGTTGGACACGCTGGTGCTGTCCCATTTGCACGGCGACCACTTCGACCGGGTCGCCCGGCGCCGGCTGGATCGCGCCGTACCGGTGGTCACCACCGAGCCCGCCGCGGACCGGTTGCGCAAATGGGGCTTCACCACTCACGGACTGCCGGTCTGGGCGACGTACGAGCAGCATCGGGACGACGAGTCCCTCACCGTCGAGGCACTGCCAGGGATCCACGGCCGCGGCGTGATGGGAAGTCTGCTGCCGCCGGTGATGGGTTCACTGCTGACCCACCGGGCCGGCGGTCAGGTCCGGCGGCGGATCTACTTGAGCGGCGACACGTTGACCGGTGACCATCTCGACCGGATCCGTGAGCGGCATCCGGAGATCGACGTGGCCGTCCTCCACCTCGGCGGGACGAAGATCCTGTTCGCGACCGTCACCATGGACGGCGCGCAGGGCGTGGACTGCCTGGAGCGGATCCGCCCGCGGCTCGCCATACCCGTCCACTACGACGACTACCCGGTGATGCGCTCGCCTCTGTCCGACTTCCTCGACCGCGTCGCCGCGAGCCCGTCCGGATGGCAGGTGAAGGCACCGGCCCGCGGCGAGACGGTCCAGCTCGAGTGAACTTCAGGGGGTAGGCAGATCCGTGTCCGTCCGGCGGCGTTCGACGTGCGTGGCCAGGCGCTCCAGGAGGGTGGTCCAGCGCGAGCGCTCGTCTGCCGCGCGGCTGGTCGAGACGCCGCGATGGGTCAGCACGAGTTCGCATCCATGGCTCGTCTCGACCACCTCGACGGCGAGTTTGCCGCCCACGTGCTCGTTCAGCGTGATGTGAAAGAAGTGCGGAGGCTCGCAGGCGACCACCATCCCGGTCACTCCGGCCAGCGGGCCCGACATCACCTCGTACTGTCCGAAATGGTCGGTCGTCGGCCGCGTCGTCCCCAGCCAGTCGCTCAGCACGTCCGGCTGGGTGACCGCCTTCCAGAGCTCAGCGGGTGTGCAGGCGACGCTGCGGGTCACCCGCAGCTCCGGCAGTCCGTCCGGTCCGGTCGACGTCGTCATGGTCGCCTCCGATCAGGATCGCCGTGCGCGGCGGATCCGGCGTACGGCGCGGTAGCCGACGACGCCGGCGAGGATCCAGGGTCCGGCGACGATCAGCGGGTCCAGGGACTGGTGGGCCAGGTCCGCGCGTTTCTGGCCGCGGCGGGAACGGAGCCCGTGGTGCTTGATCTCGGCGAGGATGCCGGTCTCGGTGATCGGGTTGTCGGGATGCAGGGTCGCGAACGACCTGAACGTGCTCCCGACCGAGTCGACCCGGTCCGCGGCGATCAGCAGGAGCCAGTGGGCCGCGCGTCCCTCGCTGTACCGCCGGTAGGCGAACTGGCGGATCGCGCCCGACACCCCGTGCGGCGGGCAGGACGTCCCGAACACCGGCGTGAGGAATTCGTGCTCGATCGACCGTTCCCGCGGCCAGGTCTCGGACTGACGATCGGGGAAGTCCCAGACGGCGCCGTACGGGTGCGGGTCGAAGTGCTCCTTCGGTACGGCCGGCCGGTCCCGCGGATCCAGATCGGCACCCCAGCCGGGAATCCGCGCCCGCAGTTGCTCGCTGGTCTCCGCGGTGGTCGGTTTCTGCTGTGTGTAGACCATGTCGGTCCTCCGGTCAGGCCGCTTCGGGTACGACGATCGGCTTGATGCAGCCGTCGAGTTTGGCGGAGAAGATGTGGTAGCCCTCGGCGATGTGCTCGAGCGGGATGCGGTGGGTGACGAGTTCCCGCGGCTTCAGGTAGCCGTTGCGGACGTGCTCGAACAGCCGCGGCCACTGGCGCTTCACCGGACACTGGTTCATCCGCAGCGTCAGGCCCTTGTTCATCGCGTCGCCGAACTTGACCGCGCTGAACATCGGCCCGTACGCGCCCATCACGGACACGGTGCCGCCCTTGCGGACCGAGTCGATGGCCCAGTTGAGCGCGATCGGGGACCCGCCCTGCAGCTTCAGCTTCGCCGAGGTGATGTGCTGCAGGAGGTTCCCGTCGGCCTCGGCCCCGACCGCGTCGATCGCCACGTCGGCGCCGAGGTGGCCGGTGATCTCCTTCATCAGGACGACGACATCGGCGTACTCGGTGAAGTTGTACGTCTCGGCGTGTGCGAAGGACCGTGCCTTGGCCAGCCGGTACTCGAGATGGTCGATCACGATCACCCGCCCGGCGCCCATCAGCCACGCCGACGCCGCGGCGGACAGACCGACCGGCCCCGCGCCGAACACGACCACCACGTCGCCCTCGACGATGTCTCCGAGCTGGGCGCCGAAGTAGCCGGTGGCGACCGCGTCGGTCAGCAGTACGGCGTCCTCGTCGTCCATCCAGTCCGGGATGAGGCTCGGGCCGACGTCGGCGAGTGGCACCCGGACGTACTCCGCCTGGCCGCCGTCGTACCCGCCGCAGGTGTGCGAGTAACCGTAGATCCCGCCGACCGCGGTCGCGTTCGGGTTGACGTTGTGACAGTTGGCGTACAGGCCGCGGGCGCAGAAGTAGCAGGTCCCGCAGAAGATGTTGAACGGCACCATCACCCGGTCACCGGGCTGCAGCGTACGGACCGACGGGCCCACTTCGTCGACGATGCCGATGAACTCGTGCCCGAACGTCATGCCGACCCGGGTGTCCGGCATCATCCCGTGGTACAGATGCAGGTCCGAGCCGCAGATCGCGGCCCGGGTGACTCTGACGATCGCGTCGTTCGGATGCTCGATCGCGGGGCGGGGTTTCTCCTCGACCCGGATCCGGTACGGACCGCGATAGACCATGGCGCGCATGGACAGCTCCTTCTCGAGTGGATCACTCGTCGACGTGCATCGCTGCTTCTTCGGCCGACAGACCGCCGCCCGATGCGCCCGTATCGGCCGCGACCTCCGTGCCTTCCTCGTCGGGATGAGCGCCTTCGTCGGGTCGGAGCAACCGCCCGACCCCCGCGTCACCACCTGGCGTGGTCTCGTCGCCGTCCAGTACGTCGTCGGCGCCGAGGTCGGTGAGGTCGTCGGTGGCCGGGAGTTGGTCGGCACCGGTGATGCCGGTGCGGCCGGGGTCGTCCGCCGGACTGCCCTCGGCGGCGACCATGTCCGGGGTGATGTCGGGCTCCTCGCGGTCCAGCCGGTCGGCCAGCGGTTCCGGCGTCCTCGCCTCGGCCGGGGTGGTGCCGTAGTCCAGGGACGCGAGTGGTCTGTCGGCCGGCAGGGCAGCCGGGTCGGGTCCGTCAGCGATCCGTGCCGAGTCCACGTCGTCGTACGCGGTGGAGTCGTCGTCGGCGGTGTCGGGCAGCCCTTCGGCTTCGGGATCACTGACCGGTCGGGTGCGTTCGTCGTCCATCGTCGACCTCCTTCGAATGGGGGAGAGCGCTCGCGTCAGTTGCGAGGCTGGGAGGGGTTGGTGGGGTCGCCGTGCGCCGGCGGATTGACGGCGGGCCCGTCCGACGGGCCGACCTTGGAGCCGGCCGCGGGTCCGGGTGCCGATTCCGGCTTCACGGCGGCCGGGTCGCCGCCGGTGGGCTCGGCGCCCTGCTCGAGTTCGCGCTGCCGTTGCCGGAGCAGCTCCAGTACGGCGACCCGGTTCGCGTGGGCCTGCTCGTACTCGACCAGCTCCGACAGCCGATCCCCGTCGAGCGACCTGATCCGGGTCATCAGTGAACCGATCGGCAGCTCGTCGTAGCCGGGCAGCGGCGTGGCGCCGTGGTTCCCAGCGCTCATGACCGGTCCTGCTCGTCGTCGACCGGCGGGAGCACGCTGCTGCCGTCGGAGTCGTCGTCGACCCGCGCCGTCTCGCCGGCCGAGTCGACCACCTCGGTCTCGGACGGGTCGGCCGACACCCGGACCTGGTCGTCCAGGGAGTTAACCGCCAGTGCGCTCGGATCCACGTCGTCGACCGTCGGACGGTAGTCGTCGTCGTCAGGCTGGCTCATCATTGTCTCCCTTCCTGTGGTCCCCGCCTGGTGCCCGGCGGATCCGAATGAAAACCATCGGCCGTGTCACCGCATCGGCTCGAGGAGCCGCTTCTCGAGGACGGCGGCCAGCGACACGGTCCGGTAGCCGGCCTCGTCGAAGCGCAGCGTCAGGTGGTCCCCCTCGATCTGAAGCACTTCGCCCTGGCCGAACTCGGCGTGGTGAACGCGGCTGTGCACCGGGAACGGCTCGGACTCGGCATTCGCCTCGTGTTCTGACAGCGTGCCGCGCTCGCAGTTGTCGCAGCGCCCGCACGGGCCGTCCAGCTGTTCACCGAAGTACGACAGCAGGAAGTCCCATCGGCAGCCGGAGACCGCGGCGTACTCGCGCATCATGTCCAGCCGGGACTGGTCCACCCGGTGGCGCCGTTCCGCAGCCCGAGCGGCCTCGCCTACCGGATCGCTCGCACTGCCTGAGCGGACGCGATTGCGACCGTCGAAGACGACGCCGCCCGCCCGCGCCAGCCACGTGCAGCAGCGGCTGACGAGGTTGGGGGACAGGCGGGTGCGGTGCGCCACGTCCTTACGCAGAATCGGACGGTCAGCAGACCGAATCGCGTCGAGAACGGCAGACAGCGCCTCTTCATTCGGCGGTGAGGCACCGAGGAACCGGCGGAGACCGAGGTCGCCCGACCCGTGGAACAGCACAGCGCGAGCAGGTTCGCCGTCGCGGCCGGCGCGACCGATCTCCTGGTAGTAGGAGTCGAGCGAGTCCGCCACTCCGGCATGGAGCACGAACCGCACGTCGGGTTTGTCGATACCCAGGCCGAAGGCGGTCGTCCCGACGACGACCTGGATGCGACCGGCCAGGAAGGCGTCGTGGGCGGTACGGCGTTCCGCCTGCCGGAGCCCAGCGTGGTAGGCGGCCGCCGGGACTCCCCGCGCCTTCAGCTCGGCGGCGTACTCCTCGGTCTGCCGACGGGTGGACGCGTAGATGATCCCTGGCGGATCGAGTCGGCCCACCGCGTCGATCACGGCCGTCCGCCGCGCGGCGGCGTCCGCGACCGCTTGGGCCTCCAGGTGGAGGTTCGGCCGGTCGAACCCGGAGACGACGATCTCGGGGTCGGTGAGGTGCAGGGCCTCGACGATCTCGGCGCGGACCGGCGCCGCGGCCGTCGCGGTGAGTGCGAGTACGACGGGACGCCCGAGCCGTTCGACGGCGGCACCGAGCCGGAGATAGTCCGGGCGGAAGTCGTGGCCCCACGCGGACACACAGTGCGCCTCGTCGACGACGAACAGCGCGGGCCGCAACCTCCTCAGCCCGTCGAGTACGTCGTCCTTGGACAGTTGCTCCGGCGTGACGAAGACGAACCTGGCCGCCTTCGCCTCACCCGCGAGCACGCTGCCGACGTCCACTGTGCTGTTGACCTCGACGGCCGAGCCGGCGTCGACCTCACGCAGGGCAGAGATCTGATCGTGCTGGAGTGAGATCAACGGACTCACGACGATCGCCGGACCGTCCGCGAGCATCGCCGGAACCTGGTAGACCGCCGACTTGCCCGAACCCGTCGGCATCACGACGAGCGTGTCGCGGCCGCCGTGAACGGCCCGCATCGCTGCCAGCTGACCGGGCCGGAACTCCACCCAGCCGAAGACGTCGCGGGCGACCGCGGTCAGTTCGGCCGGCAGATCCGTCGTACTCATGAGATGTCCCGGGTCCTCGAGCGACCGTTCCGGGCTGTGGCTGAACCCGCGGTGCCACGTCCGGGTACCCACCCCGATTCCCCGGATGGCATGGTTGCCGGAGGCAACATATTGAGTGGCGCCTCGCGGGGCTGCTGTGCTATATCGGTGTTAGCACTCGAGCCAGGGGAGTGCTAACGCTCTTCTCCGTCTTCGACGATCAGTGGAAAGGACCATGGAAGACCTCGTAGGACGGGCCTCGGCGCCCCTTCGTCAGCTGGCCGAGAACTTCGCCGTCGCGGTGCTCGGGATCGCCGCGGTGTTCGACACGTTCTACCTGCTCACCACGCCCGGCCGGGTGGCGCTCGCCGTCGCTTACAGCATCCCGATCCTCGCGGGTGCGTTGACCGGCATCGTGATCGCCGCGTGGGAATTCCGGTGGACGAGGGCCGAGATCCTCGCGACGTGCTCGGCGGCCCTGGTGGCGTGTCTTGCGAACACCGCCGGCGTACTGGCGATCAGTGGCATGCTGCAGACCGGTCCGGGAGATTGGCTGCGTGGTGCGGTCACCGTCCTGCTGAGTGGTCTGACCCCGGTGCTGGGCGGAGTGGCCTGGTCGTTCCTCCAACTGCTGCCTTCGGACTCGCCGGACGACGTGACGACGACCAGCCCGCGTGAGCTGCTGTTGCGCTGACCGGGGCGGTTTCGGATCTCGCTCCGGCGGTTACCGAGGCGGCGAGCGACGAAGGAGGCCTCAGGTGATCTCGACGAAGAAGCGGCGTACCGGCAGTACGGCGATGCGGCGGCCGATGTGGGTTCTGGCCGGTGCGGTGGGTGCCGGCGCGGTCGGGTATCGGGTGCTGCGACGGAAGGCGGCCGGATCGGCCAACGCGATGTTCGGACAGGATCGGATGCCCGGCAGCGTGGTCGAGAACGAGAACGAGAACGCGCAGGCGGCGCCCAGCGACGAGCGGATCACGGCGAACGAGCGCAGCGACGGTTTGCGCAGGACCGGAGACGACCGGCTGGTTCGCCCGAAGGCGGCGGGGGAGCCCGATGCCGACACGGCCGCGGACCCGACGATCGCACCCGACAGCGCACCCGGGCGTCCAACCGGTGCGGAATCGACCGACTGACGTCAAAGGCATCCGGAAAGGCTGCCGAACACTCCGGCGCGCAGCGACTTCGTGCGCTCGAAGGCGCCGCCGCGGTCGGTCTGGCGACCGTCGTCGGTGAAGCTGCTCGCGACGATCGCGGTCAGTGCTTCGTCCAGGTCGCCGGGGGACAGTTGGGAGTTGGGCAGGTCGCCCTGGGCCAGGTACGCAAGCCACGCGCCGGTGAAGCAGTCGCGCTGCAGTCCGGCCGGACGTCCGGTCGTCTGCAGGTCGGTCTGGCTCTGCGCGGCTTCCGCCCACGCCTCGCTGAGTACTGCGCCGGTGGCGAGATCGCCGATGCGCTCATGGGCGAGTTGGAGGTGTGAGTCCAGCCAGTCGATCGATCCGGTCGAGGCGCAGTACTGCGACAGGCCACTCTGCTCGAGGTCGCCGGGGCAGGCCGGCAGTTCGTCCTCACCGGTCGGGTTCAGGCTCGGTGCGTCGAAGGCCTCGCCGGGCCGGACCCGAGGTACGGCGGCGGACCAGAAGTCGTTCAAGGTCGCCGAGAGGAGCTCGACGGTTTCCGGATAGGGAAGGTTGCCACCGGTCAACGCCTCGGTCACCGTGCGGAACGGCAGCTCAGTGGAAACGACCCCCTGCTCCGGGAACCGTGCGCAGCGCTCGGCGCCGTTTTCGTAACCGGTCTGGAAGGCGTTGACCCGGTCGAACCCCAGACCGTGGGCCTGAGGGGCAGTGGCCGCGGTCCCTGGCTGGTCTCGCAGGGTCAGGATCGTCGCCACCGCGCTGTCCAGCGCGCCATCGGTCAGGGAGATCGGGTCGGCCGTCGAGGTCTCGGCGAAGCGGATCCAGGACCCGGCGAAGCAATCCGCCTGCAGCTCGAGGACGACAGAGGGCGCGTCGACGCCCGCGCGGGCCTGGATCGCGTGGCCCATCTCGTGCGCGAGGACGATCGCCGGCGCGCTACTGCCGAACTGCTGGTTCAGCCGGGGGAACAGCTCGGCAGCGTCCCACGCGATGTAGTCCTCGCGGGCGCCGCAGTAGAAGGCGTTGCCGCGCAGGTCGTCGTACGTCTGTGGCCGGCCGCCACAGGTGAAGGCCTCGCTCTGTGGGGTCTTGGCCTGGAAGCCACCGGCGAGTTCGACGAATTCCTGCTGGTAGACCTTCGGCATCTCGGCGGTCCAGTACTGGACCAGACTTCGCTGCGCCGCGGTGGTGACGTCGGTGCCAGGCGCGGCCGATCGCCCGACCGACACGTCGCCGGCAGCCTGCCCCTCGTCGTCCCGGCGTTGGTTCGACGCCAAGGCGACAATGGCAACCAGAGCCGCCACGACGACCAGGAGCACGAGACGCCCTGCGCCTGCCTCCGTGCGCTTCGACTCCACCACGGCGCGCCCTTTCAAGGAGGCAGTTAGGTCGAGCGGCCGGTGAGCCGGTCACGGAGGCGGTCGACCAGTCCGACACCGGGGCCGACGAGTTTGTGGAACAGCTCGGCGTTCGGCGCGGCCGGATGCGGCCTCGTCGGTGCGAGCTTCTTCGCCGTCTCGACCTTGTCCTTCAGCTCGACCAGCGTGGCGGCCGGAACGTGCTCCCGCAGTTGCGGGAACTGCTCGTCCTCCTCGTCCTGCACGTGGTCGCGGAGCACCTGCCGGAGGCTTCCCAGCGCATCGTCGAACTCGGCGCTGGTCGCATCCGCACCCTCCAGCTGCTTCATCAGCGTCTCGAGCTGCTTGTGTTCCTCGGTGTCGTGCTCGACCGCCTGCTCACCGTTCGGCAGGTGGTCGCGCATCGCGGGATAGACGTACATCTCCTCCGCGACCGAGTGCCGGACCAGTTCCGCGATCAGCTGGTCGGTGAGATCCCGGCGTTCGCCCGGGTCGACGGCGGCGGTGATCTGCACCACGAGATCCTCGACCTCGCGGTGGTCCGCGGTCAGGACGTCGATCACGTCCGGTTCGATGGTGCCGTCGGTGGAAGTCATCAGCTTCCCCCTCTTTCCGTTGGTGGTGGTGCCTGCAGGTACCCCGCCTCGAGCGGCGAAACCGCCGTACGGCGAGCAACCGGTGCGGACGACCTCGGCGGACGGGTTTTCCCGCGCCGGGAGTGGGAACCGCGCAAAGATGCCGAACCGTTTGGTGTGGGCGCCGGAGGCCGTGGCCGAACTCGACGCCGCCCTGTTCAGCGACGGGCCCGACGACGTCGACTGCCTGGTCCGGATGCTGGAGAACCGGCCGATGCCGACCGGCTGGGGCAGACCCGATCAAGATGAGGTCCTGGTCCTCCACGGCGGGGCTCTGGATGCCGTGTACCGCCTGGTCGGAGTGGGGACGACGCTCGAGATCCTCGAGCTCCGCAGGGGCGCGTGACCCTCAGGCGGCCAGTGTCGACTCCATGGTCGCCTGGTCGTCAGGCATGTCGCCGGTCGTCTCGGAGATCGCGAAACAACTTCCCTCGACCAGGGTGATGACCGGAGTGGTCACGCCGGCCCGGCCGGTGACCGGGGTCGCGAGTCCGGCCGGCCGGCCGGTCAGTCGGCGCCCATCACCAGGCCCTCGATGTCGTGCTTCTGGGTGATCGGCACGAGTTCGTCGACCACGCGGCAGTCGAGGTGGCGGCGTACGGACTCGGGCAGGGCGTCGTAGTAGTCCTGGGTGACCATCGGGTCGTGCAGGGCCGCATGCCCGGCGCCCGGCGCGTCCACGCCGAGGACGAGCACCGGCCGGGCGATCGGCGACAGGTGTTCGGTGCCGCGGTGGATGGTCAGGGCCGAGCGGGCGGAGATGTCGCCCATCTGGGGGTACTTCCGGACCCCTCGCTCGGCGTAGCGGGACCAGGCGTCCTTGGGCGGGAACATCTCGTGGTCCCAGTCGCGGCCGTCGTCCCACTGGGTGCCCTGGGCGATCTCGAACGGACCCATGTCCGAGGTGACGTCCACACCGGTCAGGTTGAACGCCAGCGAGGTGATCCGCCGGTCCCGGTAGGTCTCCGGTGGCGAAGGAAAGTCACGGTGCCACGGCTGGTTCCTGGCTCCCTGAAACGGTACGTCGAAGCCGATCTCGACAATCTCGTACTCGGGCCCCAGTACCGACTCGCAGATCCCGGTCACCCAGGGATGCGTGACCAGGTCGACGAAGCCGGAGATGTCCTGCGGGTGCACCTCGACGTACCAACGGCGAGGTCCGCGCCCGACCGCTCCGCCCGGGCGCTGGATCGCGGACCAGAAGGCATCCATCATGTCCTCGCGCATCTGCTCGACCCACTCGCGCGAGAACGCTCCCTTCAGCCCGGTGATCCCGTCGCGGTACAGGGCCTCCACATGTGCGGGCACGTCGTACGACGGGGGACGCTGTCCAACGGTACTGGTCACCTCGGCCTCCTCACCTGGAACTTCCAGCGAGCGTATGCCGCGCCGCCCGGAATCTGCAACGTTGGAAAACGCCGGTAGCCCTGAGCCCACGCGTGGTTACAGCAGCTGGGTGATCAGGCCGTAGTCGGCCGCCTCGGGTGCGGTGAGGACGCGCCCGGCGTCGAGGTCCGCGGCGACCTCGCCGGCGGTCCGGCCGGTGGCGCCGGCGATCAGGTCGTGCAGGCGGGCGACCTGGCGCTCGTGCTGCTCGGCGAGGGTGGCGAGTTCGGCGGCGGTGCCGTCGCCGGAGAAGCGGGGCGAGAGCAGGATGAACATGGTGTGCCGGTGCGCGGCGCGCTGCTGCGCGGCACACAGTACGGCGACCGCCGGGCCGCGAAGCGTCCCACGGGCCACGGCGTGGACGGGTGACTCGACGAGATCGATCGCCCCGGCCACTGCGAGCGAGGGCTCCAGCTCCGCCTCGGTGCAGGCCAGGTGCAGCGTGATCGGGGCGCTGTCCCGGGTGTCGAGGAGCAGCAGCTGGGCCGCGACGCGGTTCCCGGCCGAGTCGTCGAGGCGCCCTCCGACGACGATCACCCGTTGCTCGAGGAGTTGAGCGGCCAGGTCGCTCTCCAGCCCGGACGCGGCCGGTTCCAGCCACGACGGCAGCACCGGCTGCGACGGCGGCCATGTAGGCGGCCCTTTCGGTGGCCAAGGTGGTGGGATCTCGGGGCGCCCGGGTGGCCAGGTGCCGGCAGAACTCTGCAGAGACATGAGACCCTCCTGGGCTGCTCGACTCCACCAGCGTGCGCCGCGGATCCCTCGGGTGGAACGTCTCTCTGCTGACGGCAGACGTCGGCCTCCCCGGTTTGCGACCCGGGAAGGCCGACGCGGCCAGGTCAGGGGTTGGTGAGGACGACGAGTTGCCGGGTTGCCCGGGTCATCGCGACGTAGTGGTCGACGGCTCCCTCGATGTCGTCGCCGAACGAGTCCGGGTCGATGAGGACGACGAGGTCGAACTCGAGCCCCTTCGACAACTCGGGCGTCAGCCATCGGACCCGGGGGCTCGGATGGAGTTCCTCGCTGCCCTTGGCGGTGATGACGCAGGCCGTGCCCTCGGCGTACTCGGCGAGCCAGCTGTCGAGGACGGACTTGAGGTCCGCGGTGGACCCGTGGACGACCGGGACACCGCTGCTGCGGATGGACGTCGGCACGTTCGCGTCCGGCAGCACGGCCCGGATGACCGGCTCGGCTTCGGCCATCACCTCATCCGGTGTCCGGTAGTTGATGGTCAAGGTGGCCAGGTTGATCCGGTCGAGCCCGACGCGTTCGAGCCGTTCCTGCCACGACTCCGTGAACCCGTGCCGGGCCTGGGCCCGGTCCCCGACGATGGTGAAGCTCCGGGACGGGCATCGCTGCAGCAGCATCTGCCACTCCGCGTCGGTCAGTTCCTGCGCCTCGTCCACCACGATGTGCGCGAACGGCCCCGCGAGCCGATCCGGGTCGGCAGTGGCCACCCCGCTGCCGTCGACCAGGGCGTCGTGGAAGTCCTCACCCCGCAGCATCGTCACCAGGCCCGCGCCGTACTCGTCGTCGGCGGCTTCGATCAGGTTGTCGACGACGTCGGCCATGCGTTCGCGTTCGGCCGCCATCGCGGCCTTCTCCCGGCGCCGGCGCCGGGACGCCTCGGGATCGCCGAGTCGCTGCCGAGCCGCGTCCAGGAGCGGCAGGTCGGACACGGTCCAGGCCTGGGGGTCCGCGCGCTGCAGCTTGCGCACCTCGTCGGGGGTGAGCCAGGGCGCACACAGGCGCAGGTACGCCGGCACCGACCACAGATCACCGACCAGGTCGGCCGGTTCGATCAGCGGCCACGCCTTGCTGAAGGTGGCGCGCAGTTCCTCGTTCTGCTGCAGGGATCTGCGCAGCATCTCGGGTGAGATGTCCTCGTCCTCGTACTCCTCCTCGTGCTTGTCGACGAGGATCGTCAGCAGCTCCTCCCAGACCAGGTCGCGCGCCTCGTTGTGCGGCGTACCGGAGCCTCCGGCTGCGAACGCCTCGGCCCAGTCGGCCGGGTCGAGCCAGATCTCGGACCAGTGGGTCTCGACGATCAGTCCCTTGGTGGGTGGTTCTTCGTAGAGTCCGACGGCCGGCTCGATCGCCTTCACCATGGCGGCGGACGACTTCAGCAGGGCCACGTCCGGGTCGGGTTCCGGGCCGGCCTCGGCTCCCTCGGGCAGGAGGTCTCGCAGGGTGCAGGTCTGCACACCCTCCTCGCCGAGACTGGGAAGGACGTCGGAAACGTAGGCGAGATAGGGCTGGTGCGGACCGACGAACAGTACCCCGCCCCGGCGGTGACCGAGCCGTGGATCGGCGTACAGGAGGTAGGCGGTGCGGTGCAGCGCGACGACCGTCTTGCCGGTGCCCGGACCGCCGTCGACGACGAGCGCGCCGCGGGAGTCTGCGCGGATGATGGCGTCCTGGTCGGCCTGGATGGTGCCGAGCACGTCGCGCATCCGCGGCGACCGGCTGCTGCCCAGGCTGGCGATGAAGGCGGACTGGTCGTCGAGCGCGGCATGCCCTTCGAACCCGTCCGCGGTGAAGACCTCGTCCCAGTAGTCGGTGATCCGGCCCCGCTTCCAGCGGTATCTGCGGCGGCTCGCGAGCCCCATCGGGTTGGCGTGGGTCGCGCCGAAGAACGGCTCGGCGGCGGGGGAGCGCCAGTCGATCAGCAGCCGGCGCCCGTCGCTGTCGGTGAGGCCGAGGCGTCCGACGTACACGGGCTCGGGATCGTCCTCCTTGACGATGTGGCCGAGGCACAGGTCCAGGCCGAAGCGGCGCAGGGTGCGCAGCCGGGACGTGAGCCGGTGGACCTCCAGGTCCCGGTCCATCGCCTCCTGGCCGATGCCGCCGGGCGCCTTGCGCGCGGTCTCGAGACGCTCGGACAGCTCGGCGATCGACTGCTCCAGGGTCGCCGCGACGGCCGCGAAGTGCTGCTCGTCGCGGGCGATCAGCGCGGGGTCGGCCTTGGCGGTGAGGTGGTCGGGAAGGTCGAAGGCACTGGGGTTCGGTGAGTTCACGTGATGAGCTCCGGTACGAGATCGAGCGCGGGGCCGGGTCTGCCGGAGACACGGTGCGTCGAGCTGGGTTTTGGACGTGGCCGATCGCCTCCGGGGACGAGCTGTCTGCCCGGAGTCGATGGGGTCGGGTGGTTCGGGGTCCGCTGATCGGGAAACGCCGGCTTCGAACGACGATTCTGAGGCACGAACCGGGGCTTGCGGCAAGTCCCCCAGTGCGTTATAAGTTGATAGTGGCAAGGAGAGTTCGACTCCTTGCCCTTTTTGTTGCCGTGATGTTGCCGCGGACAACGGTCGTGCTCTCGTCCGTCGGGTGGCGGCAGACCTGCCGCGAGTACGACACCGCACCCCGCCCCGCTCGGTCGGCCCGGCGGGAGGGAGTGCGGCGGAGGGAGTTCGGGTCGGAGTGGGCGGGGCGTCAGTGGCCGGCGCGGAGGGCGGCGGCGAACTGCCGGCCGGGGGACGGGTCGACGCCGAAGCGTTCGGCGTACTGCTCGTGGATCTCCTCCCACTGCCGGTGGGCCTGCTCCTCGGACATGCTCTCGCCGGCCAGGTGCGGCTCGAGCCGCAGGAAGTAGGTCTCCCAGCCGGCCGCGGTCTGCGCCGAGAGTCCGCGGTCGTCGATGACGTGGGTGAAGACCAACCGGCAGCCGTCGCCTTCAGCGGTCAGGTCGAAGCTGTAGAACTGGCCGGCGAAGTTCCAGGCCAGTCGATGGGGCGGATCGACCTCGGTCACCTCGCCGCTCGCCCCACCGGCCTCGAACGTCTCGCCGACCGCCGGGGTCCAGTCCGCGGCGGCGGGGAACCAGCGCTCGAGCTCGGCCGGCACACTGACCGCCCGCCACACGCGCTCGACCGAGTGCGGAAGCGTGCGTTCAAAACGCAACGCCGGCCGCCCGTCGATCGTCTCCAGAGTTCCGTGGACGACAGGCCCTCTGCCTGCCGCGGGGGTTGCGTCGGTCATGGGGCCTCCCGGCCTGGACTGAGGAGCGGAGGGAGCGAAGCGAGTGGAGCGACGAGGGAAGGCCGGGAGTCAAAGCCCCGTGACCGGCCGCGCGGCAGCGCGGCAATGAGCACTGTCATGGGTTCTCCTTCAGGTGTTGTTCGAGGGCGTCGAGTCGTCTTGACCAGAACAGGCGATAGGGCTCCAGCCACTGGTCGACCTCGGCGAGGGGTTCGGGACGCAGCGCGTACAGACGCCGCTTGCCCTCGGCGCGCACCACCACGAGCCCAGCCTCCCGCAGCACCTTCAGGTGTTTGGACACACCGGGCTGACTGAGCTCGAGGCTCTCGACCAGTTCTCCGGCGGCCCGCTCACCCTCACGCAACAGGTCCAGGATCTGCCGCCGATGCGGCTCGGCCAGGGCGGCGTACGCGTTCATGCGCTCATATTACCAGATAGCTATATGAGACTCCAGGCCTGTACGCCCTGACCGCCAGGCCAGGTAATGGTTGCCGGGAGCAACAGACTTCAGGCGTCGAGGAGGCGGAGGGCTTCCTGGACGGAGTTGGTGACCGGTACGCCGGTGGTCTCGAGGGCAGCCGGGGCCATGGCGCCGGTGGTGACGAGGATGCACTCGGTGCCGGCGGCCTGGGCGGCGACGGCGTCGTCGACCACGTCGCCGATCAGTACGACGTCCGCCGGGTCGAGGCCCTGTGCCTCGAGATGCCGGACCAGGCTCTCGGTCTTGGAACCGCCGCCGACGTCACCGGCGAGGCCGTCGATGCGGGTGAAGTAGCCGGTGAGTCCGAAGTGCTCGATGGTGGGCACGAGTCGTGCGTGGAACCACATCGACAGCAGGGACTGGGTCCGGCCGCTGTCGGCCCAGCGCTGTAGCTCGGCCGGGACGCCGGCCGCGAGACCGCAGGTGTGCAGGAGGGCGTCGTACCGCTCGTGGTAGAGCTTGTCGACGCGGGCCCATTCCTCGTCGTCGAGCAGGCGCTCCAGGATCTGCTGGTAGGAGACCCGCATCGGCCGTGCGTACACCGCCTGCCACTCGGCCCAGGTCAGACCGGCCCGTCCGAAGTCCGCGCACACCGCGTTGACCGCGGTGAGTACGGCGTCGTTGTCGTTCAGTAGAGTGCCGTTCCAGTCCCACACAACATGCGAAATCACGGCGTAACTCTAAATTGCCGCTCCGGGTTGGCCCGCGGTGGCACTGGGTACGGGTGTCAGGGTGCTGGTTGCGAAGAGATACAGACTGGGTCCGTTGATCGGGCGAGGTGGCATGGGAGAGGTCTTCCGTGCCACCGACGAGCAATTGGGTCGCCCGGTCGCGGTCAAGTTGCTGCTGCCGACCGTACGCGACTCCAGGGCGGCCGAGCGGTTCCACCGCGAGGCGCGAGCCGCGGCGCGGCTGAGCGACCCGCACGTCGTGTCCGTGTACGACTTCGGCAACCACGGCGACGGCTTCTTCCTGGTGATGGAACTGGTCGAAGGGCGGACGGTCGCCGAGGAAGTCGCCGAGCACGGACCCCTACCGAAGGACCGCGCGATCGACATCGTCGAACAGGCCGCCGCCGGTCTGGCCGCCGCACACCGGGAGGACGTCGTCCATCGTGACGTGAAACCGGGCAACCTGCTGCTGGCGGCGGACGGGACCGTCAAGGTCGCGGACTTCGGTATCGCTCACCTGCCAGGTGACGGTACGACGACGCTCACGGCGGCCGGCCAGATCATCGGCAGCACGCACTATCTCGCGCCCGAGCGGGCGAAAGGCGGGCAGTCCGGCGAGGCAGCGGACGTGTACGCGCTGGGATGCGTGCTGTATCAGTTGGTGACCGGTCACCCGCCGTTCCAGGCGGAACACCCGACAGCGATCCTCTACCAGCACGTCGACACCGCTCCGGCGCCCCCGAGCCTGACCCGCCCCGAACTCGCTGGACCGTTCGAGGACGTTCTGCTCCGGATGCTCGCCAAGGATCCGGCCGACCGGCCGTCCGCCGCGGAGATCGCAGCCGGCGTCCTGCGTGCCCAGCCGCCCGCAGGTGCCCTCGGGCGCGCCGCGGCCGTTCCCGCCGCCGCAGCCGTTGCGGCTGCCGCGGCGGCTCCGAACGCCGACCCACCCGCGACCACCCCACTCGAGTCGCCCAACGGGCCGGGTACGAAGGCCCTGGTGGCCGGAGCGATCGCCGCCCTCGCGACAGCGGCGGCCGTGGCGGCCGTCGTCCTACTGAATGGCAACGAGCCGAAGCTGCCGCCGACGACCGACGTCGGGCCGCAGCCGGGCGTCAGCTCGGGTACGCCGGTCTCGACACCTTCCGCAACGGCAACGACATCCACCACTGACCCCACCCAGGCCGGCACCGAGACCCGGACGGCCCCAACCACATCGGCGCCGTCGCAGAGCGTCTCCCGGCAGCCGACTCCTACTCCGACGCCCAGCCCTACAGCTACCGGTACGCCCTCGCCGGGCACCGCGTCACCGACGCCCACCCAGAGCAGCGCCACGCCGAGCGTCCCCACCCAGGGGACGCCTTCGACGCAACCGTCGCCCTCGAACACGCCGACCGGCACCCCCACCACGACCACCCCGGCCACTGGCACTCCCTCGCCACAGGCAGCGGACTAGCCGGGCAGCGGACAGCACGCTGTACAGCGGGGTACTGGGGCCGCATGAACGGAAGCGGTGACGACGGGCGGCCGGAGCTGTTCGCGGACGGCGTGGACTTCTCGGAACCGCCGATGCTGGACGACCTCGACGGACTGGTCCGGTTCGTGCAGGACCACGACGGCGTCATGCTGCGGTACTCCAAGGGGCCGCGGGCGGACGCGGAGGGCGGACCGAGCCGCGACTACGAGGCGGATGTCGACCTTCCGGGGCTGTCGGCGACGACCGTCGAGCCGGAGCCGTGGTGGCCGCGTCCGCCGGAGGAGTGGATCGCGCGCCGCGTCTGCAAGTACGCCGAACTCGGCGAGGCGGAGGGTCGTTACCCGTGGCTTCTCACCGGTGACGTGGCAGGCTACGGCCCCGATCACGAGCCGCTGGTGATCCGCGTCCGGCCGTTGGCGCGGATCAGCACCAAAGCCCTGGACCAGGCCAAGACCCTCTACCAGCAACGCTTCGACGTCGGCCGAGGGTCCACCTGAGCGTGTGCTTCGCGTTGAGCGCCATGCCCGTCGCCAGAACGAGACCCGGCCCTCGAGCTTGGCTGCACTCGGCCTGGCCGAGGCATGCCCAACGCGAAGCGGCTCACACTCCAGTGGGCACCCGGAACCTGCTCACGTCAATGGCCCAGCGAAGTGGGCTCCGGAACGTCGACGTGGCGTGAGCGTACTCGAGCGGTACGTCGCCAGATCAGGTGGTCGAGGTCGACGCCGACCACCGCTTGGCCGAGGTCTGCGGCGTGACGCCGCATCGCGATGACGGTCGGGCCGTCGTACCAGACGATCTGCCATTGGCCGGACACGCCGGCCGACCGGCGAGCGCCCACGGTGACCCCGGAGCGGACTGTGAGTTGATGGACGAATCGGCAGAGCAGACGTGCGTCGCTATGGGGGCGGCTGATCCGAAGGACCGAGATGCTCATGGCGTTCCCGCTGTGTCGGGCGGCCGGATGGGCTTTTGTCCAACCCAGGGCGCCTCGTCCAGGTACCCAGCACCATGCGGCATCGAGGGCGGTACGAAAGACGGTCCGGCGCATCGGCGACTGAGTCGGTCGGGACCGGGTACCGACTTGCGGTGAGGCAAACGGAGGAGGGTCTTGTCGCCGGCCGTTACAGGCTTGGTGAGGTGCTCGGGCGCGGTGGGATGGGGGAGGTCTATCGGGCGACCGACGAGGTGCTGGGCCGGCAGCTCGCGGTCAAGCTGATGCTGCCGGTTCCGCGGACGCTCGCCGCGTCGGAGCGCTTCCTGCGCGAGGCGCGGGCGACAGCGAGGATCCGAAGCCCCCATGTGGTCGCCGCCTACGACTTCGGCCGGTATCACGACGGCTACTACCTCGCGATGGAGCTGGTCAGCGGTCACACGGTGGCCGAGGAACTGAAGCGCAATGGCCTGTTCGCACCGGAGCGCGCCCAGGACGTCGTCAGGCAGGCCGCTGCTGGGTTGGCAGCTGCCCATCAAGAGGGAATCGTCCACCGGGACGTCAAGCCCGGGAACCTGTTGCTGACCGAGGACGGCACGGTGAAAGTCGCGGACTTCGGGATCGTGAGGTTCGTCCATGACACGACCACGACCCTGACTGCGACTGGTCAGATCGTCGGAACCAGTCACTACCTCTCACCGGAGCGGGCGATGGGCAAGCCGGCGGAACCGGCTTCCGACGTCTACTCGCTCGGCTGTGTGCTCTATCAGCTGATGACCGGCCATCCGCCGTTCACGGCCGACACGCCGGCGTCGATCATGTACCAGCACGTGCAGGACGACCCGGTGCCACCGAGCGCCCTTCGGCCGGAGCTGGCGAGTGAGCTCGAGGCCCTCATCTTCTGGATGCTCGACAAGGATCCGGCCCGCCGGCCGACGGCAGCCCAGGTCGCCGACGGCGTACCACCGGTCATTGCGGGCTCGGACGACGAGACGACGACGTTGCCGGTACGCCGGATCACTTCGAAGCCAGTGCTCGCCGGACTCGCCGCGACCTGCGCGTTGGTGGTGTCGGCGACAGTCGGCTTCTTGCTCGAGACCAGGGGAGTCGAGGTCCCGGCGACCAACGAGTTGGTTCCGGGGAACGGAACGGCGACGACACCGGCGGTGGTACCCGGTACGCCGGCCACCTCGAGGCCGGCCCCTCCGCCGACGCGTCGACCGACGACCTCCACCCCATCCGCCCGGGAATCATCCGGCAACTCCGGGCCCGGCAACTCCGAGGCCGAGGAGAAGTCCGGCCCGGACAAGGGCGAGAAGAAGTCCGGGAAGCCGGACAAGGACTCCGGTAAGTCGAACAAGGCGAAGCGCTGACGCACCGGGGAATCTCGGCGAACTGCTCCCGGAGCGCGAGGGGGTGGCTCCGGGAGCAGGGCGGCCACCGAGAGGGAACAGCATCGGCTGCGGCCGTCACCGGCCTGGTACCCAGGCGCGGGCCCGGGCAGTCGGCACGCTGCGAAATCCCCGAAAGAATTGAATTCGAAATGGCTTTTGCGGGCATCCGATTGAAATGATCGTTTAGTTGAACCGATGCGTAATGCGGTCGTTGATTCGCTGAAAGTATGCGACCTTGATGTCGTTTTGTTGCAAACGGCGTTGGGTACCGCGTCCCTATCGCATTTCGGAACGGGGGAGGGTCGTAGGGAGGATCCATGGGAATCGGCGTATCCGTATTCCTGCTCGCCGTGGGCGGAGTACTGGCGTTCGCTGTGGCGGATCGGCTCAGCGGCGTGGACCTGACCGCGGTCGGGTGGGTGCTGATGGGCGCCGGCGCGATCGGCCTGGCCGTCGCGCTGCTGTTCGCGAACCAGCGAAGCAGAACGACGCACACCTCCGTCCAGGAGCGCCGTGACATCCGTGACTGAACCGGTCTGGAGCGATGATGCCTGATTCACGCAAGCCGCCCGACGCCCGCGAGTTGTTGCTGGACGCGTTGCTCGACAAGGTGGCGGACGAACGCTTTCCGTCCATCACGATGCTCGACCTGATCGAGTCGCTGCTGGAGCCCGACGAGGTCCCGATCTACGCCGGGGTCCTGGTGCGCAAGGTCCGCGAGGAGAACTACCCGAGCATTCCGATGCTCCGGCGGATCGCCGCCTTGGCCCAGTGATCCGGCTCCGGTCCAGGACCGCCGCTGTTCGTTGCCGAATGCCACTCGGAGAACTCCTTCGAGGTGGCACTACCACTCTGTAGGGAGAGTCCATGAACACCACCGCAAAGGTGGCGGCTGCCGTCGCGAGCGGTTATCTGCTCGGCCGCACCAAGAAGCTCAGGCTGGCGATCACCGTCGGTGGCTTGCTGGCCGGCAAGCGGATCGCGACGGATCCGCGTGCGATCGTGCAGCAACTCGCGACCGTCGTCGAGCAGAACCCCGAGCTGTCGAAGCTGTCCGACCAGGTCCGCGGCAGGCTTGTGACCGCGGGCCGCGAGGCCGCGGTGGCGGCGGCGAGCAACAGGCTCAACCGGGTGAGCGACTCGATCAAGGATCGTACGGACCGGATGCTCGCCGCGGGCAAGGGCGGTGAGGACTCCGGGGAGTCCCAGGAGTCCGAGGATCGCGAGGAGCGTCCGAAGCGTCGTAGAAGGCCTCGTGGCGGCGTGACTGCCCGCAGGAGCTCCGACCAGGACGACAGTGGTGGCGAGTCGAGCGACACCGACCAGCCCGACCGGGGCTCGTCCGGCGGCGGAGGCAGTCGGTCCGAGAGTGGACGCAGCCGGACGGAGACTGGACGCAGCCGATCGGAGAGTGGGCGCGGCCGGTCCGGCGGAGGCGAACGGTCCGGCGGAGGCGATCGGTCCAGCGGCGGCGGCGAACGGCGTTCCGGCGGTGGCGAACGGCGCACCGGCGGTGGCGACAGCCGCGGCGGCTCGGCCGCGAAGAAGACCGCGGCGAAGGCTGCGAGCGGCGGCTCCGGTTCGTCGTCCTCGGGGTCGTCGTCCTCGGGTTCCGGCTCGTCCTCGGATTCCGGTGCGCGCAAGTCGGCCGGCGCCAAGAAGTCCTCCGCGTCGACGGCCAAGAAGAGCACGTCGCCGGCCAAGAAGACGGCCGCCAAGACCACCGCGAAGAAGGCCCCCGCGAAGAAGGCCCCCGCGAAGAAGGCCACGGCCAAGAAGTCGTCGCCGCCGCGGAAGACCGCGGCCAAGAAGACCGCCGCGAAGAAGACCGCGGCCAAGAAGAGCACGAGTAAGTCGACGAGCGGATCCTCGGCGAGGAAGCGCGGGTGACCGACATGGCCGAACGATCGGGCTCTCAATCGGGCCCTCAATCGGGCACTGAAGACCGCAACGGCTTCAAGTCCATCATCGACGAACTTCCGGTCGACCGGTTGAAGAGCGAACTGCAGAACGCGCTCTCGGCCGCCACCCAACGCACTGCTGAGGCAGCCGCCGGGAAGATCTCGGATCTGACCGACCGGCTGGGCGATGTCGCCGCGGGGGGCGGTGTCGCCGGCAAGGCGCTCGCCGGCGGAGGCAAGGCGGCGATGTCGGGACGATCACCCCTGATGGGTGCATTGAAAGGCGGGGTCATGGGAGCCGTTGACAAGGCGAAGGACGCCGCTTCCGGAGGTTCGGGCGGCAAGCAGCGCACGAAGGTCACGACCATCATCGAGACGATCGATGTCGGCGTACCGATCGAGGTCGCCTACAACCAGTGGACGCAGTTCCAGGAGTTCTCCGGCTTCATGAAGAAGGTCGAGAACGTCGAGCAGAAGTCCGACGAGAAGGTCGACTTCAAGGCCAAGATCCTCTGGTCGCACCGGACCTGGGAGGCGACCATCCTCGAGCAGGTGCCCGAGGAGAAGATCGTCTGGCGCTCCAAGGGGGAGAAGGGCCACGTCGACGGCTCGGTGACGTTCCACGAGCTCGCTCCCAACCTGACGCGCATTCTCGTCGTCCTCGAGTACTACCCGCAGGGCCTGTTCGAGCGGGTCGGCAACATCTGGCGTGCGCAGGGCCGCCGGGCCCGCGTGGAGCTCAAGCAGTTCCAGCGCCACGTGATGACGAACGTCATCCTCCATCCCGACGAGGTCGACGGCTGGCGCGGCGAGATCCGCGACTCGCGGGTGGTGCGCACCGACGAGGAGGCCTCCGAGGACGAGGAGTACGACGAGGACTCGGCCGGCGAGGAAGAGCCGGCTGACGAGGACGAGTACGACGAAGAGGACGAGTACGAGGACGAGGGCGAAGAGGAAGAGCAGCCCGAGGACGAGTACGACGAGGACGAAGAGTCCGCCGACGAGGAAGAACCCGCCGATGAGGAAGAGCCCACCGACGAGGTAGAGCCGGCCGACGAGGACGAGTACGACGAGGAAGACGAGTACGAGGACGAGGGCGAAGAGGAAGACCAGCCCGAGGACGAGTACGAGGAAGAAGAAGAGTCCGCCGACGAGGAAGAACCCGCCGATGAGGAAGAGCCCACCGACGAGGTAGAGCCGGCCGACGAGGACGAGTACGAGGAAGAAGACGAGTACGAGGACGAGGGCGAAGAGGAAGACCAGCCCGAGGACGAGTACGACGAGGAAGAAGAGGCGGCCGGCGACGAAGAGTCCGCCGACGCGGACGAGTACGACGAGGAAGACGAGTACGAGGACGAGGGCGAAGAGGAAGACCAGCCCGAGGACGAGTACGACGAGGAAGAAGAGCCCGCGGACGAGGACGAGGACGAGTACGAGGACGAAGAGCCCGCGGACGAGGACGAAGACGAGTACGAGGACGAGTACGACGAGGACGAGGAGTACGAGGAAGAACCCGACGAGCGGCCCCGGCGCCGCGCGAGTTGAGCCACCGCAGTCGACTGGAAGGTAGACCCATGACCGTCGCGGCCACAGGCCAACGCCGATCCGGCGGATATCTGGAAAGGCCCGCACCGAGCAGTCTCGCGGACGTCATCGACAGCATCCTCGACAAAGGACTGGTCATCGATGCCTACGTCCGGGTTTCCCTGGTCGGTATCGAACTCCTGACCATCGACGCCCGGATCGTCGTGGCCAGCGTTGACACCTACCTGCGCTTCGCGGAGGCCACCAACCGCCTCGACCTGTACGAGAAGAGCAAGGATCTCCCGGAGATGATCGGGGAGATCACCGAGCAGGGCGCGTCCGGCAAGACCCGCGGTCTCCTGTCCGGCGCGAAGGAGGCACTGCTCGGCTCGGGCTCCGACGAGGACCGCCGCAGCAGTGACCAGGACGAGGACGAGCGCGAGTACGAGGAAGCGCGTCCGCGTCGCCGGCCGGCCAAGAAGGCCGCCGCTCGCCGCCGGAGGACCGAGGAGTGACGGTGACCACGCCGAGCGACGTCGGCCTCGGGTGTTACCTGTACGGCATCGTGGCCGCGGACCTCGTCGTCCCGACGGACCTCAAGGGCGTCGACGACCAGGTCGTCAGCCTGATCCCGTACGGCGACGTCGCCGCGGTCACCAGTCTGCTGGACACCGAGCGAACCCTGGCCGGGCGGGAGGACCTGCTGGCCCACAGCCGCGTGCTCGACGCGCTGGCGGCGCTGGGGCCGGTCATTCCCGTCCGTTTCGGGTCGGTGCTGGAGAATCGCGACGCGGTCATGGCCGAGCTGCTGGAGCCGAGCCATGACCGGTTCCACGCGATGCTGGAGGACCTGGCAGGCCATTCGCAGTTCACCGTCCGCGCGCGGTACGACGAACGGCAGATCCTGAGTGAGGTCGTGGCGGAGAACCCCGAGATCGCTCAGTTGCGGGAAGCCACCCGGGAGCAGCCCGACGACTCGTCGTACGGCGAGCGCGTGCGGCTGGGCGAGTTGGTGGCCCGGGCGCTGGAACGGAAGAGCGCCGAGGACGGGCAGACGCTGCTGGCCGAGCTCGAACGCCACGCCGCGGCGGTGAACATCCGCGAAAGTGCCGGCCTGGACCGGTTGCTCGACGTCGCGCTGCTGATCGAGGACAGCCGACGCGCGGAGTTCGAGCAGGCGGTGGAGGAGTTGGCCGAGGCGTTCGCCGGGCGGGCGCAGCTGAAGCTGGTCGGCCCGACCGCGCCGTACGACTTCGTGGAAGCGGAGGAGTGATGGGCCTGATGACGAGCCTCCTGACTCTGCCGCTCACACCGGTTCGGATGACCGTCGCCCTGGCAGAGCAGATCCGGCGACAGGCCGAGAACGAGTACTACGACCCGGCCCGGATCCGCCTGCAGCTCGAGCAGATCGACGCGCTCAGGGAGAGCGGGGAGATCGACCCGGACGACGCCGCCGCGCTCGAGGATGAGCTGCTCGGCCGGCTGCTGGCCGCCAATGCCCGCCGACGTGGGGAGACCTGATCTGCATGGCAACTCCGCGCAAGTCGACCGAACGCCGTACCCCGTCCAAGAGCACGTCGCAACGCCGTACGTCGAAGGGCACCTCGGAACGCCGGGCGCCGGCCGAGCGCAAGGCTCCGGATCGCGCGTCGCAGGACGGGCAGGCCGATCCGCCGAAGTCGCTGCGCTCGATCGCGGTGTCCGCCGCCAGGGAACTGTCTCAGCTGATCGGCCAGGTGCCCGAAGGCATCGTCGGGGTCGAGAAGCACGACGACGGCTGGCGGGTGCTGGTCGAGGTGGTCGAGTCACGCCGGATCCCGGAGACGACGGACATCCTCGCCGTGTACGAGGTCGATGTCGACCGCGACGGCGCGGTGACCGGCTACCGGCGGGCGGACCGCTACGTCCGTGGGCGGATCCAGGAGTGAGGGAGACGCGATGACCGAACCGACGATCTCGTCCCGCCGGCCGGCCATGGACCGGTACGGGTTCGCGTCCGCGGCTCCCCGGCCGGAGGGCCTGGCCGACATCCTCGAGCGGGTGCTCGACAAGGGCATCATCATCGCCGGTGACATCAGGGTGAACCTGCTCGACATCGAACTCCTGACCGTCAAGATCCGCCTGCTCGTGGTGTCCGTCGACAAGGCGATGGAGATGGGCATCGACTGGTGGACCCGTGATCCGATGCTGTCCAACGACGCCCAGGAACTGGCGGACGAGAACCGCAAGCTCCGGGAGCGGGTCGAGGAGCTGGAGCGCGACCGTGAGTGACACCGGAACGTATGTCTACGCGGTCGGCCGGAACCTCGACGACGGAGCGCTCGCCATGCTCGAAGGAGTCAGCGACGCGCCGGTCAGGACGATCAAGCATCGCGATCTGACCGCCGTGGTGAGCACCGTCGACCTGACCGAGTACGGCGAGTCCGCGCTGCGGCAGAACCTGGAAAGCCTCGCGTGGGTGGAGAAGACCGCACGCCGGCACGACGAGATCGTGCGGCGAGCGGCCGCCATCACCACCGCGCTCGCACCGTTCCGCCTGGTCACGATCTATCGATCGGACGACGCCGCGTGCGACCGGATCGAGGAGTTGTACGACGATCTGGTGCTGGCCCTCGACCGGATCGACCGGCGCAGCGAATGGAGCGTGAAGGCCTTCAGCCGCGTGCAGTCGATGCCGTCGGCACCTGTCGAGGCCGAGGCGGCCGGCTCCGGTGTCGCCTATCTGGAGCGACGCCGGGCCGAGATCCGCGGCCGGCAGGCAGCGGCCGCGGATCAGCAGGCGCTCGCGGACCAGCTGTTCTGGGACCTCGTGCCCGGTGCGGCCGCGACCCGGCGCCTCGCCCCGCAGGACCAGCGACTCACCGGCCGCCGGGAGACGATGGCCCTCAACGCGACGTTCCTCGTCGACGACGACCGCAGTACCGAGTTCTTCGAGCTGGTCAGCGAACTGCGGACCAAGTACCCGTCGTTCGACATCGAGGTGAACGGCCCCTGGCCGCCGTACTCCTTCGCCGTCCTGGACAACCCATGACCGTCGAGACCGTGGGCACCGAGCCCAGCCTGGTGGATCTGTTGGACAGGCTGCTGGGCAAGGGTGTCGTCATCTCCGGGGACGTGGTCATCTCACTGGCGGACGTCGACCTGGTGCGCATCCAGCTGTCGGCCGTCATCCAATCGGTGCGCAAGGAGCTGACTCCCTATGACTGAACCCCTGCTGCCGCTCACCGAGCGGATCGAGGCGAACGCGGACAACGTCGAGCGCGAACTGCTGAAGCTCGTGCTGACGATCGTGGAACTGGTCCGCCAGCTGATGGAGCGCCAGGCGATTCGGCGGATGGACCAGGGCGACCTCAGTGCGACACAGGTCGAGGAACTCGGCCTCGGCCTGATGCGACTCGACGAAGCCATGACCGCTCTGCGGGAGCAGTTCGGCCTGAGTGCGGCGGACCTGAACATCGACCTGGGCCCGCTCGGTTCACTCCTCCCGGAACAAGGGCGTGGCTGATGGTTGCCCCTACTGCGCGGCACCGTCAGGCAGACCCGGCTGTTTGGACGTGATGATCATGAAATTCCTTCGAGGCATCGCGGCAGCGCTCGTGTGGCTGCTCGCGACGGTCGTGATGATCGTGGCGGCCCTGTTGTGCGTCACGCTGATCCTGCTGCCGCTCGGGATCCCGCTGATGGCGCTCGGGCTTCGGATGTACGGGTACGGCGTACAGCTGATGGTGCCACGGGCTCCCGAGGTGAAGCGCGGCGTGCGCAAGGGCATGGGGTTGCGAGCCCACGGCAGCGTCTCGGGTGACGTCAAGCGAGCCCGCAAGCGGGGCAAGAAGTCCGGCCGCAAGCTGCGGAAGAAGGCCGGCGGCATGGTCGGCGGCATGGTTGGCGACATGGTCGGCGACGCCGGAAAGGCGGCCGGCCGGGGCCGGAAGAGGCTGGCCGGCGTCTTCCACAGCTGATTGGAGGCTGATCATGAAGATCGTCATGCGACTGGTGGTCAACGCCGTCGCGCTCGCCGTCGCCGCCTGGCTGCTCGCCGACATCACCATCAGCGGTGCGAGCACCACCCGGAGGGTCGTCACGCTGGTTGCGGTGGCGGCGATCTTCGGGATCGTCAACGCGTTCGTCAAACCGCTGGCGACGATCCTGTCACTGCCGTTCATCGTCCTGACGCTCGGGCTGCTGATCTTCGTCATCAATGCATTGATGCTGCTGCTGACGTCCTGGATCAGCGACGGGCTCGACGTACCGTTCGAAGTCGAAGGGTTCGGAACCGCCCTGCTCGGCGCACTGATCATCACGGTGGTCAGTTGGCTGGTGAACGTCTTCCTGCCGGACCGACTCGAAACAGATTGACCTCCAACCGCTGCCCGCAGTCAGCTGGGGAGACGTCGGGTTGATCGAAGGGAACCGAAACGATGGACCTGACCCAATCATGGAACGACGCGGTCGGTGCGGTGATCACCTTCCTGCCGAAGTTCGCCCTGTTCCTGGTCATCCTGCTGATCGGATGGCTCATCGCCAAGGCACTGCGCAAGATCGTCGACGTCGTGCTCGGCCGGGTCGGATTCGACCGGGCCGTCGAGCGTGGCGGCGTCGGCCGGGCGCTCGAGCAGTCCAAGTACGACGCCAGCGGTCTCATCGCGGCCCTGGTGTACTACGCCGTGCTGCTGATCGCGCTGCAGTTCGCCTTCGGCGTCTTCGGCCCGAACCCCGTCAGCAACCTGCTCGCGTCGATCGTCGCATGGCTCCCGCGAGCGGTGGTCGCGATCGTCATCGTGGTCGTCGCGGCCGCGATCGCCAACGCTCTGCGGGACCTGGTCGGCAGTGCGCTGTCGGCCCTGAGCTACGGTCAACTCGTGGCGAAGGCCGTGCAGATCTTCGTGATCGCGCTGGGCGTCATCGCCGCGCTGAACCAGATCGGCGTCGCCACCGCGGTCACCACCCCGGTGCTGATCGCCGTCCTGGCCACTGTCGGCGGCGTCATCGTCGTCGGCATGGGCGGCGGGATGATCCGCCCGATGCAGCAACGATGGGAACGCTGGCTGGACCGGGCCGAACAGGACTTCCCGAACGCCCGTGCGCGTGAGGAGGCCTACCAGCGCGGGCGCGAGGACGCCGAACGCAGTCAATGGCAGCGCGAGCCGAGTGAGTCGTCGGCCCGCACACCGAGTGAGTCGTCGGCCCGCACACCGAGTGAATCGTCGGCCCGCACACCGAGTGAGCCGTCGGCAGGGGTGACCGGGGGACTCATGGGCGACCAGGGCCGGACCACGAGCCCGCCACCGCCACCGCCGAGGAGCGACATCTGACGATCCGCTGATACCGGTCCTCGAGCGCTTGGGCGGAGCGCTCGAGGACCTTTCACAACGTCATCTGATCGAGCACGTCAGGGCGATGGTGGTACGTCGGGAAGGCGAGACCGACCGTGGCCAGGACGCGGATGGTCACCCAGTCGGGGATGTCCGGGCTCCGCCACCCCTGCTCGCCGGCGGCGTCGAGCACACCGCGCGCGTAGGCGGCGAGTTCGACCGGGCCGGCTCGTCCCGCCGTCAGCCCGAGGATGTCGCGGACGGCTGCCGCATGCTGATCGATGGCAGCTTGGAGCGCCGGTTCGAAGGAACCGAGGCCGGGAACGAGCCGGTCGCGCAACCGCGCGAGTTCTCGTCGTGCGCTCGCCTCCTGCAGGGGCCTCAACCACGTCATGCCTCCGTAGGCTACGGATCCGTCCCGGCGGCCGGAAGCCGTGTTCGGCTCGCGGGCGCCCGGACCGGACGTTGGCCGCTATGCGGTCACCGAGGCCGGGCGGTGTCACTCGGGTGGTCGTACGCCGCGCGGCGAATGCCCGGTGAATTTCGCGGGTACCGAAGGCCCAGAGACCGCAGGCGGGAAGGAGTTGTCATGCCGCGGAAGCGGTTGGGCGAGAAGGTGGGCGACAAGCTCGAGGAGGGGCTCGAGCAAGCGATGGCCGGCGTCAAGGACCTGGCCACCAAGGCTGGTGTCGGCTCTGGGGACGACACCGGATCATCGACGCGCAAGAAGGCGACTCGGACCCGCACGAGCACCGCGGGCCGAACTCGCGAAGGAGCCGTCGGCCGGACCCGCGAAGCGGCCGGCCGGGTCCGCGAAGAAGTCGGGGGCCGGACCCGCGGCCGTGCCGGTGCGACCGGCCGCACGAAGGACGAGCTGTACGCCGACGCCGCACGACTCGGGATCAAGGGTCGTTCGAGGATGACGAAGGCCGAGCTCGAGAAGGCCGTCCGTCGAGGCTGACGAACCGGTCCACAGAGGCGGTGCCCGGCCGGGCGCCGCCTCTTTCGCTGCGCGGCTCGTCCAGCCGAAGACGGTTTTTGCGTCTCGACATTACGCATTCGACCCTCTCAGCGTGACTATTTCCTCACCGGAAGTCACGCGACTTGATTGTTTTGCTGAATAGCGGACCGGTGCGAATTTCAATCGAAAATCCCGGCGCCTCGTCATTGCACGGTTTCTGCGAACGGGTCGAGACTCGAAGGACCGGAACCTGCAGAACGGAGCCCGCCATGACCACCCCTCCGCAGCCGGAGGTCTGCCCGATTCTTCACCTCGAGCTCGGTCCGTTGGACCTGAACCTGCTGGGCCTGCGCGTGCAGCTGAACCAGGTCGTTCTCGATGTGACCGCGATCCCCGGACCCGGCAACCTGCTGGGGAACCTGCTGTGCGCGATCGCCGGGCTGCTCGACGGCGTCGATCTGAACGGGGTCCTCGGTGACCTGCTCCGCAACCTGATCGACGCGCTCATCCGTCTCCTGCAGGGGCTCGGCGGTGGATCGCCGGCCGGTGGCAGACCGCCGACTCCCGTCCAGCCGTGACATGAACGCGGAGCAGGATCCGAATTCGTCGCTCGACGACGCCCGCGTCGGAGCTGTGCTGTCCGGCTTGGAAGACCTCAAAGCACAGCTTCAGGCGGCCGGTCGATCGGAGCTGTCTGCTCCCGAACTCCAGCGATCGATGGCGGCCTTCTGGCATGATCACGGGCCGGTACTGCACCAGGTGAAAAACGCCGTCCTGGAATCCCTGCGCATTCAAGCGCTCGAACTGGCGTATGAATGGCGTCGACAACTGGATCAGGCGCTGGCTGCCCGTGCCGGGCAGCATCCGCGGCGGCCGGATGCCTAGGCTCCGTGGTGGATGACGACGGGTCTGCCCCGGTCAGCGCCGTACGGCTCGGTCCTGGCCAGTTTCTCCTCGACGTCGCGGACGTCGGGCACGGGCTGACCTTCTCCGTCGAGGGCCGCACCTTCAGGGTCGTCTCCACTCCGTTGGCCGCGAACGCGGGGAACTACCTGGTGACGGTCCGGGAGATCGAAGGCCCGGACCAGGGACGCCAGCTGACCGTGCAGCTCCGCCTGGGTCGCAGCGAGCCTGACGGCGCGTGATCGGCCTGTTCCCTGTACGTGGAGGCCCGCGTGACCGACCCTGGCTGAAGGAAGCAGATGAACTGCTGACCACGGAGGTGCGCGATGGCGGTTGAGCTGAAGACTGCGCCGACAGGGGTGCGGTCGATGAGCGGTGTGATCCACAAGCGAAGCCCCTTCTCTGTCGCGGAGACCGTACTGCGGCTGACAGCCGCGATCCGGAACGCCGGTAACACACCCTTCTTCGTCGTGGACCACAGCGGTGAGGCGCACCGGGCCGGGACGGAACTGCGCGACACGAAGCTCGTCGGCTTCGGCGACCCCGCGCTGAACGCGACGATCATCGCCGCGGCGCCGCTCGCGGCACTCGATCTGCCGCTCCGGGTGCTGGTCTGGCGCGACGACAACGAGACCGTCTGGATGACCTACCTCGATCCCACCTGGTGGGCCAAGCGCCACCGCCTGGCCCCTGAACTCGTCGAACCCCTGACAGCCTTGGAGCAACTGACCACCCAGGCCGCGAACACCGAGAGCTAAACGTTGCCGCCGGCCCGATTCCGCCGGCGGATCAGTCGTTTGACCAGCGGGACCAGTGCGGCCGCGGCGATCATCGTCAGGCTGACCAGGGAGGCGTACCGGTCGACCAGCAGGACGAGGTCGACCCCGCGCTGACCGGATTTGTAGCCGACAGCAACGACCACGCCGGTCATGAGTGCCGCGCCGGCCAGATCGAGGAGGAGGAAGGTGAGCAGCCGCATCCCGGCCCAGCCTGCCATCGCGTAGACGACCGCTGTCGGGACGCCGGGCAGCAGCGCGAAGACGACGGCGGCCCGGAGGATCCAGGGGTTCAGTTCGGTGGCCCGGGCAGCGAAGCGGTGAGCGCGCTCGCTGGTGGTGAACATCCTGACGATGCCGAGCCCCCACTGGCGGCCGGTCCACCAGGTGAGCCAGTCGAACTTCACCATGCCGGCGGCGCCGGCGACGACGACCAGCCACAACGGTGCCTCGCCGATCCGGGCGAAGGCCGCCGCCGCCCCGATCGCGGTCAGATCGCCGGTGAGGAACTCGAGCATCACCGGGTGGGAGGCGAGCAGAAACGGCTTCAGCGGCCGCATGGCCACCCCGATCGCGACCACCCCGAGGATCGCCCCCATCAGCCCCAGGTCGAGACGGGTGGCGCGCCCTTCCCACGGCACGAACCGGCGCCATGTTGTGCTCATGACTGCCCCTCAGAGTTTTCTCAAACAGTGCTGTTCGAGTTAGTGTAGCGCATTACTCGTACAATGGTGTTCGAGTTCTGAAGGAGGCGCGACCGCCCGCGGGGATGTCGAGGAGCTGGGTGATGCCGCGCTCGGCGACGTACGGGCCGCTCGATGCATCCACAACCGGTTCGACTACTGCAGCGGTTCGTTGGGTGCGCTGAGGCCGCGGGCGGTGCGTTGTAGTGCGGCGGTGTCGTCGTTCGAGCGCCACCGGACGACGGCCGCGCGGTCGGTCCTGGACCGTACGGCGGCTTGGAGGTGGTCGATCTCGTCGACGTTCGTGACGAGCAGTACGCCGACAGCGTCGCGCGTGCCCGAGACGTCCGATTCGACCGTCGAGACATCGAGATGGACCGAGCGATCGGGTGCCCAGCGAACGACGATGCGGAGTTGGAGTTCGTCGATCCAGTACGTCGGCCGGCGCGGCTGCCAGTCGGCGTCCGGGCTCGGAGGACCGACCTCGGGGAACGCCTGCCGGACCGCGTCGTTCAGGGCTTCTCGGTAGGCAGCGGGACTGCGGTCCTCGGGACCGAACGTGACACGGTGCAGGCCGACCTCCTCCGGCAGGCGGCCGGTGACGGCGGCCACCGCGACGACCGCTCCGACCAGCAAGGCTCCCAGAGCGGTCAGATCGCTGGCGCCGCGGAAGGCGAGCAGGATCCCCACCGCGACGAGCGCGATCCCGCCGAGGCCGAGGCCGACCCTGGTACCGGCCCGCAAATCCGCCGCCACGACACTCACTTCCCTCTGTCACCTCCATGATCACTCTTCGCGGACCGGTTTTCACGCCACGTGTCAATACCGTTCCCGCGGAATTTTCCGCGCCGAATCCGCGCCCGGGCCGGCGGCGGCTGATCACCGGGGGTGTGGGCGGGGTGCGGGCGGCCGCGCGCGCTGTTTCCCTCAACGCGCGCGGCCTCGGCAGCAACTTCCCGCGCGGAACGCACTGACCTTGCTCCTCGGTGCCCGTTCCGGTTGCGCGCACACGTCGATCGCCGCAATCGGTACCGGCT
>NZ_BAAGPM010000017.1:527402-722314 GCF_054784135.1 Kribbella swartbergensis
ACGCCCGTCAGGCAGTCGTACGACGCTCAGTCGTCAGGAGCGGTCCTGGTCCTGCCACTCGCCGCCGGATTCCGGCGACTCCGAGCCGCCGTCACTGAATCCGCCGCCGGACTCGCTGCCGCCGTCCCCGAAACCGGAGCCCTCGCTGCCGGAGCCGCGCTCGTCCGACCCCTCGCCGAGGCTCGAGCCGGCCTCGCCGTACCCCGACCCCGAGTCGTTCCCGGCCTCGCCGTACCCCGAGCCGGACTCGCCGCCGGCCTCGCCGTAGCCGCCGCCCTCGACGTCACCGCCGGAGCGCTCGTCGCCGAAGCCGCCGCTGTCGTTGCCGGAGGCACCGTCATCGCCACCGCCGTACCCGCTGTCGTTGCTCTCGTCACCGAATCCGCCGCCTCCTCCGCCAGGCGAGGATTGGTTGCCGCTGTCACCGAATTCGGTGTTCTCTTCGTCGTACTGGTTCGTCATTCTTGACGCCTCCCGAGTGTGCTGCTGGTGATGGCAGCCCGCCGGTACCGTGGGCGAGACGGCTTGACGAGTTGTTGAGTTCACGTTCCTACCGAACTCCCCGGACGACCGCAAGCCTTGGAGGCGTGTCGGCCCGAATCCATCCCATTGCAAGGCTTTTACGCCGTTGCCTTTCACAACCACCGGTCGCCGGCGACGCCGGCGGTCAGGAGCTTTCTCTCTCCTCGAGGCCGACGGCCTGGCGCAGTTCCTTGGTGGCGTCACGCAGTTCGGCCGAGTCCCTGGCGTGGGAGTCCATCAGTTGCGCGAGCGCCGCGGCCATCGCGTTGAGCTTGTCCTGGACGGCTGCGTCGGCGCGGGTCTGCGAGTTCTGCAGCAGGGCGACCATCAGGAAGGTCACGATGGTGGTGGCGGTGTTGATGATCAACTGCCAGGTGTCGACCGACCCGATCAGGAAGTACGACGGTGCCCACAGCAGGACCAGCAGGACACACAGCGCGAAGAACCACGCCCGGGAAGCGAACCTCGACGCTGTACCGGCGAACCGGTCGAACAGCCCCACGCTGCCCGACACGTCCGACGGCATGTGCGCCGTACCGGTCTGCTCCGTCACCGTGTTCGCCATCCACCGACCTCCTTCAGTCCAAAGTTGGCAGTCTCCGGTACCCAGGCCGGAAACCTGTGAGCGGATCGGCATACTGGGATCGGTATACCAAGCGAGGGAGCGCGCATGGGGCAGGGTGGATTCGAGTCCGAGGCGGAGCGGGTCACTCGACGGCTGCGCGACGACATCCTCGACGGGGTGCGCGGGCCCGGCGAGCGGCTGGTCGAGCGTGAGCTGGCCGACGACCTCGGGGTGAGCCGGGTGCCGGTGCGGGAGGCGCTCAAGGCGCTGGTCGCCGAAGGACTGGTGACGTTGCGGCCGCGGTCGTGGGCGGTGGTCCGCGCGTTCACCGAGTCGGACATCGCCGATCTGCACGAGGTCCGCGCGGCGTTCGAGCCGCTGACCTTCCGGCTGGCCGCCGAGCGCCGTACCCGGGACGGCCTGGATCGGCTCAAGCGTGCGGTCGATGAGCAGATCGCCGCGGCGCGGGCCGGCGACGCCGTCCGGGCCCGGCGCGCCGCGGCCGACTTCCACGAGATCGTCACCGAACTCGCGTCCAACGAGTTGCTGGTCGAGATCGAGCGGCCGTTGCGCAGCCGGATGCGCTGGCTGTTCGCGCAGCACGACGACCTGTCCGCGGTCGCCGAGCAGCACCGGGAGCTGTACGCCGCGATCGCGAACCGCGACGTCGCCGCGGTCGAGCGCCTCGTCGTCGACCACCTGGAGGCTTCGCGTCGTCTGCAGCGGGACCGCTCGCCGGCCGCCGGCGACTTGACGCGATGAGTTCCGCGGTTTGGTATACCATTATCCGATGAGTTCGCTGCTGCTTACCAACGTCCGCCCGTGGGGTGACGAACCGGTGGATCTGCACATCGCCGACGGAGCGATCGCGGCCATGACGCCCACCGGGACCGAGGACCGGACTGATGGGGTGGAGCGCATCGACGGACGCGGTCTGCTCGCGCTGCCCGGATTCGTCAACGCCCACGCCCATGTGGACAAGAGCTGGTGGGGCCAGCCGTGGATCTCGTACGGCGGTGAGCCGACGACCCAGGGCCGGATCGCCCATGAGCGTGCCGAGCGGGCGAAGTACGGCATCCCCAGTGTGGATGGCGCGATCGCCGTACTGGGTGAGTTCCTCCGGCACGGCACGACCGCGACCCGGACGCACGTCGATGTCGACCTCGGCGTCGGCCTGCGTGGTATCGAGTTCGTCCGCGAGGCCGCTGCCGCCCTCGACGACGCCGTCGACGTGGAGATCGTCGCGTTCCCGCAGGACGGCGTACTTCGGCGACCCGGCGTCCTCGACCTCCTGGACCGGGCCGCCGCGGAAGGCGCGAGCAGCATCGGCGGTCTCGACCCCGCGTCGATCGACCGGGACCCGGTCGGTCAACTCGACGCGTTGTTCGGCATCGCCGAGCGGCGGGGTGTCGGTATCGACCTCCACTTGCACGACGGCGGCGAGCTCGGCGCCTTCCAGTACGAGCTGATCATCGAACGCACCCGCGCCACCGGCTTGGCGGGCAAGGTCAACGTGTCCCACGGCTTCGCCCTCGGCGAGCTGCCGGCGGACCGTCAGGCGCGGCTCGTCGAGCAACTCGGTGCGGCCGGTGTCTCCTGGACGACGGTCGCGCCGGTCAGGTCCGCGCCGCTTCCGTGGCGCGCCATGCGCGCAGCGGGGGTCGCGATCGGCCTGGGTACGGACGGCATCCGCGATCTGTGGTCGCCGTACGGCGACGGCGACCTGCTGCGGATCGCCCTGGGGTTCGCCCGGCTGCACGGTCTGCGCACGGACGAGGAACTCGAGTACGCCGTCCGACTGGCGACCGTCGAAGGCCGGCGGTTCGTGCACCGCGACGGGGACCCGTTCGGCCCCGGTGCGCGGGCTGACGTCGTACTGCTCGATGCCCAGAACGTTCCCGACGCGCTGGTCCGGGCACCGCGGCGTGAGCTCGTGATCGCCGGCGGACGGATCGTTGCCCGCGGCGGTGAACTCGCCGACTGAGCGGCGGTCCTGCCTGTCTCCGGTCGACCGCGGGGGGGCGACATGGTGGGGCAACTTTTGCCGGGGCAGGCGCATCGAAGGAGTAGTGGGGGAGCGCAGGAGGGGGGTGGGGATCCTGGTGATCGGACTTCAGGAGTCACGCTCGGCCTGATTCGGGTCGAGGCATTGTCGACGGCGAGCGGACCGCCCCCGCGGAAGACCGCGTGCTCGCAGACGGCCAGGTGCACTTGGCAGGCCACAAGCAGTGCCCGAGCAGGTGCGCCGGCAAGGCCAGCACGGGCGCGGGCTCAGCCTCGCGTCCAGAGTCGATCCGCGGCGGGAACGACGCTGCCCGGATCGCGAGCCTTCGGCTCTGGTGAGCGATCGGGATCCCGAGCCGTCATGGCGTCGCCGCCGTCCGGTGACGCCGGGGGAGGGACAAATCTCATGCGATTCACGAGCACGGCCGGTGCGGCCGCCGGAATCGTCGCTCTCGTTCTCGGAGCGGGAGTGGCCACGGCAGAATCCCGAAGTACGGCGGCCACGCCGGGCATTCAGATCGTGCCCGCGCCGCCGGGGCCGGAGGAGGCACAGTTCGTGCCCGGCGGCAGCAACGTCGTACCCGCCACGGCGCCGCCCGCCACCGATGTCGGGACGAACCAGGTCCAGACGCTGGCGGCGCCTTTCTACGCGTGTCCGGGGTTCAGCGGGATCGAGCGGACGAACCCGTTGGCCAACCTGTACAAGGACGTGTTCACCTGGGGACCGTACGCGCCGTACAAGGTCGGCAACGGTGGCGGAAACATCAACTGGCTGTCGAATCCGTACAAGAACGCCAGTTGGTACATGTGGTTGCACTCGCTGCGCTGGCTCGGCCAGGGCATCGTTGCCGCTGGCAAGGGAGACCTGACCGCACTGACCCGGGTGAACACGATCGCCTACGACTGGCATCGCGACAACCCGTACTCGTGGAAGGGCAATGTCGGCGCCTGGGAGTCGACCATGCACCGGACGAACGTGCTGATCTGCCTGCGGCAGGCGATCCTGTCCGGCCTGAAGGTGACCACACTGCCGGCCCGCTACGCGTGGGTCGACGCGGCTCTCCTGAGTCACGCGAGGTTCCTCACGTACAACTGGAGCGGCGCCTGGAACCACGGCACCGACGAGAGCATCGCCCTGTTCGGAGTCGGTGTCACGCTGAACCGGGCCGACTACAAGAAACTGGCCCAGCAGCGACTGGCGGCCGGGATCACCACGTCGATCGATGCGCAGGGGTCGACGAACGAGCAGTCCACCGGGTACGCGGCGTTCAACTACTCGCTCTGGGGCCGTGCCATCGCCGTGCTGCAGAACGGCGGTGTCGACCCCGGTACGACGATGTCGACCCGGCGAGCGTTGCTGGCCAAGTGGCTGACCCTGGCGACGAACTCACTCGGCAAACTCCATCAACTCGGTGACACCGAACTCCAGGCGACGTACCCGTGGCCGGGAACGCCGATGGAGTACGCCGGTTCCCGCGGGACGAAGGGTACGGCGCCGCCGTGGCGCGTCGGGATCTACTCGGCCGGCTATGTCTTCGGCCGTACCGGCTGGGGGACCGATCCCAGTCGGGGGTTCGCGGGCGAGTCGACGTACAGCATCCGGTTCGGTCCGGCGAGGGCGTTCCACGGACACTTCGA
Source organism: Kribbella swartbergensis (assembly GCF_054784135.1). Classification (NCBI taxonomy): domain Bacteria; kingdom Bacillati; phylum Actinomycetota; class Actinomycetes; order Propionibacteriales; family Kribbellaceae; genus Kribbella; species Kribbella swartbergensis. Next base: position 532,132 of record NZ_BAAGPM010000017.1, read on the forward strand.
CCACACCAGCATCACGTACACCGCACGCGGCCGGGACATCGTCATCGACGGCGGGTACGCGGCGTACTCGGCCGGAGTGTGGCGCACCTGGGTGATGAGCCCTTCGGCGCACAGCGTGATGACGACGCCGCTCGCGAAGGCCGCGAACCCGGTGACGCGGCTGACCGCGTCGTCGGTGAAGGCGAACGCGGAGTCGTATCAGTTCACCGATGTGCCGGGGACCGGGATCAGCCGCGTCCGCTCGGTCCTGGTGCTGAAGGACCCGGACCTGATGGTCACCTGGGACCGGGCGTCGGCGACGACCGCGCAGGCGTTCCAGACGCTGTGGCATCTGCCACCGGATCAGCGGGCGACCGTTTACTCCCGCACCACCGCAGTGGCGATGGCGCCGGGTGACTCGACCAAGACGGTCCTGTTCCAGATCCCGTTCAAGCAGGCGTTGCCGGCCGGCGCGACCCTGGTCAAGCAGGCCCAGACGAACCCGATCCAGGGCTGGTACTACCCGAGCAGCTACGTCCGCAAGTCCGCGCCGACCCTGATGCTGGCCCGGTCCGGCAGGACCGCGTCGATCCTGTCGTTCGTCGTTCCGGTGCGCGCCACCGGGTCGGTCACCTACACCACCCGGCAGGTCGGTACGACGTTCATCGTCAATCTCAACGTCGGCGGCCGGGCCGCGACGATCGCCATCTCCGGCGGTGGCTCGCTCTACCGCGGCTGACTCAGATCGGATGGAATCTTGACAGAGTGAAGTAAAGGTTCCAATATCCTATTTGATCCGGGTTCTCGGATTCGTGCCGAGAACCCGGAGGCGGGTCTCGGCCGGCAGATCTTCAGAGAGGTCACCGCTCATGACCAGATCCGCACGGAGCAGGGCACGGCGAGGCATAGTCGTGGGTCTCGCTGTTGCCGGGTTGCTTCCGGCCGGCTTGGCTGTCCCGTCGTCCGCCGTACCGGCGCCTCGCACGATCAGTGCGACGGCGAGCGGGAACGGTGGACCGGCGGGGGAGAAGGCGCTGAAGCCCTACATGGGCTGGAGCAGTTACAGCATGCAGGTCTACTCGTCGGACGGCAGCAGCTGGATCTCCGCCGACCGGCTCAAGGCCCAGTCGGATGCGATGCACGAGAAGCTCCAGCCGTACGGGTACGAGTACATCAACATCGACGCCGGCTGGAACGGCAGCACCGACGAGTACGGCCGCCCCGTGCCGAGCACGACGCTCTACCCCGACGGCCTGCAGGCGGTGATCGACCACATCCACGCCAACGGCCAGAAGGTCGGGCTCTACGGCATCCCGGGCATCAGCAAGACCCTGATCGACGCCGACCTTCCCGTGTACGGCGCTCCGGGGTGCCGCACCGGTGACCTGGCCGTCCAGCCGCTGACGAAGGCGGACTACTGGGGCCTCGGTTACCGGATCGACTTCACCAAGCCGTGCGCCCAGAAGTACATCGACTCGATCGCCGACCTGTACGGCGCCTGGGGCGTCGACTTCCTGAAGTTCGACAGTGTGACGCCGGGTTCGGGGATCAGCGACCTCTCGCTCGACGCCCGCGACGACGTCAAGGCGTGGTCGCAGGCCCTTGCCCGTCACAACATCTGGCTCGAGCTGTCCTGGGCGCTCGACATCAACTACGCCGACTACTGGAAGCAGTACGCCAACGGCTGGCGGATCGACTGGGACGTCGAGTGCTACTGCCCCGGTCAGGCGCTGACGACCTGGCAGAACATCGCGCGGCTGTTCCCGAAGCTGGCCGAGTGGTGGCGCCATGCCGGGCCGGGCGGCTGGAACGATCTCGACTCCCTGAACGTCGGCAACGGCCAGATGGACGGTCTCACCCAGGACGAACGTCGTACGGCGGCGACGCTGTGGGCGATCTCGGCCGCCCCGATGTACATCGGCAACGACATGACCAGGCTCGACCCGTACGGCCTGGAACTGCTCACGAACCGCGAGGTGATCGCGGTCAACCAGGCGGGCCGTCCCGCGCAGCCGGTGTCGACGAAGACCAACCGGCAGGTCTGGTTCGCGCTCAACCCGGACAACACCTACACCGTTGCCCTCTTCAACCTCGGCCAGACCGCGTCGGACATGACAGTGAACTGGTCGGATCTCGGACTGGACGGGACCGCCAAGGTGCGCGACCTGTGGGCGCACAAGGAACTGGGCCAGTTCACGTCCGGCTTCACCGCCCAGGACGTGCCGGTTCACGGTGTCCGGCTGCTCAAGGTCACGCCGCAGAAGAACTCGGCGATCAGCGTCAACGACGACGATCTGCGGGTGTCGTACGACGGCGCCTGGCAGCGCAACGGCAACTTCGAGGTTCCGGCGGTCTCGGAGCCGTTGACCGTCACCGTGACCGACTCCGGGACGCAGACCGGTACGGCGCCGACGGACGAGGGCGGCGTACGGACTCTCGAACTGAACAACGACAACCCGCAGATCGTCTACACCGGTTCGTGGAGCCGGAGCACGAATCGCGGACTCGGCGACTATCAGGACGACGTGCAGTACACGGAGACGAACGGCGACTCGTTCTCGTACAGCTTCGTCGGAACCGGCGTCGACTACGTGACCGAGACGCACAACTCGCAGGGTGACGTCGACATCTACATCGACGGTCAGTTCAAGCAGACCGTGAGCACGTACCGAGCAGAAGGGCGCGGCGCCCAGCAGGTCGTGTACAGCATCTCGGATCTGCCGAACGGGACCCACACGATCCGCGGCGTGAAGAAGTCCGGCCAGTTCATGCTGCTCGACAAACTGAACGTCCGGCAGCAGAGCCTGCTGAACCCGAGCACCGCCGGCTTCGACAAGAACGCCCCCGCCGACGTCAGCGTCCAGATCGCCCGCGACCCCGGTGAACTGGTCGCGGTCTCCAGGAACGGCCAGGACCTGGTGAAGGGCACCGACTACACCGTTGACGGAAACACCGTCACCGTGAGGACCGCCTACCTGGCTGCGCTACCCGTCGGCAAGGCGGCGCTCGATTTCCGGTTCCGTGGCGACTATCGCGACGACGTACACGCCGCGACAGCCGACGGCGCAGCGATCAACTTCACCTTCCAGGGCAACGGTGTCGAGTGGATCACCGCACTCGGTCCGGACCAGGGCGAAGCCGACGTCTACCTCGACGGCACGCTCGTACGCAGGGTGAATCTCCACCACGACGTCCGCGTCACCGCCCGCCAGGCCTTCACCGCCCCGACCTTGAAGCACGGCCACCACACCCTCCGCATCGTCAAGGCCTCCGGCGCCACCCTCCGCAACGACACCATCCGTTACACGATCGCCCGTTGAGCGATTTATAAGTTGCCTGGCTACATGTAGCTGATCTAAGCTCGGAGGCCTCGGCAGCGGAGGATCAGGAGGAATCGTGCTGAAGGCCAACCGTGCTGCTGCGGTCGTGGGAGGCGGGATCGGTGGCTTGGCCGCCGCGATCGGACTGCGTCGGGCCGGCTGGGACGTCACTGTCTTCGAACGCTCCAGCGGTCTGCCCGGCACAGGGACCGGGCTGGGTATGTGGCCGAGCGCGCTGCGGGCGCTCGACACACTCGGGCTCGGGGCGCAGGCGCGGGACGTGGGACGACTGCAAGGCAACGGAGTCTTCAGGCGTCCGGACGGTACGGCGTTCGCCACACTCGACGTCGACCGGATACAACAGCGCTACGGAGAACCCGTCTACCTGTTGTCACGTCCCGCTCTGCTCGGCCTGCTCGCCGCCGCCCTTCCGGAGGGCGTCGTACGCTTCGACTCGCCCATCGACGAGGTCGAGGAACTGCGCGGTCGGTACGACGTCCTGATCGGGGCGGACGGCATCCGCAGTGTCGTCCGGACCGAGCTGTTCGCGGATGCTTCCCAATTGCGTTTCGCCGGCGCGACGGTGTGGCGCGGTGTGGCCGATGTCGACTGCTCCGAGGGCGGCGAGACGTGGGGAGCAGGGGTCAAGTTCGGTCTGACACCACAGGAGCCAGGCCGGACCAACTGGTACGCCGTACTGACCGCACCCGAGGGTTACCGGCCACCGGGTGACGATGTCACCGAACTGCGCAGGCTCTTCGGCGACTGGCATGACCCCATTCCGGCGATCCTCGACCGGTACGACGCCTCGGACGTGCTGCGTCACGACCTGCACTACCTGGATCCGCCGCTGCGCAGTTACGTGCGCGGCAATGTCGCGCTAGTGGGAGATGCCGCCCACGCCATGACTCCCGATCTCGGCCAGGGCGCCTGCCAGGCTTTGATCGACGGCGTGACCTTGGCCGAGTGCCTCGCGGCCGCGGCGACGACCACGGAGGGACTGCGCGAGTACGACCGTCGCCGGCGCCGGCCGACGCAACGCATCGCCCGGATGGCCTTGTGGGCGAGCAAGTTGAGCCAGATCCGCCGGTGCACACCGGCCCGAGACCGCGTCCTCAGGCTCGCCCTCGCAGTGGGGACCCCCGCCTGAATGAGCAACTCTTCGGTGGATCTGGGCCGGCCTGATTTTCTCGGTGGCGGTGATCATGGTGTCGATCCTGTTCTACAACCCGAAGATCCTGCCGGCCCGCAGACCCGGCGTCGTCGACTGGTTCGAGGATCTCGTCTTCACCGGTCTGGTCTTCCTGGCCGCGGCCCTGCTGCTCCACCAGGTGCTGGGACTCACCCTCGAGCCCTGACCCTAGAATCCTGACCAGGCCGGACAACTACCCAAGAAGTGTTTGACGGTTGGCCCGGTCTTCGGGCATTGTGCTCCCCAAGATCCGTTGGGGAGTGAGGACGCGATGGCCGAGGACGACATCAGGGAGCTGCGGGCGGTGGCTCATCCGGTTCGGCTGCGCATCCTGTCGCTGCTGACCGGTTCGGCGATGAGTGCCGCCGAGGTGGCCCGCGAGCTCGGGCTGACCCATGCGAACGCGTCGTACCACCTACGGCTGCTGCTCGAGTCGGGCGCGATCGTCGAGGCGGGGGAGGAGCGGATCCGCGGTGGCGTCGCCAAACGCTACCGCTATCCCCACGACGACCCCGCACGGCATCGCCGGCACGCGACCACGCAGACCCAGGTCGCCGAGGTGCGGGCGCTCGCCCGCGAGCTCGAGCGGCGCTTGCGGCAGCGGAAGCGGCGTACCCACAGCCAGCTGAGCGACCTCGAGGGCTGGGTGCGGCCCGAGGTTTGGGAGCGTGTGCGCGAGCTGCTGGCGGAGGCATCGATGCTCATGCACGACCACAATCAGCCGCCGCGGACGCCGGGCACAGTGCACGTCAGTGCCACCTCCTGGACGTTCCAGATGACCAGGAGGGCACGATCATGACCGATGCCCGCGCGCTCGCCCCGCTCCGTGAGCGGAACTTCCGCTACTACTGGCTGTCCCGGCTCATCGACCGGGCCGGCACCACGATGGCCGGTGTCGCGCTCACCTTCGCGGTGCTCGAGGTGAGCAGCTCGGCGACCGCCCTCGGGACGGTCCTGGCCTCCTACAGCATCCCGATGGTCGTGTTCTTGCTGGCCGGCGGCGTCCTGGCCGACCGCTTCGGCCGGACCCTGGTGATCCAGGCATCCAACGTCGCATCCGGACTCAGTCAGCTGGCGGCGGCAGCGCTGGTGCTCAGCGGCACTGCCGAGGTCTGGCACCTGGCGGCGCTCGCCGCGCTGAACGGCACCGCCACCGCCGCGGGCATGCCGGCCTTGGCGGGCGTGCTTCCTCAGCTGGTCCCGCGCGACCAACTCAAGGCCGCGAACCTCGTGCTCGCCGTACCCGAGAACGCGCTGATGGTGCTCGGCCCGGCGGTGAGCGGCGTCCTCGTGGTCGTCGTCGGGCCGGGATGGGCGCTGGCCGTGGACGGCGCCACCTACCTGGTCGCGACGCTGGCCCTCACCCGGGTGCGCATCCCGCGCCCGGCCGAGGGTCACCGGAGCAGGGGCGCCGTCGCCGATCTGCGCGAGGGGTGGACCTACTTCCGCACCACCACGTGGCTCTGGGTGGTCGTCGCGGCGTTCTCCTTGCTCAACGCCATCTCCAGCGGGGCGTTCAACACTCTCGGCCCGGTGCTCGCCACCCGGACCGACATCGGCGAGGCGGGATGGGGTCTGATCCGGTCGGCCCAGGCGGTCGGCTTCCTGGTCTGCTCGCTGGCCCTGATCCGCATCTCCTTCCGCAGGCCACTCCGCTGGGGGATGCTCGCCATCGCCCTCAACGGCGTCCCGCTGCTGGTCCTCGGCATCGAGCCCGTTCTGGTGGCGGCCATGGCGGCCACGTTCGTGGCGGGCGTCGGCAGCCAGGTCTTCGGGCTGGGCTGGGACCTCGCGATGCAGGAGCACGTGCCGGACGAGATGCTGTCGCGCGCCTACTCGTACGACATGCTCGGCTCGTTCGTCGCGGTCCCCGTCGGCCAGTTGCTGTTCGGCCCGGTCGGGCTGGCGTTCGGCATTCAGCAGGTGATGGTGGTGGCCGGCGCGGCGTACGTCGTCATCTCGCTGGTGACACTGGTTTCGCGGCCGGTGCGGGACCTCCGCCGCGCGACGCCGGTCGTCACCACGACCCCTCCGCCACCGTCGTGACCGCCGGATCTCCGGCCGGTCTGATGGGATGAGCACCATGGACTCGACATCGGACCGGCCCAGCATCGTGGTCATCGTCAGTGACGACCAGGGTGCCTGGGCGCTTGGGTGCGCCGGCAACCAGGAGATTCACACGCCCGCGCTGGATGCGCTCGCGTCGCGGGGCGTCCGGATGGACCGGTTCTTCTGCGCGTCTCCGGTCTGTTCGCCGGCCAGGGCGTCGTTGCTGACCGGCCGCATGCCGTCGGCGCACGGCGTACACGACTGGATCCGTGGTGAGGCGTACGGCGTCGTCGAGGCCGACGACGAGCGCTACCTGGCCGGCTTGGTGACGACTCCGGAGGTTCTGGCGAGCGCTGGATGGCGGTGCGGGTACTCGGGCAAGTGGCACCTGGGCAGCGCACGCGAGCCGGCCCCTGGATTCGAGTTCTGGTACGCCCACCGAACCGGGGACGGGCCCTACCACGGCGCGCCCGTGTGGGTGGGCGGCAGGCGGGTCAGCGAACCCCGGTACATCACCGACGCGATCACCGACGAAGCGCTGTCTTTCATCGACGGCGCGGGGGCGAGTGACGCGCCGTTCTATCTCGCCGTGAACTACACAGCTCCGCACAGCCCGTGGACAGGCCAGCACCTGCCCGAAGATCTCGCGCTCTACGCCGACTGCGACTTCGAGACCTGTCCACAGGAGGATGCCCACCCCTGGTTCAGCTGGGAGCCAGGACCGGTCAGCGACGCGATGCGCGACCCCAGGCCGAGCCTTCAGGGGTACTTCGCCTCCATCACCGCGATGGACCGCGGTATCGGGCGGATCGTCTCCCGGCTCGACGAACTCGGTCTGCGTGATTCGACGATCGTCGTCTTCACGTCCGACAACGGCTTCTCCTGTGGCCACCACGGCATCTGGGGCAAGGGGAACGCGACCTGGCCGCTGAACCTCTGGGAACGGTCGGTCCGCGTGCCGTTCATCATCAGCCGGCCGGGCCTGCTGCCGGAGGGCAGAGTCCTCGACGACCTGGCCAGTGCCTGCGATCTGCACCCGACCCTGCTCGAGCTGGCGGGCGTGCCGGTGCCGGCGGATCCGTTGGCGGCCGGCACTTCCATGGTGAACCCGCTCCTCGGCGACGCCGGCGTACATCGGGATACCGTCACCGTCTTCGACGAGTACGGCGGAACGCGCATGGTGCGCAGTGCTGAGTGGAAGTACGTGACCCGCCACGAGGGTCCGGATGAGCTGTACGACTTGACCGACGACCCGGAGGAGCAGGTCAACCTGATCGGAGACCGTCGCCATGCGGCACGCGCCGACGAACACCACGCTGTCCTTGTCGACTGGTTCCGCGATCACACCGACGCCGGCCTGGATGCCTTCGAGCGCCCGGTCTCCGGACGCGGACAACTGCGCCCGGCCCGCCTCGGCCTCGACGACTCGCAGACGTACCAGCCAGGTGGAGCCGAACGCCGCACCGGCGCTTGACCACCTCGCCGGCGCCCGACTCGAACGAGGTTGACCGGGGACTGATCTTCCTCACCGACCCGGCGGGCGACGGGCTGCAGGTGAGCCTCAGTCGGGGCTGACCACAGTCCTGGGCGACGAAGGGGGTGGAACGGCAGGCCTGGCGCCGAGGTGTGGAGGGGACTCGAGACGCCAGGCCCGCCGGCCTGGTGGGGTTGACGGCGCCAGCAAGTACCACGCGGCGCTGTTCGGAGGAAGTTTGTCGCCGGCTTCTTGGTGACTGGCGAGCAGCAGTTCGCCGTCGACCGGCACGGAGACGACGTGTGACGAGCAGTTGACCACACAGCAGAAGCCGTCGCCGCGGGTGAAGGCCAGTACGCCGGACTCTGTCTCCAGCCAGCGGAACTGGTTCGACGCCAAGGCCGGGAGCCGCCGGCGCAGTGCAAGCGCCGCACGATAGAGATGGAGCATCGACTCGCCGGAGCCCAACTGGCGGTCCACGGCGTACTCGGTGAACCAGTGAGGCTGCGGCAGCCATGCGTCCGCGGCCGAGAAGCCGAAGCTGTGCCGGCCGGCGGTCCACGGCAGCGGGATCCGGCAGCCGTCCCGGCCGCGGCGCATGCCGTTGGTGCGGTGGAACATCGGGTCCGTCAACGCCTCGACCGGGAGGTCGGTGACCTCGGGCAGGCCCAGTTCCTCACCCTGATAGAGGTACGCCGCTCCCGGCAACGCGAGCATCAACAACGCGGCGGCCCGTGCCCGGGTGGTCCCGAGTTCGACATCGCCGGAGTCGAGACCCGGCGCGCCACCGCCGTACCGGGTGACGGATCGAGGCATGTCGTGGTTGTTGAGCACCCAGGCGACCGACGAGCCGGAGTCCTGGATCGTGCCCAGTCCGCGATCCACCACGTCGTACAGCGTCTGCTCGTCCCAGTGCGCGCGCAGGAACTCGAAGTAGAAGCACTGGTGCAGCTCGCCCGGGCGCTGGTAGAGCGCCAGTTGACGGGTGTCGAGGACACCGACCTCCCCGATCAGCACGCGTTCGCGACCGGTCGTCGTGCTGTAGCCCTCGGCGATACGCCGCCAGCGGCGCCAGACCTGGTGCACCTCGGGCTGGTCCCAGGCGTACGGGTTGAGCGGGTCTCCGGTGAGTTCGTCGTCCATCGCGTTCTCGTAGTCCGGCAAGCCGTCGGCCTTGTGGAGACCGTGCGCGACGTCGATCCGCACGCCGTCCACGCCTCGCTCGAACCAGAAACGCAGGACCTGTTCGAAGTACGCGGCCACATCCGGGTGCCGCCAGTTCAGGTCGGCCTGCTCCGGGGCGAAGCTGTGCAGGTACCACTGGCCGTCCGGCACCCGCTGCCAGGCTGAACCGCCGAAGACGGACCGCCAGTTGTTCGGCGGCAGGTCCCCGCCCGGACCACGGCCGTCGGCGAAGTGGAACCGCTCGCGTTCCGGGCTGCCCGGGCCGGCCTCGAGAGCGGCGGCGAACCAGGGATGCCGGGTCGAGCAGTGGTTCGGGACGATGTCGATCAGGACCTTGAGGTCGAGCCGATGCGCGTCGTGGACCAGCCGGTCGAAGCAGTCGAGGGTCCCGTACTGCGGGTCCACCGAGCAGTAGTCGGCGACGTCGTACCCGTGGTCGTGCTGCGGCGAGGGATAGAACGGATTGAGCCAGATCCCGTCCACCCCGAGGCTGCGCAGGTACGGCAGCTTCGCCCGCACCCCGGCCAGATCACCGACACCGTCGCCGTCGGAGTCGTGGAAGCTGCGCACGTACACCTGGTAGATGACGGCACTACGCCACCAGCCGGCTCCCTGCTGGGTGCTTCCCGTGGTGAACATGGCGATCGGTCCCTTGGCTGCCCGCGATTCGCTGATGGGACACCACGATCCGCTCCCGGGGCCGTTCACGTCTGCACGGCCAGCGCCCAAGCCGGCTACCTGCTAGCCGGAAGCCCGCCGTCAGGCTGCCCGGCACCGCCACGGGCGGAGGTCACCTGGTCTCGAGATAGGTGATGACGGCAAGCACCCGGCGATGGTCGTCGCCGGTCTCCGGCAGGCTCAGCTTGGCCAGGATGTGGCGGACGTGCTTCTCGACGGTTGCCTCGGTCACCCACAGGCGCCGGGCGATGCCGGCGTTGGACCGCCCCTCGGCCATCAGCGCGAGAACCTCGTGTTCCCGCGGGCTGAGCTCGGCGAGCGGGTCGTTGTGCCGGCGGGCACTCACCAGTTCCTGCACGAGGGCGGGGTCCATCACCGAGCCGCCCCGGACGATCCGCTCCAGCGTGTCGATGAAGTCGCCCACATCGGTCACCCGGCTCTTCAGCAGGTAGCCGATCCGCTGGCCGGAGGCCAACAGCTCCATCGCCTGCTCGACCTCCGCGTGAGCCGACAGCACGACGATCCCGGTCGCGGGGAACTCGCGGCGGATCTCGCGGGCGGCGTCCAGGCCTTCCGTCGTGTTCGTCGGCGGCATCCGGATGTCCAGCACGACCAGGTCGGGCGCCGACTCACGCACCAGCGGCAGGATCCACGCACTGTCACCGGTCTGGGCCACGACCTCGAATCCCGAGCGCTCGAGCAGGCTGGCCAGACCTTCGCGCAGCAGTACGTCGTCCTCGGCGAGGACGACGCGGGTGCGAGCCGCGTCGCGCTCGCCGGTCGACCCGATGGTCATGCCTCCACGGTAGCCCTAGGCATGGTGGAGGATCCGGAGAATGGCACCGGCCGACACGTCGGACTTGGACAGGAACGCCGCGGCCGGGACGTCCCTGACCAGTTCGGCCAGGTCCTCCTCGGCGTGGGTGGAGATCAGCACCACCTTGGACTCGTCCACGGTCGTCTCCCGGTGCATCCGCCGGGCCAGATCGAGGCCGCTCTGTCTGCCGAGATTCACGTCGATGAGTACGACGTCGGGCTCTGCGTCCTCCACGAGGCGCAAGGCCTCCTCGATCGTCGAGGCGACACCGACAACGGTGAACCCGTCCCGTTCGAGCAGGGACTGGGCAGCCTCCAGGAAGTGCAGGCTGTCGTCGACGATGAAGCAACGCAGTGCCATGACATCAGCATCGGCCACCGGCGGTCGCGGCGCATTCCGGCTAACGGGACCTTTCCGGCTACCTGGAGTGGCGGCCGGGCATCTCGCGGAGACCGATTCGGACGGCGGGGGCCTGCTCATTGAGCGGCGAGATCCGCTCTTGTAGCGTCAGCACCGTAGGCGCTGTGCGACGCGCCTTGAGGCGGTGACGGGTGGCATGCAGCCTGCGCGATGGCTGGGAGTGGGAACCGCCCACGGACTGGATCCGCGGGCCGGGTCGCGCGCAGTGGACGACGCCCTGGTGGGCGACGACCCGAAGGTGCTGATCGTCTTCTGCTCGCAGTCGCACGACCTGGACGCCCTGCTGACGGACATCCGCCGGCGGTCGCCCGGCGTACCACTGATCGGCTGCACGACCGCGGGCGAGATCGCCGCATCCGGCCCGAGCGAAGCCAGCGTCGTCGTGACCGCGCTGGGAGGCGAGGGGTTCGCGGTGGAGACCGCGGCCGCCACCGAGGCCTCGCGAGACCTGCGGGCGGCGGGCGCTCAGGTGGCCCGGTGCCTGCCCGTGCGGGAGGACCTCCCGCACAAGATCCTCGTTCTGCTCAGCGACGGCCTGGCCGGCGATCAGCAGGAGATCGTGCGAGGCGCGTACGGCGTACTCGGCGCCGCCGTACCCCTGGTCGGCGGCTGTGCCGGCGACGACCTGAGGATGACGCGCACGCATCAACTGCACGGCGACCGCGTGCTCACCGACGCGGTCGTCGCTGCCGGGATCGCCTCGGACGCACCGTTCGGGATCGGCGTACGGCACGGCTGGCGAAGGGTCGGCGAGCCGATGCTGGTCACCGCGAGCGCCGCCAATCGGGTCTACACCCTTGACGACCTCCCGGCCCTGGACGTCTACCTCAAGCATCTGGGACTCGATCCCTCGATCAGCAGTGACGACCGGTGGCTCGCGCGACTGGCGCTGACCCATCCGCTCGGGCTCAGCCGCCCGAACGGTGAGGACGAGGTGCGGCTGATCAACGGCGGCAACTTCGTGGAGCGTTCGCTGTCCTGCATGGCCGAGGTACCGCAGGGCGCCCTGGTCTGGATCATGGACGGTGACGAAAGGTCGGTGCTCGAGGCAACCGAATCGGCCTGCGGGGACTCACTCGCGGCTCTCGGCGGCCGGACACCGCTCGGCATGATCGCGTTCGACTGCATCGCCCGGCGAGGAGTCCTGGGCGACGCGGGGATCCGGACCGAGATCGACAGACTCGCCGCGGTCGCATCCGGCGTGCCGGTCGCGGGTTTCTACACCTACGGGGAGATCGCGCGGACGCGCGGCCTGCGCGGGTTCCACAACCAGACGCTGGTCGTCCTCTCGGTGGGCTGAGATGGATGCCTCGGCCTGGTCGACGCAGCAGCTCGCCGAGTTCGTCGCCGTCGTGTCGACCGCGAGCAGTGAGGCCGAGGCCGCCCAGGTGGCCGTCGAACGTGCCGCCGAGGCCCTGGACGCCGATGTCGCCGCGATCGTGTGTGACGGCGAGCTGGTCGCAGCGGTCGGTTATCCCGAGAACGCCGTACCGGTCGGCGACATCGAGGCCGCGGGACCCGGTCGGTCGCGGCGGCTCGACGTGCCCGGGGTAGGGGAGTGCCAGGCGGCGGCCGCTTTCCTGGAGCACCCTCCCGGAGCAGCCTTCGTGGTAGCGCGGCAGGACAGCCTGACCCGCGAGGAGACCGGCCTGATGCGCGGCATGGCCAGGGTCGCCGCCATCACGATGCGCATGCTCTGCGTACTCGACGACGAGCGCGCGGCACGGGAAGAGGTCGAGCGACTCGCACGGGAACAAGCGGCCCTGCGTCACGTCGCGACACTGGTCGCGACCGGTGCCTCGCCGACCGAGATCTTCGCCGCGGTCACGGCGGAAGTCGGTCAGCTGCTGGACGCCGACTTCACCGAACTGACGAGGTTCCTGCCCGACGAGACCAAGACTGTCGTGGCCGCCTGGAGTGTGACCGGTGAGCCGGTCCCGCCGGCTGCGCCGACTCCTCTCGGCGGCCACAATCTGAGCACTCTGATCCACCGCACCCGCCGGCCGGAACGGATCGAGTACGACGACGAGAACGCACCACCGCCGAGTACGACCGGCCTGGTCCGGATCCGGTCGGCGGTCGGCGTCCCGATCATCGTGGAGGGCGACCTGTGGGGCGTGATGGCCGTGGGTTCGGCGGGGGACAAGCCGGCCCCTCCCGGCACCGAGACCCGGCTGGCCGACTTCACCGGGCTGGTCGCGACCGCGATCGCGAACGCCGGGGCACAGACCGAACTGAAGGCGTCGCGCGCGCGGATCGTGGCCAGTGCCGACGAGACGCGGCGCCGGATCGAACGCGATCTCCACGACGGCGCGCAACAACGGCTGGTCTCGACGACATTGCGGCTGAGGACGGCGCAGGAGTCCGTACCGCGGGACCTGGATGAGCTGTCCGGCCAGCTGGACAGCGTGGCGGCCGAACTGTCGAGGGCCCTCGAGGAACTGCGGGAGATGGCCCGCGGCATCCATCCGACGATTCTGGCCGAGGGCGGCCTCGCGTCCGCGCTGCGGAACCTGGCCCGCCGATCCTCGGTGCCGGTCGACCTCGACGTCCGGACCAACGGCCGTCTCCCGGAGCGGGTCGAGGTGACGGCGTACTACGTCGTGTCCGAGGCGCTGACGAACGCTGCCAAACATGCGAACGCGTCCTCGGTGACCGTGCGGGCGGACCTGTCCGGAGGAACGCTGCGGCTGGTCATCAGCGACGACGGCACCGGCGGCGCGAATCCCGCGGCGGGCTCCGGCCTCGTCGGGCTGAAGGACAGGGTCGAAGCCGTCGATGGAAGGCTGACGATCCACAGCCCCGCCGGACAGGGCACGACCCTCGTCGCCGAGCTCCCCCTGGCCGGTGAGCAGGCCGGCCGGGGTCACATCGGGTGAGGATCCCGGTACGTTTCGGTGTCGGTGAGCGGAAGTTCCGCCGTCAGGGTGGTGCCCACGCCTCGAGGGCTGTCGAGGGTCAGCCTGCCGCCGAGCGCCTCCACCCGGTCCCTCAGGCCCAGCAGGCCGGTCCCTCGGGTGAAGTCCGCCCCGCCCTGCCCGTCGTCGCGGATCTCGACCCGCAGGACGTTGTCGGCGATGTCCGTGGTCACCGTGACCAGCGAGGCGCGCGAGTGTTTCGCCGCGTTCGTCAGGGCCTCGGACACGAAGTAGTAGGCGCTGGCCTCGACTCGCTCCGACAGCCGCGGCTCGGAGCGCAGGTCCAGTTGGACGGGGATCGCCGACCGTCGGGCCAGTGCCTTGAGGGCTGGACTGAGGCCTCCCTCGGCGAGGATCGCCGGGTGGATACCGCGGGCCGTCTCCCGAAGCTCGTCCAGCGCGTCCGCCAGGCCACCGGCGAGCTGATCCAGCTCCGCGCTCAGCTCGACCAGCTCCGGCGGAACCTTGGCCTGAGCTGCCTGCAGCTGCAGCGCGAGGGAGACGAGCCGTTGTTGTGCGCCGTCGTGCAGGTTGCGCTCGATCTGACGACGCGTCCGGTCGGCGGTGACCACGACGCGTGCACGTGACGCCATCAGTTCGGCCCTGGCCTCGGCGTTCTCGATCGCGGTCGCGACGAGCTCGGTGAAGCCGGCGATCTGCGCCTCGGTCTTCGCGGGGAACTGCGTGTCGCTGGTCGTGGACGCGGCGATGACACCCCAGAGCCGGCCACCGACGTTGATCGGGCAACCGATCGACGAACGGATGCCGAGGGCCTGCGCCTCCTCAGCGATGGCGCCTGCCGCGCCGGCGAAGCTCTCGAGCCGCACCGGTCCGCCCTGCTGCCGGACCTCGCTGGCGACGCTGAGGCCGTCCAGATCGAACCGCTGTCCGACGGCCAAGTGGGCGGGGACCCGGCTCCAGGCCGCCACACCGGTCACCGTCCCGTCCGGTTCGTAGCGTTCCATCCGGGCCAGATCGGCGTTGCAGAGCCGCCCGATCTCCTCGGTCACAGCGGTGAACAGGGCGGCCGCGGGCACGCCTTTCGCCACCTGGGTCGCGACCCGGCGCAGCGCCGACTGCTCGTCGGACAGGCGTTCGGCGACCAGCGCGGCCCGCCGCAGCCGGGCCGCGAGCTCGCCCACGACCACGGCGGTCACCAGGAAGACGCCCAGGCCGATCGCGTTCTGGGCATCGGCGATCAGCAGAGAGTGCAGCGGAGGGACGAAGAAGTACGCGAAAGTCCAGGCGCTCAGCACGGCCGTGACGACGGCCAGCGGCGTACCCCAGAAGACGGCCACCGGCAACACGGCCAGCAGATACAGCACCAGCAGGCTCAGCGTCGGCACATGCGGCTCGCCGAGCTTGACCAGGCCGGTCACGGCAGCGACCAGCAGGCCGGCTGTGAGCAACCCGGTCAGCCGGCGGATGACCGGTGAACTCGCCCGGCGCTGCGCCATCCCGCACCACTTTCCCTGCACGAACGCTAACCGATGCTCCCCGCTGCTGACGACCTCGAACGTCCTGCCACCTGCGGTTGTCGTGCCGGGCGCCGCGGGCCGGTCCGTACCTGCCAGCAGGTATGCCCGGAGTCCGGTCAGCGGGGATGCGGGATGGGGGCTCGCCGCGACGACATCGAGGACGGTCGGAGGGAATCTCGTGGTGTGACGTCCTCCAGTCCAGAAGCCTTGAAGGCCCGGTTCGAAGCCGAGGCGGTTCCTCTGCTGCCCCGGTTCTACCTCGCGGCTCTGCGGCTGACCGGAAACCCGGCCGACGCCGAGGACCTGCTCCAGGAGACCTACCTGCGGGCCTTCCGCGGCTTCTCCCGGTTCCGGGCCGGGACGAACCTGACCGCGTGGCTCTACCGCATCCTGCGCAACACGTTCATCAACGGCTACCGTAAGCGCCGGCGTGAGCCGACGACGGTGCCGGAGGCGTGGGAGCCTGACAGCGAGATGGACCGGTGGCAGGTCGAGGTGTCGGCGGAGGCGACCGTCGTCGGCTCGATCGTCGACGAGCGGCTTCAGCAGGCCCTGTCGTCGCTGCCCGAGCAGCATCGCCGGGTACTGCTGCTCTTCGAGGTCGAAGGGTTCAGCTGTCAGGAGATCGCCGCGATGGTCGGCGTTCCGCGGGGAACGGTGATGTCCCGGCTTCATCGGGGGCGGAAGAACCTCCGGGAGAGGTTGCAACCGGTGCCGGCCGTGCCGGTGTCCGCGGCCTGACCGCTGCGGCGGTGTGCTGCGAGACCGGGTGAAGATTACCTTGCGTGACCATGGGTACCGGATGCGCCAACAGGCAGATGTCACTCCTGGAGGCGTGATGAGTATCGGTGCCGGAATCTTCCTGATCACGGCAGGCGCGATCCTTGCCTTTGGCATCCGTGATCGCAGTGGTGCGGTGGACCTCAACGTCGTCGGTGTGGTCGTCATGCTCGCGGGCGCGGCCGGGATCTGGCTTTCCTACTACATCACCAACAAGCGCCAACGAGTCCGCACCGAGGCGCTGGACCCGGTCGTGGAGGAGGAGTACCGCAGCGTCCAGGACACCGCGGCAGAGCACAGCACTCTGGGGCCATCCGCCGCGTCGACCGCACCCCGGTCGACCGCCGGCGTCGACGGAGATCTTCGCCCTGCTGCGCCCGACCCGGAGCCCCGGCCGGTCGCGGCGACACCGGAGCGTCCGGCCGTTGTCGATCAGTCCGCGGACACCGCCACCGAGCGGCACGTGGATCTGGACCCGGCAGCGAGCGGCCTGCATACGCCGACACCCGACCGGACGCCGCCCGCCGCCGCCCCGACTCCACCGATGCCTCCGGAACCCCGCCACACCTGGAGCAGCCGACTACGCAACCGCTTCAAAACTCGCCACTGAGGCAGCGTCGCGCCTGACAGGTTCGGACCACGGGGCTGTTTGGCGTGTCTGGGACAGGGCACCGGTCCGATACGGACTTTGAGTGAGCAGGGTTCGGCCCGCTCCCATGCAAAGGTCCGAGATGTCGCTACCTTCCCTCAATCGGCCTGTGCCCTTGCCAGGTCCACATCACGTCCCGTTGGCCGTCCCGTCCGGGCTGCGAGCCCGCCCTTCGCCGATCGCCTTGCCGCGATACGACCGATCCGCGCTGCGAGCAGGTGTCGTCCACCTCGGCGTCGGGAGTTTCCACCGGGCGCACCAACTGTCGTACTTCGACGACCTGGCGAATCTCGGCGTCCCGGACTGGGCGGTGGTCGGCGTCGGCATCAGGAACCGTCGGCTGGCCCGGCTGCTGCACAGCCAGGAGAATCTGTTCAGCGTCGTGGAGCGAGGTTCGTCGCACAGCAGCGCACGAGTGATCGGTGCGCTGGTCGACCACCTCGTCCTCATGGACTCCCCGGCCGCGGTGGTGGATCGCCTCGCGGATCCGCGCACTCGAGTGGTGACCTTGACGATCACCGGTGACGGCTACCGGCCTGACAACCCCTTGGGACGATCGGTCTTCGGCGTCATCTGCACCGCCCTCGAGCGTCGCCGCCGCACCGGCGTGCCGCCATTCACCGTGCTCTCCTGCGACAACCTGCCGGACAACGGCGCGGCGAGCCGTGCGGCCGTGCTGGCGGTTGCCGGTACTCGGCGCAGCGGGCTGGCCGACTGGATCGCGGAATCGGTGCGGTTTCCCGGCAGCATGGTCGACCGGATCACACCGGCGATCAGCGACACCGAGCGGCGCCGGGTGGAGTTGGAGTTCGGGATCAGCGACGGCTGTGCCGTCGTCACCGAGCCCTTCAGCCAGTGGGTGATCGAGGAGTCGTTCACCGGCGGACCTCCGCCCGTGGATCGGGTCGGAGCGCGGTTCGTGGACGACGTCGCGCCGTACAAGCTGATCAAGAACCGGATGCTCAACGGCTCGCACTGTGCACTCGGGTATCTCGGCTCGCTGGCCGGTCACCGGCGGACCGACGAGGCGCTGCGCAATCCGGTGCTGGCGAGCTATCTGCAAGTCTTGCTGGCTCGGGAGATCGGTCCGTTGCTTCCGCCGGATGTGCCGGGTATGGCGCTTCCGTCGTACCGGGAGAGCGTGCTGGAGCGGCTGCGCAACCCGGCCGTCGGCGACCCGTTGGAACGCCTTTGCGGCCGGGGCTCGACCAAGGTGCCGGCTTACCTTCTGCCTTCGGTGCGGGCGGCGCAGGAGGCCGGTGCGCCTCGCGCTCTACTCTTGCTCGCACTGGCGGCCTGGCTGCGATATCTCCGGGGGATGACCGATGACGGCCGTAGTTTCGAGGTCGCCGACGTTCGGGCCGCTGAACTCCAGCGCCTGGATCGGTCCGGTGGTCCACGGGCGGTCCTGCGGGTCACCGACATCTTCGGCGATCTCGCCGAGCACGGCGACGACGTACGGGCGATCGAGTCGCTGCTCGCCGAGCTCGACCGCCGCGGCGTCACGGCGACGGTGAGGAGAGTCCTGTGTCAGCACTGATCGAAGCTGACGACCTCGTGCTTCCACCCAGGCTTGCCGGCGGTGTGCGGGTCCTGCTCTGTGATGCCGACGGCAACCTCTTTCCTTCCGAGGAGCCGGCCTTCGCGGCCTCCGCCCGGGTGACGAACGAGCTCCTCGAAACGCTCGGGATCGATCGTGGCTGGACCGGCGAGGAACTGCGCCGGGCCACGACGGGCGTGACGTTCCGGCGGACCGCGGCGGCCTTGGCCGCCGAGTACGGGGTGCACGAGATCGCCGGCCTCGAGCAGTGGGTGGAACGGGAGAAGCAGGTCGTCACTACACACCTGGCAGCCACCCTTCGCCGGGACCGCGAGGTGCTGGAACCGCTCGGCCTGCTGGCGGCCCATCTCGGTCTCGCGGCGGTCAGCTCGAGCGCGCTTGACCGGTTGTCGGCGTGCTTCGTCGCGACGGGCCTCGACGAGCTGTTCCCGCCGGACCGCGTCTTCTCGGCCGAGGACTCCCTGCGTACGCCGACCAGCAAGCCGGACCCGGCGATCTACCGCCACGCCTGTGCGCGGCTCGGCGTCGGGCCGGGGCAAGCACTGGCCGTCGAGGACTCCATAGCCGGCGTCCGGTCGGCCGTCGCCGCGGGCTGCCGAACCGTCGGCAACGTTCAGTTCGTACCACCGGGGGAGAAGACCGACCGCGCTGCGCAACTCGCCGGGTCCGGCGCGGTGGGCGTCGTGGCGTCCTGGGCCGAACTGGCCGACGCGCTGATGCCGGCGCTTGCCGCTCGAGGACCGACCCGCAGGGAGGCATGATGAGAATCGTCTACAACAGCTTCGGCGGCCGGTACTGCGACAACCCCCGGGCGATCTACGAGACGCTGGTCCAGCGGGCTCCGGGCAGCGAGCACATCTGGACCTGCTCACCGGCTCACGAGCACAACTTCCCGGCCGGCGTGGAGCTGGTTGAGTTCGGTGGAGCGGAATGCGTCGCCGCGTTGGAGAGCGCCGACCTGCTCATCTCCAACGACCATGTACCGCTCGACTGGGACAAGCGCCCGGAAACGTCGTACCTCCAGACCTGGCACGGCACACCGCTCAAACGGATCCACCACGACGTCCTGTGGGCGCCGGAGGGCAGGCTCGCGCAACTCGATCACGACGTCGCCAGGTGGGACCGGCTGTTGTCGCCGAACTCGGTCAGTACGCAGCGGTTGCGCCGCGCGTTCGGCTTCACCGGGCCGATCCACGAGACCGGGTACCCGCGCAACGACCTGCTCAGTTCACCGGACCAGGCCGCCGTACGGCGAGACGTTCGGGCCCAGCTCGGCGTGCCGGGCGGCAAGACGGCCGTGCTCTACACCCCGACCTGGCGCGATGACCTCGTCTTCGGCGAAGGACCGGGGCTGCGGCTGGCGATGGATCTGCACGAGTTCACCCGTCGCCTGGGCGACGACCACGTGCTGCTGCTCCGCCTGCACAGCTTGGTCTCCGACCGCGTCGAGGTGCCGCCCGGCGCTCCGATCGTCGACGTCTCGGCGTACCGGGACGTCCGGGAGTTGTACGCCGCCGCGGACCTGCTCGTGACCGACTACTCGTCGACGATGTTCGACTTCGCTGTCACCGGACGGCCGATTCTGCTGTTCACGTACGACCTGGAGGACTACCGGGACCGGCTCCGCGGCTTCTACTTCGACCTCGCCGCGCAAGCCGCCGGCCCACTGTTGCGGACCGACGGCGAACTGTTCGACGCCATCGCGGACATCGACAGCATCGCCGCCTCGCATCGCGCCGCGTACGCCGAGTTCCGCGCGGTCTTCTGCCACCTCGACGACGGCCACGCCACCGAGCGGGTGCTGGACCTGTTGTTTCCTTCCGCCGGCCGAGGCACATCCCCCGCTGTGCAAGGAGAATTCTCATGACGGTCCAAGAGCAACCCCTCGCCGGCACGATGCCCCCAGCAACGTTCCAGGTGGTGATCCTCGCCGCCGGTCTAGGAACCCGTCTCGGCCGGTCGCTGCCCAAGCCGCTGACCGTGCTCCGCGACGGACGAACGATCCTGCAGCGCCAGCTGGACTGCCTCCACGCCGCGTTCGGCGAGGACGTCGACGTGACGCTGGTCGTCGGTCACCAGGCGGGGTTGCTGATGCTCGCCGCACCGGACGCCGCCCACGTACCCAATCCCGACTTCCGCCGGACCAACACATCCAAGAGCCTGCTGCGAGCACTCCGGTGCTCGCGTCCCGGCGGAGTGTTGTGGCTCAACGGTGATGTCGTGTTCGATCCCCGTCTGCTCGAGCAGGTCACGGCGACGGTTGGCGCGGACCGCAGCTTCGTCTGTGTCGACACCGCAGCGGTCGGCGACGAGGAAGTCAAGTACACCGTCGATGCGGACGGCTTCGTTCGCGACCTGTCGAAGTCGGTCGTCGACGGGCTGGGCGAGGCGGTCGGCATCAACTACGTCGGCTCGGCGGACAAGGCGGTCCTGATCGAGCATCTCGAGCGCTGCGCGGACGACGACTACTTCGAACGAGGACTCGAGACCGCGATCGGCGCCGGTTCGCTGAAGGTACTTCCGATCGACATCTCCGCCTACCCGGCGGTCGAGGTGGACTGTGAGGAAGACCTGGCCCGCGCCAACGACACCTGCGTCTGAGCTCGTTGTCAGTCGTCCACCCGATGCAAGGACGCGTACGCAAGATGCAGCGCGTCCGCGGCGGCCAGCACCGTCAAACCGCCCGCCAGGTCCAGCGGGGTGGGCTGCGCCGGTGGACGGCGGCCGGTCGGCCCGGCCACACCGGCGACGGCTCCGCAGTACCCGGGCGGTCCGCTCACAGGACGAAGTAGCGCAGCCAGAGGTACGGCGCGGCGACGAGGATCGTGATTGCGGTCATCACGGCGCCCTTGCGGGTGAACTCCCAGAAGCTGATCGGGTTGCCGGCGCGCAGGGCGATGCCGATCACGACGACGTTGGCGCTGGCGCCGACGGCGGTCGCGTTGCCGCCGAAGTCGGCGCCGGCGGCGAGCGCCCACCACAACGCCTGCGCGTGGGCGGGGTCCGCGACGCTCTTGGTGAGTTCGAGGACCACGGGGCTCATCGTGGCGACGTACGGGATGTTGTCGACGATGCCGGACAGGACCGCCGACACGCCCAGGATCAGCATGACCGCGAGCAGCGGCCTGCCGTCGGTGGCGTTCCCGACCTGTTCGGCGAGGTCGCCGATGACGCCGGTCTTGACGAGCGCGCCGACCATGATGAAGAGGCCCGCGAAGAACAGCAGCGTCTGCCATTCGACGCTGCCCATGTAGTCCTTGGTCGGTACGCCGGAGATTAGCACCAGCAGGCCCGCGCCCAGCAGCGCGACGACCGACGGCTCGACATGGAACACCGAGTGCCCGATGAAGCCGGTGAAGACGACCAGCAGTACGACGGCGCACTTGATCAGCAGCCGGGTGTCCTCGATCGCCTCGCGCTCGTTCAGCCGCAGGACGTTCTCGACCTTGTCCGGGTCGACGGTGAACGAACCCTTGAACAGCCGCGGCACCACGAGCGTGAACACGATCAGCTCGATCACCACCAGCGGCGCCATGTGCACGAGGAAGTCGTTGAAGGTGAGGCCCGACCGGCTGGCGATGATGATGTTCGGCGGGTCGCCGATGAGTGTGGCCGCGCCGCCGATGTTGGAGGCCAGCACCTCGGCGATCAGGAACGGGACCGGGTTGATCGCGAGCCGGTCGCAGACCAGCAACGTGACGGGCGCGATCAGCAGCACCGTGGTGACGTTGTCCAGGAACGCCGAGGCCACGGCCGTGATCAGGGTCAGCAGGATCATCACCCGCAACGGTGATCCCTTGGCGCGTTTGGCCGCCCAGATCGCGATGTACTCGAAGACCCCGGTACGGCGCAGTACGCCGACGATGATCATCATCCCGAGGAGCAGGAAGATGACGTCCCAGTCGACGCCGGTGTCGTGGGAGTAGAACGCGTGCTCGGAGTCGGTCACGCCGAGCGCCAGAAGGACCGCCGCACCGCCGAGCGCGGCGAGCAGCTTGTGCGTCCACTCGGTCGCGATCAGGACATAGGCGATGGCGAAGACGACGACGGCGATCACAGCCATGCGATCACCCGGACGTCGCTCAGTGCGGTCCGACCACCAGCTCCAGCAGGCGGGACGCGGTGATCGCGCCCAGGATCTCCTGGTTCTTGACGACCGCCACCAGCGGGCATCGCAGCCGGGCCATGATCGCGGCCACCTCGAGGACCGTGTCGTCGTGGTTGACCACCGGCAACTCGACCGGTTGCGACGGCAGCAGCCTCCGGACGGTCACCCCCGCCAGCTTGTCCGCGACCTGGTCGGCCAGCGACTCGTCGATCACCCGGGCCAGCGACGGGTCGTCCTGCACGTAGCTCGGCACCAGGAACCGGACCACCTGGGACGCGGGCAGGACCGAATGCGGCCGTCCCCGTTCGTCCACGACGATGAGACCCGGCAGTCTGCGCGAGGCGAGCAGCTCCACCGCCTCGCGAGCGTCGGCGTCCAGGCTGACCACCGGGAACTCTTCTGCCATCTGCTCTCCGTGCACAAGTGCACGATACGCCCGCTCCGGCTCGCTCACCCAGGGCTGGTCTGCCATGGCTGAGGACAGGGGCTGCCGCCGGCGTCATGCCGCCTCCAGGATCGTCGACCAGCTCGCACCCCGGCTGAGGGCGAGCACTGCCGACCAGACTTCCCGGCGCACCAGGCCCAAGCTTCTCCCATCCGCCGGGCTGCGCGCAAACGATCCCACCATCCGGGCGCGTTCCATCCATTGCCCCGAGCAACCCCCGTCGGCGTCCATTCTGTTGCTGGAGGCAACCGTTAACCCGTCGGGTTGGCCCGCCGACCCCGGGGGGTTGTGGTCCGAGATGACCGGAGTGATGAAAACGGTTATCGTTTGCTGTTGTGTCAGTCAACTCAGCCGCGGTCCGGCCGGTCGCCGGACGCGACCCTGCACCGCCACCGCCTCGACCCGTCCGATTCCGCCTGGTGCCGGCCGGGCTGCTCGTCGCACTGGCGGTCGCGGTGGTCGTCAGTTCGGGCATCGGGCCGGTCGCCGTCCCGATCGGTACGACGGCCAAGATTCTGTGGGCTCATCTCGCGCCCGGTGAACACATCGCGACCTGGACGCCGGCGCAGGATCAGATCGTCTGGCAGTTCAGGCTGCCCCGTACGCTGCTCGCTGCCCTGGTCGGGGCCGCGCTGGCCGTCGCCGGCGTGGTCCTGCAGGCGGTGATCCGAAACCCGCTGGCCGATCCTTTCGTCCTCGGCGCTTCCTCCGGCGCCTCGCTCGGCGCGGTCGCCGCGCTGGCGGCCGGAGCCGTCGTGCCTGGCGTGCTGGTCTCCGGCGCTGCGTTCTCGGGCGCTGCCGTGGCGGCCCTGCTCGTCTTCGTGCTCGCCCAGCGCGGCGGCCGGGTCGAGTCGCTGCGCCTCGTCCTCGCCGGAGTGGCATCGTCGTACCTGTTCAGTGCTGGCACGAGCTGGATCACTGTCACCGCCGAGCACGGCAAGCTCCCCGGCCTGGTGTTCTTCCTGCTCGGCAGCGTGTCGGCCGCGACGTGGGAGATGCTCGCGATTCCGGCGGTCGTCGTGACGATCTGCGTGATCCATGCGATGGTCCGGGTCGGCCCGTTGAACGCCGTGATGACCGGTGACGAGACCGCGACCTCGTTGGGTGTGGACGTCTCCCGCTTCCGGATCGAGATGCTCGTCGCCACCTCCTTGCTGACCGGCGCGGTCGTGGCCGTCAGCGGCGGCATCGGGTTCGTGGGGATGGTCGTCCCGCACGTGTGCCGGCTCGTGGTCGGTGCCGACCATCGGCGGCTGGTCCCGGTGGCCGCTCTCGGCGGAGCGATCTTCCTCGTGCTCGTCGACATCGTCGCCCGGACCGCCGCCCCCCCGCAGGAGTTGCCGATCGGCATCGTCACGGCCGCGGTCGGCGCGCCGTTCTTCCTCTGGTTGCTCCGTCGCCGCCCGGTCGGGGGTGTGCGATGAAGGTCGAGGCGCGAGAGGTCGTCGTCAGCCTGTCCGGACGGCCGGTGCTCACCGGCGTCGACCTGGAGGTGCGCTCGGGAGAGGTGCTCGGTCTGCTCGGCCCGAACGGATCCGGCAAGTCCACGCTGCTCCGTACCGTCTACCGGGCCATCCGGCCGGACGGCGGGGCCGTCGAGGTGGGCGGCCTCGACGTGTGGAGTTCGACCATCCGGGAGGTCGCCCGGCGTTGCGCCGTACTGACCCAGGACCACGCCGTCGACGTGGAACTGAGCGTCCTCGACGTCGTCCTGCTCGGCCGCATCCCGCACCGCTCCCTGATCGGGCGCAGCGACCTGGACGAGGTGGCGCTGGCCCGTGAATGCCTCGATCGGGTCGACGCCGCCCACCTCGAGGACCGGACCCTGCCGACGCTGTCGGGTGGCGAGCGCCAGCGGGTGCTGCTCGCGCGGGCGTTGGCCCAGCAGCCGAAGGTGCTGCTGCTCGACGAGCCCACCAATCATCTGGACATCGCGCACCAGTTGGAACTTCTCGGTCTGGTACGGCGCCTTGGCGTGACGGCCGTGGTGGCACTCCACGACCTCACGCTGGCCGCGGCGTACTGCGACCGCCTGGCGCTGCTCGACCTGGGCCGCCTCGTTGCCATCGGCCCGCCCGAGGAAGTGCTGACCCCCAACCGCGTGCGTGACGTCTACGGCGTCAGCTGCGACGTACTCGTCCATCCCCGGACCGGCCGGCTGCTGCTGGCCCTGGACCAAGCCGAATCCCCTGCAAAGGAACCCACCTCATGACCATCCGCCCCTTCGCCACGGCTCTCACCCTGACCACCCTGGTCGGCTGCGGGACCGTCTCGGCCGGCCCCGAAACACCGGGCGCACAGACGACGGCCCAGTCGCAGTACGCGATGACGATCACCAACTGCGGCCAAGAGTACGCGATCGCGAAGGAGCCGCAGCGGATCGTCAGCCTCTACCCCGGCCAGACCGAGATCCTGCTGCGGCTCGGCCTGAAGGACCGGATCGTCGCCCAGGCCCAGGAGGCACGGTCGGAACCCAACCCCGAGCTCGCCGACGACTTCAAGTCGATCCGCTCGCTCGGAGCCAAGACGCCGCCGAGCAAGGAGGTCCTGATCGCTCAGCAGCCGGACTTCGTGTACAGCGGCTCCGAGTACGAGTTCAACACCGAGCAGGGTTTCGCCGGCAAAGAAGAGTTGGTGAAGGCCGGTGCGACGCCGTACGTCGCGACCGCCGGTTGCCGGGAGCGCAGATCGACCGGCACGGTGGAGGACGCGTTCACCGACCTGCGGACGCTCGGCAAGGTCCTGGGCCGCGCGGACCAGGCCGCGGAACTGGAGAAGAAGGCGCGCGCCGACCTGGCCGCGGTGACGGAGCGGATTGCCGGACGCCCACCGGTCAAAGCGGCGCAGGTGTTCTACGAGGGCGGGAAGCTGTACGCCATCGGCGCCGCCATCGAGGTGGACATGCTGCGGCTCGGCGGCGGCCAGAACGTCTTCGCCGCCACCGAACAACGGTTCGCCGACTTCTACGCCGCCGAGGTGAACGCCGAGGTCGTCCTCGAGCGCAACCCGGAGGCGTTCGTGTTCGCCGTCCAGGACGACGCCCACCAGCGGCAGACGATCGACTACCTGAGCCGGACCTTCGCCAGTACGCCGGCGGTCCGCGACGGCCGGCTGGTCCCGGTCCGCAACACCACGTTCGCGCCCGGCACGCTCGCCTCGATCGAGGGTGTCGCCGCCATCGCCGACGGTCTGCACCCGAAGAGCTGAGCAGATGACCCCAACCGCCGAGGTCCCGCTCCTGCGGGACAAGGCCTTCAGGTACTTCCTCCTCGCCCGCACCGTCGCGGTGGTGGGGTCGGCGATCAGCTCCGTCGCACTGCCACTGCTGGTGTTCCAGGTCACGTCCTCGGCCCTGGTGACCTCCCTGGTCACGGCGGTCCAGGTGGTTCCGTACCTGCTGTTCGGGCTGATCGCCGGCGCGATGGCCGACCGGCTCCCTCGCCGCCCGCTCATGCTCACCTGCCAAGCGGTGTCGGCTGCCGCGCTCGTCAGCGTGCCCGTCGCTTCCTGGCTCGGCGTGCTGACGGCGCCGCACGCGATCGCGGTGGCGGCGGTGGTCGCCACCAGCTTCGTCTGGTTCGACGCCGGATCCTTCGGCGCCCTGCCGGCTCTCGTCGGCAGGGCGCGGGTCGTCCCCGCGAACAGCATGGTGTGGATCGTCACGACACTGGCCGGTCTCGGCGGACCGGTCGTCGGCGGCGTCCTGGTCGCGACCGTCGGCGCCGCTCAGGCGCTGTCTTTCGACGCCGCGTCGTACGTCGTCGCCGGTGCTCTGCTGGCGCTGATCGGCCGGTCCTTCGACGCGAAGGAACCGCGAACCGATCGCCAGGGCGGGTTGCGGACCGGGATCCGTGAAGGTCTGGAGTTCGTCTGGCGGCAACCGGTCGTCCGCTCCCTGACCCTGCTGGGAGTCGGCAACTCGGTCACCGGGGGAGCGGTGAGTGCGCTGCTGGTCGTGTTCGCGGTGCGCGACCTCGGGCTGTCCGAGGAAGGCAGCGGCGTCGGGATCCTGATCGCCGTCACCGCGACCGGAGCCTTTCTCGCCGCCCTGGCGCTGCCCAGACTGACCGACCGGGTCCCGATCGGCTGGATCACGATCGCCACCCTGACCGCGAACCCGGTCGCGCTGCTGCTCACCGCGGCCGCCCAATCGTTGCCCTGGGCAATAGCGCCGTTGCTGCTGTGGAGCTTCACGAACACCCTCACCGTCATCAACGGCATCGCCGCCCGCCAGCTCGTGACGCCACTGGAACTGCAGGCGCGGGTGAACACCACCGCCCGGATGGTGGCGTGGGGAGGCACGCCACTGGGAGCCCTGCTCGGCGGCGTACTGGCCGAAGCGGCCGGCGCGAGATCCGCCTACGCGTTGATGTCGTCCGCCGTACTGATCAGTGCCGTCCTCGCCTGGCGATCGCCACTGCGCGACCGCACCTTCGGCGCCGCGGAGCCAGCTGCTCAGGCCCGGTAGTCGAGAACCAGTTCGGGCTGGCGGCGCGGATACGCCGTACTGTGCCGATCGACGCGACCTGCTGGCACGGGCTGGACCCGCGGACGCTGATGCTGACCTCGGCCGACCCCGTCGAGCTGCTGGCCGGCGGGTTCATCACCCCGGAGACCGAACCAGGTGCGGCCCAGGCCGTGCTGTCGAGCGAGTACGAGCGCGACGACTACAACACCTTCGCCTCGATCGCCGGTCGGCGGGCACCGGTCGGAATCCTCGGTGAGTCGACCCGGGGACGCCCGGAGCGAAGCGCTCGCTACCGGGAATTCCTGGCCCCGTACGGCACCCCGTTCGAGCTGCGGACCGCGTTCGTCGCGCGCGGCCGCACCTGGGGCTGTGTGGTGTTCCACCGTACGGCGGCAACCGGGGACTTCGCGCGTCAGGAGGCGACCCTCATCGCGCGGCTGTCGCGGCCGATTGCCGAAGGGCTCCGCGCCTCGCTGCGGCTGGATGCGGCGCGACGGCACGACGACGATACCGCGCCCGGGCTGATCATGCTCGGGCGGCACGACGAGGTGGAGCTGATCACTCCGCCGGCCCGTGCGCTGCTCGACGACCTGGCCCGTGAGAGTACGACGAAGCCGCAAGAGGTCCCGTTGCCGATCCCGTCGCTCGCGGCCGTCGCTCGCCGGCAGGCGCGCGGGACCCCTGACCGGGCGTCGCCGGCGATGGAGGTTCCCACCTCGGCCGGTTGGCTGTCCCTGTACGCCTCGGTGCCGGCCGGCGCCGGATCCGATCAGGTGGCGATCGTGATCCAGCGGGCCGCCCCGGAAACCGCGGTCGCCCTGGAACTCGAGGCCTATGGCCTGACCACGCGCGAGCGTGAAGTGGCAGGCCTCGCCGTCCGCGGCCTGTCCACCGCTGCGCTGGCCGAGCGACTGCACCTGTCACCCTGGACGGTCCAGGACCATTTCAAGTCCGTCTTCGAGAAGACCGGCACCCACAGCCGCCGCGAACTCCGTGCCCTGGTCTTCTACGAGGAGTACCTGCCCTCCATGACCGCACGCACACCCCTCGACGCCGACGGCACCCTCGCCCGAATGCGCTGAACCACAACTCCGGCCGCGTGGGACGATGCGGGCATGGGTGATGTCGCTGGGCGCTCGGGACCGCCTGCCATGGTGGGGAATCTGACGTTTCTGCTGGCGATGGCGGGTGGGTCGGCTCGGGTGAGGGTCGAAGAGGTGCTGTCCGCGTTCGGCATCGGCCTGCGGGGTCTCGGCATCCTGGCGCACATCGCGGCTGAACCTGATCTGTCGTACTCCGCGCTGGCTCGCCGTTCCAACGTCACGGTCCAAACCATGACGGCTTCGATCAAGGCGCTGCAGAACAGCGGCCACATCGCGCCACGCGATCCCACCCGGGCCGGTCGGGCGGCTCGGCTGCTGCTGACGCCGTACGGCGAAGAAACCCTGGCCGCCGTGGACAAGTCGATCGCGGCGATGTCCGACAGTTGGCTCCCGCTCGATCCGGAGGAGCGCAAGACGCTCGCCGCCCTGCTCGGCAAGGTCGTGCGCGCCACCGCCGAGCGCCCTTCGTGACACCTCCGCGATTCCAACCTACAGGCACCCTGTAGGTTGGGGTTCATGTCCTCCGATCCGAGACCTTCGACGGACCGCTTCCGGCCGACGCGTCGTTCAGTCATCACCCACGGAGCCGCGGCGGCCACCGCGGCTGCCGTCGGTGGTGCCGTGGGCTCACAATTCAGTTCCACCGACGCCGCCGCCTCGCCCAGCCCGGTGGTGCCGTTCCACGGCGACCATCAGGCAGGCATCGTCACCGAGCAGCAGTCGAACGTCGTACTGGCCGCCTTCGACGTCACTGCCGACCGGTCCGGTCTGCGCGGGCTCCTCGACGACTGGACGGCACTCGGCGCCGCGCTGAGCGAGGGCAGGCCGGCGCCCGCGCGCAAGCAAGAGACGGCCGACCTGGCGGCCGACTCGGGGATCGCGGTCGGGCTCGGGCCGGCCCGGTTCACGATGACCGTGGGCTTCGGTCCCGGTCTCTTCGACAGCCGGTTCGGGCTCGCCGGGCGCCGACCGGCGAAGCTCGACCCGTTGCCTTCGTTTCCGGGCGACGACGCGGTCGATCCGTTGCGCAGCGGTGGCGACCTGATCGTGCAGTTGTGTGCCGACGACCCGCAGGTGCTGAGTCACGCGTTCCTGCAACTGCGGGCAACCACCGTGGGCCTGGCGAAACTTCGCTGGTCGGACGCGGGGTTCATCAGCGGCCCCTCCGACGGGCGAGCTCCGCGGAATCTGCTGGGACTGCACGATGGTACGGCGAACCCGGCGCCCGGCCCTGGGCGGGAACGCCTGGTGTGGGTCGACAACGCAACAGAACCCACCTGGATGCACGGCGGCACCTACCTGGTGTTCCGGCGCATCAGGTTGCGCCTGCCCGAGTGGTCGTTGACTCCGGTCGCCAAGCAGGATCAGGCCATCGGACGCCGCGCCGACGGCTCGCCTCTCTCGGCGGCGCCCGGGACGGACCCGTCCACGCCGCTCGATCTGGACGCGAAGGATGCGTCCGGCGGTCCGGTGATCCCGGCCCGCGCTCACGTACGGCAGATGCATCGTTTCGAAATGTTCCGGCGCTCGTACAACTACGACCGAGGCTTCGATCCGCACGCCGCGTCGGGTCACGGGACGGACGGGGAGACCTCCGCAGGTCACGGTCACGGACACGGCCACGTCGGTCATGACGGGTATGACGCCGGTCTGCTCTTCCTGACCTTCAACCAGGACCCGGCGCGGCAGTTCGTCCCGGCGCAGCACATCCTCTCCACCGTCGACGACCTCAACCGCTTCCTCCAGACCACAGGTAGCGGGATCTTCGCGATCCCTCCGGGAGTACGTCCGGGCCAGTCGTTGGCCCACGGCCTGGTCTGACGTACGGCAAGGGGTGGCCCGGCAGAAAGTCCGCGGATCGGCGCATCAGAACGGGAGGTGGGGTCGTCTTTAGCGGGAGGATCGGTTGACCGAACCGGTCCGAGGAGGGAGTCGACGGTGACCTTCGAGGAGTGGACGCGACAAGGCGTGCCAGGCCTGGTGCGGTTCGCGACCGTGCTCTGCGGGTCCGGTCAACTGGCCGAGGACCTGGTGCAGGACACCGTGATCAAGGTGCACCGGAACTGGGACCGGATCCAGCAGGTCGGCAACCCGGACGCGTATGTGCGCCGAATGGTGGTCAACGAGCACCTGTCCTGGCGCCGCAAGTGGTCCCGGATCGTGCCGCGCCCGGAGATCTGGAGCGAGGCCGGTCGCGAGCAGCCCGATCACGCGGCCCGCCTCGCCGACCAGGACGAAATCGTCGCCGAGCTCGCCAAGCTGCCGCGCCGGCAGCGCACGGTGCTCGTGCTGCGGTACTACGCCGGCCTCAGCGACGCCGAGATCGCGGAGACGATGGGTTGCTCGCCGCACACCGTGCGTTCGTACGCCTCCCGGGCGCTCGCCACACTCCGCATCGAGCTGGCCTCCTCACCCGCAACCACCGAACCCCACGGAGTGATCAATGCGCACTGAGCAAGACCTCCGGAACGCCCTCGACCGGCTCGCGGCGACAGCCCCCGACGTCACCCCGGTCGTCGACGACCTCCCCGCCGTACGCCCGGCCCGGCGGCGCCGTACGACGCTCGTCCTGGCGACCGTGATGGCGACGGCCGCGGCGATCGTCGGCGGCTCGGTCGTGGTCGACCGGTTGCGGGCAACCACTCCGCCACCGGCCGGCCAGGATTCCAGCTCGCCGTGGGTGGGCTGGGCCAAGGTGACCGCGCCGGACGGGATGATCGTGAACCCACGCGTCTACGAGCCGAACCGGCAGCTGTACCAGTTGGCCGGAGTCGGCAGCCCGTGGTCGTCGTACTGCCTGCTCAGCCTGCACCGCAACGGCGACTTCGACCCACGCAAGATCCCGGCGGACAGTCCGCGGATCGACGTGAACGGCCTGGCCGGCCGGCTGATCACGATGCCGGACGGTCAGCCGATCGTGCCCTTCCCCCGCGGGTACGCCATCTCGGCCGTCGGGCCGGTACGGCCGATGACGACGCTTGCCTGGCAGCCGTCGAGGGGCCTCTGGGCGCTGGTCAGTTGCGTCCAGCAACAACAACTCGGGACTCGTGAGGTGCCACAGATCGACGCTCCGGTCGATGCCGCCGCGGACTCCGCCGTCGCGGTCGCGAGGAAGCTCACCGCGACGCAGCAGCGGGTGCTGTCGCCGTTCAGGATCGGCTACGTGCCGAGCGGTCTGAAGGTGAAGTCGGTCAGCGACAAGACCTCCAACTTCACCGGTGACGGTCACCAGTTCCGGGTTCTGTTCAGCGACGGGAACCCGAGGACCGGGCTGCAGGGGGCCGACCACGGGGAGAGGTCGATGTGGGGTCCGATGCCGGGGGCCGGCGACGACCTCGAGATCACCTACACCACCGACAAGTTCTGGAACCAGAACACCAGGTTCGAGCAGCACAATCCGGCAGACCTGACCATCCACGCCTACAAGGCCTGGTACACCGCCGACGTCCTCGGCGCCGTGGCGGGGTCCAAGCCCGTGGACAAGACCACGCGCGACAACGGGATCCGTCTGGAGGGCAAGGGCATGGCGATCACCGTCCGCCGGTTGGGGAACGGGCCGGCTGACAAGGCCGAGCTCCGCAGGATCGCCGAATCCCTGACCATCCCCGGCAACCCACTCTCGACCGATCAGTGGTACGACGCCACCACCGCCATCCCGCGGTGATCGAGGTCGGCGAGGGAGGTGTCCGCGAGGACCGCGCGCCACGCCTCCTCCGCCGCGCGAGGTCCCAGCTGTTCTGAGCGTTCAGCCGATTCGTACGCCGAAGACCTGGAGCAGGGTGTAGACGCCGAGCAGGCCGATCGCGACGCTGCTGACGGCCAGGAGGACGTTGAACAGGGTGGCGCCGTACAGCCTCGGGTCGGTCTCGGTCCTTCGCAGGTACCAGACCGCGACGACGACGGCCACCAGGAAGATGCCGGTCATCACGCCGCCGATCTGCACCATGATCACCGGCGACTGGATGGTCAGGTAGGCGACGCCCCACAGGATGGGCAGCGCGACGGTGAAGATGCGGATCCAGCGGAGCCGGGCGACCGGGTCCTGCCAGTCGAACACCCCCAGCGTCGCCAGCACGTTGGAGTACATCCGCGACCAGCTCGGGATCGAGGCCCACATGGTCGAGCCGAGGACCGCGATCGCACCGACCAGGAACAGGATGTTCGCCCATTCGCCCAGGGTGTCGGTGTAGATGCGGGACAGCGCGGTGATCATCTCGTTGCCCTTCGGCAGGATGCCCTGTGGTTTCAGCACGGCCGCACCCATGATGAAGAACGCCAGCGTGCCGAAGGTGTAGACGCACCAGGAGATGAAGGCGTCCTTGTACATCACCTTGATCCAGCCGTTGGCACGGCGTACCCATTCCTCGCTGCCGTCGTTCGGACCCGCCCAGCGGGCGTAGCCCTTCTCGACGCACCAGTAGGTGTAGAAGGTGATCTCGTCGGCGCCGACGCCGGTGATGCCGAACATCGCGATCGCCGCGCCCAGCGCGCCGGCCGGGATCATGAAGGTGAGGCCGCCGGCGATGTCGCCGGCGTCGTACGAGTACGGCGTGAACGGCAGGCCGAGGGCGATCAGGATCGTGACCGTCGAGAAGATCACCACCAGGGCGACCGCGCCGCGTTCGATCAGGCTGTACTTGCTCTTGTAGAGCATGGCGATGCTGGTGATCACAAGGAGGACCGTCCAGATCGTCAGCGAGGTCTTGCCGAGCGGGTCGTCGCCGAACGGCATCAGGATGCTGAACGCGACCGCCGTACCGCCGATGATGCCGCCCAGTTGGAGGAGCTTCGACAGCGCGAGGATGATCCACAGGAAGTTGATCCAGCCCATCCGGCCGAGTCTGGGCGGCACCTTGTTGTAGCCGCTGAGGGCCGGCTGGCCGGTGGCGATGGTCCAGCGCGCCAGCTCGACCTGGACGGCGACCTTCACGAACGTGCTGAAGATGACCATCCAGAGGATCGCGAAGCCGGCCTGCGCGCCGAGCGTGGTGGTCGCGATGAGCTCGCCCGACCCGACGATCGACGCGCTCAGGATGAGTCCGGGGCCGAGGTACCGCACGCTGGCGCGCCAGCCCACCGGTGGTTCCTTGATGCCGTCCGCGGTCAGTGTGTACGGATCGGTGGCGGACGCTTCCGTACCAGTGCTCATCGAGGCTCCTCAGGACAAAGTGCTCGGGCTGGCATCATCGACAACACGTGGTGACTCGTCAACCACTCGCCGTACCGGAGGCGTGACGCTCGGCCGACTAGGAGGAGGTGAGCAGTTCGGGTGGGAGCAGTGGGGCGTGGGCTTCGAAGAGGTCGTCGACCATGGTGCGGATCTGCTGAAGGGTGAGCTGGGCGCCGGTGAGGGGGTCCAGCATCACGGCCTGGTAGACGTGTTCGCGGTTGCCGGTCAGGGCGGCGTTGACGGCGAGTTCCTGCACGTTCACGTTGGTGCGGTTCACCGCGGCGCACTGGGGTGGGAGCGGCCCGACGGCTGTCGGCTGGATGCCGTTGCCGTCCACCAGGCACGGAACCTCGACGCAGCATCCCTGGGGAAGGTTGGGGATGATGCCGCGGTTCTCCACGTTGCCGTAGATGACGCTGGTGCGGTTCGTTTCCATGCTGTTGACGATCACGGCGCCGTACTCGACCGAAGGCGCCAGTTCGTTCTTCAGCTCGGCCAGGGCCGTGGAGATCTTCTCGTCCTCGTCGTGGTCCCGGCAGATCTCGTAGTAGTCCCAGCGCACCGGCACGAAGTCACGCACCAGCTCCGGGTTCTTGCGGAAGTACGGCAGGTACTCCGACGCGTGGTGGCTGGACTCGGTGTGGAAGTAGCCGAAGGCCTCCATGATCGAGGTGCGGACCCGTTCGACCCCGCCCTCGTACGTCGACGCGCCGCGATCGTTGCCGCTGTGGTCGCCGTCGTCCTCGGCGAGTCCGCTGGTGTCCTGCCAGTTCAGGTGCCGTTGCATCCGCCGGCGCAGGGCGGGATAGAG
This sequence comes from Kribbella swartbergensis, assembly GCF_054784135.1. Taxonomy (NCBI): domain Bacteria; kingdom Bacillati; phylum Actinomycetota; class Actinomycetes; order Propionibacteriales; family Kribbellaceae; genus Kribbella; species Kribbella swartbergensis. The sequence continues at coordinate 566,737 of NZ_BAAGPM010000017.1, forward strand.
ATCCTGGCCGCCCCGGCGGAGCTCGAGGATCCAGGCCTGGTGGTTGATCCCGGCGGACAGGTAGTGCACCTCGTCGTACGGAACGTCGAGTTCCCGGGCGAGCATCCGGGTCGTGCCCTGGACGCTGTGGCACAGCCCGACCGGCCGCAGTCCCAGGCTGGTCAGGTACCAGGTCGCCATCGCCATCGGGTTGGCGTAGTTGATGACCTGCGCACCAGGGCACAGCTCGTGGATGTCCGCGGCCAGTTCCCGGTACGCCGGGACGGACCGCAGGAAGCGGAACACGCCACCGGGGCCGATGGTGTCGCCGACCGGCTGGTCGATCCCGTAGGTGCGGGGGATCTCGACGTCGTACCCGTACGCCTCCACGCCGCCGACCTGGAACGTGATGATCACGTAGTCCGCGCCGTCGAGCGCCTCCTTCCGGTCGGTGGTCTCGAGCACCGCGGTCGGGAAGCCATGGTGATCGATCAACTCGCGGGCCGCCGACGCCGTACGGCGCAGCCGCCCGGAGTCGATGTCCATCAGCGCGAGCGTGCTGTCGCGCAGCGCCGGGAAGCTGAGCAGGTCGGCGATCAGGCGGAACGGGAAGACGTACCCGCCCGCGCCGATGATTGCGATCTTCGCCATGGTGGTCCCTTCGTCGGTGAACGCCTTCACGCTAGGAGCTGAGGGGAATAGAGTTCCTCCGCATGAGTACGGCGGACTTCCCGGATCCTCAGGTGACGGACGGGGCCGAGGTGGTGCTGCGTTCGCCCGAGCTGTGGTGCCGCCGCGGGCCGGCACCGACGATGCGCCAGGCACACCGGCACGACGACATCGAGCTCAACGTGGTCACCCAGGCGCCGCTGCGGTACCTGTTCGGCGGCACGCCCGCCGAGATCCGCCCGGGCGAGGTCGGTCTGTTCTGGGCCGCGATGCCACACCGGTTGCTGGACGGGACGGACAACTGGCGCGCCCACGTCGGCTGGGTGCATGTCCCGCTCAGGATGGTGCTCGGTTGGGGCTTGCCGGAAGCGGGCCTCGCGCAACTGCTGGGTGGCCGACCGCTGGTGGCCCCGGTGGAGGCGGCCGGGGACCTGGACGTTACCGCGTTCGACCGGTGGTCCGGCGACTTCGACAGCGGTTCCGCCGAACGGCGCCGGATCGCGTTGCTGGAGATCCAGGCACACATCCGGCGCCTGCTGTACGACGTACGCCGTACGGACCTGTCGTCGGCGGAGTGGGGTGGATCCGACGACGGCTTGCGGCATGTCGCAGCGATGGCCCGCTACGTGATGGCCTACTTCCGCGAGCCGATCACCGCGACGGAAGTCGCCGCAGCCGCACACCTGCACCCGAACTACGCGATGACGCTGTTTCGGCGAGTGGTCGGCACCACGCTCGGTGCGTATCTGGCGCAGTGCCGGGTCGCGGAGGCGCAGCGTCTGCTCATCACCACGAACATCACGACCACCGCGGTCGCAGCAGCGGCCGGATTCGGTTCCCAGAGCGGCTTCTACGCCACGTTCACCCGCCTCTGCGGCACATCACCCGGCGCCTACCGCCGTATCTCCCGCTTCGCCCCTCACGAACCAGGTCGACGCGAGTGAAATGCGAGCCTCACCGACGGTCGGGAGTCCGTCCGACGGATAGCGTGAGGGTTCGGACGGATCGCTCGGTTGCCGAGACCGCGGCCTCCAGCGGGCCACGTCGGCGGTAGGTCCGCCAGGCCACCGCGAACGCCAGCGCGACGATCACGTGGACCACCAGAAGCGCAGTACCGTCGGCGCCATCTCCGGTCATGCCGAGTGCGATGACGTGCAAGCTGTAGAGCGTGAGCGTCATGCTGCCGGCGGCGACCAGTGGAGTCAGCAGGGGTGCTGCGACGCGAACAATCAGCAGGCAGGCGCCGAGTACGCCGAGCGCTGTGCCGATCGTGTGGAGCAGGTCGAGTGGTGTTCCCGAGTGCGGAGCGGACACAGCGAGCCACCACCACGACGACGTGGGCGTGGTACCGCCGAGCGAGGTCGACAGTCTGCGCTCGACCACCGGACTATCCGCGATGCGGTCGAGGCCACCGAGCGGGTGCAGGAGTGTCCACGACACAGCCTTGGTAAGGAGGGCCAGCCCAGCGCCGCCGACGAGCAGGCCCGCAGCCACTCGGGGCGAGTCGAGAGCGAGCCGGCCGACGGCCAATCCGGCCAGCAGGTAGGCCAGCCACGGGAACACCGGGTAGTAGCCGGTCAGGACGAGCTCAGTTGCCAGTGCGCCGGGCTCGGCGAGCGAGCCGAAGGTTGGGTTGCCGCCGCCGGATTCGTACAGCGACGAGCGCACCAAATGGCTGACGGCCGGCGCGAGGAGCGCCCAGGCCACGGCGAGTGGCACAAGTGCTCTAGCGCCGAGCGAGAGGAACGGCAAGGCGCAGACGAACAGCAGCGCGTAGTACACGAGGATGATCGCTACGGGCGTTTCGACCGCTCCGAGCGCCAGTCCCAGGAGTGCGAGCAAACCTGCCCGGGCAACGAGTCCGCTTCGTGCGGCCAGTAGGCGCCTGTCCCGATACGGATGTGAGCCGCCGGTGATCAGGGCGAGACCGACACCGGCGAGTACGGCGAACAACGCCGACGCCCGTCCACTGGCCACCAGGAAGGCGGTGCTCGTCCGACCTGTCTCGTCGACGGCCGGAACGATATGCACCGACATCATTCCGAGCAGGGCGATCCCGCGGGCGGCGTCCACGCCGGACAACCGGCCTCGGCGCCCGACAGACGTGCCGTCCTGCGAGGCGTCGGTTGGCACCTGCTGCAGCGCCATGTGGCCTCCTCTTCCCGTGACTTGCCCGCCTGCCATGCGGACAGCAAACACGGAGAGGCCGAAAGCCAGTGCAAAGCGAGGCGGTCGCAGGGAGAGGGTGGGGTCTTTGTGCACGGGGAGATCAGTGCTGCTGCGCAGATCGATACTCTGCTCACTTGGAAGCTTGGCCGAACAACGCCTCGCCTTCGAGTAGTGAATTGCCGACCGAGGTACGGCGATAGACGACGCGCCGACCCCGTCGGCTGCGTTCGACGAGGCCGGCCCGCAGAAGTACGTGAAGGTGATACGACACTGTCGGCGCGCTCCAAGGGAGCCGGCCGGTCAACTCGCTTGTGGACTGGTGTTCGCCGAGCTCAGCGAGCAGCACCGCGCGGGTGTCACCCAGCAGATCCGCCACGGCTTCGTGGGACACCTGAGCGTCGCGCTGCCACAGGCGCGCGATCCCGTTCGAGCGGTACACGACGGACGGCTGTTCGGGGGCACTTCACGGTGAACTGCACCGGGCCGACGTGCGTCGACGTCGGGATCATCAGCACACCGTCGTCCGCCCAGTCGACGACGACCTCGAACGGTCGATCCAGGACGATTCCCTGGCCGTCCCAGACCATCCCCGGCCCGAGGTCGTTGAGCATCGCCACCGCCCCGCGTGAGGCCAGAAGATCACTCTTGCGCCGGAAGTCGTCCTCGAGGACCAGTTTGGTCTTGTTCCAGTCCGGTTCGACGGCGAGTTCGAAGAACAGTTGCACCGCCTTGGACGCGGCGTCCGCCACCGCTTCCGGCCCTTCGGCCATCAATCGCGTGAGCGCATCGGGCGCCGGACGACGCCAATTCTCGTAGGCCGCCTCGTCCCCGAACAGTGCCACCACATCGGGGCGGACGGGTCGCCCGCGGAGACCGATGTCGAGTTGGCGCTCCACGTCGTCGCGGGGAGTCTGTGCAATCGTCCGGGCCTGTTCGTCGATTGTCTCCACGGACCGCAGTGGGGGAGGAGTGAGGAAATCCGGCGCGTAATCATGGTCCGCCGGTATCAACGCCTTCAGGAGGGCCAGTTCATTGGCCGGCATCAACTCTTCCGCTCGCGCGTACCAGGTCCTGGCATGGCGTGCGGGATGTGCGTCGCGAAGGCGAATGGTGCTCACGACTTCCTGAGCGGGGGAGATGGCAAAGCGCGATCGGCCGAGTTGGTCGGCCGTCATCGTGATGTGAATCGCCACCGACCCAGTATGCACATCGTCCGTGGTTCGGCGAGCAGACGAAATCTGGGCAAAACCCACTGTTCGAACCACTTCGAATCATTTGTCAGAGAAGCTTCGTGGTGGTGGCTATCGGGTGAAGGCCAGCACGATGGCCGCCACGCCGAACAGCACGTCGAGGACGATGCAGAACTCGCTCAAGGATCTCGGTACGACGACGTTGCGGCGCCAATGAAGGAAGTCCCACACGGCATGGCTGGCCAGTGCTACACCGGCCAGCGCCAGACCCAGGCGTGGCGAGACCAGTACGCCGACGACTGCCAGGCCGCCGAATCCCAGCATCGCGAGGCTCTGCGCACCGAGAGCGCCGGCATGGGCTCGCCGCACGACGCCGACCGCGACCAGTACGGCGGCGAAGATCGACAGGCCCAGCCACCACGGGACGCCGGCCAGTTCGCTGACCGTGACGACGGTCGAGCCGACCAAGATGTTCGCCCAGGCGACCCAGGGTAGGCCGAAGGCGGCAGCGGCCAGGTAGCAGCTCGCGGCGACCGCTACGGTGATGGCCACAGCGTCGGTGGCTACCCCGGTCACGAGCTGGAACGCCGCGGCTGCCAACCCCAACGCGGCCGGCCAATACTGCAGCCCCGGCCGTTGCGTCGCCACGATCTCAGCAGAGATGCTTCCTTCGTTCACGCCTGGCAGTGAACCCCGCGAGGGCCGGGACCGCCACCGTTTCGAACACCCTGGAATCTCTCTCGCCGCCTTGTCCGGCGGTAGAGACGGGCATCGCCGGGCCGATGTCATCCACAGAGCGACAGACCGTACCGCTGTGGTACAACGTTGTCAGAGAGTTTGATCGCTCGAGTGATTCAGGCGCTCCAGCGCACCCGACGTTGAGAAGCCAGCGTCGGGTAGGCCCAGACCTCCTGTTGCCGCAACGCTGTGGCACCAGGAGACCTCTGGCCCGGCTCAGGGGTGGGAGATGTCTTGGACAGTTCCGCCGGTTACCTGGTCGGGCATGGCTCGGGCGATGTCGGCCTGAGCCAGTATGCCGACCAGGTCGTGTCCGTCGATGACCGGCAACCGGCGTACCTGATGCTCGCTCATCGTCCGCAGCGCGTCCTCGATGCTGTCGTCCACGGAGATCGCGACGAGCTTGCCTTGCGCGAACTCGCCCGCGCGGGCGGTCGCCGGGTTGCCGCCCTCGGCGATACAGCGAACGACGATGTCGCGGTCGGTCAGCATGCCCCGGAGCCGGTTGTCCTCACCGGCGATGGGCAGTCCCCCGACATCGAGATCCCGCATCTTGCGGGCGGCGTCAACCAGCGTCTCGTTCTCGCCGACGCACTCCGCACCGGCCGTCATCAGATCCCGCGCCGTAGTCATCGATGTCCACTCCCATGAGTGATTGGCCTTGACTGCCCCTGCGGTTCCCCCCTCACCGGCAACCAAACCCGCAGTCCGCCCGCCGAGCCGTCGCCCACCCGGACCGTGGCTGCCGCGGGGGTCCTGAAAGTCGCCGACCGCGGACGACATCGACGCCAACGTCACCTCGGTGCCAAACGCCGTACCGGCCGTTGCTCGCGAGCGCGGCGCCGTACGACGTTGCCGAGGGCAGCCGCCTGGTCGAGAGATCGTCGCGCGGTCCGGTGGAGTCCGTGACCTACCGGGCTCGTGGTGACAGGCGCGGCGGCGCCGCCAGACCCGCACGTCTTCACGACACCGTCCGCCTGACAGTCGGCGTACCCGTCACCGTGCATCTGTCCGCCAACCGCCGGACGCCTCCGCCAACCGTTGTCCTCGGCAACGTTCTGGACACTGTCGGGAGTACGAGAAGTAGTGGACGTCGCCCCAGAGCGCTCCAGATCAGACCAGGTAGCGCCATTCTGGCCATTGGGGGCGTTCTGGTGAGGTGAGGGCGTCGAGCATGATGTGCTCGATCTGGTCGGGGGTCAACCCCTGTTTGTCGGTGGCTCCCGGTGCGGCCGCGAACCACGACTTGTCGCCGTCGGCGAGGTATACGCCGAGTGGGTGATGGCGGTCGGCGACGGCTGCGACGGTGCCCCACGATCGGTGGACGAAGATCTGCTGGTCGCGGTCAGGTGACAGTTCGCGCAACCACCGCTGAACCGTCTCGCGATCGGACAGTTCCGCCGACTCCTTCGTGGTCCGGAACAAGCCTCGCCCGGTCAGCCGCTCAGCGGTCTCCTCGGGCCGACCTCGAAAGCGAGCGACCAGATCCTGCAACCAGCCCATCGGTGTCCTCCCATCCGCCTGCTGAGTCAGCATCGGCGAACCGACTGCTACCGGCAAGTGCAACCGACGTATCGATCGTCCAGGAGTCAGCGGAGGGCGTTCCAGATCGCGACTCCGCCCAGCACCACGCCGAGACCGATCGCACTCGCCAGCAGTCCGGCGGCCCAGCCGGGGAGGCGCCGGCGGAACGCGCGGAGGGCGAGGGACGCGACCAACCAGCTGACGGCGATCGCGAGGATTACTGCCCCGCCGAGTAGGAGTGCCAGCAACCACCACGGAAGCGAGATGTACGTCGTGTTGATGACGTCCGGCCAGGTCATCACCCAGCCGAGGAATGCCAGCACGAGGAGGCCGTGAACCACTGCGACGACAGCGTTTCCGGAGCGGCGTACGTCCACAGCCCAGCAGTGTGGTCCCGTAGAGGGTCACCACCGACGAGCCACGCGCGGAACCCGACGCGCACGATACTTCCCGGACACGCCGAGTGACGGTACGGCGGACGCGTGGTCGTTCCTAGACTCGCCGTCATGGTCGGAAGTCCGTGGAGGCCTGTCGATGAGCGTTGATGCTTGTTCCTCGGACGATCCCTATGACAGGGCCAGGGCGGCGCGGATACTGTTCGACCTGGCGATGCCGGGCCTGTTCGCCAACATTGATGTGCCACCGCCGGACGTCCCGCGGATCGAGTACCGCAGCGAGCCGGTCGCCCGTGCACTGGGCAGTCATCTCAGTACGGCGCAACTCGACTACGTCAGACGGTCGATGCAGGGCTGTCCGCCGTACCTGGTCACGTCTGCCGGCGGGCGCGTCACCTGGCGCGACAGTCAGGGGATCGTCAACGTCGCCCACACCGGACCGCTCGGTGCTGTGGTTCCGGTAATTGCCCGGGAGGCGACCCTGGTGCTCTGGCAGCTGCTCGCGACCGACGCGACGCTCGAACGCCGAGTGGCAGCGCTGGACGAGGCTGACGTGAGGTTGCTTTCGGCAACTACCACCGACAGGGTTCCGCTGGAGATCTTCCGCACGGGGGTGGACGCAGCCGCGAAGGCCCTTGTGCAGCACGCGTATCTCGCCGCCCAGACTCCCTATCCCACGCCCCCCGAGTTCGCTCGGGGCCTGCGCGACAGCGGCATCTTCGAGACCGTGGCCAACACCTGGTACTGGGGCCTGCAAGCCTCGACCTATCGGCGCGGCATCATCCCGGTCTCCTTCGTCGCTCTCGCGGACCGGTTGCGGTACTCCACCGATGCGGTGATCGCTCTGCGTGCGATGAAGGATGCCCGACTACAGCAGGCACAGGAGCGGGCTCACCGTACGACGGGCCCGGGGCCCGACGGACTGATGGAAGTCGACGCAGTGCCCGCCAGCGTGGCGCATTACGCGCGACTCAGCCCAGGCGAGCGTCCGCGCTGTCTAGCGCAGATGCCGCAGATGTACGACGGTCAGCGGCTGACGGTGCTCTCCGCTGTCGCGGACGCCTTCGTGGAGACGTTCGTGCGGTTGGTCGAGGTGATCGAGGTCGAGCGTGCCGTGGTCGAGCACGGCGATGCGGCTCCGCCGGCCCGCGCCGAGGTTTTCGAGGTGCCGGACATGACGTGTAGCCACTGCACCCGCACGATCACCCGCGTTCTGGGTGAGCTCGGCGTCGCCCCACCGGAGTTCGATCTGGTCACGAAGAAGGTCATCGCGGTGTTCCCGTCGAAGGACGTCCGGGCCCGTGGCTTCGAAGCCATCCGACGGTGCGGCTACACCGTCGTACCGCTGGAGTGAGGTGGTGGCGCTCTGACGAAGCCGACACACTCACCGCCATGAGGTGAGGAAGCAACGGTCCCCGGCCGCCGGGTCACGTGCGGGGGTGGGCGTGGGTGGTCCAGGCAGCCAGCAGGTCGAGGGCCTGGGCGGTGGGGGAGGCGGGCTCGGCGGCGTACAGGGTGAGGGTGAGACCCGGTTCGGAGATCATGTCGAGGCTTTCGTAGGCGAGTTCGAGGTCGCCCACCTCGCGGTGGTGGAAGGTCTTGGTGCCGGCGCCGTGGATGCGGACGTTGTGGCTGCTCCAGCGGCCGCGGAAGTCCGCGCTGCGGGTGGACAGTTCGCCGACGAGATCGTGCAGATCCTTGTCGTACGGGTCGCGGCCGGCTTCGGTGCGCAGGATCGCGACGCAGGTGTCGGCGGCGCGGTCCCAGTCGGGGTAGAACTCGTGGGCGGCGTCGAGCTCGAGGAAGGTGAACCGGGCGAAGTTGGGTTGCCCGCCGGGCGCGGCGTCGTACAGCGAAGCGTGCATCGCGCGGCCGAGGTGGTTGCACGCGAGCAGGTCCATCCGGCCGTTGCGGACGATCGCCGGGGCGGTGAACCGGTCCAGCACCCACTGCAGACTCGGCCGCGGGGTCCAGCGCTTGCCTGTGCGGCGGCGCGGCCGCATGCCGGCGCTGGTGCCGTCGGCGGCGTGCGCGAGGTGGAACAGGTGGGCTCGCTCGGCGTCGTCGAGCTGGAGCGCGCGGGCGATCGCGTCCAGCACGGACGGTGACACCCCGCCGAGGGAGCCGCGCTCCAGTTTGGAGTAGTACTCGACGCTGACTCCCGCCAGCACCGCGACCTCGCCGCGGCGGAGCCCGGGCACGCGGCGGGTGCCCACGTCGGGCAGTCCCGCCTGCTGCGGGGTGATCTTGGCGCGCCGCGAGATCAGGAACTCGCGGACCTCGGCGCGGTTGTCCATAGCAACGACGGTACGACGTCCCTCGCCCGGGTGGGGTGCTCTGTCAGTACACGTTTCGACAGGGACTCCTCCAGCGCTCGCCTGGCGTGTTGACTGAAGTCACCGATGCGGTCCTTCCCGTGGGCCGCTCAGTGTGATGCGAGGAGATGTTCCACCGATGCGTGGTGTCGTGATGTACGCCCCCGGCGACGTCCGGGTCGAGGACCGGCCCGAACCGGCGATTCTGAAACCGACGGACGCGATCATCCGGTTGTCCGCGACCTGCATCTGCGGGTCGGACCTGTGGCCGTACCGCGGCGCGGACGAGGTCGCCGGGCCGACGCCGATGGGTCACGAGTACGCCGGGATCGTCGAAGAAGTCGGTACGGCGGTGACGTCGGTCAAACCGGGTCAGTTCGTGGTCGGATCGTTCTTCGCCTCGGACAACACGTGCGAGATCTGCCGGGCCGGCTATCAGACGTCCTGCGTTCACCGCGAGACTCTCGGCGCCTCTGGTGCGGCGCAGTCGCAGCGGATGCGTGTGCCGCTGGCCGACGGGACGTTGGTCGCGACGCCGGAGGTCCCCGACGATGATCTGGTGCCGGACTTCCTGGCTGCTTCCGACGTACTCGGGACCGGCTGGTTCGCCGCGGTTGCCGCCGAGGTCGGTCCCGGCAAGACCGTCGCGGTGGTCGGCGACGGCGCCGTCGGGCTGCTCGGCGTGATGGCTGCCCAGCAGCTCGGTGCCGAACGGATCATCGCGATGAGCCGGCACGAGTCGCGCCAGAAGCTGGCGCTGGAGTTCGGGGCGACCGACATCGTCACCGAACGCGGCGACGCCGGCGTCGATGAGGTCAAGGCGCTGACCGGCGGGCTTGGTGCGCACTCCGTGATCGAGGCGGTCGGCACTCAGGAGTCGATGATGCAGGCCATTCGCTCCACGCGCCCCGGCGGTCACATCGGGTACGTCGGTGTCACCCACGACGTCGCTCTGAACGGTGACGAGTTGTTCTTCTCGCACGTCCACCTGCACGGCGGTCCGGCGCCGGTACGCCGGTTCCTGCCCGACCTCATGGACCGCATCTGGAACCGGACCATCCGCCCCGGCCGGGTCTTCGACCTCGACCTCCCACTCGACGAGGCGGCCGCCGGCTACGAGGCGATGGACAGTCGCCGCGCGATCAAGGTCCTGCTCCGCCCTTGAATCACAACACGACCATGCACACCGCGTCCGGGCACCCCGCGACGCCTGGATTGCCCGTGGAACCGTCGCGTCGGCAGGCCCGGCTGACTGCAGGGTTGGTGGCGACCGTGGTGTTCCTGACCGCGATCGCGCCGCTGGCGACCGACATGTACGTGCCGGCGTTTCCACAGGTTGCAGCTGACCTGACCACCACCGCCACCCAGGTCCAGCTCACGCTCACGACGTTCTTCGTCGGTATGGCGCTCGGGCAGCTGGTCGGTGGGCCGGTCTCGGATCAGCGTGGCCGGCGGCTGCCGCTCGTCGCCGCGATCCTCGCGATGACCGCCGCCTCGGTCGTCTGCGCGCTCACGCCTACGATCGCGGTGATGGCCGCGGCCCGGTTCGTCCAGGGCTTCGCCGGGGGCTGGGCGATGGTGATCGGGCGGGCGGTGATCGTCGACCTCGCCAGCGGCGCGCGGCTGATCAAGGTGCTCAACGTGATCGCCGCGGTCGGCGGCATCGCGCCCATCGTCGGCCCGCTACTCGGCGCGGTCATCCTGCAGCTGTCGGACTGGCGAATGTCGTTCTGGGTCCTCGCCGCCCTTGGTCTCGCGATGACGCTGGCCGTCCTGGTCGCCGTACCCGAGTCCCTTCCGCCCGAGCGACGCCACGGCGGAGGCTTTCGCAGTTTCCTCACCGCCGGCCGGGTGGTCCTCGGCAACCGCTCGTACGTCGGCTATCTGCTGGTCGCCGGCGCGTCGATGGGCGCCTTGTTCGCGTACGTCGCGACGTCCGCGTTCGTGCTGCAGTCGATGAACGGACTCTCGCCGGTCGCGTACTCGATCGACTTCGCCGCCAACGCCGCCGGCATGACAGTCGCCGCCCTGATCGCGGCCCGGCTCGCCGGTCGCGTCTCCACCCGCAAGCTCATCCTGGTCGGTCAGCTCGCGGCCCTCGCGGCAGGTGTGGCGATGCTGGTCGGCGCGGTGTGGTTCGGTACGCCGCTCGTCGTGGCGATCGTGTCCTTCTTCGTCCTGATGAGTGCGCAGGGTTTGATCATCCCGAACGGCGGTGCGCTCGCCTCGGCCGCCGTACCCGATCACCCCGGCACCGGATCCGCCCTCCTCGGCTTCGTCCAATGGGTGGCGGCCGGCACCATCGCCCCGATCGCCGGACTCGGCGGCGAGCATACCGCCGTACCCATGGCCGCCCTCCTCATCGTCGGCGCCGCCACCTCCCTGATCGGACTCCTCACCCTGACCAGGCCGATGCCGGGCTGAACGTCCGCGAAAGGATCCGGGCGGCGGGTGTCGGATCGGGGCCGAGGTGTTCGTAGCAGGAGTGAGCGGGCGCCCAGGAGAGGGCGCCCACCGTTCTCGAGGAGAGCATCATGACCGCTACCTACACCTTCGACGTCTTCTCCAGCCTCGACGGCTACGGTGCCCACCGCGGCGACTGGGGCGGCTACTGGGGCAAGCAAGGCCCCGAGCTCCTCGACCACCGCCTCGCCTTGTACGGCGGGGAGCAGCGGGTGGTGCTCGGGGCCACCACCTATCGGGAATTCGTGGAGTTCCTGAGGTCAAGCACCGAGGAATCCGAGGTGCGTGACTCCTGGGTCACCCAGATGAGGAATCTGCCGGCGACGGTGGTGTCGACGACGCTCGAAGGCCCCCTCGACTGGCCGGACGCGACGCTTGAGAGGAGCAACGCCGTGGAGGTCGTCGCGCGGCTCAAGGAGGAGTCGGAGGTGCCGTTGCGCTCACACGGCAGCCTGTCGATGAACCGGGCGCTGATGGCCGCCGGTCTGGTCGACCGTGTCCAGGTGACGATCTTCCCGGTGATCACCGGTCAGACCGGGGTGGAGCCGATCTTCCGAGGCGCGGCCGACTTCGACCTCGAACTGCTCGAGAGCCGAACCCTCGACCGCCACATCCAAGAACTCACCTACCAACCCACCCTGCACAGCTGAGACCCTCCAAACATCACGTCAATCATCCGAGGCCCGCAAGCTCACCCAGCAGCTCTGACCTCGGCCGCTGCCCCCGGTCACCAAGGTGCCGGTGATGGTGGGTGGGGGTGGCATGGGGGCCACTGGTCGAGGTCTTGCTGGGTTTCGCCTCTGCGCTCGCAGTGGAGACAGACCACGCATTCCAGGTCGGGATCGACGGCGAGATCGTGGCCGCGGGGATCGGTCACACCGGACGGGAGGCCGGGGCAGGGGTGATCGTCGGTGGCGCATCGGTCGTCGAACCGGGCACCGCAGCGTACGCAGAACTCCCACACCATCGAGCCGCCGCCGTCGATGTCGACGATCTCCACATCGATCAGGCGATGTCCGTTGACCAAGGGATCCAGATCGGGCGTCACCGAACCCACCGCCGCCTCTACCGAGCCCCCGCGCGGGATCCGTCCTGAATCACCGCACCCCGGTACCCGCCCAGCCACCCCACACGCGGATCAGCAACGTGGAGGCCACACCTGGCACCGCGCCGTGGCTCAGGTGCCTTGCGGGGTGCCTTCGAGCCTTGCCAGACGCCGCGTCCACCAGGTCGGCCGGAGTTGTGCCTGTTGGCGGAGGCGCCGGTATTCCCACCGCTGTGCCGCGGCGATCACCGGTACGGCGACCATCGGCAGCACGACGCCCGAGGCGAACCTGTGCCTGCTCTCCCGCAGCAGTCCACCGACGGCCGCAGCGCCGGTGAGATAGAGGATCGTGTTGTACGCAGGCATGAGTTCGGGGCCAAGACCCTCGCAGTCCCGCAGCCATGGCAAGCCGAGTCGCGTACGCCGCGTCGGCCACGCGGAAAGGTGGCCGATCATCGCCGCGACACCGAACCCGTTCACCAGACCGGCGAGCGTCGCACCCTCCGGGCGGCCCAGTTCGCGCAAAGTCTTCGTGGTCGCCGCCGCCCAGAGTCCCGCAGCCGGCGCCGGGCCGATCACGGAGGCGAACGGCATCCCCACTCCCGCGCCGAGTTCGAAGTACACATGCCCGGCCAACCCGAGCACACCCCACCGAGTGAACGGCCGGGCCGTCATCCCGTCCTCCTTCCGTAACGCCATACGGCTGCGGCAGTCAGGGTCTTGGTGGCTGTCAGGCTCGTACGGCGGCGCAGCGCTGATGTCAGCCTGTACCCGAGTTCAGGACCAGAGACGCCATCCACCATCGGCCGGCCTTCGGGGGGCCGAGGCCGGCCGACGGTCGCGGTGCGCGTGGTTACGAGGTGTGCGGGTTGTCCCGGAACTCCGCGTGGCACTTCAGCGTGTCGCCGAGGTCGACACAGACCTGCAGGCCGGCCTTCATGATGTCGCCGCTGGTGTTCAGCTCCTTGCCGTCGTACGGACCCCACTCGTCGCTCTCGCACAGACCGTCGTCCTCGTGCCACACGCCGTTGGCGAAGGTGCCGTTGCGGAGCTGTGCCCGTGCACGCGCGATGACGCGGTAGCCATCACCCGGACAGACGTCGTTGATGGTCCAGTTGTTGTACGTTACGGAACGGGCCGCGGTGAAGTTGAGGTCCGCGTCGGTCTCGCCACCCGACGTACCGCCGGACGGATACGTGTAGACCCGGGCGTACACATGACCGTCCGCGGCCATGGCGGGCGTCAGGCCGACACTGAGCAGCGCGGCCGAGCCCACCGCGATACCGAGGGCTCTGATGGGGAATCGCATATCCGAACTCCTTCTCATTGGGCGGTAGCTGTCCGGTCACGGACAGTGCCCCATGCTCACCCTGCCGGAGCGGCGGCGTCCCACTTCCCGATCGAATCCGGTCAAGCCGAACTAGGCGGACAGGGTGGCCAGATGGGTGGCGACGGTCTGGGCCTCGGGGGTGTTCAGGCGGTCGAAGAGGGCCAGCGCCAGGCGGAGCTCGCACCGGGCAGCCCGAGCGTTGCCGAGGAGGACCAGGGCCCGGGCACAGCCCTGGTGGCTTCGCGCCTGCTCGTACGGATCGCCCAGCTCTTCGGAGATGGCCAGCGCGGTCCGATGCCGGTCGAGCCCGGCCGAGGGTGATCCAGCCGCACAGTCCAAGGTGCCGGACTCGTTCAGCGCGACTGCCTCGGCGTCCCGGTTCGCGACCTCGCGGGCGATCAGCAGGGCCAGCTCCAGCCGCGCCCGCGCCGGCTCGAGAGCGCCCAGCGCGCCGAGGGCCCGGCCGAGGGTGATCAGCGCGTAAGCCTCGCCGGTGCGGTTCGCTACCTCGCGCGCGATGGCGATCGCCTCCTCCGCATCCGCCCGTGCCTGGTCCAGCCGCCCGAGACTCAGATTGACGGCCGCCCTGCTGTTCAGCGCGCGTCCCTCCGTCACCCGGTCACCCGTCTCGCGCAGTATCGAGAGGCACTCCTGGGCCCGCTCATAGGCCTCGTCGTACCGGCCGAGTCGTTCGGCCAGGTGCACCACGTTGTGCAGAGCGTGGGCCGTCGCGAGCCGGGAGCCGATCATGGCCGAGATCTCGATCGCCTGCAGGTAGTCCCCACGGGCGTCGTCGTACGCGCCGACCCGTTCGAGCACCAGGCCCCGGTTGATCAGGGCACGGATGCGCTCGCGATGATCACCGGCAGCCGTCGCGATGGCGAGTGCCTCGGCGTACACCTCGCGGGCCTCCCCGAACTTGCCGAGCCGCCAGTAGGCGACCCCGAGACTGCTCAGGGCCTTCCCGCGCAGGGCGCGCGGAGCGACTCGGGCGGCACCCGCATGCAGCACCTCACCGTCGGCGTAGTGGCCGGCGTCGTCGAGATAGCGATAGAGGATCGACGACAGGTCGGCCGCGTGGTCGGCCAGATCCTGCTCGGCGGCGCGGAGACCACAGGCCACCAAGTTGACCCTCTCGGCCTCCAGCCAGGCCAGGGCGGCCTCTCGGTCCGGTGGTTCCACCACCGGTACGACGGACGGCGGCACCCGCGGACGCCAATCGGTCTCATGTGGCGCGTAGACCGCCATGGCCACGGCGGCCATCGCCTGGTAGTGGTCGACCAACCGGGTGAACGCCGCCCGGCGGGCGCTCCCCGGGTCCTCGTCGCCGCCGCGTTTCGCCGCATACACCCGGACCAGATCGTGCAGCTCGAACCGACCGGGGGAGCGCTGTTGCAGCAGGCTTCCGGTGAGCAGGTCGCCAAGCAGGGTTGACGTTGCGGCCACGTCCGCGCCCGCGAGCACGGCCGCCGCGGAGGCGTCGAAGTCGGCGCCCGGGTGCAGCGCCAGCATCCGGAGCAAAGTGCGATGGCTCGGCGGGAGACTTGCGTACGACTGGGCGAGCGCGATCTCGACGGCATCGTCCAGGCACAGGGTCCGGCCGCGTTCGGCCAGCCGCTCGAGGTGATCGGTCAGACTCCAGGCCGGCGTGGCCTCGATCCGGCCCGCGACCAGCGCGAGCGCGAGCGGCAACTGACCGACCTGTACGGCGATGCGCCGAGCGGTCTCGGGGTCGGCGCCGATCCGGGCAGACCCGATCGACTTCCGCAGCAGTTCGTCGGACTCTGCCGGGGTGAACGGGCCGAGGTGGAGCCGCTCCGCACCGGGCAAGTCGAGTCGCCGCCGACTGGTGACCAGGACGACGCTGCCGGGTACGCCGGGCAGGAGGGGTTCGACCTGATCGGCGGAGGCGGCGTTGTCGAGCAGGATGACGGATCGCCTGTCCGCGAGGACGTCGCCGAGTTTCGCCGTACGGGTGGCGTGGTCGCCCCCTGGCAGCCGCGTGACCCGGACCCCGAGCAGGCGGAGGAACGCTTCCAGTACCGCGCCCGGTTCGGCCGGTTCGCGCGGGTCGAAGCCACGAAGATTGACCGCGAGAACCTGGTCGACACCGGTCATCAGGTGCGTGGCGTGCACGATCAACCGGGTCTTGCCGACTCCCGCCATCCCGTCCACCGCGATCACCACCGGCTCCGACCGCCCGAAGGCGGACCGCCGCAGCCGGGCGAGCGCCTCTGCGCGGCCGGTGAAGAGGTCGAGGTCATCGGGAAGCCGGTCGGTCACGTTCACCACGGCCGCGTCGGAGGCAGCTCCGCTGACCACTTGGTAGGCCTGCCGCCAGGCGAGGACGGCCTGTTCGTCCGCGTCGCCGGTCAAAGCCCGGACGACATCGACGACCAGCTCGACGTCCAGGCGGCTGCGACCGGGCTGAAGGCAGCGGTACACCGTGTCGTACGCGGGGACCTCGGCGACTCCACGTGCCGTGCGGCTCTTGACGATCCGCCGGTGCAACTCGCGATAGGACACGCCCGACCAGACGCGCAATTCGCGCAGGCGGGATCCGAATTCAGCCATCCCCGCGACGTCATCCGGCCGTGGCGGTGCGGTTCTCGACATACTGCGTGCGCCTCCCCCGTGGTTCCCCCCGAACCTGCTCGCCGGGTGAGGCTAACGCCTCAGCACACGGAACGCGACAACTCGGCGCGGCAGAACTTCCGCGGGGTCGAGGGCCCTACTTGGCCAGCTGGGCATGGTGGCCCGACCAGAAGCCACCTTTCCCCTGGGCGAGCCGCTGGTACGGCGGGATGGTGTAGATCCGGATCCGGTTGTCGAGGAAATCGGAGATGGCCAGCACACCGCCGTCGTTGCTGACGTCAAGGCCGGTGGTCTGGTTGCCGGCCACTATCGCGTCCAGCGGCCGCCCGGTCCTGGCGTCCAGCGCGACCACCGAACCCCACTCGGGACCCGGGATGTAGTAGCTCTTGGGGTTGTTACGGCCACGGCAGGAGACATACAGCACCCTCCCGTCCGGGCTGAGGTCGATGGTGTTGGGATGATCGTCGACCTTTGCCAGCCGCTGTGCCTTGCCGGACGTCAGGTCGACGACGTACACGGAGGCGGTGCCCATGTCGCTGGCATAGAGCCGCCGTCCGTCGCCGACCAGGTGCCGCATCGCGCCGCCGGTGCGGAGCAGGATCTTCTGCTGGCCGCTGCGAAGGTCGAGCCGCGCGACCTCGCCGTTCTCGTAGCCGGCCACGTAGAGGGTCCGGCCGTCCGGCGCGGGGTAGAGACCGCGCGGAGTGCGCACGGTGGGCAGAACCTTTCGGACCTGCCAGGATCGTACGTCGATCACCGACACGTCGTTGCTGGTCCAGTTCGCGGCATACAACGTGCGTTCGTCCGGCGACAGCGCCAGTACCTTCGTCCAGGTACCTTTGACGTCCAGGCTGCGCTGCACCTTCCGCGAGGCCACGTCGAGTTGCCAGACGGTGCCTGTCTCCATCTGCGAGACGTATGCGGTCTTCCCGTCACGCGTGAAGGTCACCTCGACAGCACCGCCGTGCCGGCCCAGGCGGATGCCGGCGAGCTTGGCCCCGGACACCGCGTTGTGCACCGCAACGCCATCGCCACCGAGCAGCGTCACCCAGAGTTCTTTGCCGTTCGGCGTGAATGCCACCTGTTTGGGAGCCCGTCCGGTGGCATAGCGGTTGACCGAGCGGACCAGCTGGGCGGCCGGGTCCTTGTACCGCGTGCTGGCTGGGATCCTCGGAGTCGGTGACGACTGTGTGGCGCTTGGTGCCGGCGGGCTCGCGGATGTCGGCGTCGGCGTTGGCGTCGGCGAGGCTGCGCCCGCCGAGACGGTGGAGGCCGGTGCCGACGACGGCGCCGAGGCAGAATCCGAGCACCCGGCTGCGGTCAGCGCCGTGGCTGAGAGAAGCAGGACGGGAATCGCGCTGTGCCTGCGCATTCAGTCAGCGTAGCGGCCGATCGGCGATCACTGGTGAGCGACGGGCCGGTCGAGAACTGGTCTCGTGCGCTGCCGGCCAGGCGGCGCGAGTGACATTGCCCGGGTCCGATGCAGGGCCCGGGCAGCCGTGTCGTGCAATCATCTGTTGATGGATGCTGCGTCGATTGACGAACTGTCTGCTGAGGTGCTCGCCAAAGCAGTGTCCGCCGAGAGCGGGCGCAGTTCGGTCACGGTCTACAGCAGGCCGGGTGCCCGCCTTCGGCAGACGCTGATCGCGCTGGCCGCGGGCCGGGTGATGGCTGAGCACAAGAGTCCCGGGGACGCTTCGGTGTACGTCCTGCGAGGTCGGGTCCAGGTGCACGCCGGCGATGCGGAGATCGAGCTCGGTCCAGGTGACCTGGTCGCCGTACCCCCGCAGCGCCACGACGTCGAAGCCCTCGAGCCGTCTGTCCTCCTGCTCACGGTCGCCTTGCACTGAACCGAGCCCGCACTACTCCGGCCCTCCCAGGATGTCGATGCCGTCGACGGTGAACGTGCCCGTCACGACGGTGACCGTCAGTCTGTGGGGATCAGTGGTCGTGAGCCCGCGGAGCCAGTACGACGTCTGGCGCGTGCCGGTGGCACCGACGGTGATCCGCTGGGCGGGTGCACCGTCGACAGCTACGTCGAGCGTGGCCCGTGCGGTCGCTCCGAAGATGTTGAGCTCCGCACCCTGGAACGGCACGGTCACCGATGCACCCGGGCTGAGCACGTGCAACGTTCTGTTGTAGTTCGCGAAACCCACTTGCTGGAACTGCGTCGCGCCGGTGTAGGTGAGGCCCGATGCTGTGTCGTCCAGCTTGTCCGAACGCCAGGCGTGGCCCTCGACCGGTTCGACGGAAAGGTTGTCCCAGCTGTTCTGGTAGTAGCCGGAGGTGAGCGCGATGCGACCTGCCATGACCGGGTTCGGCGCCGAGTCGGTCCAGGTCGTCAGCACGGAACCATCAACGGCCGGGGTGATCTGGTTCTCCTTCGCCTCCAGCGAGATGCGGTGCCAGGCGTCCGGGTCGAAGCCCGTGATGGTGCCTGAAGCGACGACGGTGTCGAGTTTGCGCAGTTGCCAGGCGCCGGCGGGGGACAGGCGCAGGGCGTAGGCGGCGAGATCCGATCCCTGGGTCACCACTTGCCGTACCCCCAGCCCGGCGAAGTTGGGAAGGGCCGGGTTGCGGACCGTCCGGTCGAAGCGCACATCGATGGACGCGCGGTAGTTCGCCCACGTGTGATCGCCGAGGATCGTCGCCGGTGTCGCCGTCGAGAGCCGGTTCTGGGATCCGTCGCCCCAGACGTTCCAGGTGTAGCCGCGGTTGTCTGCGTGGATGCGTTGCTGGAGGACGTT
This sequence comes from Kribbella swartbergensis, assembly GCF_054784135.1. Classification (NCBI taxonomy): domain Bacteria; kingdom Bacillati; phylum Actinomycetota; class Actinomycetes; order Propionibacteriales; family Kribbellaceae; genus Kribbella; species Kribbella swartbergensis. The sequence goes on from NZ_BAAGPM010000017.1 coordinate 585,896, forward strand.
GTCGTGGTTGCCGTCGCCGGACTCGACCACCTCGAAGGCGCCGTTCTGGTCGGCCGTGTAGCGCGGGGTTCCTCCTCGCCGCTCCAGGTAGGTCATGTCGACGCCGTTGACGTTCTCGGTCGGATAGCCGGCGTACTCGAAGTCGTCGGAATACGGGAGCGCAAGCGGTGAGTTCTCGGCGTTCGGCGCGTACTCGCCAGTGGTGTAGTCCTTGGCCGAACGGTGGATCCCGCGGGCTTGCGACGACATGGTGAGGATCGAGTACGGCTCGACCTTGATGCGGTACACGAAGTACCTGCTGCCGTTGTCACCCGTCTCCGAGCGCACCGGCGTGACGTACCCGATGTTCTTGAAGTGGTTCACGTCGACCGGTTGCCTGGCGGCGTCGTCCGGTCCTTTGGTCTGCCAGAGGTAGAGCGGTGTCTTCGAAGTGGTGCCGAGATCGGTCACCTTGACCTCGAAGTACCGGGCCTTGCTGGTGTTGTTGGCGTGGACCTGGGTGAAGTCGGTGCCGCGGCGGTCGGTATTCGCGTCGGCCGGCTTCGCCGGCTCCCGCAGTGTCAGGTACGTACGGGTACTCGAGTCGACCGCGGTGCCGCCGTCGGCGAACGTTCCGTCTCCGTAACTGGCGCCCTCGATGTACTCCCACCCCTGGTCGATGAACTGCATGAAGTGCCGCACCAGAGTGATCCCGACGCCGCCCTCGTAGTAACCGGACCACGGGTCGGAGGCCCGGATCAGATGCTTGGGCGAGTACGACGACCCCTCGTAGAGGGCGCTCACCGCCGGCTGGAAGAGGAAGGACGTCATGTGCGCCGGGTGGTTACCGGAGCCGGACCACCGGTAGGCGTTGATGAACCGATCCGCGATGTCGACCGCACCGACCGTCCCCCCGATCCCGCCCCGCTCCGGCTGGGCGTTGATGCGGTACTCCGGGTCGATCATCGGCGCGACACCCTCGGAGTACAGGATCTCCTTGCCGTACTCCTTGTTCAGCCTGGTGAGGTTCGGCCCGCCCCCGATCGTGTAATGGATGCCGATGGCATCGATCTGGCCGAGTGCCGCCGCACTGTTCAGGATGGCCGCGGAGACCGTTTCGCCGTTGCGGTAGGAGTCCATCGCGACGACCTTGATCTTGGAGTAGTCGTAGCGGGCGTCGTCGGCCCGGGCATCCGCTTCCAGCCGTTGCGCGAAGTCGACCACCCAGCCGAGTTCGGAGGCGAGGTGGTTCATGCTCACCTCGTTCTGCGACGGGCTGATGTAGTCGAACTTGACGCCGTACGTGTCGTAGGCGGCGTCGATCGTCTCCTTGTACCACCGGTACCGGTCGGCCGGACGGTTGCCGGTCCACGACGGCTCGCCCCAGCGCAGCGCCTCGACCTTGACGTGCGGGTTGATCTTCTTCGCGTCCGCGATCAGCCGGAAGCCTGCGCCACGCAGGACGTTCGCCGGTTCGTCCGCGCTGCGCTTCGTCGCGGGCTCGGCGCCGGACGAGGTGTCGGTGTCCGAGCCGAGCTCGACCTTGATGTGGTTCAGACCCGCACCGGTCCGCCGGTTGAACAGGAGGTTGAGGATCCGCCAGTACGCCGCCGGGTTCTCCTCGCGATAGTCGAGCAACAGCCGCGACGTGTTGTTGCAGGAGACCGAGCCGAAGCCGCCGAAGACGTTGTACGCGTTCCCGTCGGCGTCTCGCTCCACATCGTCGCCGTCGACGACGATGTCCTTCCAAGGGGTGGCGTCGTCGCCGAAGGACAGCGCCGGGAGCGTTCCCGGGTCACTGGTCTCGTTCACCGAGGTGGCGACGGAAGGCGCAGTGGCCCAGATGGACGTAGCGATCAGCGCCACGGACGCCGCCCGGCGCCACCGGATCTTGCCAAGCATGCTGCTGCCTCCCAGTGCCAGATGCCCAAGTCCTCTCACCCGGTCCGGACGAGAGGCGCAGAGACAGGCTCATCCGCACCCGGCATCAGCAACAAGACTCCGAACGCATTCGATCAAACCCCACCACAACCGCTCAGGCACGCCGCGCCGAGCGGCGGACGGCCTGTTGAGCTCATGAGGACGTAGGCAGCCTACGAAGGAAGTCGATCAGGCCATCCGTGAACGCCGATTCGTTCTCGAGATGTGGCCAGTGGCCCGCGCCGTCGATGATCAGATAATCCCAATCCTCGCCAAGTACGGCAGCTGTCTGCTTGATGGTGGCCGGCGGAGCCAGGTCTTCAGCGCCGCCGACGACGAGCCCGGGCATGGTGGGAGGCTGCGTCACCTCCGGTGGAGTTCTGGGGGACATGTCGCGGTAGTACTGGATGGCGGCTTCAAGCGAAGCGGGGGTCTGGAAGCAGGCCTTGACCTCGGCGACCGCTTTCTCCCTGATTGGGCCTGACCAGTTGGGCGCCCACCGTCGGTAGAGTTCGTTGATGTAGGCGAAGTCGTCCCGGCGCGCAGCGTGTGCCGCTCTCGGCAGTTTCAGACGTGCGATATGGCGGACCCTCCAGAAGAAGGCGGGCGATCGGGGTATCAGGTCCGGCAGTGGGAACGAGATCGGTACCAGACCACGGATACGTCCTGGTGTCAGAGAGGCTGCCCCGTAGGCCAGTATTCCTCCCCAGTCGTGCCCGACGACCACGGCGGTGTCCTCGCCCAGGGCGTCGAGGAGCTTGCCGGTTTCCTCCGCAAGGTGCAGTGCTCGGTAGTCGAGTCCCGTGACGGCGGTTTCTGGGTGGTAGCCCCTCAGCCACGGCGCGATGGTTCGGTAGCCGACCGCGGCAACCTTGCCGGTGATGCCTGTCCAGCTGTACGGCGTATCGGGAAAGCCGTGCCAGAACACGACGAGTGGTCCCACACCGTGCTCGGTGAACACGAACGTCTGTCCGGCGGATGTGCTCGCCCGCGACCACGTGACCATGGCGGCCGTCCTCAGCCGCGTTCCGTCGTACCGGCCGGGCGCGGTGGCAGGTCCCACTCGTGGTCGGGTGTGCGCAGGACGGTGACGGCGGCGATCGCGAAGCACAGCGCCATCAGGCCCCACGCCACCGAATCCATGACGACGTTCTGGAAGACGACGAACGCGACCACGTGACCCGGCTGCGACAAGATCATCGCCAGCCATCCGACGGTCGGGATGCTGCCTCGCAGCGCGAGGCCCATCAGGATCGCACCGAGAACATGACCGATCACGAACATCGCCGTACTGAGCCCGGACGCACCGCTGGACCAGGTCGCGTCGATCAAGGCGGCGGCGCCGTCTCGTTGCTGCGCCGGAACGGCGGCTCCGGCCAGGTAGAGGCCGTCGATGGCGAACATCGCGTAGCCGCCCAGGTAAGCCGCCAGGTTGATCCCCAAGGCGATGGTGGTGAGAACCGGGCGCCGGCGTCTGGCCAGCCGAGCGAGGGCCAGAAAGGCGGGGACGACGGTGAGCGCGGACAGAAACCCCAGCCAGACGACGACACGCTGGTCGCTGGGATCCGCCGCGATCTGGTCCAGCGCCCTGCGCGTGTCGGAGTCATCGGTCATGAACAGGCGGGCGATCGTCACCGAGCTGGCCGGAACGACCAGGACGATCCCCGCCACGATGCGCTGGAACCGCCGTAGATCGCGTGTCGGCGCACTCGGTGGGTTGTGAACACGCTCAACCCGCGTTCCCCTCGTCAGGGCATCCATGGCAAACCCTCTCGGCCGATCGGACAACTTGGTGCCCCCAGCGTCCGCCGCTCGAGTCGCCGCCGCATCGTGCGAAATGCTCACCCGCTACTCACATCGGCGGCGCCAGGACGGCGGTGAGGTCCTGGTCGTCGCTTCGTTCTGGGCTAGGAGGCTTGGGACGCGTCCGCCTCGAGGCGGACGCAGCATCGCCCTGGGTGCGGCTTGAGGTGGGCTGTCAGGTGGGTGGAGCCCAGTCCGGCCAGGAGTCCTTCGAGCAGGCACAGGTTCATTTCGCAGACCAGGTCCGTGTGCTGCTGGGCCAGCGCGTGGAACGGGCAGTTGCCGAGGACGATGGCGTTCGCTTCGGCGCGCGGTTCGAAGCCGTGTTCCTCGAGGAGGTGCATCACGGTGGCTCGGCTGTCCGTCTCAGGAGTCGCGCCGGTGACGGTGGCTGCTGCGGCCAGCTCGGCACCTACTTGGCGCGCACGCCGTTCGAGGGCTGCTCGCGGGGACTCTCCCGAGGTTTCGGCATCTTCGATCGCCGTGGCAAGAAGGCTGCCGGCCAGGTCGTAGCGGTGTTCGGGCAGCGATACGCCGACGTGCCGGCTGGAGCGGCGGTACAGCTTCGACGGTCGTCCGGCACCGGGCCCGGATCGCCCGGTGCGGCGTTCGAAAACGACTTCGAGCAGGCCTTCGTCGGCGAGTCTGTCGAGGTGGAAGGCGGCGGTGGAGCGGGGGACACCCAAGGAGGCGGCAGCCTCGTCCCGGGTCACCGGACCCGCCTGGCGTACGACGTGGTCGTACAGCCGCCGTCGCGTCGGCTCCTCCAACGCCGCGACCGCCACGATCCGAGCCTCCCGCGAGCCGTCCACGGGACCACTCTAAAGCCAAGTCCCATTGACGAAAACCACGCAGGCTTCTAAAGTCAAGATGTATCTACTTTAGAAGGAGTGGGAGCGATGACGACTGAGGTGCCCAGCACCCGCACTGCACGCCGGGAGGCGTTGTCCGACCCGGCGTATCAGGCGTTCCTGGTGTTGCGAACGGTCTTCACGGTGGCGCCGATCGTGTTCGGCCTGGACAAGTTCGCCAATCTGCTGACCGACTGGCCGGGCTATCTGGCCCCGTGGATCGATGACATCGTTCCGGGGTCCGGTCAGGACGCGATGTATGCCGTCGGTGTCATCGAGATCGTCGCCGGCGTCGCCGTCGCTCTGATCCCGCGGTACGGCGGGCTGATCGTTGCGGCCTGGCTCGCGGGCATCATCCTCAACCTGCTGACGATCCCAGGCTTCTATGACGTCGCGCTGCGCGACTTCGGGCTCCTGGTCGCCGCCGTCGCGCTGGCCCGGCTCGCCACCCGGTACGCACCTGCCCGCCACGGCTCCTGAGCCGGCCGGAGGCGATCATGACCGAAGAACCAAGCTATGTCATCGTCGGCGCGAGCCTGGCGGGTGCCAAGACGGCCCAGGCCTTGCGGGAGCATGGCTTCCGCGGGCGGATCGTCCTGATCGGTGACGAGACCGAGCGTCCCTACCAGCGGCCCGCGCTGTCCAAGGGCTACCTGATGGGCAAGGACGAACGCGACAAGATCTACGTTCACGAGGAGCCCTGGTACGCCGAACACGGCGTCGAGTTGTTGCTGGGCCACCGCGCGACGAGGCTGGACCGTGTCGCCCACGAGGTCGAGCTCGACACCGGAGATCGCATCGGTTACGCGAAGTTGCTGCTGGCAACAGGGGCGTCGCCGCGACGTCTCCGGCTGCCGGGGGCGGATCTCGACGGCATCCACTACCTGCGCCGGGTCGGTGACTCCGACGTCTTGCGCGAGGCGCTCCGAGGCGGCGGGCGGATCGTTGTCGTGGGCGCCGGCTGGATCGGGTTGGAGACCGCGGCCGCCGCCCGCGAGTACGGCTGTGACGTCACGATCGTCGATCCACAGCCGACGCCCCTGGTCGCCGCGCTCGGGACCGAGATGGGCGCCTTCTTCGCGTCGCTGCACCTGCGCAACGGTGTCGGCCTGCGGCTCGGGTGCAACGTGACCGAGTTTCGGGGGACCGGCCGGGTGACCGGTGTCGTGACCGACGACGGCAGCGAGTTCGCGGCCGACGCGGTGGTGGTGGGCATCGGCGCGATTCCGAACACCGAACTCGCGCAGCATGCGGGTCTGAGCTGCGACAACGGGATCCTGGTCGACGAGTCGCTGCGCACCGATGACCGGGACATCTACGCGGTCGGCGATGTGGCGAATTCGCATCGTCCCTTCTACGGCGGGCAGTTGCGGGTCGAGCACTGGGACAACGCGCTGAAGGCGGCGCCGGTCGCGGCCAGGGCGATGCTGGGTGAACGGGTCGCCTATGACGAGCTTCCGTACTTCTTCACCGATCAGTACGACGTCGGGATGGAGTTCTGCGGCTTGATCGGCCCGGACGGCTACGACCGGCTGGTGATCCGCGGAGCGGTCGAGAAGCAGGCGTTCCACGCGTTCTGGCTGGCCGATGACCGAGTGGTCGCAGGAATGCACATCAATCTCTGGGACGACGGCATCGGACCGGTCCAGGAACTCATCCGCACGCGGCAACCGGTCGACGCGGACCGGCTGGCGGACACCTCAGTGTCCCTGGCGGCCGGCGCCATGGCCTGACGGGACCCACACCAACCCGCCGGCGAGTCACCCGGCCAGGGTGCCGCAAACGACGGCATGGAACGGTCCTCAGAGGTCGTGGCCGGGTGGACGTTGGCGGAGGTAGTCCTCGACGCCGAACAGGTGGGCGGCCATCCGGACGCGGGCCCGGTCGGGGTCGCGACCCGCCAGGGCATCGAGGATGGCCCGGTGCTCGCCGTGGGTGGCTTCGTCGGCGCCTTCCTGACTGATCGAGCGCCACAGTCGATCGCGGGTGGTCCGTCCGCCGAGAGCCTCGATCAGCGCCGACAGCACCGGATTGCCGCACGCCTGGGCAATGACGCGGTGGAACGCGATGTCGTTGTCGATCAGGGCCTCGTGGTCCGGCACGCCGTCGGTCAGTTCGGCCTCGGTCCGGCGCAGGATCTCGTCGGCCGCGGCGAGCGCCTCCTCGCTGATCCGGGTCGCCGCCAGTCCGGCCGCCTCGGTCTCGAGCATTCGCCGTACGGCGTGCAGGTGGTGCGCGCCGCTGTGGTCCTGCAAGTCCACCACGAAGCCCATCGGTGCCAGCAGCAACGATGGGTCGAGGGCGGTGACGTAGGTGCCGTCGCCCTGCCGGGTTTCGAGCACACCCATCATGGACAGCGCACGGACACCCTCGCGCAGCGGACCGCGGGAGACTCCCAACGCCTCGGCCAGGTCCTTCTCGACCGGCAGGCGGTCACCCGGCCGGAGCGCGCCGTCGATGATCAGCTTCTTGATGCCCTGGACGACGACGTCGGTCTGCGAGACACCGACGCGAGCGGCTGTCCGGCCGTCGTCCGCCGGGGCGCTCGGTTCCCGGCGGGGCCCGACGCCGGCTGTCATGCCACCGACTCCGCGCTGTCCTGCGACGCCCAGTAGGATCCGGTCGGGAACGTGTACCTCGCAAGCGACGGTCTGCGCATCTCGGCGCTGTACCCGGGCGCGGAGGGCAGCAGGTAGGCCCCGTTCCGGACGATGCAGGGGTCGGTGAAGTGCTCGTGCAGATGGTCGACGTACTCGGTGACGCGGCGGTCCAGTGAGGCGGAGACCGCCACGTAGTCGAAGATCGCGAGATGCTGGACCAACTCGCACAGGCCGACTCCGCCCGCGTGCGGGCACACCGGTACGTCGAACGAGGCAGCCAGGAGGTACACGGCGAGAACCTCGTTGACGCTACCCAACCGGGCGGCATCGAGCTGGCAGTAGTCGATCGCGCCGGCCTGGAACAGCTGCTTGAACAGAATCCGGTTCATGCCGTGCTCGCCGGTGGCGACGCCGATCGGCGCGACCGCCCGGCGGATCGCGGCGTGCCCGAGAATGTCGTCGGGATGCGTCGGCTCCTCGATCCACAACGGACCGAACGGGGCCAGGGCCTTGACCCACTCGATCGCCTCGGGCACGTCCCAGACCTGGTTCGCGTCGATCATCAGATGACCGCCCGGACCGATCACCTCGCGGGCGATACCGCATCTGCGCATGTCGTCGGTCAGGTCGGCGCCCACCTTGAGCTTGACGTGTTTGTAGCCGGCCGCGACGGCCTCTTCGCAGAGCCGGCGCAACTTGTCGTCAGAGTACCCGAGCCAGCCGGCCGATGTGGTGTAGCACGGGTACCCGCTGGCCTCGAGTTCCTTGATCCGCTGCGCCCGGCCCGGTTCGCGGTCGGCGAGGAGCGCGACCGCCTGCTCCGGCGTGAGCACATCCGACAGGTACCGCAGGTCGGCGGCCGCGACCAGCTCCTCGGGTGACATATCGGCCAGGAGTCGCCACAGCGGCTTCCCGGCTCGCCGCGCGGCCAGGTCCCAGACGGCGTTCATGACGGCGGCCAGCGCCAGGTGTACGACGCCTTTGTCCGGCCCGAGCCAGCGCAGTTGCGTGTCCGACTGCAGCTCCTGGTAGATCCCACCCAAGTCGCGGCTGAGCTCGTCGACGTCCCGCCCGACCAAGGGGCGGCCGCGTTGTGCCGCCGCAGCGACGCACAGGTCGTTGCCGCGCCCGATCGTGAACGTGAAGCCGTGCCCGGTCAGCTTCGGGTCGTCGGTGTGCAGGACGACGTAGGCGGCCGAGTAGTCGCCGTCCTTGTTCATCGCGTCGGAGCCGTCGCGGGTGAGCGAAGTCGGGAAACGTACGTCGACGACCTCCACCGACGTGATGCGTGGCATGAGACCCCCTGCTGCTCCGATAGATTAGATGATTTCGCCCTCAGACGCGCTTCAGTATGGACCATGCGCCGCCTCAGCGCTACGATCCACTGAATTCATATGATGATTCTCCTATACAACCCTCGCTGGAGGTGCTGGGATGAGCGACCTGGTGGGCTCGGACCGGACGGCTGCGAACCGGCTGTACTACGACCGGCCCGCCGGTACCTGGCTGGAGGCGTTGCCGCTCGGCAACGGCCGGATCGGCGCGATGTGCTTCGGTGGCGTCGGAGCCGACCGGATCGGTTTGAACGACGAGACTCTGTGGTCAGGCGGTCCGGAGACGGCGCGCCTGCTGTCGGAGCCGCTCGGCGCCGTCGGAGCCGAGGCGGTGCAGGCAGTGCGTGCGGCTCTGGCTGCCGGCGACCTCCGGCGCGCACATGAGCTGGCCCGCGGATTCCATTCCGGCTACTCGCAGGCATACCTGCCGCTCGGCGATCTGCTGCTCGACATCGCGATCGACGGCTCCACGCCGGCTGCCGGCGACGTAGCGCAGTACCGCAGAGAACTCGATCTCGACACGGCAACGGCGTCGGCGGAGTACGAGATCGGGGGAGTGGCAGTCCGGCAGGACGTGTTCGTGAGCGCACCGGCCGGGGTGCTGGTCCTGCGCATCACGTCATCGAAGTCAGCCGCGCTCAGTGTCACGGCGTGGCTCACCTCGCAGCTACGTTCGCGGCCGCAGCTCGCCGACGGCGGGGTCGGACTGCTACTGCAGGCCCCGGCTGATGTCGCGCCACCGCATCGCGACGTACCGGAGCCGATCCGGTACTCCGACGGCCCGGATCGTGGCATGTCAGCGGCGATCGCCTTGCGCTCGCGGACCGACGGTGAGGTGACCGCCGACGAGACCGGTCTCACCATCCGGGGAGCCGGCGAAGTGACTCTGATCCTCTCCACAGCCACCGGGTACGACGGCCCGTCGACACCGCCGACCCGGACGGCGGAGGAATGCTGGACAGCGGCTGACGAGCGGGTGCTGGCCGCGCTGGGCCATGAGTACGACGAACTCCGCGCCGAGCACACCGCGGACCACCAGGAGCTGTTCCGCCGATCGTCGCTCGAGCTGACCGGAGCGCGGGACTGCGCGGATCTGCCGACCGACGCGCGGTTGACCCAGCATGGCGATGACCCGGCGCTGGCGGCTCTGGTGTTCAACTACGGGCGCTACCTGATGGTCGCGAGCTCGCGTCCCGGTGGACTGCCGACCAACCTGCAGGGGATCTGGAACGACATCCTCCGGCCGCCGTGGAGCTCGAACTTCACGGTCAACATCAACACCGAGATGAACTACTGGCCGGCGGAAACGACGAATCTGCCCGAGTGCCACGAGCCGCTGCTCGACCTTCTCGGGCACCTCGCCGAGGCAGGTCGTCGTACGGCGGAGGACCGGTACGGCTGTGGCGGCTGGACGGCACATCACAACACCGACGCTTGGTGCTGGACGCTTCCCGTCGAGGGCGATCCGAGGTGGTCCAACTGGCCGATGGCCGGTGCCTGGCTGGTCCGCCATCTGTGGGATCACTACGCCTTCACGGGCGATCTGGAGTTCCTCGGCCGGGCGTGGCCGATCCTTCGAGGCGCCGCGGAGTTCTGCCTGGACTGGCTGGTCGAACTGCCGGACGGCAGCCTGGGTACGTCGCCGTCCACCTCGCCGGAGAACGACTACCTGGCCGATGACGGCGAACCGGCGTCGGTCACGGTCTCGGCGACGATGGACCTCGCACTGATCTCCGACCTGTTCGACCGGTGTGCGCAGGCCGCCGGACTGCTCGGGTTGATCGATCCACTGGTGGAACGTCTCGTCCTGGCCCGCAAGCGGATCCCCGAGCCGCCCATCGGCAGCCGCGGGCAACTGCAGGAGTGGGCCGCCGACCTGCCCGAGGAGGACCCGCACCACCGGCACATGTCGCATCTGGTCGGCCTTCACCCCGGCGACGCGATCACCCCCGACGGCACCCCGGCCCTCGCGGCAGCCGCCGCGCGCACGCTCGACCTGCGTGGTGACCAGGCCACCGGATGGTCGCTGGCCTGGAAGATCAACCTGCGGGCGCGGCTGCGGGACTCCGCCGGCGCGCACCGGTTGGTCCGGGCGTTCCTGACGCCGGCGGACGACACCGGCACGGACTATGTCGGCAGCGGAGCCGGCGTCTACCCGAACCTCTTCTGTGCACACCCGCCGTTCCAGATCGACGGCAACTTCGGCGCGACCGCCGGGATCGCGGAGATGCTCCTGCAGAGCCACACCGGGGAGATCGAGGTACTGCCGGCCCGGCCGGACGACTGGCCGACCGGCCGGGTGACGGGTCTCCGCGCCCGTGGCGGCGTCACGGTCGACATCGCCTGGAGCACGGGTGGTGTCGACGTGGTGCTCACCGCGGATCGGGACCAGGAGCGCGTCGTCCGCTACGGCCATGAGCGGATCGCAGTCCAGCTGAGTGCGCGCACATCCCACCGTCTCGGCTTCAGCTGACCGGTCCGAGGGAGGAGACCCTGATGGCAGTCCTGACGAGCATCCCGCCGCCCGTCGGCGAAGCACCGGCCCCGCAACGGCGACGCCGACGGCGTGAACGCACCACGATCACCGGTCTGCGGCGGAGTCTGCGCCGGCACTGGACTCTCTATCTCCTGATGGTCGTGCCGCTGATCTGGTTCGTGGTGTTCAAGTACATCCCGATGTCGAACGCCGTCCTGGCGTTCAAGAACTACAACGTGGTCAGGGGCATCTGGGGCAGTCCGTGGGTCGGCTGGCAGAACTTCGAGCTGTTCTTCCAGAACCCGGTGTTCTGGACCCTGCTGAAGAACACGTTCCTGCTGTCGGTGTACACCGTCGCGGCGAGCTTCCCGTTCGCGATCATCCTGGCGCTGGCCCTGAACGAGGTGCGCACCGGTCTGTTCAAGAAGTCGGTCCAGCTGGTGACCTACGCGCCGTACTTCATCTCGACGGTGGTCGTGGTGTCGATGACGATCCTGATGCTGTCGCCGCGGCTCGGCATCGTCAACGAAGGGCTCGGGTTCTTCGGGGTGCCGGCGATCGACTTCCTCGGTGACCCGGACTACTTCCGGCACATCTATGTCTGGTCCGACGTCTGGCAGACGACCGGGTACTCCGCGGTGATCTACCTCGCGGCGCTGGCCGGGGTCGACCCCGCGTTGCACGAGTCGGCCAAGATCGACGGCGCCAGCCGGCTGCAGCGGATCGTGCACGTGGATCTTCCGGGCATCATGCCGACCGCGGTGATCATCCTGGTTCTTGCCGTCGGCAACATCATGGCGATCGGGTTCGAGAAGGCCTTCCTGTTCCAGAACCCGCTGAACCTGAGTGAGTCCGAGATCATCGCCACCTACGTGTACAAGACCGGGCTGCTGAACGCCGACTTCAGCCTGGCCACCGCCGTCGGTCTGTTCAACTCTGTCATCAACCTGGTCCTGCTGCTCGGCGTGAACATGGTCGCCAAGCGCATCACCGGAAACGGACTGTGGTCATGAGCGCCGGGAGTGAGACCGCGACGCGGGTGAGCGCGCGGAAGGAGCGGCGTGCGTCGCGGGCGCGGCGGATCCGGGAGTCGCGCACGGACCGGATCTTCATGTTCTGTGTCTATCTGCTGCTGACGGTGTTCCTGGCAGTCGTTCTGATGCCGCTGCTCTACATCGTGGCGAGTTCGTTCAGCAGCCCTGAGGCGGTGTCGTCGGGCAGGGTGCTGTTCTGGCCGGTGGAGTTCTCGCTGCGCGGGTACGACGCGGTGTTCGAGAACCCGCAGATTCTCCGCGGCTACGCGAACTCGTTGTTCTACACGGTCGTCGGCACGATCGTCAGTGTCGTGATGACGATCGCGATCGCGTATCCGATGTCGCGCCGGACCCTGGTCGGGCGGAACCTGGTGATGAGCCTGATCCTGTTCACCATGCTGTTCACCGGCGGGCTGATCCCGACGTACCTGGTGGTCCAGCAGGTCGGACTGCTGGACACCCGTTGGGCACTGATCGTCCCGCAGGCCATCGGGGTCTGGCAGGTGATCATCGCGCGGACGTACTTCCGCACCGTGATCCCCGAGGAGCTGGTCGAGGCATCGCAGCTGGACGGCTGCGGCGACCTGCGGTTCCTCTGGTCGGTGGTGATCCCGCTGGCCAAGCCGATGATCGCCGTGGTCGCGCTGATGTACGCGATCACGCAGTGGAACTCGTACTTCGACGCGCTGATCTACCTGAAGAACCCGGACCTGTTCCCGCTGCAGCTCGTACTGCGCAACATCCTGATCCTCAACACCTACAGCGGCGGCGCGATCGACGCTTCCGTCGTCCTGCAGCGGCAGCAACTGGCGGATCTGCTCAAGTACTCGCTGATCGTCGTGGCCAGTGTGCCGGTGCTGCTGATCTACCCGTTCGTCGCCCGCTACTTCACCAAGGGAATCATGATCGGCGCCGTCAAGGGCTGATCCTTCGCACCACCTCTACCCCCTGTGAGGGACAACATGACAACTCAGCTCAGGAGAACCAAGTCCGCGGCGGTCGCCGGGCTCTGTGTGCTGGCACTCGGTCTGGCCGCGTGCAGCGGATCCGGTACGACGGCGGACGAGAGCAAGCCACTGCCCACCGTGACCGGCAACCCGGCCGTGACACTGGACGTCTTCGCGCCACAGGGCGCCGAGACCAACCTGGCCACGAACGACTTCACGAAGCTCGCGAAGCAGAAGTTCAACATCACCTTCAAGTGGCAGACCACCACGTTCGATGCCGGACCGGCCAAGGAGAAGCGGCAGATCTCGCTGGCCAGCGGCGACTACCCGGACGCGTACATGCTGATTCCGTGGGTCGACCAGTTCACGCCGACCGAGCTACTGAAGCTGGGCAACCAAGGTGTCCTCGTACCGCTGAACCAGTTGATCGACCAGTACGCGCCGAACATCAAGAAGGCGCTCGACGCGGAGCCGGAGTGGAAGGCGATGGCGACCGCGCCGGACGGCAAGATCTACGGCATGCCGCAATGGGTCGACTGCTACCACTGCTCGTACCAGGGCAAGCTGTGGATGAACTCGGCCTGGCTGAAGAAGCTCGGCCTGCAGCAGCCGAAGACCACCGAGGAGATGCGGGAGGTGCTGCGGGCGTTCAAGACGCGAGACCCGAACGGGAACGGGAAGGCGGACGAGGTCCCGCTCAGCGCGAGCGTGCGGACGCCGCCGCTCGCGTATTTCATGAACGCCTTCATCTACAACCCGCAGGGCGCCAGCGGCTACAACAACTCGACGCTGGTCCTGAACGACGGCAAGGTCGACGTGCAGGCCAACAAGGACGGCTGGCGTGAGGGTCTGGCGTACCTGAACTCGCTCTACAAGGAGGGCCTGATCGACAAGGGCGCCTTCACCCAGAACGCGGACGCGCTGACCCAGCAGGGTGACGGTGGCAAGGTGCCCATGCTCGGTTCGACCACCGTCCTGCACCTGGGCGAGGCGGTCAGCATCGGGGTGCCCGACGGCCGGGACAAGCAGTACGACGCGGTTCCGCCGCTCACCGGACCGAAGGGGGTGAATTACGCCGGGTACAACTTCCCGAGTGCGCCCGGTGCGACGTTCGTGCTGACGAACAAGGCCACGCCGGAGGAGCAGATCCAGGCGATCAAGCTGCTCGACTACATCTTCACCGACGAGGGACAGATCAACGGGCAGTTCGGCAGCGAGGGCAAGGCCTGGCAGAAGCCACAGCCCGGGGACGTCGCGCTCGACAAGTCACTGAAGCCGACGTTCAAGCAGATCCCGCAGAAGCCCGGCTCGCCGCCGCGAAACTCCGGGTGGGGAGCGATGGCGCAGTACAACAACACCGAGAAGTTCCGGAATTCCGAGGCGATCGCGACCGACATCTACAGCCAGGCCGGGTACGAGCGGCGCCTGTTCGAGGCCACCAAGCTCTACGCGGGCAAGGAGGACAAGTCACAGATCTACCCGTTCTGGAAGGTGTGGATCGATCCGTCGCTGGCGACTGAAGTCGCGACGCTCCAGACGAACATCGACAACTACGTCCAGCAGAACGCCCTGCAGTTCATCACCGGCTCGAAGAACATCGAGTCCGACTGGGACGCCTACGTCAAGGGCCTCGAGGGCCTCGGCCTGAAGCGTTACCTGGAAATCCAGCAGACCGCGTACGACAAGATGCCCAACAAGTAGGTCGACCCTGGACCGGCCGGAGTGTGCCGGCCGGTCCACACTCCCATCACTGACGAGGAGCGACGGTGCCGTTCGACGCAACCTTCGAGTCCCTGGCCACCTTCGAGTGCCCTGACTGGTTCCGGGACGCGAAACTCGGCATCTGGTCACATTGGGGACCCCAGTCCGTGCCGCGCTACGGTGACTGGTACGCCCGGCACATGTATCGGCAAGGCACCGATCAGTATCGGTACCATCTGAGGACGTACGGCCATCCGTCGGAGTTCGGCTACAAGGACGTCGTACGGCTGTGGCGGGCGGAGCGGTTCGACCCCGAAGAGCTGATGGACCGGTTCGTCGCGGCCGGCGCACGGTACTTCGTGGCGCAGGCCGTTCACCACGACAACTTCTTCAACTACGAGTCGACCGTCAATCCCTGGAACTCGCTGAAGGTCGGCCCGGGCAAGGACATCGTGGGCCTGTGGAAGGCGGCCGCGGACGGGCGCGGACTGCCGTTCGGGATCACCGAGCATCTCGGTGCCGCGCTCGGATGGATGGCCGTCAACAAGGGCAGCGACAAGCACGGTCCCTTCGCGGGTGTGCCGTACGACGGAACCGATCCGGCCTACCGGGACTTCTACCTCGACAACAGTCGGTATCTGCCGGCAGACGACGTGGAGGTGCCGGACCCGTGGTACTGCGACGATCCCGAGTGGCGTCGTTACTGGCTCGAAGCGGTGACCGAGATGATCGACCGGTACCAGCCCGACCTCCTGTACTCCGACGGTCCGTTGCCGTTCGGCGAGGTCGACTACGCGCCGGGTCTCGGTGCGGTTGCTCATCTCTACAACACCAGCGCGCGGATCCACGGCATCAACCGTGCTGTCTACCAGCAGAAGGATCGTCGACCTGAAGTGAGCACGGTCGGCGTGATGGACATCGAACGGAGCCAGACGCCTGGCATCCACCCCGCACCGTGGCAGACGGACACGTCGGTCGGGGACTGGTTCTACAACGTTCGCGATGTCTACAAGACCTCTGGCCACGTGATCGAGATGCTGGTCGACATCGTGTCGAAGAACGGCAACCTCCTGCTCAACGTCCCGCAGTTGCCGGACGGCACGCTCGACGCCGAATGCCGGCAGCTTCTCGACGACCTCGGCGCGTGGATGCGGGTGTGCGGTGACGGCATCTACAGCACTCGACCGTTCCGGGTCTTCGGAGAGGGGCCGTCCAGCGTGATGATCGACGGGTTCACCGAGGATCGCGTGAGGTGGACGGCGGCCGACTTTCGCTTCACCCGCCGGGACGACACGGTCTACGCATTCCAGATGGCTTGGCCGAGCGACGGACGGGCAGTGATACGTAGCCTCGCTGACCATGAGATGGTGACCGGCGTGACGCTGCTCGGCCACGGCCCAGTTCCGTTCGAGCAAGCTCAGGGCATCCTGGTCGTCCGACTACCCGACACCCGGCCGGTCGACGTCGCCAACTGCCTCGCGCTCGACCTCCGCACCGGCTGACCGCAACGACCATCCGGGGGCTGGTTCAGGGCTCACCAACCGTGTCGGTGCGGCTGCCCGTTCTCGCCGCCGGATTTCCGAACCATTGCTGGTGGCAATTATCTAGCTTCTGACCACGGTGTACGTCGTCGAGGTCTCGGCCCGGCTTGGACGAGATTGTGTTACCCCGCCTTGCGACGTACCTTGCGCAAGCTTCGACGGTTAGGCATTGCGTTCACGCGGGGGGCGCGGGTCTACCCAGATCCAGACGTCGGTGCCGTCGCCGGCGGGGTGATAGGCGAGGGCCCAGCCGCGGATGTCGTCCGGGGTGCGGCCCATTCGCCGGGCCGCGCGGCGACGTTCCTCCCAGTCGTCGACGTAGAAGACCTGGCCGTGACCGGGACCACCGGACAGCCTGATCGTGCGTCGGCTGTCGGTCATTGTCAGACCAGCCGCCGACCGCCCTGACCCATACAGAGATGATCGGTCCTGGCACCGACAATTTCAGCCGGCAGCGGCGGCCGCGGTCCGAAGACGGTCAGTCCTCGAGCCTCGCGAGCGTTTGCTGGTTCGCGTCGCGGCGACGTTGGGCGATCGCCGCGTTTCTGGTTGTGCGCGCCAGCTCGACCTGAAGTCGCCTGGTCCGGCGGTTGGCGTCTCGCAACTCCTGGCGCGCCCGTTCCAGCGACTCCGCGAGGCGTTCGATGGTGGCTTCCAGGTCCGCGATGTGGTGGTCGTGTGCGCTCAGTTGCGCTTCGGCCTCGGCCCGTTCTGCCTCGGCGGCCGCGTACTCCGACTCGGCCTCCTTCGCCCGAGACTCGAGTTCGGAGCGGCGCTTCTGGAGAGTGCGGTCCACCTTCGGGGCTCGCCGCGGACGGGTGGTGGTGGTCTTCTTCTCCGGCACTTTGGGTCGGGTACTGCGGACTACCCGAGGCTTGATCGGGGCGAGTTCGGCGAATCCGCCGGTCTCGTCGACGACGCCGAAACCGACGTGGCGCAGCGCGCTGGTGAGTTGTCCGGACCGCAGCAGCTGCGCGGCGCCGGGGTCCACCACGGCCGCGTCGAGAGTCTCGGTCAGTCGCTGCGCGATCTGCTGACTCACCGGGCGCCCGTGGTCACGCGCCAGCGCTCGAGCCGTCTTGACCAGCTGCTGGACCAACCGGTGGCGGTGTGGGGTCAGCTGGCGCAGCCGTGCACCGTCGCCGGAGATCTGCGCTTGGCGCAGTTGTTCTCCGAGTTCGGTGAGGTCGTTGATCTGGTCGGGGGCGGCGCGGATCAGCTGATTGGCCAGCCAGGCCGCGACTGTGGGCTTCTTGAGAGTCTTGATGACGGCGCTGGTCCGCGGGTCACCGGCGTCCCTGGCCACTCTGGCGAGCTCGTTGCGTGCGGGGGTGAACTGCTCGGGCGGCAGCCCGTACAGCTCGATCACCGCCGCATCGACGTCCACGTGATCAACCATGCGGTGGCCCGTCCGACAGGCGCAACGCCGATCGCGATGCGCGTCTGATCGCTCACTGTCTGGGTACCGGGGCGGTGGGCAACAATCGAAGGAGGACACGGTGTCTCAGACGGTGACAGGCCGAAAAGGCGGCGAAGACTGGACTGACCAGGACGTCGCAAGACTGCGACAGCTTGCCGACAGCAACACCCCGACCGGCGTGATGAGCATCAAACTGGGACGCAGCGAGGACGCAATCCGCGCCAAGGCCCACGCAGAAGGCATCTCCCTCGCACCGGCAGTTCCGCCCGCCGTACGGCAACGTCACCACCTGACCGCATTCCGCCGCCGCCCGGTACGGCGCACTGCGCGCGAGCGGTCGCCGATCGATCCCAGGCGGACTACGGTGTTGTCGGCCAGGTCGACCGCACGAGCCCGCCAGGAGTTGACGCCTCAAGGTCTGAGCGGCGACGCGGATGCACGGAGGCGCTCTGGTGGATGGGACGACGTGTCGCCGCGAGGAGATCGGCAATGATCTCGACGGCGATCTCGTCGGGGCCTTGGCCGCCCAGGTCGAGGCCCACGGGACCACGCAGCCGGGCTTCGTCGGCCAGGCTGGGGATGAAGCCGTCGGAGGCCAAGTACTCCTGTATCCGCCGGAGCCGGCGGTTCGGCCCGAGCACACCGATGTACTTCGCGGGCGTGGCGAGCGCGGCGGCGAGGTATTCGCAGTCGCGGAGGAAGTTGTGCGTCATCACCAGGACGTAGCTGAAGGCGTCGACCTCCGGGAGTGTGCGGACCAGCGTCGTACCGGCGGGGAAACGCTCAGGAGCGAGCAGGAGGCGGCGGTGATCGACCACGACGACCTCCCAGCCCAGGCCGGTCGCCGCGCGGACGACGGGCGGTACGTCGTCCCCGGCGCCACAGATGACGACGCGGGGGGCCGGCAGCAACGTTTCAGTGAAGACATCGTGCCCGTCCGGCTCAGTGTGCGACGGCATGGACCCAGGTAGCGTTCCGGCGGGTTCCTCCCCGTCCACCTGCCACCAACGGTGTCCGGTCTGGGGTCCGGACACCACCGTGGCGATTCGGACCGGTCTGCGAAGCCGCACCGTCTGATCAAGCAGGTGGAGCAAGCTGTTGTCCGCGGTCGCGGGCTCGACAAGGATGCGCAGCAACCCGTTGCACCCCATCCCCCAACCGAGGACCGCCTCCTCGGCACCGCGCAGGTCGTACTCGACGACCTGCGCGACACCGCTGCGGTGAACCTCCCGAGCCGCCTCGACGATCTCCTGGTCGAGGCAGCCGCCGGTGAGGTTGCCGACCGTGCGGCTGCCGGCGTCGATCAGCAGCCGCGCGCCGGGACGCCGGTACGACGACCCTTCCACCTCGATGAGCGTGGCCAGGGCGAGGGCCGACCCGCGACTGCTCCGCCATTCCCGGTTGATCGCGGCGAGCTCGGCGGCCGTGGCAGTCATGTCGTCACATCACGTCCTCGATGCGGATCGGCAGGTGGCGCACCCGCCGGCCGGTGGCATGGTAGACCGCGTTGGCGATGGCCGGTGCGACGCCGACCATCGACACCTCGCCGAGGCTCTTGACACCGACGGAGTTGAGCCGGAGGTCGGGCTTGTCGATGAGGCTGACGTCGATATCCCCGATGTCGGCGTTGACCGGAATCGCGTAGTCCTCCAGGGACGCGCTCAGGAACCCGCCGAAGCGCGGGTCGACTTCGCTGCCTTCTCGCAGTGTCGCGCCGATGCCCCAGACCACTCCGCCGCGAACCTGGCTGACCGCTGTCACCGGGCTCGCGACCCGGCCGCAGTCGGCGACGCTAACCACCCGTGGCACCCGGATGCGCCGGATCCGCAGCTCGATCCTCACCTCGACGAAGTGGGCGATGTAGCTCATCGAGGTGAATTCCGGGTACTGCGGCCCGACGCCGGCCGCGATCCCGGTGGCGACGCGGTCCCAGATGTCGTCCGGCTGGCCATGAGCCTTGGTCCGGGCCTGGACCTCGACCGGAGGCCGGCCGGCCATCGCGGCCGGCAGGTCGACCCGGCCGCTTGGGGGCAGACCGAGCTGTTCGCGTAGCTTCGCCAGCGCGGCGTCGACCGCGGGCAGCGCGGTGGCGGTGCCCCACGACCCGGCGGTGGTGTGCATCGGCGGCGCGCCCCGGGTGTCGCCCACGATGACGACGACGTCCTGGACCGGGACGCCGAGGTTGCTCGACATCAGGGTGGTGATGGCGGTCCGGATGCCTTGGCCCATCTCGTGGCCATCGACGGTGATGGTGACCCGGCACCGCCGGCGTCCGAGACTTTCGGCCCGCAGTACGGCGGTTGCCGGTGCGGTGGCTGCTTTGTACGCGCCGGACGCGACGCCCCAGCCGATCCGGGTGCCGTCCTTGGCGCGCATCGATCCGGGGGCAGGCCGCCGGTCCGCCCAACCGAAGAGGCTCGCGCCCCGGCGCAGGCACTCGGCGAGATGCCGCGACGAGAACGGGTTGCCACTGATCGGGTCGGTCGTGGGCGCGTCGTTGGCGAGCCGCAGCGCCACCGGGTCCTGTCCGAGCCGGTAGGCGAGCTCGTCGACGGTCGACTCGAAGGCGAACGCCGCGATGTGCTCGAACGGTGCCCGCATGTATCCGGGCGTCTGGGTGTCGGTCCGAACCAGCTGGTGCCGGCCGCGGAAGTCGGGGATGTCGTAGAGCCGGCCGGTGAGCTCGGTGTACTGCATCGGGAACAGGTCGTGCCGTGAGGTCTGCGCG
Source organism: Kribbella swartbergensis (assembly GCF_054784135.1). Lineage (NCBI taxonomy): Bacteria > Bacillati > Actinomycetota > Actinomycetes > Propionibacteriales > Kribbellaceae > Kribbella > Kribbella swartbergensis. The sequence continues at coordinate 606,230 of NZ_BAAGPM010000017.1, forward strand.
TCGATCTCGTGGATCGCCGCGAGCATCCGGCCCGAGCGGTCGGCACCGAGCCTGACGCGCTGCCGGCTCGCCGGCCGGAAGCTGCCCGCGTGGAACGTCTGGGTGCGGGGGATGACCAGCTTGACCGGTCGACCCACCCGGCGGGCGGCGACGGCGAGCGGACCCAGGTGCATCTGGAGCGAGTTCTTCTGCCCGAAGGCGCCACCGGCCGACGGGGAGATGACCTCGACGCGGTCCGCGGAGATGCCGAGCTCGTACGCGACGCCGTGCTGGACGCTGTTCGAGTTCTGGGTGCTCTCGTAGACGATGAGGTTCTCGCCCTGCCACTCGACCGTGCCTCCGAGCAGCTCGATCGGCACCGTGTGCTGGGGCGGGCCGTGGTACGTGACGTCGAGCGTGACCGGGCTCGCCGCGTAGGCGGCGTCCGCGTCACCCATCACCGTGTCGGGGAAGCGCGGGTTGACCGTTGCCTGGAGCAACGTCTCCGCGCCGTCGGCGTCCAGCTCCACCGCGAAGGGCTCGGTCTCGTATCGGGCCTTGACCAGCGCGGCGGCCTCGGTGGCAGCGACCAGCGTGTCCGCCACCACGAGCGCGATCATCTGTCCCCTGTACGCGATGCGGTCGGAGGTCATCGGCTGGTGGCTCTGGACGGCGAATCCACCCGCCAGCAGGAACGGGGCCGCACGGAGCTCGTCGGAGGGAATGCGGGTCAGCACCAACTGCACCCCGGGGACCGCCTCCGCGGCGGCCGTGTCGAACTCGACCACCCGGCCCTTGTTGATGGTGGCGACGACGGGCACGGCATGAGCCAGCCGGGCCGGTGTCCGGTCGGCCCCGTACCGAACGGCGCCGGTGACTTTGTCGCGGGCATCGACGCGGCGGACATAGGGCCGGCGCTCGGTCTGCTCGCCGACCAGGGCGGCGGCCGGCACCGCGGATCCGACCGTCTCCACTCCGGCCAGGGCAGTGGCCGCACCCGCGCCGCGGAGGAAATTACGCCGTGTGGGCATGTCGTCAACAGCCTCCTGTGGTCGTGCGGCTCATCGAGTGGCCCGCGTTCCGGCGATCATCAATGCTTCGGTGACGGTTCGGATGCCGAGCTCGATCCGGAACCCGTTGTGGTGGCCGGCCCGGGCGCCGGCGAAGGCGACCTCGCCGGCCCGGCGCGCGGTGTCCTCGGTCAGTCGTTCGCCGATCAAGGTGTGCTCGGCCGCCGGCACGCGCCAGGGGCGTGTCGCCACGCCGCCGAGGGCGACCCGGCATTCCTCGATCCGGCCGCGCCGGCTGACGGTGAGGCCGACGGCGGCCGAGGCGAGCGCGAAGGCGTAGGACTCGCGGTCGCGGATCTTGAGGTACGTCGACCCCCGGCCGGCGCGGGTCTTCGGCACCCGGATGCGCACGATCACCTCGTCGGGCGCCAGGTTGTGCTCGCGTTGCGGCGTACTGCCCGGCTCGCGGTGCAGATCGGCGACGGGGATCGTCCGCCGCGCGGCCGGACCGACCACGTCGACCATGGCGTCGAAGGCGAGCAGCGCGATCGCCCAGTCACCCGGGTACGTCGCGATGCAGGCGTCGCTGCCGCCGAACAGTGCGTGGTGGCGGTCGATCCCGTCGATCGCCGAGCACCCACTACCTGGCTCGCGCTTGTTGCAGGGGAAGGCGGGACCGCCCCGGAAGTAGCTGCACCGGGTGCGCTGTAGCAGGTTGCCGCCGACGGTCGCCATGTTGCGCAACTGCTGCGAGGCCGCCCGCCACAACGACTCGGACAGCGCCTGGTAGTCGCGTCGTACCGTGGGGTGGTCCGCCACGTCTGCCATCCGGGCGCCGGCGCCGAAGCGCAGCTCAGGACCGGAGACGTCGATCTCGGTCAGCTCGGCGATCCGGCTGATGTCGACCACCGCCCGCGGGTTCTCGACCCGCAGCTTCATCAGGTCGTAGAGCGTGGTGCCGCCGGCCAGGACCTTGGCGCCCGGACCACCGTCGGCCAGAGCCTCGACCGCCTGGTCGACGGTGCGCGCGGCCGTGTACGTGAAAGGTCGCATCGTCAGCGTCCCGTCCGTCGAGCCGTCTCGCGGACCGCGGCCACGATGCCGACGTATGCTCCGCACCGGCAGAGGTTGCCGCTCATGTACTCGCGGATCTCCGCCTCGTCGCTTGCGTGCCCTTCGGCGATGCAGGCGAGGCCCGACATCACCTGGCCGGGAGTGCAGTAACCGCACTGCAGGGCGTCGTGGTCGATGAAGGCCTGCTGCAACGGATGCAGCTCGCCGTCCGGTCCCGCCACGCCTTCGATGGTGGTCACGGCACGGCCGTCCACCTGGACCGCGGGAGTCAAGCAGGAGACCACCCGGCGTCCGTCGAGGTGCACGGTGCACGCGCCGCACTGACCGTGGTCGCACCCCTTCTTGGCCCCGGTGAGGTCGAGTCGCTCACGCAAGACGTCGAGCAGCGACTCGCGCGGATCCACGGTGACCCGGATCGGACGTCCGTTGACGCTGAATGCCAGGTCGGCGGACGCGGGTGCCGACGCGGCGGAGAGGGCGTTGTCCATGCGGACACGGTAGGAATCGCGGTTCAGCGGTCGCATCCGTCAGATTGCTGCCGCGACCGGCGGATTGCTGCCAGGTCAGTCAGACGCTCCGCGCATCGCCGAGGCCTCGGTCGTCTTGTCCGCTCACTGCTGTTTGCGACGACGTCCGCTCACGGCTGGCTGCGGCGATGTCCCACTCACGGCTGATTGCGGCGGCGGATGCGCCGGTACTCCGACGGGGACGTGCCGGTCTCGCGGGCGAACGCGGACGACAGGTGGGCCGGGCTGCTGAACCCGCACAGGTGCGCCACCTCGCTGATCGAGGCGTCGCTCTGGGCGAGGTGCCGCCGGGCGGCCTCGACCCGCAGCGACGTGAGGTAGCGGCGCGGCGTCTGCCCGGTCGCCGCCTTGAACACCCGGAGGAAGTGGTAGACGCTCAACCAGACCTCGCCGGCGATGTCCGACAGCGTCAACGGTGCCTGCAGATTGTCCCGCATCAGCTCGATCGCCTTGCGGACCCTGGCGTCCTCGTACCGCGGTACCGCGGCCGGCGGCATCCCGCCGTACCGGGTGTGCAGGTGGACCGCGAGGAATTCGGCGGCGGCCTCGGCGTACAGGTCGTCGACGTGTTCGGCTGCCGCCGTGGACAGTCCCAGCAGGACCTGTTCGACGACCGGGTCGGTGACCGCCAGCGCGTCCGGCTGCCGCGACTCGACACCGTCGCGACCCCATAGCTCCAGTCCGACCCGCTGCATGAGGCTGCCGGGCAGGTAGAGGTGCAGCGTCGTCAGGCCGACCGTTGACCGCCAGCGCAACCGGGTCGGCCGGCCCGGCGCGGTCAGCCCGATCTGCCCCGGCCGGTAGTGGGCAGACCGCCAGCGGGATTCGCTGTGCGACTCCATACGCCCGTCGCCGGCCGTGACGAGCACCAGGTGCTGGTCTCTGATCGGCGGCATGAAGAAATCTTCGGTGACCGGTCGGTCCGCGTGGACCTGCAGCAGTACCGAGCGCCAGCCGGTGTCGGTCCAGCTGCAGAAGGTACGCCGAGCGTGCTGTCCAAGGTCGTGCTCCAGCGCTTCGTAACCCTGCATCGCACCGCCTTACCGCTCGCCCTCATGACTGTCCCGGGTGACCGGGCGGGGACGCCATTTCCTGACGTGGCGGAAACTACCACCGGCCCAAAGGGGGATCCGGCCGCTGTCCACCAGGCGAGTACATGTCACCCCGGGGCGGGCGGCCGAGCACGGTAGTTACGCTTCCCAGCATGCGGATCGCCGGGTTGGTGCTGGCCGCGGGTGCGGGTCGACGGATGGGTGCACCCAAGGCGCTGGTCCGCGACGAGGACGGCAGGGCGTGGGTCGTGCGGACCTCCCGTCTGCTCGCGGCCGCGGGGTGTGAACCGGTGCTCGTCGTGGTCGGCGCATCCGCGGCGCTTGTGGCGGCCGAGCTCAGCGGCGAGCCGGTCGAGCTTGTGGTGGCAACTGATTGGCAACACGGCATGGGCGCGTCACTGCGCGCCGGGCTGGACGCGTTGGACGCGCTGGATGCGACCGATGCGGCGCTCGTCGTTCCGGTCGACGTGCCCGGCCTGACCGCGGCCGCCGTACGCCGGATCGCCGCCGAGGCCGAGCCCGGTGCGTTGGTCCGCGCCGTGTACTCCGGCACGCCCGGTCATCCAGTGCTGCTCGGGCATGACCACTGGCCCGGAGTCCGGAACGCCGCGGTCGGCGACCAAGGAGCCCGCTCCTACCTGCGCAGCCACCCGCCACGTGACGTCGACTGCTCAGACCTTGCCGATGGCGCAGACGTCGATCGGGCCGACCAGTTGCCCCCGGGACATCACCTCAGAGTGTGAAATCGACCTTCTCGTTGCCGGTACGGACCAGGGTCTGCCAGAGGGGGCTGGGGTTCCCGAGGGCTGCGGCGCGGAACTCTCGCCAGTACCAATCGCGGCCCAGCATCTGCTTGGCCCGCGGGATGATCTCGCCGTCCGGCCCCGAGTAGTAGCGGCGGACATTGCCGACGCGGTGGGGATGCACAAGTCCGCGATGTTGCGGTACTTCGAGACGCGGGAGCAGATCTTCCTCACGATCACCGGTCAGGAGTGGCGGGAATGGTCCTCCGCGGTCTGCGAGCGTCTCCAAGGCCTGACGAAGGCAACGCCCGCGGACGTCGCAGCGCTGCTCGCCGAGTCGCTGATGGCGAGACCGCTGTTCTGCGATCTGCTGGTGCACACGCCGCTCAACCTCGAGCGCAACGTGTCTCCGGGGACGGTCCGCGAGTTCAAGATCCTGGCCATCGAGGTGCATGGCAACGTGGTCGCCGAGCTGCGGCGGCTGTTCGGTCTCGAGCGGGCCGTCGCCGGCGACGTCGTCACGGTCGCGACCAGCATGGCCGGCGCACTGCGACAGATGGCCGAGCCCGGACCCCGGCTACGCGAGCTCTACCGGACCGATCCAGAGCTTTCCCACGCCGTGGTCGACGTACCGCCTCAACTGAAGCGCATCATCGAGGCGCTCATCGTCGGGCTCAACGTGTGAACCCGCTGCCCACCAGGACGGCCGGTGGGCAGCGGGTTGAGAAGGGTCACCGTGCGAGGTCAGACGAAAGCTCTTCGCCGAAAGTTCGCCGGGCTCGTCGGCGGCTGTGCTTCATCGGGGAGCTGTGCACGTTCACACATTTTCTGACACGAGCTCTTGAAACTGTCGAGAACATGCGTTTCTATCTGAGGTGCCGTCCCGCGCCTGAGAGCTGTGAACGTTCACAGGCGCTCTATATCTCAGCTCCTGTCTCCGCCCCGTTTCGCGACAAGGAAAAGAGGTACTCCGTCATGCCTCGACCAGCGCAGCTGTTCCCCGGATCGAATCCGCCCGGCCGGCGGGCCCGCGGCCTGCCCGGCCGGATCATCCGACGGGCGATCGTCGCCGCGACCGTCGATTGGAGAGTTCAGCATAGGTTCGCCATCAGAGGCCGACTGGCCGTCGCGGCCGTCGGCGTCGTGACGGTCGGGCTACTACCGAGCACCGCGGCGGGAGCGATCGACATCCCGTCCGCACCTGCCGCGCCGCAGGCGGCTGGACCCCAGATCGACAAGCTGAACCGCGGCGTGATCCATGTGCACACCGGAAAGGGCAACCGGGTCAGCTGGCGGCTGCTCGCCGACGACCCGCCCGGCGTCGCTTTCAACGTCTACCGCAACGGCACCAAGGTGAACGCCACACCGGTCAGCGGGCCGACCACGTACGACGACATCGGCGCTCCCGTCGGTGCGAAGTACACCGTGCGGCCCGTGGTCGACGGTGTCGAGCGACTGTCGACGTACGCCGAGGAGGAATCGCTGACGCTGAACGGCGTGTCCGGTCCCACCGGTATCACCGCCAGCACGCGGGACGTGCCGTTGCAGATCCCGGCCGGCGGCACCACGCCCTCCGGTGAGAGGTACACCTATGTCGCGAACGACGCGAGCGTCGGTGACCTGGACGGTGACGGTCAGCACGAGATCGTGCTGAAGTGGGACCCCACCAATGCCAAGGACAACGCGCACGCGGGCTACACCGGCAACGTCTACCTGGACGCGTACAAGCTGAACGGCACCCGTCTGTGGCGCATCGACCTCGGCCGCAACATCCGGGCCGGCGCGCACTACACGCAGTTCCAGGTCTTCGACTACGACGGCGACGGCCGCGCCGAGGTGGCCGTGAAGACCGCGGACGGCACCCGCTCCGGCACCGGCCAGGTGATCGGCAACGCGAGCGCCGACCACCGCAACTCGTCCGGCTACATCCTCTCCGGGCCCGAGTTCCTGTCCGTCTTCCGTGGCACCGACGGCGGCGTACTGGCGACCGCGAACTTCGTGCCACCGCGCGGAGACGTCTCGTCCTGGGGTGACAACTACGGCAATCGCGTCGACCGGTTCCTTGCGGGTACGGCGTACGTGGACGGCTCGCGGCCCAGCATCGTCATGGCCCGCGGCTACTACACCCGGTCCGTGATCTCGGCGTGGGACTTCCGCAACGGAGCGCTGACTCGCCGCTGGACGTTCGACTCGAACATCGCCGGCAGCCAGTGGACCGGCAAGGGCAACCACAACCTGTCGGTGGCCGACGTGGACGCCGACGGTCGCGACGAGATCATGTACGGATCGATGGCCCTCGACGACGACGGCCGCGGGCTGTGGCAGAACAACACCCATCACGGCGACGCGTACCACGTCAGCGACTTCATCCCGACCCGCCCCGGGCTGGAGGTGTTCAAGCCGTCGGAGTGGACGAACGAACCGACGCACTGGATGGGCGACGCTCGCACCGGCCAGATCATCTGGAGCGCCCCGTCGTGCGGGTGCGACAACGGCCGTGGAGTCGCGGCGGACATCTGGGCCGGCAACCGAGGCGCCGAAGCGTGGTCGGCGTCGGTCGGCGGCCTGCGCAGTGCCACCAACGGGAGTCAGGTCGCGTCCCGCAAGCCGAGCTCCATCAACTTCGTGATCTGGTGGGACGGCGACGCACAGCGCGAGCTGCTCGACGGCACGCACATCGACAAGTACGGCACCAGCGGGGACACCCGCCTGCTGACCGGCTCGGGCGTCTCGTCCAACAACGGAACCAAGTCGACGCCGGCGTTGTCGGCCGACCTTCTCGGTGACTGGCGAGAAGAAGTGATCTGGCGTACGTCGGACAACCGCGCGCTGCGGATCTACTCCACCACCGACAGCACGAGCATCACCCGACCGTCGTTGATGCAGGACCGGCAGTACCGGGTGGCCGTCGCCTGGCAGAACACCGGCTACAACCAGCCCCCACACCCGAGCTTCGCGCTCGGAGGATGAACCACCGCAGACAGCCACACCGCCGAAACGAACACCCGGGGGAGACGAGGAACGAGCATGACGCGCAAGCATCCCATCCGCACGGCACTCGGCATCACTACCGCAGTCACGCTGGCTTGCGGTGCATCGGTACTCGGTCCGGTTCTCCCGGCCGCCGCACTGTTCGGCGAGGCGGAGATCAAACCGATCGAGAGCAACCTCAGCGCAAAATCATGGGCGAGCGTCGACGCCAGTAGCGGGGCGTCCACCGCTGAGCTGGCGATCGACCAGAACGACCAGACCGCGTGGATCGCCGACGGCACGTCCCGCAGTCAGTGGCTGACGCTTGATCTGGGCGGTGCCTACGACAACGTCAGGAAGGTTCGGGTCGTCTTCCCGGACGCGGGTGCGGTCTACCAGTACGTCGTCGAGGCGTCTGCGGACGGGAGGAGTTGGAGCGTCATCGCCGACCACTCGGCCAACCAGCAGGCCGGCCGCGGATCGGTGGACCTCTTTACCAAGCCAGGCACGAGGTACGTCCGAGTGAAGATCACCGGAGCGTCGCCAGGCGCGACCCTGGGGATCAGTGAGCTCGGCGTCTACAACTACCTGCGTGACGAACTGGTGCTCGGTTCAGACGCCTCCTGGGTCGACAACGACGTGGCCGAAGGACGCAACTACTGGGTGAATCCGCTGGCGGCGGACCGAGGCGCGGGTCCGCACCTGCTCGACGTCCTGAAGGACCGCGGCTTCGAATACACCCGGCTGCGCATCTTCAACGAGCCCCGCAGCGAGACCACGGGCAGTCTGCTCGCCACGCCGTACCAGGGTCCGGAGCGATCGGCCGAGGTGGCCAAATGGGTCAAGGCGCGGAACATGGGTCTCGGGATCGACTTCCACTACGCGGACTCGTGGGCCGATCCGTCCAAGCAACCGAAGCCGCGGGCATGGGCCCAGCTCGAGTTCGGCGATCTCACGAAGGCGGTGTACGACTACACCTACGACTACATCGACCGGCTGATCGAGCAGGGTACGACGCCAGACAAGGTGGCCGTCGGCAACGAGATTGCGAACGGCTTCATGTTCGGCAGTGAGGCCGCTCTGGCCGGTGTGACCAATCCGGCCTACTTCCGGAACCAACCGGAGATCTATCAGTCGAAACCCGGCGGGGGCCTGCTGTGGAACTACTGGCGCTCCGAGGACCCGGTCGAGCAACGTCTGTACGACGAGGCGTGGGACCGCTTCACCACGCTGTCCGCGGCGGGCATCCGCGCGGTTCGCGATGTGTCGGCTGCCCACGGCAAAGACATCAAGGTCGAGACCCACATCGTCACCAGTGGTCAGGCCGGCAAGACGCTCGAGTTCTGGCGCCAGTACCTCACCCGCTTGAACGCCAAGGGCGTCGACACCGATGTCATCGCCCACTCGTACTACCCGCAATGGCATGGGACGCCGGAGTACTACGAGTCCGTGATCAACGCTGTCGCGGCGGCGCATCCGAAGTACAAGATCGAGGTCGCCGAGACGTCGTACCCGGCCTCCGGTGGAGGTGGAACCCCACTTCCCAACTCGCCGTACCCGCGGACCGTCCAAGGGCAGGCCGACGCCCTGCAACGCGTGTTCCAGATCGCCAACGACATCCCGAACAACCAGGGCCTGGGCGTGCTGGCGTGGGAGCCGGCGAGATGGGAGTCAATGTTCCGCGCTGTTCCTGGAATGACGCGCACCTGGGAGCCGAACGCGTCGATCGACGTCTTCAGCAAGAGTCATGCATCGCACGTGCTCGAGGACACCGTGTACTCGGCCGCAGTGGTCGGCGACGAGGTCGTGTTGCCGGACTCCGTGCGGGCGCTGACCACAGCGGATGGTTCGACCCGACCGGTCCCGGTCGTATGGGGCCCAGTACCGGACGGTGGCACTGACACGGCCGGCCGGCTCACGGTCCACGGCTCCACTGAGTTCGGATCGGTGACAGCGGTCGTCGACGTGGTCGAAGCGTACGTCGGCGTTGAATGTGACCGGGTGATCAGCGGCCGGCATGCCGGGCAGTTGACTGTGACCGACGGCGTGACCTGTCTGGACGGAGCGACCGTGTCGGGGCCGGTGTCGGTACGGGCCGGGGCGTCGCTGCAGTTGGACGGCGCGGTGATCGCGGGCCCGGTGCAGGCTGACGGCGCGGCCGCCGTGGTGGTTTGCGACAGCCGGATCTCCGGCCCGGTGACGGTTTCTGGGAGTACGTCGGTGATGCTCGGCAACCCGATGCTCGGCTGTGCCCCGAACGAGTTCGCCGGCCCCGTGACAGTGAGCGGGACGCAGTGGTGGAACGTGATCGCCGGGAACACGATCACAGGCCCGTTGTCGTGCAGCGACAACGCCGTACCTCCAGTGAACAACGGATTCACCAATGCCGTGACCGGCCCGAAGTCAGGCCAATGCAAGCCGCTGTAACCCAGCTGTCCAGGAGGATTGATGAAACTCGGATCGTCTGCCAGCGGCACCACGACCGCCCGGCCCGCGGACGTCGTCGTGAATGCCGGTGTTGCGTGACCACCGATTCAGCTGATGCCGAGGCCCATCTCCGCCACGGTATGGGCCTGGACGTGGGGACGCGGTCCGTCGGCGACGTGCTCCACGACGGCTCGCACATGGGCCTGGGCCGCTTCCGCCAAGCCGTCGTACACCGCGAGAAACACCTCTCGCGCGCGGGCGCGCGGCCACCCGGACGGCAGGAGTTCGAGCGGGAGCAGGGGATCGAGCGCCGGGAACCGGCGGTAGGTGTCCATCACCTCGGTACGAGCCCGTACGGCGGCCGCGCCAGTGATGTCACCGCCCCGGATGCGGGGGAGAAGCGGGTCCCAGCGCTGGACGAAGGTCCCGTACTCCTTCGCGATGCCCGCAAGGTCCCAGGCTGTGATCGGGTCACGGGTGGCGTCCGAGGTGAACTGTAAGTGCTGCCCGCGGAACACGGTCGTGACTCCGGGGGTCACCGCGACCAGATCCGCGTGTTCCTGCTCTGTCAGCGGATGCGGCGACACCCAAACCCCGTCGTAGAGCGGTGCGAATCCCTGCCACCGCAGGTCGGCTCGCAGCGAGCTTCGCCCAGCCTTCTCCTCCTTCGGCATCGTGAAGACGACAACCGTCCATGACCTGTCCCAGGAGTCCGGACCGGTGGCGAATGCCGCGATGGAGGCGCCGCCGATCGACAGGTTGGCGGCGGCGGGCTCGGTCAGACGATAGGAACTGTGCCGACCCTGGCGGCTGACGTCCAGCACGCCTCGGCGGCTCAGCCTGCTGATGGCGGTCCGCGCCGCGCCGGTGGTCACACCGAACTCGCCCAGGAGGGTCACGATTGCCGCGCTCGGCAGCCAGGCACGGGTGCGCACGGTGTAGTCGGCGATCAGGGTCACCGCCAGGCTTTGCGGTGAGCTGCCGCTCTGCCGGCGCGGCAGCCGGACGGAATCGGCGGCGACGTCGGAGAAGATCTCTTCGACGTTGAACGGGCTGACCACGGTGTGCTCCCGGCGCAGGTCGGCGTGAGGGCGATGCCACTGTAGCGACAACGTCCGAGGGTCATGCGGCCGATGCCGAAGGCGGCGGCGTGCACGTCGGCAGGCACGTCCCCGATGAGCCGCCGGGAACCCGCGGCGTGCGCGACAATGGTCGCCCGAGGACCGCAGACTCGTGCTCGCCGGATCTGCGGCGCGTTCTCATCAGCCGACAGCAAACTCCGAGGCGTCGTCAGTGACCGGAACCGAGAAGGGCCCGAGCCGGGACGCGCGGCTGCGTGTGCTGATCGCCGAGGACCAGTACCTGATGCGCGAGGGCACCAGGCGGCTGCTCGACGAACACGGTGGACTCGACGTGGTGGGCGTCGCTTCGAACTACGACGAAGTCATCGCCGAGACCCGGAGGCTGCGACCGGACGTCGTTCTGATGGACATCAAGATGCCTCCGACACACTCCATGGAGGGGATCGAGGCGGCTCACGCGATCAAGGGTGAGTATCCGGACATCGGCGTGATCATCCTGAGTCAGCACGACGACGAGGGCTACGTCTGGGCGCTACTGGAGCACGGGGTCGCCGGTTACGGCTACCTGCACAAGGTGCGCGTCGGAGACGTCGAGCAGTTGGTCCGCGCGATACATGAAGTGGCCGACGGCGGGTCGGTGCTCGACCCGCGGATCGTCGAGAAGTTGCTCGCCCTGCGTTCCCGGAAGCCAGGCTCACCGCTCGCGGAGCTCACCCCGGGGGAGCTGGACGTACTGCGGCTGATGGCGGAGGGAATCGGCAACAAGCGGATCGCGGAAGCGCTCTATCTGTCCGTCGGCAGCGTCGAGAAGCGCATCGCCGCGATCTTCGCAAAGCTCGGACTCGCTCCGGAGAGCGAGCTGAATCGCCGGGTGGCCGCCGTTCTGGTCTACCTGCGGGAATCGCCGGCCGGGCGTTGAAGCGGCACGATCCGCGCCTCCAGGGGAACCTCCGCGCGGATCCAGGTCCCGGCGCCCGGTCGGCTGTCGATGTCCAGGGTGCCGCCGACCGCGGCGATCCGGTCCGCCATGTTCTGCAGGCCGGAGCCACCGGTCGGGTCGGTGAGACTGAATCCCGGACCGTCGTCATGCACCTCGAGAACGAGTCGCCGGAAGTCGTCCGCCCCGTGCACCGACACGGTCAGCTCGGCCCCGGCGGCGTGTTTCTGCGCGTTGGCCATCGCCTCGAGAGCAACGAAGTACAGCGCGGCCTCCTGGTCGCGACCGAATCGGCGCCCGGTGAGTGCCGGTTCCACCTCCACCCGTACGGCGGCGGGCACCCGGGCAGCGTGCGTGCGCAGCGCGGCCGGTAGTCCCTGATCCGCGAGCAGGCTCGGGTAGATACCCCGTGCCAGATCCTGGAGCGCGAAGACGGTTTCCTCGGCCTCGGTGGCAGCCTCCGTGAGAAGCTGCTGCGCCGCAGCGGGCGCCGCGAGCGAGGCCCGCTTCAGCTTGGCGGCCAGCGCCACGAGTTGTTGTTGGACGCCGTCGTGCAGGTCGCGTTCGATCCGCCGCCGTTCGGCGTCCTGGACACTGACCAGCCGTTGCCGTGAGCGTCGCAGTTGCCGGGTCTGCTCCTCGATCTCGTCCAGCCGCCGGCGCAACTCCGACTCCAGCCGCACGTTGCGCAACGCGAGCGCGGCCTCCTGCCCGAGTACTCCGAGCAGCTCCAGATCGGAGGAGACCAAGGGATGCTGCGGCCGCCGACCGCAGGCGATGATCCCGACCAGGTCCGTCCCGGCGACGAGCGGAAACACGGCGCTCGGCTCGACGTCCTGGAGAACGCCAAATGTGGCCAGCTCGGACGGCATGTCATCGGCCAGGAGACCGCCCGTGCTCGCCTGGAGCGCTGCGATCTGCTCGTCGGAAGCAACCCCTGCCGGGCCGACGTCGCAGCCCGCGATGGCTGCCGGTTGCAGAATCGATGTCCCACCGGACTGGACATGCAGCCACACGCCGGCCCAGTTCGTCCCAAGGGCCCGCTGCACCGACTCGGCGATCGCCTGGGCGAGCGTTCCTGACCTCGACGCCTCGGTGAGCATGTCGGTGTAGCGGACGACCGCGGCATATCCGGCGGGCTCCGGGCCGTAGACGAGTCGGCGTACGAGCCTCTCGAGGCGCGCGAGCAGGGGTCGTCCCGCTACTGCGACGGCGAGGGCGAGTAGCAGCGGCACGAGTACGCCGGATCCGCCGGCCAGCAATCCGGCTCCGAGCGCGACCCCGATGAACGCGGCGGAGAGTGCGACCCAGATCGTCCCGTAGACGATTGCGTGCGAGATGAAGAGGTCGAGCTCCCACAGGCGGTAGCGCAACACCGCAAGCGCTATCGCCAGCGCGGGCAACGGGTCGGCGATGAGACCGACAACCGTGCCGGCGGTCCCCAGCGCACCGCCCGCGGTATCGAGCGCGACGCGCGCGAGGTTGGCCAGTCCTGTCAGGGCCGCCGCCACCAGCACCCACTTGAGCTGCTGTCGGGCGACCGGATCCGCCTTCCGGAATCGGGCGATCAGACCCAGGAGGGCGAGCAAGGGCAGGACCGCCAGGAACGGCTGCCCGACCTGGTAGAGCGGCTCCGGCTGGGCGAGATAGGCAAGCGGGCCGGAGACCTCGGCCGGTGCACTCGCCGGCGGGAACTCGGGAACCTGACCGGGACCCGCGAAGAGATAGCCCGCCACGGCAACCATGGCTGCGAGAACGCCAGCCACGACCAGGAAGCCACGGCGCAGACCGGCTCCGAGCTCGCCGTCCGGAAGAGCCAGGATCGTGATCGTCCAGACCATGACCAACGGCGCCTGACCTACCCAGATCCAGGCGAACGCCGCCTCTTCGGCCGGCGCGGGCCCGGCCGACGAACCGAGGACTCCGGCGGCCAGCACGGACAGCCCGAAAAGCGCTCCGGCTCCGGTGAGCAACCACCCGATCCGGTTCTCCGGTCGCTGCCAGCGAACGAGAAGCCCGAGCAGCGCCGCGGCGAGACCGGTTTCCGCGGCGCCGAGGACAGCTGCGTCGACGCCGGGCCCGGCGCCGAGGAGCAGCGCCAGGCCGCCTCCAACGGTGACCAGGACGAAGACCGCGCTCAGGACAGCTGTCAGTCGGACGCCCGACATAGCTCGAATGATCACCGCGCACAGGAGAACCCGCAACCGGGTCAGCCCCCATCGGGAACGGAGGCCAGCCCCCACACAGTGTCCGGTCATCCGGCCTCCGACCGCGGTGTCGTGTGCCTAGCGTCGGAGTACCCGAACGAAAGGAGAGACCGATGACCGATCGGGTCGAACGTGTGTCAGCCCTCGCCGGCGTCCTGGCGACGCTGTTGTGGGCGGGAGGGGTTGTCCTGATCGGGGGCGGCCATGTCGGCCTCCCGGGAGGTGTCCCCGAGGAACCGGCGGACGAGGTTCTCGCCCACTTCCAGGGCGCCGGCGACGCGGTCGTGTCGGGAGGCTGGTTGTTCATGCTGGGCTCCCTCGCGTTCCTGTGGTTCGTCGGCATGCTGCGCAGCCGGCTCCTCCGAGCCGAGGGCGGTGCGGGGACCTTCGCTTCGCTGGCGTTCGCCGGCGGGATCGCGACGGGTGTCTTCGCGCTCGGCATTCCCACCGGGGGCGTGGTGGCGGCCCTCGGTGTGGCTCAGCTGGGAGCGTCGGAGGCGGCCACGCTCAACGCATTGGAGGCCACGTTCTTCATCGGCGCCGAGCTCTCCGCCATCGTGCTGCTCGCCGCCGCGGCGATCGTCGCGGCCCGCACTGCGGTCCTGCCGCGCTGGTGGGCGGGGATGAGCATCCTGCTCGCGGTATGGCTGGCGATCGGCCCGATCGGTTGGATCGGTGTCCTGGCCGGGATTCCCGTCTGGACGATCACGACCAGCGTGATGCTCACACGAGCGGACCGGCACGCGCAGATCTCCACCGTCCCAGCGTCGTCCGCGCAGCACTGATCGGGGAGAAGAACGATGGACTTCCGCATCCGGCTCAAGCAACGACGCGGCTCACAGGAAACGGACGGCAACCCGACAGCTCGCCGCGCTGCTTCGGGCCGGGTCGAGGCGCACGAGTCGACAGGCAAGGGGATCGTCACAGCGGGGCTCGCCGTCGGTGGCGTGCTCGGTTTCAGCGGCAGCTTCCTTGGTCCGGGGGAGGTGCAGGACGTGTTGTACGCGGTGAGCGCCGTCGGACTGATTCTGGCGGCGACACTGCTCGCCGTGGAGCACGCTTCGACTGGACGGCGGCTTGCCGCGGCCGGCTTCGCTCTGCTTGCTTTGGGCGAGACCCGGTTGCTGAGCCCGACCGACGCGCCCGGGGCCGATGTCTCATTCGCAGCGGGGGTCATGCTCTACGCGCCCGGCCTGCTGCTGATCGGGCTGTCCTCGTGGGCGCCACGATGGGCCCGCGCGACGGGTGTGGCCGCAGCCGTCTTCTTCGCCGCACACGCGCTGGCGTACTTCGGTGGACGCACCGTCGACAGCACCGGACCGCTGGCCTCGATCGGCTACGGATTGCTCACCGTGACCGTCGCCGGCTGGGTCATCACGGTCCTCCGCTCATCGGGCCTGTGGAGCGCTCGGTTGTCAGATCAGCATCGGCAGGAGACCGAGGATCGGCTCTCCGAGAGAGCCCAGCCACTGCGCGAGCGTACGGAGGGGCGCGACCAGAGCCGATCCCGCCGCGGCCAGTGAGCCCGCGGCGAGGAGGATGCGGGTCAGCCGCTCGAGCCTCGGCGCGATCCGGGCCCTGTCCGGCTCCGGCTGGCGCAGTCCGGCCTCGATGTCGCGGAGTTCCGACTCCGCCGCGACCGAGGTCACCGGGTCGAGCCGCGTGGCCTTGACGCCCACCCGCAGGTCGGCGAGCGCCTGCCGGGCCTGCTCCGGCGTCACCACGATGCCGGTCTGGCCTCCGGTGATGTGCTGATCGCGGCCGACGTTGTTGATGTTGGCGGCGTTCTGGTTGCCGATGTTGAAGGTCATGGCGACTCATCTCATGAGCTGGGGTGGCGGTAGTTCCCGGTCGACCCGCCGGCGGCGCGCGGTGGCGACGATGTGCAGCACGATCCCGGCGATGATCAGCAGTACGCCGACCAGGTTGACCAGGGCGCCGAGCGCGAACACCAGGAAGCCGCTGAAGTCGTCCTGGGTGGGCATGCCGGATGCGGACGCGAGGTCCATGATCTGACCGAAGTACGTGTACCAACCGACGGCGGCGATGGCGAGTCCGGCCAGGAACACCACGACACCGGTCCAGATCAGCCCTCGGGCCTTCGTCTTCGTCGCGGCGATCTCACGGAAGAAACTCTCCCGCTGCTGAATGACGTGCTGGACGTACTGGTCCCGGCCGACGTTGTTGATCGTGCGCGCTCGCTGATCGCCGATGTCGTAGCGGACCCCGGTCGGCGCGCCCTCGCCCGTGCTGTAGCGAAGCTGTACATCCGCGAACGTGACGCGGTCGCCCGGGTACAGCCGCCGCGGCGCCGTGACCGGCTCCCCGTTCACGAAGGTGCCGCCGACCGAGCCCAGATCCTCGACGTAATCCACACCGCCCCGCTGCCACAGCGCCGCATGCGTGCGGCTCAGGTACGGGTCCTCGAACCGTACGTCGCAGCTCGGCAACCGGCCGACCGTCAAGTGGGCGCCGGTCAGCTCGATCCGCCGCCCTTCATGCGCTCCGGCCTCCACCACGAGGTACGGCGTACTCGATCCATCGCTCATCATCCCCCGCGGCAACCACGAACCCCTCGCCCGAAGTCACCGCGCCCCCACGATCAGTTAAACACCCGCTCCCGGACCGGAACAAGACGCAGCCTCCGGCCTTGGTTCCATCGCGTCCGCATGACCGTTGTGCATTGATGCACGAAACTGCATCATAGAGTCCATAATTACGCAGTACGCCCGGATGGTGCCGCGGCCAGTTCCGCGGCCTTCGCATGTGTCGGAAGGAGTGGTCCGAAGTGGCCGCGAAGTGGGAGTTCGTTCTCTGCGATGCGCTCGCGAAGGTGCACCCGGTTCGGGACCCGCGTCCCGTATCCGCCGAGACCCGGTTCCAGGCGTTCCTCGGCGAGCCCGCGTCGTTCCAGCTCGCCTACCGCCCTCCGCTCGACCCGAAGTTCCGCGACCCGAGCCCACTCCGGGTGCGGGTCGAAGGTGAGGCGGCCGACCTGGTCGCTGTGTCGAGTGTGGATCTCGTGCCTTGCTCCTTCGTCGCTCTCCCCGGGCATGACGACGGCTACGAGTGGGACGAACCCGGGTTGTATCCGGACGTGTTGCGCCCCGTGCCGAACGGCGAAGCTCCCGTGCGGTTCGGCGGCTGGGGAGCGCTGTGGTTCGACGTCACCACGACCGATCCGGCGCGGGCCGGCGTACACGAACTCACGATCGTGATGATCGCGCCCGACGGATCCGAACTGCATCGGGCGCCGGTCACCGTTGAAATCACCGGCATCGAGCTGCCGCCGCTCGACATCGTGTCGAGTCACTGGATACACCTCGACGCGCTTGCGGACCACCACGGCGTCGAAGTCTTCAGCGAAGAGCATTGGACGCTCGTCGAGCGGTTCATGGCGTCGGCGGCTGAGATGGGCGCGACGTCACTGCTCGCACCGGTCTGGACGCCGCCGCTCGACACCGCGGTCGGGTCGTACCGCACCGTTGTGCAGCTCGTCGACATCACGGCGACCGGCGACGGATACCGGTTCGGCTTCGATCGACTTCGGCGCTGGCTCGACCTGTGCCGGCGTACCGGGATCACCGGCGTCGAGGTCGCGCATCTGTTCACCCAGTGGGGCGCGAAGGCCACGCCTGGAATCGTGGTGAGCGACGACGGTCTGGACCCTCGGCGTGCCTTCGGCTGGGACGTCCCGGCGACCGACGCACGGTACCGGAACCTGATGGAAGCGCTCCTGCCGGCGCTGCAGGCCGTGCTCGACGAGGAATGGGACCGCGACCACGTGGTCTTCCACATCTCGGACGAGCCGTCCGGGGAGGACGGGCTCGCGAGCTATCTCGCCGCGAAAGCCGTCGTCGCCGATCTCCTGAAGGGCTGGACGGTTGTCGATGCCCTCAGCGAGCACTCCTTCTACACGTCGGGCGCCGTCCCTGTGCCCGTCGTCGCGACCGATCACGTCGAACCGTTCCTGGCGCAGCGCCCGGAACGCCTGTGGGTGTACTACTGCGTCAGCCAGGACCGCGATGTCGCGAACCGGTTCATCGGGATGCCCTCGTCGCGCAACCGTGCGATCGGGCACCAGCTCTTCGCATCCGGAGTGGACGGATTCCTCCACTGGGGATTCAACTTCTGGTACACCTGGCACTCCATCCGGAGGGTGGACCCTTTCACCGACACCTCGGCCGGAGGTGCGTTCCCGTCCGGGGACGCCTTTGCCGTCTACCCAGGTCCGGACGGAACGCCCTGGCCGTCGATCCGGCATCGCGTCTTCGCACAGGCGATGTGGGACCACCGCGCGTTGCAGGCCGTACGCGCTGCCCACGGAACCGCTGCGGCGCTGGACATCATCGACCCCGACCGCACCCTGCGCTTCAACCGACCTGTCCTCGAGCCACAGCACTACTACGAAGCCCGCCAACGCATGACCACGGCACTGACGACTGCCAACACCGCCCCCGCGGAGTAGTCCGAGCACGTGGACAGGCTCGGATTCGCCTATGCCGCCTTGGAGTCCGAGCCTGGCTTACCTGTCCGTTTCTTGAATGAGGGCGTCCCAGTTGATGGGTGGGCGTCCGGAGGCGACGTCGCCCAGGACGAACCTGGCCGGGTTGCCGGCGGCTCGAGCTCCTGAAGCTAGCCAGGCGGCCACTCCTGGGGGATTTCGCCGCGCGAGTTCGTCGAGATACCTGCAACGCTCTTCGACGACGAGCAGTCGCTCGGCCGGCGAGTTGGCTCTCTGCAGGGCCGAGAAGCTGGTCCGCCAGGCCAGGCACAAGGCATCGTCGCTGAGCTCGGCCACCTCGACCTCTGGCTCGACGGTCAACTCGAGTTCTCGAGTGGTGGGTTCGGCAGCGGGGACCGGGTTGCGCTCGCCAGGATTCGCGGGACTCGGCAGCTGGCCGTGATCTGTGAGCCGGCCGATCCAGCGGGGAGCGACGTACGGCGAGCTTCCGATCGTCAGGATCAGGACGAGCATCGCCATCGGTGCACCGAGCAACGTTCCGAGGCCGACGAAGGAGACCGCCCCGGCACCGGCAAGAGCCGCACAGTTGACCACTGATCGCCGGCCGGCCCGGTCGAGCGGCGAGTCGTCATCGGGGGTCAGGGCAACGAGGGCAGCGACGCCTCCGGTCAGCGCGGCGAAGGCGAACAAGAGAACTATCACCGAAAGCGACCAGGTGAAGGCGACCGCTGCGCCGATCACCCCGACGATGCCGCAGAAGCCCAGCCAGGCAGCCCGATACGCCCTCATCGTCAATCCTCCCGCATCCGATCTCGCGCAGTACAACCTTGCGCTTCCGGGACGCGGACGACTATGACCACGTTCGGCCAATCCGAGGCCGCGCTGGTCGCCGATCCCCGGCAACGAAACTAGGCCCCGGACGGCAGTTCCTGAGCCGGCCAATCCAGGAGGCGTGCGCCGAGTACGGCGGTGTGCAGCATGAACCGCTGGGTCGGATCGCCCGGATCATGCCCGGTCAGGTCCTTCACCTTCGTCAACCGGTAGGTGACGGTTCGGACGGAGACGTTGAGGCGCCGCGCCGCCTCGGTGGCGACCTCACCGGTGGCGAAGTACGTCTCCAGGGTCTGCAACAGCGGCTCGGCTCCGCCCCGCGCGCGAGTCAGCGGCGACAGTACGGCTTCGATGAGGTCCACGATGGCGGCCTGATCGCGGATGAGGACGCGATACGCGAGCATGTCGCGAGCATCGACGACCGCGCCGGCGAGTTGCAGCCGATCGGCGAAGATCAGCGCCTCGCGTGCCTCCTCGTACGAGCGCGCGATCCCATAGGCGCCGGGATAGGGCCGACCCGCCGCCACCCGCCACTCCCGGCCTTTCCGATGTCGGCGCAGCGCATCATGGATCAACGTCCCGGCGCTCTTGGCGACGGTGCGCGGCGCCGTGCTCGCTATGGTCGCCGGGATCAGCACGACCAGCAGACCTTCCTTGGTCGCAACGAGCACCTCGCGGTCTCCGAAGCGGTCGAGAATGAACCGCTCCAGCATTCCGGCGCTGGGGTCGCCTTCGGTGAGTCCGTCGGCGGGCCTGGCCAGAACCACCTGGTGTGGCCGCCCCAGATCGAGGCCGAACGGCTCGGCCCGCTCGACGATGCCGGACAGATCGGGATCGCCGCGCAGCAGGTCGTCGACCAACTCCCGGCGGAGCGACTCCTCCTGCCTGATCAGTTGCTGGGTTGCCGCCTGATAGCTGTCCACCAGTACGGCGATCGCCTGGCCGACCGCCATGAGAACCGACTGAGCCGAGGCACGCACGGTGTCGCGGTCACGGTACGGTACGACGTCCGGGAGGTCCCGCCACATCCGCGATGCCGCGGACAGGTACAGGTCGACGACTCGCCCGGCGGGGATGCCTTGTTCGGCGGCACGGCGGCCGAGTTCGCGCACAACGGCCAGCTCGTGCTCGTGCGGACGCCGACCCGAGATGGCAGCATCGGCAAGCAGGGTGAGGTATTCGACGAGGAGTTCCAGCGGTGCCTGGGAATCGCCGGCAGCCGCTTGCGCGATGGCGGTCAGCCAGGCTTCGTCCGCGCTGTTCCCGGCCTCGGACCCCGGCCACGGGATCCCGCCGGATGCGCTCATGTCACTCCCACTCGCTCAGCCTCTGGAGCCGCCGCACTATTTATTACAAGTGGGATTGGTATAAATTACAAGGACCTGGAGGGGAACCATGCGCCGAGGAGAGCAGGTGGTCGAACAGAGCCCGCGGCGCGACGCCGCCCTCGGGGTTCTGCGCGCCGCCGAGAGTCCGCTCGGCATCGTCGAGATCGCCTCGCGCAGCGGCCTTCATCCGAACACCGTGCGCTTCCATCTCGACGCGCTCACCTCCCAGGGCCTGGTCGAGCGCTCACAGGAGAAGCCGTCCGGAAGAGGCCGGCCACGGACGGTCTACGTAGTCCGTCCGGGGATGAACCGGGGTGGCCGACGCGACTACCGCCTCCTCGCCGAGATCCTGCTCGGCCGGCTGGCAGCGACCGAGGGCGGTTCCGGCGCGGAGGACACCGGCCGGGCCTGGGGCCGGCAGCTCATCGAACACGTCCCGCCGTTGCGCCGGACGAGCCGTGCCGAGGCCATCCGGCGGCTGACCGCGATGATGAGCGATCTCGGCTTCGCTCCCGAGTACTCCGGTGACACGCCGGGGCAGGTCCGGCTGCGGCACTGCCCCTTCCTCGAACTGGCCGAGGACTACTCGTCCACCTTGTGCCCGCTCCACCTGGGCCTGATGCGGGGCGCACTCGCCGAGATCCGCGCCCCGATCGAGGCGACCCGCCTCGAGCCGTTCGCCGAACCCGATGCGTGCCTGGTCCACCTCGAGTCAAAGTCGCGCCGCGGGTAACTGCGACGGCGACTCACCAGTTATCCGGCGACCCGGCCGGCGAGGATTCCTCGGCGTACTGGCACGGCAGGCACAGGCTGGCCATCGGTATCGCCTCCAGCCGTTCCGCGGGGATCGTGCCGCCGCAGAGCTGACATCGACCGAAGGAACCGATCGCGAGCCGGAAGAGGGCCGCGTCGATCTCCGCCAGCACGGCGCGGGCGCCATCCATCAGCGCTTCCCTCACCTCGGCCTGAGCTCCCTCGGAGTCCACGCGCGCCTCGTAGGACAGATCCCTGAGCTGATCGAGCCGGAATCCCCGTTGCTGCTCGAGGTCCCTACGAAACCACTCCACGTCCCCAATTGCCCTGCCAGAGGCCGCGGCAGGAGCTACCTGATCCAGATCACCCATCGATACCCTCCTTACGGCGACAGGTCGCTGAGCCTGCACACCGCCAACCATCCCGCCTCGACAACGGACGCAGTACGCCCCTGACCGGCGAACGTCCCACGCCCTCATTGCCGAACACCGGCAACTCTCGACCCGACCAGGTGCTCGGGCCGGCGAGCAGGTTCGAGGCGGTGGGGGATGATGTCAAGACGGCCTGGTTGGTTCCGACCTTCTCGTGATGGCGCCGGATGGCGGTGCCACTGGAGCGAAGGAGCAATCCCATGTCCGTTGTCCGCATTCACAATTTCGCGATCTCGCTCGACGGTTTTGCCACCGGGGAGGGTCAGGCCCTCGACACCCCGTTCGGGCATGCCGGCGAACGGCTGCACGAGTGGTTTGTCGGCACCCGGTTCTTCCGCGCACAGGACGGCCTGCCCGGCGGCACTGTCGGCGTCGACAACGCGTTCGCCGAGCGGCACGACCCGGGCATCGGAGCCGAGATCATGGGCGCCGGAAAGTTCGGCCCACCCGGCTGGCAGGACGACCCGGACTGGAAGGGCTGGTGGGGACCGAACCCTCCGTTCCACACGCCGGTCTTCGTGCTCACCCACCGCCCGCGGCCCTCGATCGAGATGGAGGGCGGAACCACGTACCACTTCCTCGACGCCACGCCGAGCGAGGCGCTCGAGCAGGCCCGTGCGGCGGCCGACGGTGCCGACATACGGATCGGTGGCGGACCAACCGTCGTACGCGACTTCCTCGCCGATGGTCTGGTCGACCACATGCACATCGCACAGGTGCCCATCGTGCTCGGCCGCGGCGTCCGCCTCTGGGACGGCCTGGAATCACTCGAGGAGACCTACACCATCGAAGCAGTCTCAACCCCAACCGGCGTAACCCACCTAACCTTCACCGCCAAAAGCCAATGAACGATTACCAATTGTCCGATCGCGCTGCGGCCGTCGAGGGGTGTTGGGCTGAGCCCTCAGCCTGCCGAGAGGCGACGGCTTCCGTCGAGCCGGTCACAGCGCGACAATGGCGAGCACAGGCGCGTTGGGGGGACCATGGACGCCGAGTCCGAGCCGACGGATGCAACTCGCTCCAAGCCGCTCGTGCGCGGCGTGGGCACCTTGGTTCGCGGTCTGGGCAATTTCTTCGCCGGCTTCCAAGGCTCCACCTGGGATCGGAAGGCGGATGAGGCGATCGACGCCTACCTCCGTGAGGTCGCCGAGCTCAGGTCCCTCTCCGAGGTGCACAGGCAGCGGATCGACTCGCTGCTGAGGACCAAACGACTGTTTCTCCGTGACCAGTTCGCGGTGGAGCTGATCGCGAACCGGCTGACGCTGCTCCTTGGTATCTCGGCCGTGCTCGTACCGGGCGTGATCGTCGGGCTCGAGGTCCCAAGAAGTGATGGCGATCAGAACCCCGTCTGGCTCTACGCCTTCGCGCTGATCGGGCTCATGCTCGTCCTGTCCTGGCCCGCCGTCGCTCTGGAGAAGCTGACCGGCCGGGAGCGGGCCGGAATGACCTGGGCTGCGCTAGTCCTCTCGACCTACATAGCGATCGCCGTCTGGTACGCAGCGACGCCGGGCCGCGGCGATGAGGACGCAATCCTCATCGCCGCAGTCACTGCCTGGACGTGCCTGATCATCGTGCTCCTCGCGCGCGTGTACGTCGTTAGCTGGAACCAGGCGGCGCTCACCAAGGCCTGGAGGGAGCAGCGGGTCGAGGCCGCCGTAGTCCTCGATCTGGTGGCAGTCCTTCAGATCCTTGAGCACACGACTGACCGTGATGACACCCGCCGGCCCTTGAAGTCGACCGGCGATGCCCGTGCATTGCTGGCCGATGCGGCGCAGGCAGTGAACGACCATCTGCCCAGGCTGATCGACGGCCGCCCCGCGTTCAGCGTCGATGCCGAGACGATCGCCCGCGAAGCAGCCGCAGCCATTCTCGATCTGAGATCCGCGGTCACGCTCCCAGGCGGCCGCAGCAGCGACGAGGACCTGGAACGGCTCAAGACAGCCGTCGAGGCATGGGCCATCGGCAGCCTCGCCGATCTCCCGCGACAGCCACCGCCTGCCGCTGAGGAGGCCCTTGAAGTAGCGCGTCGACGCTCGGGCCTCCGCCAAGTCGCGCGCACGCTCGCGTTGGGCGTCGTACCACTCGGCCTCCTGGCTGTTGTGACGCTCCTTCCACTCAAGCTGTCAGGAGCTGTCACTGAGGCCCTTGCCCCCTTCGCCGTCACCTGGCTCCTGCTGTCCGTCGCCGCCCTCCTCGCTCCCGCCGACGTCAAGCTGGACACCAAAACCCTCTTCAACCGCTGACGATCCAACGAAAGCTGCGCGCCGGCATATGTTGCCTGTGGCATCGGTACAGCCGCCACGGGCGCACACAAGCAGAGGTGTCTGACCAGAGCCATCACCCCGGCCTGGGTTGCAGGGGTTGACGAACGCCCTGCGGTGATGCGGTGGTGAAGTAGTGCAGGAGCCGGGCTGCAGTGACCACACCGAGCAGGATGGAGTTGTTGCCGTCTGTGTCGACGACGGCGACCAGTGGAACGCGGCTATGGGCCATCAGCACTGCGACCTTGATCGGCGGTGCCTCTGGCCCGACGACGGGCGGTGGGTACAGGTGGCGCGGCGCCCATTCCGCAACCGTGTGCCCGGCCAGGCGTTTCACATGCTCGGTATCGTCGCGTCCGTCGTCTACGGCGGCGAGTAACGGGTCTTCGACGAAGCAGAACGGGACGAGTTGGCGCACGAGCTGAGTTCCGGGTACGACGGCTTGCGGGTGTCCCTGCGGATCAAGGACCAGCAGGGCAGGTAGCGACAGTTTGGCAACCATCTTCGCCGCGTCTACGGCGCTGTCGTCGGTGGTCACGAAGGGGTAGGGCTGGGCGAGATCACGTGCGCGCATGCCGTCCTCCTCAATTCATGCCCGCGATGCCGCGTGCGGGCTCGACCTGCTGGTGGACATCGGGGACACCGTCGGCGTCGTCGTCCTGCGTTTCTGCCTGCCACAACCGGCGGTAGATGTTGTTGCGACGTTTGATCAGGGCCGCGGCGACCGCTGCGGCGATCAGTGAGCCGACGAGAACGGCTGCCTTGATCCGCTCGGCGTCGGCAGGATCGGTGAAGGCGAGGTCGCCGAGCAGCAAAGCCACGGTGAATCCGATTCCGGCCAGCACCGCCAGCGCGAACACGTCCGCCCAGGCAAGGTCTGGGTTGAGGTCGGCCCGGGTGAACCGGGCTGCCAGGTAGGTACCTGCGAAGATGCCCAGCGTCTTGCCGACGGCAAGACCGAGGACCACGCCGAGTGGCTCGGGACGGGTGAACACCTCTCCGAGCGCCTGGGTCGAGACAGTGACACCGGCCGCGAACAGCGCGAACAGCGGCACCGCCACCCCTGCCGACAGCGGACGCAGCAGATGCTCGGTCCGCTCCGCGGGCGAAGCCCTCTCGCTACGGCCCCTGGTGGTGCGGATGAGCAGGCCCATGGCGACACCGGCCACCGTGGCGTGAATGCCGCCGTTGTACGTCAGTGCCCAGATGGTCAGGCCCAGGGGTACGTACCACCACCAGCCGCGGACTCTGAACCGCTGAAGCAGGTGGAAGACGACCAGCCCGGCCACTGCACCGCCGAGTGCGAGCGGATTCAGCTCGGCGGTGAAGAAGAGCGCAATCACGAGGATTGCTCCCAGATCATCGACCACGGCAAGGGTCAGTAGGAAGGCGCGCAGAGCTGAGGGCAGGTGCGTGCTGAGTACTGCGAGGACGGCCAGCGCGAACGCGATGTCGGTGGCCATGGGTACAGCCCAGCCGTTCGGGCTGCCTTGACCGATTGCGGTCGTGGCCAGATAGAAGGCGGCCGGGATCGCCATGCCGCACACGGCTGCGACTACGGGAAGGGCCGCGGTCGCCGGAGTTCGGAGCTCGCCGACAACCAGTTCCCGTTTCAGTTCGATGCCGGCGACCAAGAAGAAGATGGCAAGAAGACCGTCGGCGGTCCAGTGTCCCACCGAGAGGTCGAGGCCGAGTGCGGATATGCCGAAGTGCGCGTCGCGTACCTGGTGATACGACTCGCTCCAGGGTGAGTTGGCCCACACGAGTGCTGCTGCGGCTGCCGTCAGCACGAGCAAGCCGCCGACCGTCTCGGTGCGCAAGGCTCGCGCAACCTGTACGCGCTCAGCCCATGGCAGCAACCCGAGGAAGACGGAACGCTCACGCGGGACAGCACTCATCCAGGGGACCTCCGGGGGCATAGACGCACGGCCAGAGAGCCTCGAACCCGTCCGGACTTCCCGGCACACGAGCTCTGACGCTTCGTTCGGGTTGATCGGCCCCCATTGGGGCCTGGGCTGGTGCGGCTGGAGACCCAACTCAGTGTGCCGGGAGCGGGGCCTCCGCCGCGCTACCAGTCTTCCGGCGCCGTGTGCAGGGCGGTATGGGGTCCAACACCCATCTTCGGGCCGCGGTGCATTGACCAGATGGACAGCAGGACCGGGATGGCTGAGGCTGGTCGGTGTGAAACGAGGCGCAGGTATGCCGTTGTATTGGAGAGTTTGCCTCATCAACGGGGCGGTGTTCGCCGTCGCGACCCTCGCGCTGGCGCTCGGTCCTGCCACGGTGTCGAGGCCGGTCCTGATCTCCGAGGCGATCGTTCTGGTCGTCGGGCTCACCGCGATCGTCGTGGTGAACTCATTGATGTTGCGGACCAGCCTGGCGCCATTGGATCGGCTTGTCCGGCTGATGGAAACCGTCGATCTGCAGCGACCGGGGCAACGACTCCCGGAGGCCGGCAGTGGGGCCGTCGGCAACCTGGTGCGCGGCTTCAATGCGATGCTGGTGCGGCTCGAGACCGAGCGACGTACCAGTAACGCAAAGGCTCTCACCGCGCAGGAAGCCGAACGGCACCGCATCGCGCAGGAACTCCACGACCAGATCGGCCAGCGATTGACGGCCGTGCTGCTGAGTTTGAAGCAGATCGCGGACCGGGCGCCGGGAGACTTGGTCGACGAGATCCGCGTGGCGCAAGACGCCACCCGGGCCAGCTTGGAGGAGGTGCGAGATGTTGCGCGCCGACTCCGGCCAGGCGTCCTGGAGGACCTCGGACTTCACGACGCACTCGCCGCGCTTGCGACCGATTTCGCCACGCACGGCGTACAGATCCGCAGGATCGTCACCCCCGGCCTGCCGGACCTCGAATCCGATGTCGAACTTGTCATCTACCGAGTGGCGCAGGAGGCGCTGACGAACGTCGCCCGGCACGCCCGGGCCGATGACGTCGAATTGTCCCTGACCCGGCACGGCGAGGCGATCATGCTGCGCGTGGCTGACAACGGACGCGGCCTTCTCGGCGCCGAGGAAGGTACCGGCATCCGTGGAATGCGGGAACGCGCGTTGTTCGTCCATGGCGAACTGCGGATCGCCCCACGGGCCGGCGGCGGTAGCGAGGTAGCACTGAAGGTGCCGCTGAAGGAGAGGCCATGACCCGCATTCTCCTTGCTGACGACCACGCCCTCGTGCGCCGCGGCGTACGGCTGATCCTCGACAGCGAACCGGGGCTCAGCGTCGTCGCGGAAGCCGGCGACGGCGTCGAAGCGGTCGAGCTGGCTCGGCGTACCCCGGTCGATCTCGCGGTGCTGGACGTCGCGATGCCGCGAATGACGGGGCTCCAGGCCGCCCGGGAGCTGTCGCGACTGCGCACACCACCGCTGGTTCTCATGCTGTCGATGTACGACAACGAACGGTACTTTTTCGCCGCCCTCAAGGCCGGCGCATGCGGCTACGTACTGAAGTCGGTCGCGGACCAGGATCTGGTCGACGCGTGCCACGCGGCCATGCGGGGAGAGTCTTTCCTGTATCCGGGCGTGACCAGCACCCTTGTCCGTGACTACCTGGAGCGGGTACGCCGCGGTGAGGACGTGCCCGGACATGTCCTCACCCCACGCGAGGACCAGGTCGTCAAGCTGATTGCCGAAGGACACTCGTCACGCCAGATCGCGACCGCCCTGACCATCAGCGTGAAGACGGTCGAACGCCATCGCGCCAACATTCTCCAGAAGCTCGGCATGCGGGACCGCACCGAGCTCACCCGATATGCGATCCGGGCCGGCCTGATCGAACCCTGAACGGCCGTGACCCCAACCTCGAGTGAACGGGCAGCCGCGATAGAGAGGAGGCCATCGATGAAGGCCTATCGCGCGTTGTGGTTGAGTCTGGTGGCGCCCCTCGGATTACTCGCTCTGATCTGCGCCGCAGCGGCGTCTTCGGTGTGGACGGTCGTCGTAGTGTTCCTCCTGGCGACACTGACGTTGGTCGGCGTGTCGGCGAATCTGCAAGCGATCGGAACCACTGGAAGGCCGCACAGCCCGGTGTCGTTGTCCAAGTCCTTCGGACACGGAATCGCCGGCGGCGGCACAGCCGTGTGCCTGTTCGGGTTCGGCCACATCGCGGGGGTTTCCGGGATAGCTTTGGTCGGGCTGATGGTCGCCAGTTCGCCCACCGCTGTGCGGCTGTTCCGCGGTCCGGCCACGCGGCACCACGAGCCGAGGCGAGAACACGGCCGGCTCCCGTCCGACCAGCCCGCGACATCGCCCTGCGGGCAAGAACGCCTCTTCGACGACATGACAAATGCCGAACTGTGCATGGCCTGGCGTCGAAGCTTCATCGACCTGCTCGACGCGAGTTCGCCGGCCGACGTGGCTTCAGTCGCCGCGTACCGGGAGCAGTTACTGGACGAACTCGAAGCGCGCAGCCCCGGCGGATTCGCCGAATGGATGGCATGCGGAGCACGTGCTGCGAGCGACCCGTCGAAGTACCTCTGCCACGGGAGCGACGCAGGCCGCCTGACGGGTGACGGCAACGATTCGTGACGTCACACATGGCGTCGGCAACACGGGCTGCCCAAGTCAAGCCTTAGGCGAGGCGGTTCGGCTTGTACTCCGCGGTCGCTGCCAAGCGGGCTGCGGGCTACCAGACCGCGACGCTCGAGGAGTTGACCGTCGCGGAATCGATTTGCCTCCGGCCACTACGACCGGCACGTCCGCCCGACCACGCCTACCCCGGTGCCCTCGACCTCCATTGCCAGGCGCCAGGTGTGTGCACTCCAGCACCAGCCGAGCTTCCACGGTGCCTACCGCAACAAGAGAACCCGATCGTCGAACGGGCAGGAGGACACTGAGGCGTAATAGCCAACTGGGCGTTCGATCCGGAAGTACCCACAAGACCCTCGAGGTCTTCGAAGGCACCCAGCAAATCCAACAGTTGATTGACTTCCGCTCCTGCTCGGCAGACCCTTGGTCGAGCTGAAGTAGCCAGGGACGGCGTGAGCCGTAGGGCGGTTGTCGTCGATTTCTGGTCTTCGATCGGTGCTGCCGTGCGAATGTTTGATGGGATTGATCCACCCGGCTCTACGTCTGGTCACGCACGCTTGCTTCGGCCGACGGCGGTTCGACGACCTGGTGTGAGATGGCCCAGGCGACCGCCTCCAACCGGGAGTGCGCATTGAGCTTTGCGAGCATCGCGCGAACGTGCGAGCGCAGCGTGTTGACCGAGATACCCATCGCCTCCGCCATGGCGGAGGTGCTCTCGCCGTGCACGATGCGTTCGAGGACTTCGCGCTCGCGAGGGGTGAGGAGTTCGGCGAGCTGGCGGGCCTTAGCCACTTCGAGCGGCGCCGGAACGAAGGCGTCCCGGAGCACCTGGGCGTCGTAGACGATCTCACCGGCCGCTACCTTCTCGAGCGTGCTCACCAGGTCATCCAGCTCGGCCTGCCGGGTCAGCAGGCCAGATGCCCCGGCTTGGATGGCAAGTGAGATAGCGTCGGGGTCTGTGCGCGCAGTGAGCACAAAGACCCGCGGCGCCGACGGTAGGCGTCTCAGGGCCTCGGCCGCGGCGAACCCGTCGCCGGTCGGGAAAGCCAGGTCCATCACCACGACGTCGACCGAAGTCTCGGCGGCCGCGGACAGAGCCTGATCGGGCCGGTCGGCGATGAGCACGATCTCGTGGCCGAGCCTTCGCAGGGCAGCGGCCAGCGCAACTGTGAACATCTTGTGGTCGTCACAGAGAATGACTCGCATGCGCCTCACCGTCGCCTCACTCAGACTCCCCCTGTGAGTCGGCAAAGTGCCTGACTTGTCAACCATACGCGCGGGATTATGAGACCGAACATTCTCACTGCGTGATGGTTCGGTACGGCGGAGTGGGTGGGATGGCGGGCAGGAACGTGGCGTACCCAGAGGGTGTTCGCAACCTGTCTCTCAAGCGCGGGTCTCATCCAAGTTGAGGATGCAGGCTCACCCGCAAGATGCAATGTTTGTGAGAGATCACCAATATCTGGTGATCCACAGGGAAACGTCAAGTTGCCGGGGGGGCCACGATGACGGTTTGGCAGTCGCATGCTCAAGTGACCGGACGACCCTGCAGGAGCAGCACGCCCAGGTCGTACCGGAGTGACCCGTGACCGGCACCCCCGATCTCCGGCACACGCCGGCCGCCGAACCACAACGACCGGCCCGCGGGGGCGAGGTGGAGTTGCAGCCGCTTCGGCGGCTGTGCCATGACGTCGCCCAGGAGCTGGCCGTCATCCAGGCGCTGGTCGATCTCGCCGGCATGGAGCCGAACCTGCCCCAGCGGTCGCTGCGTCGCCTGGAACAGATATCCGCGCGTGCGGAGTTCATCACGCAGATGACACGGCAGTTCCTGGAGGGGACGGCGGCGTGGGTGGAGATCGACCTGGCTCGGCTCGTCGAGGAGGCGATCGAGGATGTGCAGCTGCGCACGGACACCAACTGCCGGCTGGAGGCCGGGCCGGGCAGGCTGATTGCTGATCCGGTGATGTTGCGCCGGGCAGTGGTCAACATGCTCGACAACGCGGTGCGCGCCGCCGGGCCCGCGGGATCGGTGACCGTGCGCACCCGGCTGGACGGGGGCCAGGCGCTGATCGAGGTCGAAGACACCGGACCGGGCTTCGGTCACGCGGATCCGGGTCTGGCGTCACTCGGGCTCGGCGTCGTGAGGGACTGCGCCGTACGCCACGGTGGTGAGGTTGCCACCGGGGCCGGCGAGTCAGTGGGTGCCCTCGTCCGTCTTCGCCTGCCGCAGTCGCCGTCGACGCATGGCACTGGTCTTCGGGACTAGCCATGCATGTCCTGCTGTGCGACGACCATCAGTTGTTCCTCGAGGTGATGCGCCCCGCCCTCGAAGCCCACGGATACACGGTCGACGTCTCCAGGTCGGTCGACGAGGCGGTCGAGCGTTTCCGCAGCCGCCACGCCGATGTCGCGGTGCTGGACGTGTGCCTTCCGGAGAGTTCGGGCATCGACGTCGCCCGGCGGCTCCTCGCGCTCGATCCGGATGCCAAAGTGGTGGTACTCACGGGATTGACCGACCCATCGGTGGCACGCGAGGCCGTCGAGGCCGGCGTGGTCGGTATTGCGAACAAGGCGCGTCCGCTGGCCGAAACGGTGCGGATGCTCGAGGTCGTACTGGCCGGCGGGACAGCTCTCGACGGGTATGCGGTCCACCGCCCGGCGCGGCGGAAACCGGAGAACACGCAGCAATGGCTCGCCGGCTTCCTCACGCCGCGCGAGCGTGAGGTCCTCGTCAGACTGGTCCTCGGCGAGAGCACGGTACGCATTGCGTCCGGGATGGGGATCGGGTTGAGCACGGCTCGCACTCATGTCCAGAGCGTGCTGACCAAGCTGGGAGTGCATTCGCGGGTGGAGGCTTGCTCGTTCGCGGTGCGTCACCACATCGTCGACCTGCCCGCCGCGGAGAACTGATCGCGGGGGCCGCGCACGGGTTCGGACTCGGCGGATTCGTCCCTCTCGTCGCCCCGCACCCCAGCGGTCAGTGCCAGCGCGACGGCCTCGAGACTGCTGTGTACCTGAAGCTTGGCCAGGACTCTTTGGACGTGCGTGCGGACGGTGTTCGACGACAGCTGGAGCCGGCGAGCGATGGCGCGCCGGTCCAGCCCGTCGATCATGCAAACCAGAATCTGCCGCTCGCGGTCGGTCAGTCCGGCGAGCAGGTCGTCGTAGCGGTTCCTCGCCTCGGGACGTGCGAGCAGCGGAAGCATCCCGCCGAGCAAGGCCGGGGGAAACAAGCTGTGTCCCTGGGGGGCTGCGCGGACGGCTGCCAGTAAGAAGTCGACGCCCATGTCCATGCTCACCCACGCGCGCACGCCCATGCGGACCGCACGCACGGCTGCCCGCGGATCGTCCACGCCGGTCACCGCGACGAAGACGGCGCGTGGCGCGATGTCGCGCAGCTGTACACCGACGGCGAGTCCGTCTTCGGAGCCGAGGTGAAGATCGAGCAGGACCAAGTCGGGGTTCAGGTTCGTCACGGCGGTCAGTGCGGAGCGGCCGTCGGCCGCCGTGCCGACCACATCGATATCGGGCTCCGCGGAGAGGCGTTCTTGCAGCGCCTCCGCGAAGGCGGGCTGGCCGTGCACGATCACGACGCGCAACGGACTCACCAGCGGCGGTACGGAGCCGACTGCCTGCTGCGCCGAATCGGTCATCGTTGCGATGTCCTCGGTCGTCTGTGCATGAACGTCCGTCTGGACCGAACTGTTCACAGTATCTCGTGGATCGTAACCGGGGCAGTACTGCAGCTGACCTACGCCGCTTGGGGGATGGTGCCGTCCGGGTCGGCTATCTGCAGCACCGGATCCTACGTCGCTTGTGGGGTGGTCGCGCCCGATGTCGACGCTACCGTCGGTGCGTCGAATCAAACACCTGCTCGCCGGCGAAGGAACCACGAAACCGGTGTCGGCCGAACGACTCCTCGCAGTTCGCGACGGTGAAGCCGACTGTGCTCTCCTGAGCCCGCGTCCGCCATGAGCTCAACCGAGGTGAGGCTGCCGATGACCATGCAGATGCCCATGCAGATGACCGGGCAACGGGCCGTGGTGACCGGAGGCGCCGGTTTCCTTGGGTCCCATTTGTGCGAACGGCTGCTCGACAACGGCTACGAGGTGCTGTGCCTGGACGACTTCTGCACCGGTACGCCGGCCAACGTCTCGCATCTGGTCGAACGCGACGGCTTCAGGCTGATCCGTGTCGACGTGACCGGCTACATTCACGTGGCCGGTCCGGTGAACGCCGTACTGCACTTTGCATCACCTGCGTCCCCGGTGGACTACCTGCAGCTACCCATTCAGACACTGAAGGTCGGGTCGATCGGTACGTTGCACGCGCTCGGCCTGGCGCGTGAGAAGGGCGCGCGGTTCCTGCTCGCGTCCACCTCGGAGTGCTACGGCGATCCGTTGGTGCACCCGCAGGCGGAGAGCTACTGGGGCAACGTCAACCCGGTCGGCCCGCGCGGTGTGTACGACGAGGCGAAGCGGTTCGCCGAGGCGATGACGATGGCCTATCGCAACCATCACGGCGTCGACACGGCGATCGTGCGGATCTTCAACACGTTCGGTCCGCGGATGCGCCGCGACGACGGTCGTGCGATTCCCACGTTCATCTGCCAAGCGCTCGCCGGCGCGCCGCTCACCGTGGCCGGGGACGGAGCTCAGACCCGCTCGGTGTGCTACGTCGACGACCTGGTCGAAGGGATCGTGCGCCTCCTGCACTCCGGGCACGCCGGTCCGATGAACATCGGGAATCCGCGTGAGATGGCTGTGGTCGAGCTCGCGGAACTGATCCGCGACCTCGCCGGCTCGACGTCGCCGATCGAGTTCGTGCCACGCCCGCAGGACGACCCCACGGTACGCCGGCCGGACATCTCGCTCGCCACGCAGCTACTGGCGTGGGAACCGAAGGTCGACATCGAAGACGGGCTACTGCGCACCATCCGGTGGTTCAGCCGGAACGGCCTGGCGAGCCGGCCGGTCCGGCACCCGGCTTGAGCTGTACGACGCAAGCCGCGATCTCCGCGACACCCATGTCGTCGCCGACCCGGGCCAGACCGCCCGCGGAGTTGTCGGCGCGCCACCACTCGACGATCCGGTCGAGTAGGCGCTCGCCGTACTCCAGCTCTGTCCGTTGCCCGACAGGGTCGAGGAACTGGGTCCTCGCATGTCGCGATCCTCGTGAAGCGAGCCGCTCGGCGACGACCTCGACCGGAACGGCCACGACGACGACGAGGTCGGGGCCGGCCCAGACCTGCGAGGACGCCAACGTGCGCAGCACAGGCTCGGGGTTACCGCGCAGTCCGATCGACCACAAGGCTTGAAGAACTCCCTCGTCGACAACGCGCACCCCGGGCTCCCGCCGTGCTGAGCGCAGCAACCGTTGCGTCACGATCCATTGCACCGAGCAACGAAGGAGGTCGGCGAAGCTCGGCTGCCGCGTTCGGGCGATGGCGGCGACGCACGCTGCCGAGAACTTCGGATGCGCGAGTGTCTCGGCGAGCGCGAGTGATGCCTTCACCAGAATGCGGCGGGTGGCGCCGACGGTGGGTGCGATGGTCGAGGCGCCGGCGCGTACGGCGTGGCCGTGACGTGCGAGCTCGGGTATCAGCGCGCCGGCCAGCGTACTCTTGCCGGCCCCCGGCAGGCCGCACAGCTCGACGACCAGTCCAGGCTCTTGCCTTTCAGGTCGAGTCTCACGCTTGTGGCTGAGCATGCGCCGGCACCGAAACTGTCAGCTCTGCTGCCGCGCGTCATCAGCTCCGAGCGCGGCGAGAACCCCGTCGACCATGGTGTGGAGGATGTCTCTGCTGCTGTCCAGTCGAAGCACGCGAGGTCCGTTGTCACTCGTCACTTGCCGGATCACCTCGTCGTACTCGACTCGGGCGTTCGCCAACGCGGCCAGCGCGGGCCCGCGCGGGAGGTGCCGGAGACTGTGCGCCTTGACTCGCGTCGTGATGCGCTCGACGAGCACAGAGTCGGGAGCGTCGACAACCACGATCAGGTCGAGCAGGCCGGCCAGCTGCAGTGACTTGGTGTGGCGCCAGCCGGCAAGCGGACCGCCGGCCGGCAGTCCCCGATCCCGGTCGGAGAGTCGTGCCAGCGTGTAGAGCGGGCCTTGGTCGAACACGATGGTCGTGCGATGTCGTTCGAGCATCCGCAGCCCCGCTTCGACCCTGGCGATCCAGGCGAGTTGCCGCCGGTTGAGCGAGCGGCCGATCCCGTCGCGCAGTGCGACCGATGCCACCGCGGGACCGGCGCGCAGAACGAACGGCAGGCGATCGATGCCGCGGTAGTGCTTGACGATCCGAAAGTCCGGGGTGCGGTCGGCGAGCGCGGCGGCGAGCGTGGATTTCCCGGCACCGGGCGGCCCGATCACCTCGAGCGCACGGGCCGCGTACTGCCGGCCGCCGGTCATAGCTCGGACCAGACGACTGCCTTGACCGCGGCCAGGACGTCGGTCCGCGGGCGGTTGGCGTCCACGACATGGCCTCGCGTCCCGGTCCAGTCGGCGTACCACACCTCCTGGCTACGCGGCCGGACGAAGTCGGGATCCTCGTCGGCGCGGGCCACCGCCACCTCAGGGTCGACTCGAAGGACGATGAGCACGTCCGGCTCACGGATGTGCTCGTAACACCGCCGCTCATGTGCGGCCAGAATCCGGGCCGGCGGGCCGACTGCCGGGAGGGTCTCGACAACGCCCGTACGGCGGCCGTCCATCGAGCGCAGCTGGGGGAGGGGGTAGCGATCGGATACGACGATGCCGCCGCGTGCCGTGAACCGCCGGGCCCGGCCGTACTCACGGCGGCGGTCCCGGGCGGTCAACAGGTGCCAGACCAGCCAGGGATAGCCTGGGAAGCCGTCGACGCCGGCCCATGGCGGGCGGCGGGTGGCGCGAAATGCGCCGAAGCGGCGACCGACGGCCATGGTGCCTTTCAGGACGAGTGTGGTGATCGACCTCGGCGGCTTCCCGAGATGGATCCGTTGTACGTCCAGGGCCTGCGCGAGCCAACCGGACAAGTTCTCGACCACGGTCGATTTCCCGGCACCGTCGCCCCCGACGACGGCGATGACGGCCCCGCCGCCGGCGAGTCGCTTGCGAGCCCGTCGACCCAGCACGTGCCGGCGAATACCCCACACGATTCGGCGCCAGACGCGCAGCATGACGTCGAGCGGCTCCGGCCGGCGGAGGTGCACCGTCAAGGCGCGCATCAGCCGGCGGGCAGCCGCCGCCCGCGTCAACGCGGAAACCTGTGGCTCCACGGCCGCACGGCAGTCCTGCCACAACGGTTCCCCGACGAACGGCAAGTGGTCTCGTACGACGCCTGCCAGCCGTTCCGGGTCGGCTCGTCCGGTGAGGTCGGTGAGCTCTCGCTGTTCGCTCGGGGACAGTCGTCCCCGGCCGCAGGCGATCGCGTCCCAGGTCGCGTGTTTGAGGATCATCCGGATGACCAGTACGGCGAGTTCGAACTCGACGGACGGTACGCGGAAGAGCGGGCCGTTGGCTGCGGACGCAAGGTAGGGTTCCTCGATCGGCAGTCGGCAGTTCTTCGTGGTGTCGTCGCCGATGACGAGCTGGTACTGGACGTGCACGTGAACGAGGCGTCCGGACTCTTGATCGAGCCCGTAGTAGTGCAGTACCGAGGGGCGCTCGCGTTTCGGTGGCAGTCGAGCTTCCTTGAAACCCAGGTGACACAGCACCTCGGTGAATCTCTGCACGTGACGGCGAGCTACCAGGAGGTCCAGATCGTTGTCGCCACTGGCCGACCGGTCGAGCGCCTCGTTGCTCTTCCAGTGGCAGTACGCGATGCGCTGGAGGTCGAGGATGTGGCACAGCCGCCGTACGAGGTCGAGTGCCGGTGTCGGCAGTCCCGCCGCCCGCTCGACAGCGGGCGGGTTCTGGACGTCAGTCATCCCCTCGGCCCCTCTCGGTCGACGACCATCCCCAGCCGAAGCCGGCGACGCCGCTGATACCGCGCCCGGCCGTCGGATCGGGGACTGCCCATGCCGGCGCCAAGGTCTTCCGTCGCCTGGGGCCAGTCTCATTCCGAGCGCCTGCGGCGGCTTGTGCCGGCCGCTCGACTCGTCGCCGGGGCACCGCGGCGCGGCGGCGTTCCAGCAGATACGTGACCGGAATGCCGACCATGATCCCGAGAGCCACGGCCAGCACCACGGTCTGCTGGGTTCGCGGTGAGGACGGGATGGGGGAGGCGTGGGCCTTCTCGAGGATCTCCATCGAGGCCGACGCGCTACCGGGGGGCCGGAGAGATTCCAGGTCGGCGTAATTGCGTTGCCATGTGGCAAGGGTCTTCTCTGCGAGGTCGATCCGCTTCTGCAGATGCTGCCGGGCGGCCGGCGTCGTCGCCGCAGCCTGCTGCTTCCGCAGACTGACGAGGTAGGCGTCCGTGGCCGTGATCTTGGCTTGCAGGCCGGTGAGCTGGGCGTCGACAAAGGCCCGCTTCTCGCCGGCGGCACGGCTCGGGCTGACGGCGAGAAGCTGATTGGCGACCGCGCCTGCGATCGCCTGGGCCTGCTGCGGGGAGGCCGCCTCGACGGTGACCTCGATCAGCTGCGGATCGCCGGCGGGACGCTCGACGTGAACCCGGCGGGCGAGTTCCTCCGGGCTGGTACCGAGCTGAAGGGTTTTGACGACTCCCTCCATCACCGGCCGCCTGCGGATCATGTCGGCGTACGTCCGGGCAACGGCCTCGGCGGACTTTATCGCTCTGGTGTCCACCTGGGACGCGCGCAGGGTATCGCCGACGAGAATGCTCGTCGTGCCCTGGTACATCGGCGTCATCCTGGCGGTGATCATGGCAGCGGCCGCCCCACCGACGAGGCCGAGAGCGGCGATCAGCCACCACAGCCGCTTGATCCCGCGCGCAAGTGCGCTGAACTCCGGTGTGCCGGGCTCGGCGGTCTCCGTCACGACGAACCCCCCTCCGCTGTGGTCACGGCGACCCGCCGATAGACCGTGTTCAACGAGTCGTGCATCGCGGTGATCCCATATCTGTTCTCCACCACACGCCGGCAGGCCCGGCCGATGTCGATGCGCTCCTGCGCGGGCATCGCCCGGAATCGCCGGATCTGCTCGGCGAAAGCCTCCGCATCGTCGGCCGGGACGAGCGGGATGAAATCCGCACCCCGGGCGATCTCCCGGTGAGGTGGAATGTCCGAGAGGACCACCGGCCGGCCGCAGGCCATCGCCTCGAGCACGGCCACCGGCAGACCTTCGCCGTACGACGTCGACACGCACAGGTCCGCATGGGCCACCTGCCGGTACACCTCGTCTCGATCGACGAGGCCGGCGAAACGCACCTCAGCCGGTTGACGAAGGGCATCGGCCGCGGCCTCCAGCCGTGGGCGGAGGGGTCCGTCGCCGACCACGACCAGGCGGCTGTCGCCCGGCTCGCTCCGCACGAACGCGTCGAGCAGGGTGAAGGGGTTCTTGATGTCGACGAGCCGCCCGACGGACACGATCGTGAAGGGGTCGCCGGCGCAGTTCATGCTCATGCCGCCGAGAGTGCGGTCGATGCGGGCGAGGTCGACGGCGTTGGGTACGACGGTGATCCTGGATCCGCCGAGCATCCGCAACACCCGGGGAAGTGTTTCGCGCACGGTCTCCGAACACAGCACGATGGCGGGAAACATGGCGAAGATCGGGACGAGGAGCAGCCGGTTGCGAAGGCGGTAGTTCCGGAACGAGTTCTGCATCGTGAACACGCATCGCGCCATGGACCGGCGGCGGGACAGGTTCGCGGCGAGCAACAGCGCCCCGCTGGCCGGCGCGTGCGCATGCACCACCTCGTAGTCGTCGTGGTCGAGCGCACGCCGCAGCACCTGGAGCCCGCGATGGACGGTTCCATCACAGTCCAGGAGGGTGACCTCGGGAGGTGGGACAACGGATGATCGGCGGAGCGCGCAGATGGTGATCCGGCGCTCATGCGCGAGCGGCAGGCAATGTTCGTGGTACTGCCCGTTGGTCGGCGCGACATTGACGAGGATGTGCAGAATGCTGCTCGGTCCAGGTGTTCGGCTCATAGCTGGTCTCTCCGCTCTTCCTTCCTCGACTGGGGGATCGGATCCGAGCTGCTGCTCGGCCGATGGGCGACCAGCGCGAGTCCCAGGCCGTAGAGCAGCCAGTAGTGACGCTGGTTCATGACCGGGACCGTCATCAGGATCGTCATGATCGAGGCCATCGATGCGACGAAGGCCAAGACCAGGCCGCCGTGTGCGTCGCCGACCGGGGTGAGGGCGCAGGCTCGGTAAAGTCGCCGGAACCACCATGCGATCAGGTACAGGAAGGCCAGGGTGCCGACCAGACCAACCTGTGCCAGCGACTGGATCCAAAGGTTGTGCGGCGCTTGACTGGTGGCGAGTGGGTCGTATCGCGCCGCGACATTCCGGAAGTTGTCGAGCCCGGTGCCGACCAATGGCGACGTGGCGAACTCGCGCAGGCCCGCCAGCGCGAGGTGCTGACGCTCGGCCAGCAGCGTCGCTTGATCCTCCGGCGACATGGTCCGCTCGATTCGGTCACCAAGCGTCTGCGAGAACCCCTGGAGGTTCAGCATGACCCAGCTGGCACTCGCCACCAGGACCGCCACGATGACGATGCGTTGCAGTGCGCGTCGCGCGCCTAGACCGGGCCGAAGGACGAGATAGGTGAACAGCCCTACGATCGCGCCCGCTGTCGCACCGCGCGACGCCGACGCCGCGAGTGGCCACAACAGCAGGTAGGACAGCACACCTCCGAGCACGACCGCCCACAGCAGCCGATCGCGATGCCACAAGGTGTTCACCAGATAGAGGGCGAAGGGCAACAGGTAGGTCGCCAGGTAACCGAGCCGGTTCGGGTTGTCGCTGATGAATGCGAGCACGCGATCGGCGCCCTGAATCCGTCCGGCCACCATTGCCTGGACCACAGCGGCCAGCGAGCCGGCCGCGAACAAGAGCACGGCCCAACGGACCATCAGAGCGTCGCGGGCCATCGTGAGCACCACGGGAAGCTGGATGAAGAAGATGAACGCGAACTGGCCGAGCTGTTCGACCGCCTCTTCCATGTTCGTCGCCCGGAACGTGCTCGCCACCGCGGCACAGAGAAAGACGTAGCCGGCGACGACCACGCCGGCCGGCGGTGACACGATGTGCCGCCCGCCGGCAAGGATGACGAAGCCGGTGGCCAGCACCAGCACGTCGTACACGCTCAATGCGCCGACGATCAGAAGGTTCAGCGGTGCCACGAAGGCGCTGAGCAGGAACAGGCACTCGGGCAGGTCGAGCGGCGGCCGGCCGAGGAATGCGGCCGCCGGTGGCGCAGCGATCCTTGTACTCACTGGGGCCTCATCCTCGAGTCCGCCCGAGCACGGTTCGGATGCGGGCGACCAGGCGCCGCCGCTGACTCGCCGACAACCCCGCCCGACTTGCCACCACGGTGAGGATTCCGGCCGTACAGGCAGCGCCGGCGATCAGCATCGGCCACGACTCCGTCGCCAGGTGCGGTTGCACCGCCAGTGCGGCGGCGAACAGCGCCACCGTCGTCACTGCGGGACGCAGGATCCCGTGCAGTTGTGCGGAGAGTGGACAGCCGAGAGACCGGCCCACCTGCCAGGGATACGCCAGCGTCAGAACCATGCGCCCGGCAACGATTCCCGCGCACAGCCCGACGATTCCACGGTCGTAGACGCCGACAAGGGCAGCGGCGAGCCCGATCGACACAATCGTGGACGCCGCACCGGTGAGCACTTTGACCCGGAGATCGAGCGTCGCATCGATCAGGAAACCGTCGTTCCGGATGAAACAGAACTGCCCGACCATCACGACGATGAGCAGCGTGGCCGACGCTCCCGCATAGTGCTCCGCGCCCACCCACACGCCGACGAACGAAGCGTTCCACAGCAGGATGGAGGCACCGACGACGGTGACAACCAGCCAGTTCATCGCCATCAGCTCGTTCCGCACCTGCATCGCCCTGCTGTGCTTGCCCGCGCCCACGAGCCCGGCCAGGCCCGGCGTCACGCCGTTCACGACCGCCACGAGGAGCCGGTTGAGCGACTCGGCCACGAACTTGCTGATGACG
Organism: Kribbella swartbergensis; assembly: GCF_054784135.1. Taxonomy (NCBI): domain Bacteria; kingdom Bacillati; phylum Actinomycetota; class Actinomycetes; order Propionibacteriales; family Kribbellaceae; genus Kribbella; species Kribbella swartbergensis. The sequence continues at coordinate 646,908 of NZ_BAAGPM010000017.1, forward strand.
TAGACGGTGACCAGGCTCACCGACGCGAGCATTCCGAGGAGCAGTACGTCGCTGGCGGTCATCAACTGGATGACGAGCTTCCAGCCCAGGAACCAGGCGGACAGGCCGAGGAACCACCGCACGGTCGCTCGCGCCGGTCGCGCCAGGCCGAACCACGGTACGTACCGGTGGGCGATGGACCAGAACAGCACACCGGTCAGTACTGTGCCGGCCAGATTCGCCGCCGCCACACCGACGATGCCGGTACCCAGCAGCAGCGCGGTCGCCGTGAACCCGCCCCCGACCACGATCAGCGCAGCGGACAGTCCCATCCGCTTGTAGCCCAGGTTTTCGCCCTGGAGGACGGAGCGGGAGGAGCTGAGCACCGTGAGCACGATCGCGTCCATAACCAGCAGCGCGGCCGCCCAGCGGACCTCCGACACCAGATCGGACCGGACCCGCAGAACCACGGGGGCAAGCCACACGCCGAGAGCGCCCACACCGATCAGCACTGGAAGGAACAGCAGCCAGACCACGACCGCACTGCCCACGTAGCCTCGCTTCTCCTGGTCGTCGGCGACGTGCTGCCGATTCGCGACGGCGAACTGCAGCGCCTGCGACGACCGGCCGCTGGTTGCCCAGACGTATCCGGTCCACTGCCACAGCACGCGCCACGTGCCGTAGAGGTAGGCACCGAGACCGGCGACCAGCAGCGGGGTGAGCACCAACTCGACCACGCTGCGGGCGGCGAAGTCGAGTCCGGACGCGAGAGTGTTGAGCGACGCCCGGCGCGACAGGTTCCCGGTCGGCCGGCCCGGCGTGACGCTGCCGGCGACTTCGCGGTCGGATCCCATCGCTGTCCTTCCCTTGGACGAGCAGACGGCGCACCTGGTGCCTCTGGCTCGAACATAGGAACACTGCCCACGGCTGGGATGAGGGCGAGAGCGTATCCCTGACTACGTCGAACGGATGAGAAGCCTCCGGCGAGTACCGGCAGTCAGCGCCGGTGCGCGCCATCGGGCCCCGACAGCGGCGTGGACGCGTCGACGACATCGCGCCGTACGACCTGCTGAGGCGCGGGTTCGGTCACGGGCTCCGGCAGACCGAGCAGCCGCGCATATAGATCGTCGAGGCGGGCGCACATGGTCGCCTGGCCGAAGAATGAGAGCACCCGGCTGCGGCCCCCTTGCGCCATCCGCTCGGCAAGCTCCGGATGGTCGAGCAGCCAGACGACACCGGCAGCCAGCCCGGCCGGGTCGGCAGGATCCGCGAGGAGGCCGGTGGACCCCGGCTCCACGAGATCAGGGACTCCGTTCACGGCGGTAGCGACCACCGGGCGGCCGGAGGCCATCGCCTCGGTGAGTGCTCGCCCGAGCCCCTCGTACAGGGAGGAGATCACGAACACATCGAACCCGGCCGCGATCCGTGGCGCATCCGCGCGGAACCCGGTGAAGTCGATGGCAACCCCGAGGCGGTCCGCCTCTTCGCGGGCCTCCTGCTCCAGCGGCGCGCTCTCCAGCGTCCCATCGCCCACCATTGCGAACCGGACGTCCGGGCGCGCCTGGTGCACCAAGGCCGCCATCCGGACGAAGTCGAGTGGCGCCTTCTGCCGGCAGAACCGGCCCACCGTTCCCACCAAGGGTGCATCGCTCGGGATGCCGAGTTCGAGCCGCACCGACGGGTCGATGCGCCCGGGGATCCTGTCCAGGTCGACCGCGGAAGGGACCACCGTGATGGATCCGGGCCGCACGATCCTGCGCTCCACCGCCTCGCGCGCTATACGGGGTGAGACGGCAACGTACTGATGAGCGAGCGGCCGGGTCAGCCGGTCGAGGAGAAGGTACGCCGTTCGGCGCGCCCGGCTCATGAAATCGTGCGCGGAGAAGGCATGGAACGTGTGCACCACCACCGGTACTCGGGTGAGGCGTGCGGCGAGCCTGCCGAGCAGACCGGCCTTGGCGCAGTGTGTGTGCACGACTGTGAAACGCTCTTGGCGCATCAGCCTGACGAGACCGAACAGGGTCATCAGGTCGTGCAGCGGCGAGATGCGTTCGCGCAGGTGCGGCAGCTCGACAGTTCGGACGCCTGCCTGCCGCGCCTGCTCCCACAGCGGTCCGCCGGGCGCGGCTGCCACCCATGTCTCGTAGCGCTTCTCGTCCATCCCCGCGGCCGACAGCAGCGTATTGCCGCCGGAACCGCCGAAGAACCGGGTGATGACATGTAGCACCTTCACTCGTTCGGGTGCCGGCTGTGGGGGTAACGCCGATCCGGGCACGACGGTCGGTGGTGCGGCAGGCCAGGTAGCTCTCATCGAAGGGGACGCTAGCCTCCGCCGGACACTCGGGCACCGCGTCGCCGACGTACGCCGAGCTACGTCGATCGAGGGACGGCCACCACGGCGCGCGAGGTGAAGATTGCGTCAGCCGTGTCGCGAACGGAGGGAACGTGACGGATCGGATCACCGTGCTGGGCACCGGCTATCTCGGGGCAACCCAGGCGACATGTCTGGCCGAGCTGGGATTCGAGGTGCTCGGCATGGACGTCGACGCCGAGAAGATCGCCGCGCTGTCCAGCGGACGACTGCCCTTCTACGAGCCCGATCTCGAGCCGCTGCTGCGTAAACATGTCGAGTTGGGCAACCTGCGCTTCACGACTTCCTTTGCGGAGACCGCGACCTTCGGCGAGGTGCATTTCCTCTGTGTGGGCACGCCGCAGCGGAAGGGCGACGACGCCGCCGATCTGACCTTCGTCGATGCTGCCGTCGACGGACTGGCCCAGCATCTCGAGCGAGAGTGCCTCGTCGTCGGCAAGTCGACCGTTCCGGTCGGCACCGCGCAGCGGCTGGCCGGGCGGATCGCCGATCGCTCACCGGCAGGCCCGCTCGCGGAGATCGCCTGGAATCCGGAGTTCCTCCGCGAAGGCCATGCCGTCGATGACACCCTCCGACCGGAGCGCCTGGTGGTCGGCGTGCGTTCCGAGCGTGCCGAGCGGGTCCTGCGCGAGGTCTACGCGAAGCCGATCGCGGCAGGTACGCCGTTCCTCGTCACCGACCTGGCGACCGCCGAGCTGGTGAAGACCGCCGCGAACGCGTTCCTCGCCACGAAGATCTCGTTCATAAACGCGATGGCCGAGCTGTGCGAGTGTGCCGGCGCCGACGTGGTCCGGCTGGCCGATGCGATCGGCTACGACTCCCGCATCGGCCGCCGGTTCCTCGATGCCGGCCTCGGCTTCGGTGGCGGCTGTCTGCCGAAGGACATCCGGGGGTTCATGGCTCGCGCGACCGAGTTGGGTGCGGGCCAAGCGCTGCAGTTTCTCCGTGAGGTCGACGCGATCAACCTGCGCCGGCGGACCCGGGTCGTCGACCTTGCCCGCGAAGCATGCGGCGGTTCCTTGGCCGGCAGGCGCGTCGGAGTCCTCGGCGCCGCGTTCAAACCCAACTCCGACGATGTCCGGGACTCACCGGCGCTCGGCGTCGCCGGCCAGGTCGGTCGCCAGGGTGCCCAGGTCACCGTGTACGACCCACGGGCGAACGACAACGCCCGCCGGCTGTTCCCGGCCCTGGCCTACACCGACTCGGCCGTCGAGGCGTGCACGAACGCAGAGGTGGTACTGCACCTGACCGAGTGGCCGGAATTCCGCACGATGGACCCGACGATCCTCGACCCGGTCGTCGCGCAGAAGTACATCGTGGACGGCCGTAACGCGCTGGACGCCGACGCCTGGCGTCGCGCGGGATGGATCTACCGCGGCCTCGGGCGGTCCTGAGGTACGACAAACATCGATGCCGGAGGTGGCTCCGACCGCCGGATCAGGGCGGGCACGGTGCGCGCCATGACCTTGAGATCCATCCACAGCGACCAGTTCTCGATGTAGTCGTTGTCGAAGTCCACCCGGTCCTCGATCGAGGTGTCGCCACGCAAGCCGTGCACGGCCGCCCACCCCGTGAGTCCGCCGGGCACGCGGTGCCTGTCGTCGTAGCGGGAGATCTCCCGGGCGAAGCGCTGCGCGAAGAACGGGCGCTCCGGCCTCGGACCGACGATCGACATCTCTCCACGCAGGACGTTGACGAGCTGAGGTAGTTCGTCCAGCGACAGTGCGCGCAGGAGCCGGCCGACTCGTCCGACCCGATCGTCGTTGACGATCGTCCATCGGGTGTGTGACTCCGTCTCGTCCGCCGGGTGCATCGACCGGAACTTCAGCATCATGAACGGCCGGCCGCCACGACCCAGCCGTTCCTGACGAAAGATCACCGGGCGGCCGATTGCCATGCGTACGGCGAACGCGATCGTCAGCAGGAGCGGCGCCAGCACGGCCAGCGCGACACCGGCGAGGAGCACGTCCAGCATCCGCTTGACACGCCACGAAGGCCGGCAGGACGCGGGCGGCTGCAGGCGCACCAGCCGCCCGCGCCACACTCTGTCGTTCGTGGCGCACGTCCCGGCGGGGGGAGCGAGGTAGACGTCGAGCCCCCGCTCGCCGCAGGTGCGTTCCAGGTCGAGCATGTCCGGCCCGGGATCAGTGCCAAGTACCACCACAACGGCGTCGACCGGTGAATCGCCGTACCCGTCGAGTGCCGCTCCGGACCGGCCGCCCTTGCCACGGTCGACGATTCGCAACCCGTACGCAGGATGGTCGGCGAAGTCGCGGACAAGTCGCCGGCGATCAGAGTCCGCGCCGACCACGATCGCCCGCTGGAGGAGCATCCCGCGGGACCGAAGCCGGCGCACCGTTGCGTACGTCGCGACGCGTACGAGCGATGCCCCCGCGCCGAAGCCCAAGGCATAGGTCACCGCCCCGCGCTGGACGTCGTCGCGATCGACGAGCCAGCTGAACACGGACGACACGGCGATCGCCGTGAGTACCGATCTGACCAGCCAGGGAAGGTCGTCGAGGACGGACAGCGAGCACCTGAAACGATAGAGGCCCGCGGACGCCCAGCCCGCCATCGTGGCGATGAGGACGAGGAAGTGCATCGCGTCCGAAGGCAGTCCGATCAGTGCCGACAGGGCGACGAACGCCAGCACGTCTCCGCAAACCAGCAGTCCGCCCAGAGCACGCGACGATCGCCGCCGGGCTATTCCGGCGACGCCGCCGCCAACTGCGGCCGATGAGACGCGCGAGGTGACTCCGACTGTCACGTGAACCGATGCCCCTATCCAACCCCGACCGATCCCGCCGTCCGCTCCGCCTCGACCATGAGAGCCAACCCCTCATCGAGACCGACGGTGGGCCGGAATCCGAACCGTCGGCGCGCGAGAGTGCAGTCGGCGGCCGTATGGCGTACGTCGCCGCGCTGAGCGGGACGGCGGATGACGTCCACCTGCCCCAGCAGTCCGGAGACGATCCGCACCACCTCGTTCATCGAGGTGCGACTGCCGCCGCCGACGTTCGCGACCCCGGTCCACGACGATCGTGCGGCGGCCCGGAACGCGGCAACCACGTCTCCCACGAAGGTGAAGTCACGCGTCTGCTCCCCGTCGCCGAACACGGTGAACGTCCGTTGATGGAGCGAAGCGGTGATCAGCCTGGAGAAGGCCATGTCCGGTCGTTGCCGCGGACCGTACACGGTGAACAGCCGCAGCGAGACGGTCGGCACGTCGTACGCCACGCGATACAGCTCGCACAGATGCTCCGCCGCAAGCTTGGTGACGCCGTACGGCGATATCGGGCGCGGCCGGAGCGTCTCCGCAGTGGGATACGCCTCGGCGTCGCCGTACACCGACGAGCTCGACGCGTAGACCAGCTTCGAGGGCCGGACGTCGCGGACGGCCTCGAGAAGCCGCTGGGTGGCCAGCACGTTGTGGTCGACATAGGTCGCGAACCGCTCGCCCCATGACGGCCGCACCCCGGGCTGCCCAGCCAGGTGGAAGACCACGTCGGCACCCTCGAAGAGCGACGCGATCGCGGCGTGCTGCAGCGCCACGCGATGCAGCACGAAACGATCCCAGCCGAGGAGGTGAGCAACGTTCGCCTCCTTGTACCGAGGGTCGTAGTAGTCCGTGAACGCGTCGATCCCGACGACCTCGCAGCCATCGATCAGCAGCGACTCGCACAGGTGCGAACCCACGAACCCGGCCGCACCGGTCACGACAGCGCGCATCGTCCTGCCCCCATGGCGTCCGCCCTCTCCGCTGGCAGTGCCGACGCTAGGCGGGTCGAACCTTCGCGACCTCAGGCGGGGTGGTGACTCCTGATACGTCACATTGCCGAGAGCCTGCAACCGGTACGCGCGTCGTCCACCGGATGCATCACGCCTGGCTGCTGCAGATGTATGACGGCATCCGTTTCGCCAGGTTCGACAATCTCCTCAGTCGGCTGGAGAACTGACATTTGGTGTTGACGAAAGCTACCGCGCAGCGGCTCGTGCCACGGCCCGCCGGCATGGTCCCGCGGCATCGCAGGCCCCGGAGGACCCGGGGACCTCTCGTCGTGGCTGCCGCGGTTCTGGTCATCGTCGCGGCAGGGGTCGTGACGCAGGCGCTGTCGACACGCGATGCCGGCCAGCCGTCCTTCCCCGGTGCTCAGGGCTTCGGCGCGAGCACCCCTGGCGGACGTGGCGGAAGGGTTCTGCACGTCACCAGCCTCGAAGACTCCGGTCCCGGCACCCTGCGCGAGGCACTCAATGCGCGCGGACCACGCATCATCGTCTTCGACACCGGCGGCACCATCAAGCTGGCGTCATCCATCCGGATCAAGGACCCCTATGTCACCATCGCCGGTCAGACCGCGCCCGGTGACGGCATAGCGTTGCGCATGCGTAGCTCACAGGATTCCGGACTCCTGGACGTCAACACGCACGACGTGGTCATTCGCGGACTGCGACTCCGCCAGGGGCCACACAAGAAGGTGGACGCTGCGATCCCGCTCGAGCTCGCCGACGGCGCCAAGCGGGTCGTGATCGACCACAACTCGTTGTCCTGGGCCACCGACGAGGTGCTCACGACGTACGACCACAGCGCCGACATCACGATCTCGTGGAACATCATCGCCGAGGGTCTGTCGCACTCCCGTCACTACAGTGGGGAGCACTCGCGCGGGCTGTTCCTCTCCGGCGACGACTCGCGCAACATCACCGCCCACCACAATCTGCTCGCGCACAACATGCGGCGCAATCCGGAGGTGTCCATCGCCGGGGTCGCAGACATCCGCAACAACGTGATCTACGACTACGGGACGGTCGCCACGTTGGTGTCGGACAAGCGCAACTCGCCGGGGATGAACGTCGTCGGCAACTTCTACAAGCCAGGCCGGGACTCGTCGCTCGACGTACCCGAGATCCGTGGCTACCCCGAGGGTTCCGGCATGCCGTTGTGCGCGGCGGGGAATCTCCGGTCGAACGGTCAGCCGGCGCGCCTGAACGCCGATGCGAACAGGTGGCTCGTCTCCTCGGCGGCTCCCGCGCCGCCCGTGGCCACGACCAGTGCCTTGCAGGCGTACGACGACGTACTCGCCGGCGCAGGCAGCCGGGCACCGCGGCTGGACAGCGTCGATCGGCGAATCATCGCCGACGTACGCAACGGGACGGGTCACATCATCGACGACCCTGCCGACGTCGGCGGATGGCCGGACCTGACCCCGGGGACTCCCGCGGCAGACACCGATGCCGACGGAATGCCTGACGAGTGGGAGACCCGGCGCGGACTCGACGCGAACACCGACGACTCGGCCCGCGACCGCGACCGCGACGGCTACACGAACATCGAGGAATACATCAACGCGTTGCTCCCCACTCCACCGCACGCCGACTCCGCAGGCACCGGTGCATGTTCGCGCTCGTGAATCGGCCCATCCTCGAACAGGTCGCCGTGGGCACGACGCGGCAAGGTCTCATGCATTCGACGTAGTGCGCTGTCGCACTTTGTGCCGACCTACGCGGGACCGAAACGCATGATGATGGTGGGAGCCGAGGCCGGCGGAACGCCTCGGCAAGTGGAGCGCGTGCAATGAGGGGGCCGTCAGTGCCACATCCGCAACTCGGCTCAGTCCTGGTCGGCACGTGCGCGGTTCTCGGGGCCTTCCTCGTTGCCACGGCCGCGGATGCGGCACCCGTCGTGTACGAGGCCCGGGAGATCCGTTCCATCTACACGAGCGAGCTGGGTCTGGACCGGCCAAACGGCGTCGCCTACTCTCCGTCCGACCGGATGCTGGTCGTCCTCGAGGAGAAGGGGACGACCGCCAGGGCCGTCCGGGCCTCGACCGCCGGGGACAAGGTCGGCGAGGTCGACGTACCTGTGTCGATCGACGGCACCACAACGGCATTCGACCCGTCACAGCGCGGGCTCACGACGCTGACAGGCGGCAAGCTCGTATCCGTGCCGCTCACCGGCGCCTCGGCGGTCAGGCGCATCGATGCGGCACCGCTGCGTGTCCAGGAACCGGCTGGGCTGACGCTCGACCCCTCCGGAAACCTGGCCGTCCTGGACACCGCCGACGGGGAGATCGTCACCCTGCCGGCCGGTGCGAACCCCGGGGCCGCCCGCCACACCACACTGCGCGGGCTTGACGCGAAGAACCTCAGAGGGCTCGCCTACAACCCGGAGGACAGGCTGACGTATGTCGCAGACACTTCGGCCGGCCGGTTGTACGGGTTGAATCCGGGAGGCAACGTGGCGGCGACGTACGACATCGGCAACGTCGGCATCGCTGACCTCCGGTCGATGACCTTCGCTCCTACTGCAGACCCCACCGACAAGCCGGCCGCGCATGACCTGTACGTGGCCGACGGCGGCAGTGGACACACGCTCGGTCGCGTGGTGCAGGTCTCGTTGACCGCTGCGCAGCTGGCCAGTACCGCAACGACGACGGCTACCCTCGTCCGCACTATCGACACTTCGGCGTGGAACCCGCCGAGCCCCGACCCGGCGGGCATCGCGTACATTCCGAGCAGCGGACGGCTCCTGGTGAGCGACTCCGAGGTCGAGGAGATGCCGATCTACCAGGGCGTCAACCTCTGGCAGTCGACCCTCGTCGGCGCGGTTCAGGCCACACGCACCACCGTTGGATACAGCAACGAGCCCACCGGGGCCGGCTTCAACGGCACCAACAGCCGCATGTACATCTCGGATGACGACGCCGACCGCATTTTCGAAACCCGCCCCGGCACCGACGGCCGGCTCTGGACCTCCGACGATGTGGTCAGGAACTTCAGCGTCAGGTCGATCGGCAACAAGGACGCTGAGGGAGTGGACATCGATACGACCAACGGCGACGTCTACGTCATCGACGGTGTCGCGACCGACGTCTACCGGTACACCGCGAGCGGCACGTTCCTGGGCAATTTCGACGTCGGGCAGTACGGCGCCCGTGACCCCGAGGGCATCGCGTACGACGCGGTGCGCGACCACCTCGTCGTCGTCGATCACAGCTCGAGGGCGATCTACGAGATCACGAAGGCGGGGGCGCTGGTCAACGTCATCGACATGCGCTCTGTCAACAGCGTGAAGGCCGCCGGCATCACAGTCGCACCGGCGAGCAACGGGTCGGGTGCGTCCAACTTCTATGTGGTCGACCGCGGCATCGACAACGACTCGGCCCCGACCGAGAACGACGGCAAGATCTACGAGATCTCCGCGAACCTCTCGACGGTCGGCAACGTCGCGCCGGTCGTCGGTGCGGGTCCGGACCAGACCATCGCTCTGCCGAACGCAGCGAACCTCGATGGAACCGTCAGTGACGACGGGCGACCGAATCCGCCCGGCACGGTGACCAGCACCTGGTCGAAGGTCAGCGGTCCCGGCACAGTGGGCTTCGGCAACGCCAACGCGGTCGACACCACCGCCGCCTTCTCGGAGGCTGGCACGTACCTGCTGCGGCTTACGGCAGACGACTCGGCTCTCTCCGCTTCGGACGAGGTGACCGTCACTGTGCAGGCAACAGCCTCGGCGCAGGCCGTCGACGTTCCCGTGGCCGGCAGCTCCGACGACGCCGAGGAACGCGTTTCCACCGGCATCCCCGATCTCACCAGCAGCGATCTCGAACTGACCTTCGACGGCACCAGCAGTTCGGCCAACCAGGTCGTCGGCATCCGGTTCACCGCTGTCGACGTACCCCGGGGCGCGACCATCACGAAGGCGTACGTGCAGTTCGAGGTCGATGAAGTGTCGATGGGTGCCTCCTCGCTCACCATCAACGGTGAGGCGGCCGACAATGCCGTCACCTACACGGCTGCGACGAACGACGTCTCCTCGCGACCGCGCACCACCGCAACCGTGTCGTGGACGCCCCCCGACTGGGCCGTCGTCGGAGAACGCGGCGTGGACCAGCAGACGCCGGATCTCCAGCCTGTCATCCAGGAAATCGTCAACCGGAGCGGATGGGCGAGCGGAAACGCGATCGCCGTGGTCGTCAACGGCACCGGCAGACGCACCGCACAGGCCTTCGACAGCTTCCAGCCGGGAGCGCCTCTCCTGCACATCGAGTACACGACCTGAGCAGCGAATCCCGCACACCCACCCCGGCGGCGCCAGGCCCATAGCGGGAGGCCAATCCCGAAGCCACGTCCAGCGGCGAACGGCACGTACAGCGACGGTTGAGGGGAACGTGCCAGTCATCGAAGGCGCTGAGCAGAACCCACTCCCGCGGAATCCGGCCGTCAGCAAGACTGCACCGTGCGCCATCCGCAGTTCCGACAGGAGGTCACGCCACGAGACCCGAGCCCACAGCGACACCATCCCGTCGCAGCAACCCGAGACCCGATTCAACTGGCCCAGCATCCAGCCGTATGGTTCGGCCGAACTCAGGCCAGGCAAAGACGGATCGGTACGAAGGACACCCGTCGCAGCCAGCTCCTGGTAGGCGCGTTCAGCTTGAACGGAGTACATCACGAGAGTTGTCGCATCAAGGCCATGGCTCCATCGCCATGGCGCCGCCCGCCACGGCGGCGCAGCTCAACCACACGTCGGCACTTCGAGGTTTGAGTACGACTCGAAAGAGGCGCGAACGGGCGAGCGCGATGTAGCAGGGCGGCGGGTCTGTTCCTCGCAGTGTCTTGGGTGAGGGATTTCCATCGTCACGCCGGAGGGAGCAGTGAGGAGTGAGTTTCACGCGTTCAGTCCGGTGGGAGGTTGCCGTGGTCAGCCGATCGGCGGAACTGACTCCAGCCATTGCGGCTCGTCAGGCGGGCTGGCTGGCTGTGGGGTGTGCCGTTCGGCTGCGGGGGACGAACGCGGTCGAGGTCGTCCCGGGACTTCGTATACCCGCCCGCATGCCATGCACTCCAGCACCAGCCGAGGCTCCACGGCGTTGACCGCGAGCAAGAGAACCCGATCGTCGAACGGGCAGGAGAACACTGAGGCGTAATAGCCAACCGGGCGCTGGGGCGTAGCGCTATCCGCCCGCGTGGTGGGTCGACGGGGCTCGTACTCGATCCGTACGCGCCGACAGATCACGTCGTACATGCCGTGCTCGTCGAATGCGATCCGGAAGTGCCGCAAATCCCAGTTGAACCCTTGCTCCGCCAGGGCGGTCAATCGCTCCGAATCCTCGAGCTCGCCCAACTCCAGGCCGCCTTCCTCCGGCGCCGCGCGTTCGCCCGCGTCCCAGTCTCTCCAGCGGTAATGGCGACACGAGAGTGGGATCGGTCGGGCCTCCTGCATGACTGAACCGAACATCTAATGGGGATGTGTCCGCAACATTCCGTCTGCGTCGACCAGGTCAACGGTCACGGCTTTGTGACCGTCGTTCAGGGGAGCCGGCAAGGTGCCCCAGACGATCCGTTCACCTCCGGTGTGGTGGATCAAGTGCTCGGTGAGTTCGCTCGGCCCGCTGATGATGTCCATGTTCAAGACGACATCGGCTTCATTGGGGTATCCCAGAATGATTTCTCCCGTTGACGTCACTTCGTCGAACATCTGCTGGCGAGTACCTTCGTCATCTTGGCTGATGTGCACTCCGCCGTCGAAGTAGAAAGACACCCGGCTGCCGGCCCGAAGCTCGTCGTACACCTCCCTGACTTCCTCAGCCGACCGCACCATGAACCACCGGGTGCCACCCCCACCCCTGGCCAGCCGCTCAAGGACCACGACGTCAGCCCAGGGCTCACTCCAGCGTCGCGCCAGAACCTCATGCTTGCCCAACTGAAGAGACATCGCGGATGCCATGAGGCCCCACTTCGGTAGACGATACGAGCCGAATTCTTGCAGCCTGTCGAGCATCTGCTCGTCGCGACCGGTGCCGGCGGTGCCGGAGTAGCAGCCAGCGGTCATATGTCACGAGCCGGAACTCGCTGCAACACTTCGCTGCTGTGCCCCGCGTCCGGCAGTGAGAGGCGCTGGCTCGACCTCCAGGTCACGTCATTCATCGACGACCAAGCGATAGTTGGGGACCTCGGCTTCTCGCCGCAGGGTTCCCGCCAGCCCATCGGGCAGAGCACCAACTTGAGGCGGCAGTCCCCGGAGGCACTGGCCGCACCAGAAGGAGGACACGCCTTGAGTGTCATCCACTCCGTCCACCACGTAAACCAAGATGAGGCAGCGGTGTCCGCAAGCAGGACATTCAAGCTTGGCCAAATTCTCGGGCGCTCGCCATGCGGCGTCGAAGGCGCCGAGCCAGCGTTCAAATTCAGTCATCTCGTTACCAGAGGCTATTCCACCAAACGTTCGCGATCGCCTCGGCTCGCCGCTCCGTATACCGATACGTGCCTCGTGCAACGTCATCAGGAAAAGACCGAGGATCGGGGAGACCCATCTCGCAAGGTTGCCCACAACAGTTCAGCGGCAACGGTGCTCCGGGTGGCGGGCTGCGAGGCGGGCGGATCGTGGTGTCGTGCCATGCTGGCGGGGTGGAGGATGGGCTGATTGCGGGGCTTCGGTTGCCGTCGCCGGTGGTCGAGATTGACGACGGTCGATTGACTGCCGCAGGGGTGCGGGTTCTGCTGAAGCGGGACGATCTGATCCATCCGGAAGTGCCTGGGAACAAGTGGCGGAAGTTGAAGTACAACGTCGCGACTGCTCAGGAGTTGGGCTTCGAGACTCTGCTGACCTTCGGCGGGGCGTATTCGAATCACATTCGGGCGACCGCTGCCGTCGGGTACTACTGCGGTTTCAGCACGATCGGCGTGATCCGGGGTGAGGAGCATCTGCCGCTCAACTCATCGCTTCGGTACGCCGTCTCGCGCGGTATGCGGCTCACGTACCTCGACCGCGCGACGTACCGAGCGAAGACCTCAGACGCCGTCATCGATGCATTGCATCAGGAATTCGGCGACTTCTATCTCATCCCGGAAGGCGGCAGCAACGCTGATGCCGTACGAGGTTGCGCCGAACTGACGGCGGAGCTGGACCCGTCCTTCGACGTCCTGTTCTGTGCGGTCGGTTCCGGAGGGACGCTCGCCGGAGTGGCTGCCGGTGCGCGGCCCAGCCAGTTGGTGATCGGGATTCCGGTCCTGAAAGGTGGTGCATTCCTCGAGGACGACATCGCTGGGCTGCAACGGCAGGTATATGGCGCGCGTACCGGGTTCTGGCGGCTCGAGTGCGACTACCACTTCGGCGGCTACGCGAAGCGGACTCGTGAGCTGGTTCAATTCATCGACGACTTCGAGGCGCGGCACGGTCTGCGTCTGGACTGGGTGTACGAAGCGAAGATGATGTACGCAGTGTTCGACCAAGTGGCCCGCAACGGGTTTGCGAGAGGTACGACGATCGTGGCCTTGATCAGCGGCTCCGGCGAGGTGCCAGACATCTGATGATGGCTAAGCCTTGCGGCCACTCTCGATCGAGGGGGAGCAAGAGCTGCAGCGTGATGATCCGCCAGTCACCGGGGGAGCTGTTGGCCGTCGCACCGGACGAGGCTGTCTCGGGACTTGAGTGCCGGCCCGCATTCCCTCGTAGAAGGTGGCCTGTTGGACCTTCCGCAGGGCGAGGTCGGGTCGTAGGTTGCGTCTCGTGTGGGGCAACGCGGTCACGCACGCGAAGGGAGTCATTACGATGCGTAGAGGACGATTGCTCGCGACGGCGCTCGCCGGTGCGATGGTCGCGGCGTACCTGACCGGCATGGCGGCGACGGCTTCGACAGACTCAGGGACAGTGACGGCGAACGGGGTGGAAACCAGCTACCTGGTGCTGGCGAAGAAGGGTGCCTCGGCCGAGGCCGTCGCGCAGCGGTTGCGCTCAGCTGGCGCCACTGTCACCCACGTCAACGCGGCCATCGGGCTGGTCGCCGCGCGATCGTCCGACGCGCGTTTCCGCGAGAGCGCCGGCGCCCTTGCCGAGGTGCAAGGCGTCACGGCTGACGCTGCCATCGGCACCGCTCCACAGCGGGCCAAGGGTCCGGACCCGGTCGAGCAGGAACACATGTTCGACCGGAGCCGGGCGAACGGCACCGGCAAGGGCGTTCCGCCGGCCCCGGCGGACCACGACCCCTTCGACGGGCTGCTCTGGGGCATGGAGATGATCCAAGCGATCGAGGCGCACGCCGTCGAGCAGGGGGACAAGGTCCGCGTGGGCATCCTCGACACGGGCGTCCAGGGCGACCACCTCGACATCGCGCCGAACTTCGACGCCACGTTGTCGCGGAACTTCACCACCGACATCCCGGCGATCGACGGGCCCTGCGAGGAGGCCGGCTGCGTCGACCCGGCGAACGAGGATGACAACGGGCACGGCACGCACGTCGCCGGCACCATCGGCGCGGCACTCAACGGCCTGGGGGTCAGCGGTGTCGCGCCGCAGGCCGACCTGGTCAACATCCGCGGTGGTCAGGACAGCGGCTACTTCTTCCTCGGCCCGGTCGCCAACGCGCTGACCTACGCCGGCGACAACGGCCTGGACGTCGTCAACATGTCGTTCTACGTCGACCCGTGGCTCTACAACTGCGTGGGCGGCGCCCCGCAGGATCGCGCGTTCCCCCAGGCTGTCGCCGAACAGATGACGATCATCGAGGCGATGAATCGCGCGCTCGACTACGCCCATGGCAGGGGCGTCACCCTCGTCGGTGCCCTCGGCAACAACCACGAGGATCTGACCAAGCCCCGCCAGGATCTGTCGAGCCCCGATTACGACAACCCGGCCTACCCGTGGGACAACACGCCGTACGCGCGAACCATCGACAATGCCACCTGCTACGACCTGCCGGTCGAGGGGCCTCACGTCCTCGGTATCTCATCACTCGGCCCGTCAGGCACCAAGGCGGACTACTCCAACTACGCGACCGGCCTGTCGCCTGAGATCGAGCTGTCGGCCCCGGGCGGCTGGTACCGCGACGGGTTCGGCACGGACTCCTACCGCACCAACGGCAACCTGATCCTGTCTTCGGTACCGCTGGTGTCGCTCACGGACACCGGGGAGGTCGACAAGAACGGCAACGTCACCAAGCTCGGCCGCACCAACGGTGTTCTCAAGGCCTGTGACAACGGCAAGCAGAACGAGAACACCGCGACGTGCTCCTACTACGCCTGGTACCAGGGCACGTCGATGGCCGCTCCGCACGCCAGCGGGGTCGCCGCTCTCGCCGTGGGCGCCCACGGCACGGGCACGGCGGCCGCGAATTTCGGGCTCGCGCCCGACACGGTCCGTTCGCTCCTGATGTCCACCGCCACAAACCACGCCTGCCCGGTAGGAGGCGTGCAGTCTTACGAGCGCGAGGGCCGCTCCGCGGAGTTCACGGCGACCTGCTCGGGCACGGTGGACTTCAATTCCTTCTACGGGGACGGCATCGTCAACGCCCTGGGCGTCGTTCAGTGACTCCCTGAATTCGGCAGGCGGGTCCCGTCGCCTCAGGCATCGGGACCCGCTGTCGTCCACTCACGTCTGGCGGTTGCGGCCCGCTCGTAGTCTCGTACTGCGTTCGGCTGCGCAGCGTACGGCCGGTCTCCAACGCTGCCCGGCGGGCTCGCGTGCCCGCTCAGGCGGGGGAGGCCAGTTCTGGTATCGGACGAGAGGACCGGACTTGTCGATCGGACGACCGGGGAGATGCTGGAGTTGACGACACCTGGGGAGGTCCGCGCGCATCGGGCCAGACCTGACTATGCCCACGTGACGATGTGTGGCTACGTTCTTGCGACCTGCTGACATGGACTTTCGCGCGCGCCGAATTCCTGCCGCGAATGCAGCGCTCATCCAGCCGAATGCCTCGGTCGCGGACTCGGGCGGCGTCACTGCGGACAGCCGTTCGAGCAGCCGGGACATCGCTGGAGCGACGGCGGATCCCCAGCAGAACAGCAGAGCGGTGAGGACGCCCGGGTTGGGAGCGACCACAAGGGTGGCCAGTCCGATCGCGACGAACAGCATCAGGTGGCGTAGCTGGGCGCGATGGCGCTTGCGCAGGCCATAGAGTACGCCGCCAACGAGGGAGCCGAGGCTACCCACAGCCACGACGACGCCCGAGCGCGAGGTTGCCTGTGCTCCGCTGACCATTGCTACGACGCCGATGACCTCGCTGCTGAAGGCGAATACGAGCAGTGTTCCGGCGACCAGCACGCGGGGGACACCCGGCGAGATGATCCACCGCCGCCGGAGGCTCCGATGGGCGACCCTGAATCGATTGATTGGTCCGAGCGCGCCGCGACCTTTCTGGGCGGGATCACACCGCAGTCGTTCAACAGCCGGCGACTTCATGCCGCGGAGCTGGCCGGGGCGAGCGGCATCGCGTCGGCCAGCGGGTTGGCCAAGATCTGGTCGGCGACCGTCACACCGACCGACGGCGTGCGGCTGATCGGGGACGACATGGTCAAAGCGCTTCGCGAGCCGCGCAGCGTAGGCGTACCACGCTTCGTCACCGGACCGCCGCCGTACCAGGCCTGGGGCGCCGGCGTCATGATCCCGTCCGACTGGCAGCCGTACCTGTCCCCGACCTCCTTCGGCCACGACGGCGCCGGTGGCCAAGTAGCCTTCGCCGACCCCGACGCAAAACTCGGCTTCGCCTACCTCACCAATCAGCTGGGCGACTGGTCCCGCGGAATCGCCGTCATCGAAGCCTTGACCCGCGCCCTCGAGTGACCGTCGACCCCATCGACCCCCACCGCCACATCGTCGCGGCGATGACGGCCGCGCTGCGGAACCTTCTCGGACCAAGGCCCTCCCGAACGCGTAGGGCTGCCCGGCCTTTGAACGCGTAGACCACCGGCCGCCGGGACGGTAGGGCCCGAGTCTCTGGCGGAGAGACAGCTTGGCGTGTAGCGTGAAGTATCACTTCACACTACATCTGGAGTTGCTGTGATTAATCGGGTTGTTGAGATCGCTACACGTGTCGCGCTCGTCGGGATTGGGGTCTTCACCGCGGTGCCTGTGACGGTGCTGTTCAGGCAGGAGCAGTTGGAGTCCTACGGCATCGTTGATCCGGATCCGATGGTGCTCACGCTGCTGCAGCACCGAGGCGTGTTCCAGTTGCTCGCGGGTGCGGCGCTGGTGTGGGTTGCGTTTCGGCCCGACCTTCGCATCCCGATAGCCGCCGGTGTCATCGTGGCGAAAGGCGCGGCCCTGTTGTTGACGTTTTCGCGGCCGGAGGCGCAGGAGCAGGCCAGCAGGTTCATCCAGGGTTTCGACGTGGTGTCTGTCGCGGTCTTGCTGGCGATCATCGTCGCGAGCGCGGGGAAGTCATTGCCCGGGCAGCGCCGGGCTGACGCGAGTATGGAAGTGGCGCGGTGAGTCTGCGCCGAGTCCTGCGGGCTGTCGTGGTTGGTGTCGGCGCGATCGTGCTGGCAAGCGCGCTGGCCCTCGGCGTTCTGCTGGTCGTAGTGTCGCCACCGGTCGCGGACTTCGATCCCGAGGGTTGGCGGCCGGGCCCAGGTTTCGGGGTCGATCGGCGATCGTCGGTCAACGCGACCGCGGTCACGGTCGATGCGCCCTATGGGCCGGAGGACATCGCCGTCGACCGTAGCGGGGTGGTGTACACCGGCGATCGGCACGGCATGATCCGGCGGATCCGGCCGGATGGGTCGATCGAGGCCTTCGCGGACGTCGGAGGGCGGCCGCTCGGGCTGGCGTTCGACCGGCGTGGGAATCTGATCGTCGCCAACCATGGCAGGGGGCTGCAGGCCGTCGATCCGGACGGGAGGGTGAGGTTGCTGGCGGACGAGGCGGCCGGCCGGCCGATCCTCTTCGCCAACGACCTTGTGATCGATTCGGTCGGCGCTGTCTGGTTCTCCGATTCGAGCTTCCGCTACAACACGGCCACGCTTGGCGATGTGCCGTCGTACCTGGTGCCTGATCTCGTGGACGGGCGCGCCGCTGGTCGGCTGCTGCGGTACGACGCGCGCACGGGTCTGACCGAACAGGTGCTGGACGGCCTCTATTTTCCGAACGGGGTTGCGCTGACCGCTGACGAGACGGCGGTGTGGATTGCGGAGTCGACCCGCTACCGGATCCTGCGGTACTCGATCGGCGAACGGCGGACCGATGTGCTGGTCGACGACGTGCCCGGCGTTCCCGATGGCCTGAACCGCGACGCCGATGGGTCGATCTTGGTGGCGCTGTACGACCGGACGCCGGCGCTCGACGACCTGATCCTGTCGACGGCGCTCGGCCGCCATGTCATGATCCGGCTGCCGAACTCCCTGTTCGTCAACGAGGATGATCCGTTGACCGGCGCGATCCTGGTGCTGGAGGCGACCGGCGTCGTACGTCGTTTGCACACAGGCCTCGATCCGGCGGCGACGAACGTCGTACCCCATGAAGGCCGCTGGTATCTGGGTGCGTTGCTCACGCATCCGGTTCGGTCGACGGCGGCGCGTTGACAGCGCGGGGTTCCGTATAGTCGCCGACGTCAGGAGTTCGTAGAAAGAGGCCTTTGCATGCGGATGACCGAGCTCAGTGAGCGTTCTGCGGTGCCGATTCCGACGATTCGGTACTACATCCGGGAAGGGCTCTTACCGCCTGGAGAGTTCACCAGCCGGAACCAGGCGATGTACGACGACTCTCACGTCCGGCGCCTCGCGCTGATCCGCACGCTGGTCGAAGTGGGCGGCATGTCGATTGCCGCCGTCGGCAACTTGTTTCGGACTCTGGAGGCGAAACAGAGCGACGAGTTCGTGACGCTTGGCCTGGTGCAGTACGCCCTTGTCCGCGAGTCGGCAGCACGGGAGGAGGCGCTGGCTCCGGAGACGGTCGCACTGGTGCAGGAGCTGCTCGATCGTCTCGGCTGGCACGTCCGTGACCACCATCCGGCCCGATCGGTGCTCGCGGCAACGATCGAGCGCCTTCAGCGGCTCGGCTACGACGACGTCGTCGGGCTGATCGAGCAGTACGCCGCAGCGGCGCACGACTTGGCCGAGGCAGAGGTCGATCTCATGCTGGCTCGTGCAGGCACGGACGAGCGGGCGGGTGCCGTGGTCATGATCGGCGCCCTCGGCGACGCGATGCTCAACGCTCTGCGCCGCATGGCCCAGGAGGACGCCACCACGCGCGCCCTCCGCCCCGGCGAAGTCACCGGATCCACCAAACGCCGCGCTGGTCAGTGAAAATCCCGCCGGTGCTGCCTGGTGTGGAAGTCGGATCGTCACTCGCCTGCGCTCGAGTTGGCGGCGGCGGGGGCGTACTGGTCAGGCAGGGATGGCCAGCGTAGCGAGGCCCACTTCGACCATGTTGCGTGGTCTGGTGGGACTGGTGGAATCTCAGCACCCTGCAGTTCCTCGTCGTCCGGCGGTTGAAACTGAGCCCGCCACTGCTTCAGTTCAACGTCGCTCATGTGCCACGTTTGGTGGGGCGTAGTTGCGAACCGATTGGTGACACGCCTGCGTTGTTCCTCGTGGTCTATCGGCAGGTAGATGACTTGGCTGCGCGCGCCGACAGTGCCGGCGATCCAACGGAGCGCCGATCGTTCGTCCTTGCCCCAGAATCCGAAGTCGAACACGACGTTGGTGCCCAGCTCGGCGGCCCGCATGCCGAGCTGAATCAACTTGCCTTCAACGAGGTCACGCTTGTCTGGCGGGTTTTGATCGCCGAACAGCATGAGCTGCCACTCGTCTGGCGTCAGCCGGAGGGCCGACGCGCTGGCCTCCAGTTCCTTCGCGTGAGTTGTCTTTCCTGCGCCGGGAAGGCCAACGATCAAGTAGACGATTGCGGGTCCGACGCGCGGAGCGGTCGGCTTTGGGTGCTTGGGTGGGTACATGCGGCGGCTCCTGAGGGATGGCAGGGGCCGGGCAACGCGAGGCAGCCGCCCGGCAGGAAGCCGGCGGCGAGGAACCGTGGAATTTATCTACCGACTGTCCCAACGCCGTCAGCGAAACGGCGGGGACGAGTCACGGAAGCACCAGCGCACATGCCCAAAACTCTACCAATGAATGGTCGGGCCGCTGTGGCCCTGGCCGGCGCTCCCTGACAACGGTGAGGGTTTCTAAGCGGGGCCGTCCCCCGGACCTGGCCCTTGTCATGCGTCCGACAGGTTGGACTAGCGGGGGTACGGCATCACCGCCCGGCGGACAAGATTCGACCGCTCAGGCCTCAGTACCGCCGGTCAGGGGCCTGCTCTTGGGCGCGGGTTGCTGCGAGTGTGCCTAGTAGCGCGAGGGCTTCCGCGCTGGCCGAGCCAGGTTCGGCGTGGTAGACGACGAGCTGCTGGCCAGGGGAGGCGCGGACATCGAAGGCCTGCATGCGAAGCGTCAGTTCTCCCACCTCGGGGTGGTGGAACCGCTTGACCTCGACGCTCTTGCCCCGAGCATCGTGGCGCTCCCAGAGCTCGGTGAACTCGGGACTCTGCTCGCCGACCATGCGCAGGACATCCTGAATGCGCTGGTCGCGCGGCGAGTTGCCATGGAGCAAACGGAAGCCGGCGACAGTGTTGGCGGCGGTCGCCTCCCAGTCCGGGTAGAACGTGCGCGCCTCAGGATCCAGGAAGACCTTGACAAGCAGGTTGGGTCCCTGACGAAAGCCGTCGAACAGGGCGTAGGCCAGTTGGTTGCCGGCCAGTACGTCGTACGCGCGGCCCAAGACCAGCGCCGGGTTGTCCGGCCACATATCCATCAGGCGGAGCAGCTGCGGGTCCACTTGCTCGGGCGCGGCCGCCCGGTACGGGCTGGGCGTGAGGCCGGCGACGCGGTACAGGTGGAGCCGGGCGTCATCATCGAGCTGTAGCACCCGGCTCAACGCGTCGAGGACCTGCGCGGAGGGGTTGCGTTCCCGGCCCTGTTCGAGTCGCACGTAGTAGTCGACGCTCATCCCGGCCATCATCGCAACCTCTTCGCGGCGCAGTCCGGGTACGCGGCGCACGCCATACGTCGGCAGCCCAGCGTCTTCGGGACTGACGTGTGCACGCCGCGCTCGCAGGTAGTCGCCCAACGGAGTAGCAGCCATGACACCGATCCTAAGTTGGCCTGGCACCGGTTGGGTGGGTGCAGCACGCCCAGGTGCCTGGCGTCCTTCCTCCCCGGCGCGGGCGCAGCAATCGTGGTCGTCATGACATCACAGACGACCCCTCCCACAGCGCCGGACACCCTCAGCGAAGACAAGGCAGCTGCCACCGCGCCCTCGCAGCGCCGAAGCAAGCAGGGCAAGGTGATCGTGATCACCGGAGCCAGCAGCGGTATCGGCGAAGCGACAGCTCGTCGCCTGGCCACCGAGGGCCACACGGTGATCCTTGCCGCACGACGTACCGACCGCCTCGACAGGCTGGCCGGTGAACTCCGTGACGCCGGTCACCGAGCCGAGGCCCATGCCCTGGACGTCACTGATCGGAACGCGTTCCGTGACCTGATCGATAGCGCCGTCGCGCGGCACGGACGCATCGATGTCCTCGTCGGGAACGCCGGCGTCATGCTCCTCTCCACCCTCGATGCACTGCTCGTCGAGGAGTGGGACCGGATGTTCGACGTCAACGTCCGTGGCCTGCAGTACGGCATCGCTGCCGTCCTTCCGCACTTCAAGGCCCAAGGCGGCGGCCACGTCGTCACGGTCGCCTCCATCGGGGCCCACCAGGTCGTGCCCACGTCGGCGGTCTACTCGGCAACCAAGTACGCCGCCTGGGCTCTCACCGAAGGCCTGCGGCTGGAGTCGGACCCCAGCATCCGCGTTACCACCATCTCGCCGGGGGTCGTCGAGAGCGAGCTCGCCGACCACATCACCGACCCTCACGCTGCCGCGGCGATGGAAACCTACCGGGCGGCAAGCATCCCGGCCGACGCCATCGCGGGCGCCATCAGCTACGCGCTCGGCCAGCCCGAGGGTGTGGACGTGAACGAGATCATCATCCGCCCGACCGCCCAGCGGTAGTCACGCCGGGCCCTCCACCAACCACCAGGAGACGCACTGTGCCACGACCTCGCCTCCACACTGCCGTCACCATCGTCCTGGCGATCGCCATCTGGTCGACCGCGGAACTTCTGTGGACGCCCTCAGCTCCCACTCCCCGCACTGAGTCGATCTCAACCGCGTCGCCCGCAGCGCCGCTTGCCGATACTCCGCCGAGTACGGCGCGTCCGCCACGCGCGCCGGAGTCCGCCGTACCATCACGAGAGGAAACCCGTATGCCGAACAACGACGCAAACAAGTACGTCGGCCTCTGGGTCACAGCCGACAATCACGTCCGGCAGGAGCTGCTGCCCACCGGCCGGTACGTCGAAGCCAGGGGAACGCGCGAAGCCGCCTACACCGGCCGCTACGAGATCACCGGTGACCACATCGAATACTGGGACGACTCAGGATTCCAAGCAGATGGCGAGTTCCGTGACGACGTCCTCCACCACGGCGGCATGGTGATGCGTCGTTCCACGAAGTGAACCGCCGGCCTGAGCAAGATGCCTCCGGCACCATCCGCCTCAGCCGTTGACCCGCGCCTCCACAGCTGTGCGGAGGTGGGTCATGTTGGCCCTTTCCTCCTTGCGCATCTGGCGGAGGAAGAGCGGGAAGATCAGGCGGAACCAGCCGTGTGGCGTGGCGTCGAAGTCGGCGTAGAGCCTGGTGCCCGTCGCGGTGGGTTCGAAGCGGGCGGTGAAGGTGACCTCGATGGGGCCACCGTTGTGGTACGCCCACCGCAGCGGGCGGTCGTACTCGACGCACTCGACGTCGACCCACGGACTGCTCTTCCACTTGGCCCGGTACGTCGTGCCGAGCGCGATCGGGCCGTCGGTGATCTTCTCCATCGCTTCCACCCGGGGGTTCCACTCCAGCTCGTTGCGCAGGTCAACGAGGTAGTCGAACGCTTCCTCCGGTGTGCACCTGATATCCGAGGTATTACTGATCATCACCATGGCTGTCCCCCTTCTCCCCGAGCGCAGCACTTGCTGGGACAGCCGTCAAGCCCTGACTCGAGAGCGAGCCAGGGCTCGCGGGCGCTGTGCTCAGGCGTTGTGGCGTTGGTCGCGCCGCTTTGCGAAGGATGCCGCGCGCTGCAAGGCAGGACGTCGAGGCAAACGATCGAGGTCGCCGACGACGGACCGGGCTTTCCGCCGACAGTCCTCGATTCGGCCTTCCAACGCTTCGTTCGCGGCGACCCGGCCCGCACACCGGGCACCTCGGGCGCCGGCCTCGGCCTCGCGATCGTCCGCGCGATCATCACCGCCCACGGTGGCACCGTCGAGGCGCGCGACGACGGTCCCCTGGGCGGCGCCGCAGTTACAGCAACACTTCCGCTGAACCGACCGACTGGATGACCCGCCGAACCTTGTGCACGGGCCCGCCAACGGCTCCCAGGGGTGTGTAGGGGAGCGGCCGGCGGACGGCTGTCGCTCTGGTTGTGCGTGTCTACTTGGCGTACATCAGGGTGCCGAAGCCGGTTTGGTCGAAGCCGCCGCTGGTCGTGCCGTAGTCGCCGCCACCTCCTTCCGGGCGGACCTGTGCCGCCATCGCGGAGATGTACGGCACCGAGAGGTACTTACGCCTGGTGTAGTGGAAGTGCAGGATGTCCCACACCGGCCGGAGTTGGGCCCGGCTCGCGCTGGAGATGACCGTGTGTTCGTGGTAGGCGCAGTTCTGGCCGGTGCCCCAGGTGCACTTGGTGACGGTACGTCCTGGCCGAGCTTGTACTTCGCGACGTACTGCGCCGCCTTCAGGAAGCGGTTGTCGTCGTAACCGTAGAGGTCCTCGCCCTGGTTCCACGCCATCTCGCAGAAGGCGCCCATCTGCCCGATCCCCATGATCGTGTGGCCCTGGTCGCGACCCGGTTCCTGCCATTGGGCCGGCCCCTGGTCGTCGTAGACGAACGGCACGGCGTACCGGATCGACCCGTTGCCGGCACCGTTCTTGAAGTAGTTCACTGCCTGGTCGTACTTCGCGGCGTCGCACAGAGGATGCCGATGGCAAGGATCGAGTCCATCGTGCACAGGTCCCAGTTGGCCCAGTAGTTGGTGATGCAGGCGTCGTTGTGCTACTGTCGAGCGCGTCGCTGGCGGTCGGAGCGACCGCGCCCTGACCGACCCGTGAGCGCTACGACCGCGCCGAACCGGCTAGCCTACAGACCATTTGCTGTGAGCCTCGCCGGACCTCAGGCCTGCGACCAGGGCATCGACGTTTCAGGACCTCCTGCGCATCCCGGATCGGTGAGCTGATCCGGTGGTGGGTGACCGCCGTCAGCATGAGGAATCGGGCCTGGGCCGAGTCGAAGGCACCATCCAGCCAGTCCGCACGCTCCATGTCAGCCCTGCCCTCCTGGCGATGCGCCCACGGTGGTCCGAGCTGCGTTGCTGCTCCTTCGATGCTGCCGTGCAGGGTGCTTGATCCACAGCCCGGCCAGCGACCTTCCACGGTCGGGCAAGCGTGAATCCGCCGTACCCGCTGGCAGGTGCGCCCTCGACGGCGGAACGGGTCTGGAGCACCGGCGGCGTGCGTCACCGCCGAGGTGCGGCGGGCGGGTGTGTCAGCGGGGCATGCTGTTGTCGTGCAACGCCGACAGGCGGGCCTTCACGCTCAGCAGAGACTCGATGATGAAGTCCTCCCGGCCTTGGTCGAGACGGCTGAGGGGGACTGCGACGCTGAGCGCGTCGACCGATGTGCGTGAGAAGGGTAGCGCGACGCCGAAGCAGCGCACGCCCAGGCAGGATTCCTCGCTCTCCTCTGCGTAGCCGAGCTGCTTGGCTTTGTCGATGATCGCGAGCAGGGTGCCTCGGTCTGTGGTCGCCTTGGACGTGAGCGGCTCGATCTGGTGGGGGATGAGCGCGTCACGGACTTCTTCGGGCTGCTCTGCGAGCATCGCCCGGCCGAGGGACGTGGCGTAGGCCGGCAGGCGTCGACCGACGGCCGAGTACATGCGCAACGGGTGCTTGGACTCGCGCTTGGCGGTGTAGATGACGTCCGCGCCATCCAGACGACCCAGGTGCACCGTCTCCTCGGTGGCTGCCGCGATCTCGTCCATCACGGCGGACGCCTGCGAGAGGACCGGGTCGCCATCGAGGTAGGCCGAGCTGACCGTCAGGGTGTGGATCCCCAGCCGGTAGACGCTGCCGGTCGGGTCGGTCTCCAGCCAGCCGCGGGCACACATGGTGCGCAGAAGTGCGTGCAGGCTGCTCTTCGGGATGCCCAGGCGATTGGCCAGTTGCAGTTGGGTGCCGGGTCCGCGAGCGGCGATGTCGTCAAGGACATCGAGGACGCGCGCAGCAGACTTCACCTGCCCGGTGACGGAACTGCCGTTCGCCGTCTTCTCCATGCCCACCGAGACCTCCTAATTGGGGTGCAACCTTCTCCCGCTCGGTGAAGATTCTACACCACCGTCCACATATATGGACTGACTTCGACCCCTTGACCGTGATCGGGGCCACAGGTACGTTCAACCGAGTTCACGTGGCAGAACGTGGTTCAGATAGCGAGGAGATCGCGTTGATCGAAGTGAGGTACTCCGCATCGCCGTCCAGCGTGGAGACGGCGACGAATGCGGACCTGCGGGAGAACTTCCTCGTACAGAACCTGTTCCGCACCGGAGAGGTGAACGGGGTGTACACGCACGACGACCGGTTGGTCGTCGGCGGAGCGGTTCCCGGTTCCGGTCAGCTGGAGCTGCCGGCCTGGGACGTGCTCGGCACCGCGTCCCACCTTGAGCGCCGCGAGCTCGGCATCATCAACGTCGGGCAGCCCGGCCATGTGCTCGTCGACGGTGAGAAGTTCGAACTCCAACACCTCGACGGACTGTTCGTCGGCCGCGGCAGCGAGGTCGTCTTCGTCGGCGCCGAGGCCGCGTTCTACTTCGTCTCCGCCCTGGCACACGCGACCTACCCCACGACCGCGCTGAGCCACCGGGCGATCGAGCCGGTAGCGCTGGGCACGGCGCAAGGCGCCAACGAGCGCAGCCTCTACCGGTACGCCTGGGGCCAGGAACTGCAGACCTCGGTGCTCCAGTTCGGCGTGACAGTCATCGCCGACGGCTCCGTCTGGAACACCTTCCCGCCGCACCGGCACGACCGGCGGACCGAGGTTTACCTGTACGTCGACCTCGACGAGGAGGATCGGGTCTTCCACTTCCTGGGTCGGCCCGGCGCGACCCGCCATCTCGTGGTGCGGAACCGCGAGGCCGTCATCTCGCCGCCGTGGTCGATCCACTCGGGCGCCGGCACCGGCTCGTACGCCTTCATCTGGGCAATGGCCGGTGAGAACAACACCTACACCGATCTGACGCCGGTAGCGCTGGAGGAGCTGTGACCACGCAGACGGCCGTCGAACTCCGCTCCCCGTTCGACCTGCACGGCCGCTGCGCCGTCGTGACCGGCGCCGGCCGCGGCCTGGGACAGGCCGCCGCTCTCGGGCTGGCCCAAGCAGGGGCCGACCTGGTCCTGCTGGGCCGGCCCGGAAGCCAGTCCTCCACCCGGGACCAGGTGGCCGACCTCGGCCGTGACGTGGAGGTCGTCGACCTCGACGTCAGCGACCACGACGCCGTCCAGCGGGTCGGAGCCGAGGTGGCTGCCGATCGCCAGGTCGACATCCTGGTCAACAACGCCGGCATCATCGAGCGCGAGGACTCGGTGGCCGTGAGCCAAGAGTCCTGGAATCGGGTGCTGGACGTCGATCTGACCGGCGTGTTCTTCCTGTGCCAGCAGTTCGGGCGCCCGATGGCCGAGCGCGGACACGGCAAGATCGTCAACGTCGCCAGCCTCCTGTCCTTCCAGGGCGGGCTCCGCGTCGCGTCGTACGCCGCCAGCAAGCACGGGGTCGCCGGGATCACCAAGGCTTTGGCGAACGAATGGGGCCCGCTCGGCGTGCAGGTCAACGCCATCGCGCCCGGCTACATCGCCACCGACAACACGACCGCACTGCGTGAGGACCCAGACCGTTCCCGGTCCATCCTCGAGCGCATCCCGGCCGGTCGCTGGGGAGTGGCCTCCGACATCGCCGGATCGGTCGTCTTCCTGAGCTCGGCCGCCGCCGACTACGTCAACGGCCACGTCCTCGTCGTCGACGGAGGCTGGATGGCCCGCTGACCCCCGGCCCCGACAGCGCCGATCCGGCGCAGAAGTACGACTGCCGCGCCACCGCCCCACCCGGCAGCACCCGCAGCACCGCAGCAGCCGCACTCGGGCGGCAGTTCTCATTCCGTCAGTGTCACTCCGCCGGAGCGCCGGCACCGAAGAAATCGAGGATCGACCATGAAGTTCACCTCACGTCCCGCCGCGGCCCTCATCGGCCTGTCGCTGGTGACCACTGCGCTCGCGGGCTGCAGCGAGGAGGCCGGCGGCGGCAATGCCTCCGCCGGCGCGGACAGGTGCGAACCGTCCGAGGTCAGGCTGGTGGGCCAGGTCCGCAACGAATCCAACCCCTACGAGGCCTCGTGGCTCGCCGGCGGCGACGTCTTCGCCAAGTCGGTCGGCCTGACCCAGGAGCGCCTGACCTACGACGGTGACTCGACCAAGCAGCAGGAGCAGGTCAGCCAGGTCCTCGCCGGCGACACCAAATGCCTCGTCATGAACGTCCTGCCCAACGGCGATTCGGACACCACTCCGATCGTGAAGAGTGCCGACCGGGCCGGGGCCTACCTCGTCACCCAGTGGAACAAGCCGGCCGACCTCAAGCCGACCGACTACTCCAAGTGGCTCACCCACATCACCTACAACGGCGTCGAGTCGGGCCAGCAGATCGGTGACGCGCTCGCCAAGGCGATCGGAGGCTCGGGTGGCATCATCGCGTTGCAGGGCGTCCTCGACACTGCGGCAGCCAAGGACCGGTTCGCCGGCCTCGAGGCGTCGCTGAAGAAGAACCCCGGCGTCAAGCTGCTCGACCAGCAGGCCGCCAACTTCTCGCGCGCCGAGGCGCTCGCGGTGACCAAGACGCTGCTGACCAAGCACGGCAACAACGTCAAGGGCATCTGGGCAGCCAACGACGACATGGCGCTCGGTGCACTGGAGGCACTCCAGCAGGCCGGCCGCGCCGGCAAGGTGGCCGTCGTCGGCATCGACGCCGTTCCGGACGCTCTCACCGCGATCAAAAGCGGACACATGACCGCCACCGTCTCGAGCGACGGTGCCTGGCAGGGAGGGATCGGTCTGGCGATCGGGTACTGCGTTGCCACCGGCAAGCTGTCGGTGGACGACATCGCCGACGAGCACCGGGCGTTCTTCGCCGAGCAGTTCCTCATCACCAAGGACAACGTCGCCGACTTCCTGCAGCCGAAGACGAACCCGTCCGACTTCGAGTGCGGCAACGTCTTCAACCGCGTGGCTGGTCCCCTGTCGTGACCATGACATCGCGAGCCGCAACCGCGTCTCGCCCCCGGCCACGGCGGGGGGTGTCGTTGCGGGACGCCGGCCCACCGGTCGCCCTGGTCGTCATCTTCGTGGTCTTCTCGACCCTGAGCTCGCAGTTCCGCAGCATCGACAACGTCCAGAACATCATGGACGCCGCCGCGGTGCTTGCCGTCGTCACCTGCGGCATCACGTTCGTGCTGGTGATGGGGTCGATCGACCTCTCGGCCGCCGGCGTGATGGGCGCCGCGGCCCTGACCGTGTCGCTCCTGGTGGCGAACAATCGCAACGACAACGACTTCGGGATCCTCGGCATCCTGGTCGCGGTGCTGCTGGGCGCCGGCCTCGGCTGCGTGAGCGGGCTGGCGCTGGTCTTGCTGAAGGTGCCGTCGTTCATGGTCACGCTGGGCGTGTCGGCCATCGGGCTCGGTGTCGCGACCCTGATGTTCGCCGGCGTCCAGCCCAATGTCTCCGACACCATGCTCGAGAGCTGGGCGATCGAGCGCCTCCTCGGGTTCTCCTACCTGACCTGGATCGCCGCCGCCTGCCTGGTGGTGGGGTGGCTCATCCAGCGCTACACCCGGCTCGGTCGCTACGCCTTCGCCATCGGTGGCGCCGAGGAGGTGCTCATGCTGTCGGGGGTCAAGGTCGAACCGTACAAGGTCGCGGTCTTCACTCTCGCCGGAGCGTTTTACGGGCTCGGCGGGGTCATGGTGACCAGCCAGCTCGGCGCCGGCCTCGTCCAGGCCGGTGACGGGTACGACTTCTCGGCCATCACCGCCGCCGTCGTCGGCGGCACTCTGCTCACCGGGGGCCGGGGTGGCATCCTGCACTCCGCCGTCGGAGTCCTGCTCGTCGTGGTGCTCACGAACGGTCTCGTGCAGGTCGGGGTCAGCCCTTACTGGCAGAGCGGTGTCGAGGGCCTCATCGTCGTGGCCGCGGTGGCCGCGGCAGTCATCCCCCAGCGTCGAAGGAACCAGGTGGTCAAATGAGCGTTCACGTCGCGCAGGAGCCCACGACGTCCGCGTCGGTTCCGGTGCCGGCGCTGGAGGTCCGCGGCCTCGTCAAGCACTATCCGGGCGTGAAGGCCCTCGACGGCGTAGACCTGGTGGTGCGCCAGCACGAGGTCCTCGGTCTCGCCGGCGAGAACGGCGCGGGCAAGTCCACGCTGCTCAAGGCTCTGGTCGGTCTGGTCCGCCCCGACGCCGGTGAGATCTATGTCCGCGGCGAGCCGGTCAAGCTGCGCAGCGTCGTCGATGCCGCCAACCACGGCATCGGGATGGTGTTCCAGGAGCAGTCCCTGGTGCCCAACCTGACCGCTGCCGAGAACATCGTCCTCGGCAGCGAGGGGATCGCGGTCCGCCGGGGTGTCTACCGCTGGGACGCCATGCGTCGCCTGGCCCAGGAGCAGCTGGACAAGATCGGCTCGGACATCGACCCCCTCGCCCGCACCGACACGCTGACCTTTGCCGACCGGCAGATGGTCGAGATCGCGAAGGTGCTGCGCATCGAGGAACGGAGCCAGCACCCGCCGGTCATCATCCTCGACGAGCCCACCTCGGTGCTGGAGTCGAAGGAGATCGAGACCCTCTTCGAGCAGGTTCGCCGGCTGCGTGAGTTCGCCTCGGTCGTCTTCGTCTCGCACCGATTGGACGAGGTGCTGGAGGTGTGCGACCGCGTGACCGTACTGCGCAGCGGTCGGTCTGTCGGGGAGGTCGCCACGGCCGGTGCCGTGCCGCGCGAGCTGCACCGGATGATGATCGGCTCCACCGGGTCCGACGACCACTACCACGAGAACGCCGCCGTGCCCGTCCTCGCCGAGCAGCCCCGGCTGTCCGTGCGCGGACTGTCGGGCACGTCGTTCCGCGACGTCGATCTCGACGTCGCGGCCGGCGAGATCGTGGCGATCGTCGGCGTCCACGGATCCGGTCGCGAGGAGCTCTGCCGCGCCCTCTTCGGCGCCGAGCCGACGACGGCCGGTGAGATCCTGATGGACGGGAAGAAGCTCGACTTGACCGGCACCCGCGCCGCGTGCGCCGCCGGTATCGGCTACGTACCGGCTGAACGCAAGACCGAGGGCATGGTCGGCCCGATGTCGGTGGCCGAGAACATGACCCTGGCCAAGCAGAAGGCCCGCTGCTCGGGACCCCTCGTGGCGCCCAAGAAGCAGGCCGCTCTCGTGGACAGCTGGATCAGCCGGCTCTCCATCCGGACGCCAGGCCGCGACACCGCCATCCAGCGGTTGTCCGGCGGCAACCAGCAGAAGGTGGTGCTGGCCCGCTGGCTGGTCGGTGGTGACATCAGGCTCCTCCTGCTGGACCACCCCACGCGCGGCCTCGACATCGGAGCCCGGTCGGAGGTGTACCGACTGATGCGCGAGCTCGCCGCGAGCGGAGTGGCGACTGTGCTGCTGGCCGACAGCCTGGAGGAGGCCATCGGCATGGCCGACCGAATTCTGGTCATGAACGACGGACGGGTCGCGACCGAGGTCGCCTGCCCGAACGGCGGCAAACCGAGCCCCCTGGACCTCGTGAAAGAGATGGTATGAGCACCCCCGTCGTCATGAAGCCGGACGCTGGGCAGGCCACCGTGAAGGGTGGTCCCGGCCCGGCCCAGCGACTCACCAAGTTCATGCCGCTGATCGCCCTGGTGGCGCTGCTGGCCGCCCTGACCATCGCCGACCCGGACTTCCTGACCCAGCGGAGCCTGACCGCGGCATCGCGGACGGCCGCGCCGCTCATCGTGCTCGCCGCCGGGGCGACGCTCGTCGTCCTCTGCGGCGGCATCGACCTGTCCATCGCGGCGTTGGCCTCGTTGTCGACCGTCCTGCTCGCCCTGTGGCTGCCGGACCTCGGTGCTCTCACCACGCCCGCCGTCATCCTCGTCGCGGCGACGATCGGCGCGGCGCAGGGCGTGGCGCACGTGCTGCTCCGGATACCGTCTTTCATCGTCACCCTGGGCGGAATGAGCATCTTCTCCGCGGTCGCCCTCGTCGTCTCCGGTGCCGGCACCGTTCGGGTCGTGGACGACTCGACGATCAGCTGGCTGGACCTCTACATCGGGGGCTACGTGCCGATGTCGGTCGCCGTGGCGATCATCGTCGTCGCCGTCATCTCCGTCGTCCTCAAGGCAACCCCGTTGCACAGCTGGATCTCCGCCACCGGCTACTCCGAGTCGGCCGCGCGACTCGCCGGCACACCCGTCGACCTGGTCAAGGTCGGTGCCTTCTGCGTCTCCGGTGCCTGCGCCGGGCTCGCTGCGGTGATGCTGGTCTCGCGCCAGTTCAGCGGCAGCCCGACGATGGCCGACAACCTGCTTCTTCCGGCCGTCGCGGCGATCGTCGTCGGCGGCACCGCGATCACCGGCGGCCACGGCAGCGTGTGGCGAAGCCTCGCCGGTGCGCTCGTCGTGACGCTGCTCCGGGTGGGCCTGCCGATCGTCGGCGTACCGTCCGCCTACGAACAGATCCTGTACGGCGCGATCATCGTCGCCGCCGTCGCACTCACCCTCGACCGGTCGAAGGTGCTGATCATCAAGTAGCCGCGCCGAATCTTTGTTGCCACCGCCACGTTCTCCAGCCCGCACCTGTTCTCAGCCCACACCTACGGAAGGCCACCATGCCGCACGAGAACTCCGCCCTCTTGCCCGCCGTCCGCTCGTTCCTGTCCTCGCCCAAGCAGCTGCTCATCGACGGCGAATGGGTGGACGCGAAGGACGGCCGGACCTTCGCCACCGTCAACCCGTCCACCGAGGAGGTGCTCGTCCAGGTCGCGCAGGCGTCGGCCGTCGACGTCGACCGCGCCGTGGTGGCGGCTCGCACCGCGTTCGAGTCGCCCTCACCGTGGTCGAAGATGACGCCGCGCGACCGCTCCCATCTGCTGTGGCGCATCGGTGACCTGATCGAGGCCCACGCCGACGAACTGGCCCAACTGGAGGCCCTCGACAACGGCAAGCGCGTCGAGGCGGCCCGCGACGGCGACGTCGCGACCTCCGCCGAGCTGTTCCGCTACTTCGCGGGATGGGCGACCAAGGTGGAGGGCACGACCATCCCGATGTCGGTGCCTGGCCGAGATTTCCACGCCTACACCCGCCGCGAGCCGGTCGGCGTGGTCGCGGGCATCGTGCCGTGGAACTTTCCCTTGCTGATGGCCTGCTTCAAGATCGTGCCGGCCATCACGGCCGGCAACACCGTCATCCTCAAGCCTGCCGAGCAGACCCCGCTGACCGCACTCCGCCTCGGCGAGCTTCTGCTCGAGGCCGGCGTGCCCGCCGGCGTCGTCAACGTCGTTCCCGGCTTCGGTGACACCGGTGCCGCGCTCGTCGACCACCACGGTGTCGACAAGGTCGCCTTCACCGGCAGCACGGAGGTCGGCAAGAAGATCGCCGCCGCTGCCTCGGGCAATCTCAAGAAGGTCTCCCTCGAGCTCGGCGGCAAGGCCCCCAACATCATCTTCAACGACGCGGACCTCGACGCCGCCGTCGCCGGTGCGGTGCTGGGTGGCTACTTCAACGAGGGCCAGTGCTGCGTCAACGGCTCCCGCCTCTACGTCCAGCGCGACGTCTTCGACCAGGTCGTCGAGGGCGTGGCCGCGGCCGCGCGCGCCATCAAGGTGGGCGACGGATTCGATCCGGGCTCGGACATGGGTCCGCTGGTCTCCCAGGAGCAGCACGAGAAGGTGCTGGGCTACATCCGCGGAGCGGTGCAGGAGGGCGCTGTTCTCAGCGCGGGTAGTGCCGATGCCGTCGGTGACCGTGGGTACTTCGTCGCGCCGACACTCATCACCTCTGTCACCGAGCAGATGGCCGTGCAGACCGACGAGATCTTCGGTCCCGTCGTGACCGCGGTCCCGTTCGACACCGAGGACGAGGTCGTCGCGGCCGCCAACAACACGGTCTACGGCCTCGCGGCCGGAGTCTGGTCCAAGGACCTCGGCACCGCGCACCGCGTCGGCGCCCGACTGCGTGCCGGCACGGTGTGGCTCAACACCTGGCACGCTGATGACGTCACCCTGCCGCGCGGTGGCTTCAAGCAATCCGGCTGGGGCCGCGAGCTCGGATCGTTCGGCCTGGACGACTACACCGAACTCAAGACCGTCATCGCCGAACTGCGCTGAGCCCCATCACCGGAATCGCCGACCCGCGCTGAACACCACCGGAGTCCTCCGGGGGCACCGGGTCGGCCCAGTCGCCGTCCTCGACGATCCGCCGCCCGTGGACCGAGGGCGGCCCAGGTCGCGGTCGGGCTGCCCGTCGCGGGGAGGCCACCTTGCAGAGACCGGGCTGGTGCCTCAGCGCGCCCGGCGACCACCTCAGCTCCCGGGTGACCGTGGGGCAGCCTGCCCGGAACAGATTCGCATATATGAACGATCTTCCACTCTCGTTCACAAGCCTGGACTGAGTTCTTGACTCTGTGTGGTGCACGTCATACGTTCAGGCCCAGCAGAGGCCCGGCCCTCGCCTGCCACGTAGCCGAACCCCAAGGTGACCCCATGACCGTGACCAGCAGATCAGCCCCCGTGCCACTCGGCGCACGCTTCCATCGATTGTTCGCGGGGGCGTTCGCCCGCGTCGTCGCAGTGCTCGTCGCCCTGGCGTTCGCCGCCGGTTCGGCAGCCTCGGCGGCCGCCAACGCCCCGGCCCCGGCCGCGGCCGCCGCTGACGGACAGCTCAACATCCTGTTGTTCTACAAGCCCAACTTCCACGCCTCGCACGTGCAGGCGCGGCAGGCCGTCCGGGACCTGGTCACCGAGCTCGGCACGCAGTACGGCCAGCCCGTGGACATCCAGGAGACCGACGACCCGGCGGCCTTCACCACCGAGAATCTCGCCACCCGCGACGCCGTGGTCTTCGCGCAGACGGGCGGTGTGCTCTTCAACGCGGAACAGCGCACCGCGCTCGAGGCCTACATCCGCGGCGGCGGCGGCTACCTGGGCCTGCACTACACCGGTTGGTCAGTCGGCCAGAGCGAGCACGACGTCAACCCGTTCTACGCCCGCCTCGTCGGTGCCGTCTCCGAGGGGCACCCGGAGAACCCCGCCATCCGGCCGGGCCGGGTGGTCGTGAAGGACTCCAGCCACCCCCTGACACAGGGTCTGCAGGCCGAGTTCACCCGCAGCGACGAGTGGTACGACTGGGTCGTCAACCCGGCTCCCCACGTCCGCACCCTGCTCGAGGTCGACGAGACGTCGTACGGCATGGGTCGCCAGGGCACCTCGCACCCGATCACCTGGTGCCAGGAGATCGACGCCGGCCGGTCGTGGTACACCGGGATGGGTCACGAGGGCACGGCGTACGCCGAGGCACCCATCCGCACGCAGATGAAGAACGGCCTCGCGTACGCCGCCGGACTGCTGCCCGCGGACTGCTCGCCGCCGGTGAAGGACAAGGCCGGCGCCTGGAGCGGCGTGACGCCGTGGCCGTTGATGCCGATCAACATGGCGCTGACGTCCGACGGCAGGGTGCAGTCCTTCGGCAGCGTCGGAGGTTGGGGCAACGACACCACGCCGTACGACTGGACCGGCAACAGCTCGATCACCCAGGGCGGCCAGATGGAGGTCGACGTCTGGGACCCAGCCGAGCCGAGGACCCTGGCGAACCTCCGCAACGGCATCCTTCCGAACACCACCTATACGGACCTGTTCTGCTCCATGCAGGTGCAGAGCCCACACAATCACTCCACGATGACGGTCGGCGGTGACGACGGCCTGGGGGGCAACGCCCCGAACGACGGCGCCATCGGCGTCACCAGCTACTCCACCAACAACGGGCTGCAGAACGAGGCGCCCATGAACTACCCGCGGTGGTACCCGACCGGCACCACCATGCCCAACGGCGACATCGTCGTCCAGGGTGGCAGCCTCCGCGGCGGGCCGGGCGGACCCGGCGTACTTACCCCGGAGATCTACACCCCGGACAAGGGCTCCGGCTGGAAGACGCTCGACGGTGCCAGGAGCCCGGTGGCGTACGGCGACGGCGGGGCCGACCACCCCGGTGCGGACGAGAACCGCTGGTGGTACCCGCGCGCGTTCGTCGCGCCGGGCAGCGGCAACCTGTTCAACATCAGCGGGACGCAGATGTTCGAGCTCGACCCGTACGGAAACAACGGTGCCGGCCAGCTGACCCTGCGCGGCACGCTGCCGGCCGGCATCGCCAACCAGGGCGCGAACGGTAACCCGGTCGGTGCGACGTCCACGGCAACGATGTACCGCCCCGGCAAGATCCTCCAGGTCGGCGGCGGCTGGTGGGCCAACGGCGGCGGCCCGGCCGGCGCTCGGGCCGGCTTCACGGTCGACATCACCGGTGGCACCGCGAACCCGGTCATCGCGGCGACCGAGCCGATGAAGTACCAGCGCCACTGGGCGACCTCGACGGTCCTCCCCGACGGCGACGTGCTCGTGACGGGCGGCGGCCGCGAGAACAACGGCAACGGCGGATACGTCACGAACGCCGAGATCTGGGACCCCGAAACGGGTGACTGGACCGAGGTCGCCCTGCCGCACGAGCACGCTCGTCTCTACCACTCCACGGCCCTGCTCCTGCCCGACGGTCGCGTGATGATCGGCGGCGGCGGTGCTCCCGGTCCGCGGAACTACACGGACGTGGAGTACTACTCCCCGTCGTACCTCTTCGACGGCAACGAGCCGGCCGAGCGTCCGGTGATCACCACCGCGCCCAAGACGATCGGCTACAACGGCGACTTCCAGATCGCCACGTCCAGCACCGTCTCGCGCGTCACGCTGGTCCGCAACGGCTCGGTGACCCACGGCTTCAACAACGATCAGAACTTCCAGGACCTGAAGTTCAGCCAGGCTGGCGGAACGGTGACCATCACGTCTCCGGCCGACGGCACGTACGCGCCCCCCGGTGCCTACATGCTGTTCGTCTTCGACGCCGACGGCACCCCGTCGGTCGCCAAGATCGTGGACATCGACCCCAAGGTGAAGATGGACCAGCGGACCCCGCAGGTCGTCGACCAGTTCGAGTACCCGCGCCTGCCCATCGACTGGCGGGGCGGCAACCCGGCCCCGGTCGTCGACGTTGCCCCGGGCAACGCCCGGATGACTCCGTGGACGATCAAGAGCCAGGTCCAGCTCGTGCGCGGCACCGTTGCCGGCCAGGGTGGCCTCGGTCTCACCGGCTACCACCTCGGCCTCGGCACCTCGGGAAGTCTCGAGCGCACGCTCAAGGGCCTCGACCCCGGGCGTGAGTACCGGATCTCGCTGCGCTACGCCCGCGACAGCCGGTCAGCTGCCGGGGCGGGCCCAGCGACGGCCGCCCTGTCGATCGGTGACCTGAACGCCACCCTCACCGCTACGACGGACCTGCCCTCGACAGGCGCCTTCGGCACGTACGTCGGATCCTTCACGGCCGCGGCCCGTTCGCAGACGCTCAGCCTGAAGGCCCCGGGAACCGGCGCCGGCCTGATGATCGACAACCTCGTGATCATCGGTGTGGACCCGGGAGCGTCCGACGTCCCCATCCACTACGAGTTCGAGGAGGGCCAGGGCCCGACGGCCGCCAACACCGGCGACGCCGGCGGGGTCGGGGCCGCGGTCCTCACCGGCACCACCGGCTGGTCCGACAACGGCGTCTTCGGCAAGGCGATCAACCTGCCGGGCGGCAGCAACGCCAACGCGGTGGACCTGCCGGACAACCTGCTCCAAGGTGCGGCGGACTTCACCACCGCGTTCTGGGTGCGCCCCGACACGAAGAACGACTGGGTCGGTCTGTTCCACCTCGGCGACGGGCTCGGCGACGCCGGAAGCTTCTTCCAGATCCAGATGCAGACCCAGGCGGCAGGAAACACCGGCCTCGCGGCCACTTTCAAGGCGAAGGGCAACGCTCTCCAGGAGCGTGTCTACGCCAGTCCCACCAAGGACGTGGCCGCCAACCAGTGGAACCACGTGGCCTTCACCCGTCAAGGCGCGGTCGGCACGCTGTACCTGAACGGCGAGGCGATCGCGACCCGCAACGACCTGACGATCGACATGACCGACATCGGTCCGACGGCCAACAACTGGCTGGGTCGCAACGGCTTCCCGGACCCGGCGTTCGACGGTCTGATGGACGACGTCCGGCTCTACACGTCCACGCTGACCGCGGCAGATGTGGCTGCGATGTACGCCGCCGGTTCGGCGCTGCGCACGACGACGACCGTCAAGATCGAGCCGGTCTCGCCGTCGCCGTTCGCCCAGCCGGTGACGGTCTCGGCGGCCATCGCCGACGAGGCGGGCGCCAAAGCCAAGGGCACGGCCCAGCTGTGGGTCGACGGTTCCAGCGTCGGCTCGACCGTCGACGTGGTCGATGGAGCCGTGTCGTTCCCCGCGCTCACGCTGTCCCCGGGAGCGCACCAGATCGAGGTCCGCTTCGTCGCGGCCGAGGGCTGGCGCGACTCGTCGGCCACGGTGACGCATACGGTCGAGCGGCCACCGCCGGGCGTGGGTGTCCCGATCCACTACACGTTCAACGAGGGCCAGGGCACCTCTGCCGCCAATACGGGCAACGATCCGTCGATCGGCGCAGCGACCCTCGAGGGCGCGACGTCCTGGGCTTCCGGCGGCCGGTTCGGCAACGCGGTGTCGCTGCCGGGCGGTGCCGCGGGCTCGGGCAACCAGGTCCGGCTCCCGGACAACATCCAGGCCGGCATGGACGAGGAGTTCACCGTGTCGGTGTGGGCGCGTCCGGACGCGCTTCCGAACTGGGTGCCGCTGGTCCAGATCGGCAGCAGCACGGACACGTTCTTCCTGCTCCAGTCGTCCACGCAGGCTGCCGGGGCAACCGGGTTCGCGGCCACGTTCAAGGCACCCGGCAATCCGGTGCAGGAACGGCTGACTCTCGGTGCGGGCAACGACCTGCCGCTGAACGAGTGGACGCACGTCGTGTTCACGATGAGCGGCTCGACCGGCAAGATCTACTTCAACGGCAAGCTGCAGGCCACCCGCACCGACTTCACCGTCGGCATCGGTGACATCGGCGTAGGTGGCAACACCACGGCCAACCTCATCGGTGGGACGAGCTGGCCGGATCCACGATTCGACGGTCTGGTCGACGACTTCCGGATGTACGGCTACGAACTCAGCGCCGAACAGGTCGCGGAGCTCCACGCGGGTCCGGTGAACGCCGCCCCAGTAGGGGCAGCCGATGCCTACGGCACCGTGGAGGACAAGGTCCTCACGGTCAACGCGCCCGGTGTGCTCGCCAACGACACGGACGCAGACGGCGACACCCTGACCGCGGGCGGTCTCACCCAGCCGGCCAATGGCGCGGTCGTGCTGGCGGCCAACGGGTCCTTCACCTACACCCCCAAGTCCGGGTTCTCGGGCACGGACACCTTCACTTACCGAGCCTCCGACGGGACCGCCGCCTCGGCGCCGACGACGGTGACCATCACTGTGGAGGCGGGTGAGGAGCCG
The DNA here is from genome assembly GCF_054784135.1 of Kribbella swartbergensis. Classification (NCBI taxonomy): domain Bacteria; kingdom Bacillati; phylum Actinomycetota; class Actinomycetes; order Propionibacteriales; family Kribbellaceae; genus Kribbella; species Kribbella swartbergensis. The sequence continues at coordinate 685,821 of NZ_BAAGPM010000017.1, forward strand.
CCGGACAACACCGCCCCGGTCGCAGGCGAAGACGCTTACGAGGCCGTCGAGGGACAGCCCCTCGTACTGCCGGCACCAGGCGTCCTGGCGAACGACACCGATGCGGATGGCGATGTCCTCACGGCCATCGGTGCCACCCAGCCCATCAACGGCAGGGTGACGCTGGCTGCTGACGGCTCGCTCACCTACACGCCCGACGCCGGCTTCACCGGCAAGGACGTCTTCACCTACCGCGCAGACGACGGGGAAGACGTGTCCACCCCGACGAAGGTGACCATCACGGTGAAGGGCGGTTTGGCAACCACCGCCGTGGCCGGAGTCGCACTACCGACGACGTACGGCACGTCAGGCACCGTGTCGGTGGCAGTTTCGCCGACGGAGGCCACCGGGACGGTCAAGCTGTTGCAGGGGACAACTGTCCTGGCAACGGCCGCGGTCGCCGACGGGAAGGGGACGCTGGTGTTGCCCGCCAAGGCACTCCTGCCCGGGACGTACGACCTGACCCTGCGGTACGGCGGGGACGCCGCCCACCAGCCCTCCTCGTCGACGGTGGAGGTGGTCGTGACGAAGGTGGTTCCGACCATGGAGGTCACCGCGACGAAGCTGCCCGGCAACCGGGCGCAGATCACGGTGCAGCTGTCGGCCGCCGGCGACGTACCGGTGACCGGCGAGGTCAGAGTGAGGATCGAGGGTGGCGCGACGCTCGTCGGCACCGTCAGCGACGGCCGAGCGGTGTTCGAGTGGCCGAGGATCCCCAAGGGAGGCCAGTTGACGCTGGCGGTGGACTACCTAGGGAGTGACCTGGTCGAGGGGGTGAACGCGGAGCTCACCGTCAAGGTGAGCAGGTAGCAACGACACGGGCCCGGGGGAGTCCCCGGGCCCGTGTCGTGTGCCGGCTGCGTCGTCTGTTGGCGTATGCGTGTGCTGCTGTGTCGTCCTGCTGGCGTGTGGGTGTGTCGGCTGCGTCGCCTGGTCAGCTTTTGTCCAGTGCGGCCACCACCGCAGCGCGGGTGTCGTCCTCGCTGGCGAGCACGCCGCCGTTGGCGACAATGTCGGGCGTGATCTCGTTGAAGACCATGCGAACGTCCTGGCGCCGGGCGCCGAGGATCTCGACCGCACTGTCGGCCACCGCCTGGGCAAAGGCTCGGCGCTGCTCCAGAGACCGGCCGGCGAGCAGTTCGACGGTGATGTTGGGCATGGCGGCCCTTTCTTCTCGCAGTCATCCACAATGGCGACCTGGGTTCACTGATGTGAACGCCACGGTATCGCGCCGTCTTGGGCTGCCGCAATGGTCGACGCTGGGCGAGTTCGCATTCTTGACAACGATTCGACCCGCTGATTCACTCCCGGATATTCGCTATTTCGTACGACGTTCACATGAGTGAACTGCGTCGTCCGCCCCCAACCACACGAGGATGCAGACATGCGGCGTGAACGTGCGCGGTCCCCCCGGATGCAGGGCCACGAGCGCGACGCCCGTCCGGATCGGATGCGGTTGCGGGCGCGGGCGCGGTCGCGGTCGCGGCGGGTCGTGCTCGCCGGCGCCGCTGCCCTGGTCGTCGGTTCGGTTGGCCTCGCCGTCCCAGCGAGCGCCCACGTCATCGTCACTCCGTCCACGACGGCCGCAGGCGCCACTGCCGTCCTCGAGTTCAGCGTCGGGCACGGCTGCGAGGACTCGCCGACCACCAAGATCGCCATCCAGATGCCGGCCGAAATCACCTCGGTTACCCCCACCCGTACGGCGCTGTGGAAGATCGAGAAGAAGACCGAGAAGCTCGACCCACCCGTGGTCGATGCCCACGGCAACAAGATCGTGGAGCGGGTCGCGTCGGTCACCTTCAGCACCGACACCCCACTCCCGGACGGTCACCGCGACGTCTTCGAGCTCGCGGTACGGCTACCCGACACCGAAGGCGCCAAGCTCGTGTTCCCGACCATCCAGACCTGCGAGCAGGGGGAGTCGGCCTGGATCGAGGTCCCGCAGGACGGGCAGGACATCAAGGAACTCGAGTTGCCCGCACCCGGTTTCGTGGTCTCCGGGGAAGGGGAGGGCGGCCACCACGGGGCGACCTCCGCCGCATCGACCACCGGCGACTCGCGCTCCGACGAGGCACCTGATGCAGCGCCGGAGTCGAACGGTGGCAAGGCCCTGACGCTCGCCGCGCTGGTTGCCGGCGTGCTCGGCTCCGTCCTCGGTGGTGCGGCGTTCGTTCGGCAGCGCCGCCGGACATGATCGGCCCGCGACCGCGACGACGCGGAGCGGCCGCGTTCCTGCTCCTGGCGTTGGTCACCGCAATGCTGTTCGGCCTCGCGCAGCCGGCGAGCGCGCATGCCAACCTCGTCAGCACCAATCCGGCCGAAGGTGCGGTCCTCCAAGTTGCACCCAAGCAGGTCCGGTTCACGTTCGACGAGGCGGTGCGCGGCGTACCGGACGGTGTTCAGGTCTTCGACTCCCGTGGTGGGCTGGTCGAGGCGTCTGCGACCGTCAAGGGCGCCGAGCTCGAGGTCGGCCTGTCCGGACCGCTGGGCAACGGTACGACCGTGATCGTCTGGCGGGTCATCTCCGAGGACGGGCATCCCATCGGCGGCTCGCTCACCTTCTCGGTCGGCGCGCCCACCGCCGGCGTCACTCCATCTCCGAGCGACTCCGGCGGCACCCCGGACGTCCCCTGGGCGTTGACGCTTGCCCGCTGGGTGGGGTACCTCGGCCTCTTCCTCGCGACCGGGCTCGTCGCCTTCGCCGCGCTGTTCCTGCCCGCCGACCGGCAGGTCGACCGCGCACGGCGCCGTTTGGCCGTCCTTGCGCGTGGCGCCGCTGCCGCCGCGGTCGTGGCGTGGCTGGCAACACTGCCGCTCACCGCGATCTACCTGCTCGACGGCGGGCCGAGCTCGCTCACCCGCGGCAGAACGTGGTCCTCGTTGCCGCTGACCGAGTACGCCGTACCCGCGAGCGTCGTCGGCGGGTTGGTGCTGGCCGTGGCCTTGCTCGGTCGCGGGGTGGCTCCGCAGCAGCGACGTGTCGCTGCTGCCGTGGCGGCCACGGTCACGGTCGTGGCCCCCGCGCTGACCGGGCACACCCGCGCGGCGAGTCCGGAGGTCCTGGTCATCGGTGTCGATATGCTCCACCTGCTCGCGGGCAGCATCTGGCTCGGCGGACTGGCCGCGTTGGCCCTGACGTTGGCTGACCTCTCAGGTCGCGGCGCCGTCGCGGCCAACGTGCTCGCACGGTTCTCCGCCGTAGCGGCCGGTGTGCTCGCCGCCCTGGTCGCCACCGGCTCTGTGCTGGCATGGCGGATCCTCATGTCCTGGAGCGCGCTCCTCGACACGACGTACGGAAAGCTGCTCCTGGTCAAGATCGGCATCGTGCTGGTCGCAGTCGCCATCGCGGCCTGGAACAGGTGGTCGCTCGTGCCACGGCTCAAGCGGCCCACCAAGCAGCGCGACCGGCGAGTGCACTCCCGACCGGTGGTGCGTGCCACCGCGATCGAGGGTGCGGTTCTCGTCACCGCCCTGCTCGTCACCGGCTTCCTCGTCGACAAGAGTCCCGAGAGCGAGCCGGCGTCGGCGAGCACGGCGGCCAAGACCGAACCCGGCACCCGCACGACGACGCTGGGCGACATCCAGGTGCGGGCCACCCTCACACCCCTCAGCCGGGGGCCCAACACCGTCACCATCCAGCTGAGCTCGGCGGGCGGTGAACCCACCGAGGGTGTCGCGCCGCCGGTGGTGCGTCTGTCCTCCGACCGGGTGGCGCTGGGCGCCGTCCCGCTGACGCAGGTGTCACCCGGCCTCTACACGGCGCAGGTCGTGCTGCCGGCGCCCGGCACGTGGCGAATGCAGGTCTCACTGCGGGTCAGCGAATTCGCCAACCCCGTCAGCGACCTGGAGTTCATCACCAAAGGATGACCTCGCGGCACGGAGCGACTTCGGCGAGCACTCGACGCCGGTTGGGATCCGGCAGAACTGCGCGAGCAGTACAACGCGGCAGTGGCGGAGAAGCGTTCCGCCGAGCAGGCACTGGCGACGACGGAGAACGACCAAGGGATCAGTCGGGAGGAACTCGAGTCACTCATCGATCGGCTGGGAGACATGGCCCAGGCGCTCGATCGGGCCGACCGTGAGCAACTCGCTGAGCTGTACGCCGCGATGCGGCTGACTCTGAGGTACGACCACGTCGAGAAGACTGTCGACGTGGAGGTCGACCCGCTGGCCGACCGTGTGGATAAGTTGCGTGTCCGAGGGGGGACTTGAACCCCCACGCCCCGCGAAGGGCACTAGCACCTCAAGCTAGCGCGTCTGCCTATTCCGCCACCCGGACGAGTGGTCTGACCGCTCCGGGTGGGCCGGAGTGGTGCTGACCGGAGAACAGTAGCAAACACCACGGGTGGAATTCACATCGGGGGCTGGCGGGGGTCTGGCGGGCTGACTCGGCGGCTTCCCGGGGCGTAGTTTGAGATTCAAGCGCCGCTGGGGCGAGGGTGAGGGCGCGATCCGAGGGGGAGTGGCATGACCGATATCGACCTGTCCGCGATCGAGGCTGAGCGGGAGCGGATCAGGGCGACGTACCTCGGGGAGGGTACGGCGTCCTCGGCGCGGGGGTTGCACCATGTGGCGGTGTTGTGTGCGGATGTGGAGCGGACCGTGCGGTTCTACCAGGGGGTGCTCGGGTTTCCGTTGACGGAGATCGTCGGCAATCGGGACTACGAGGGGTCGAACCACTTCTTCTTCGACATCGGCAACGGCAACCTGCTGGCGTTCTTCGACTTCCCGGGTCTCGATCTCGGTCCGTACGCCGAGGTGCTCGGCGGGCTGCACCACCTGGCGATCTCGGTCGAGCCGGAGCGGTGGGAGCAGTTGAAGGCGAACCTCGACGAGGCCGGCGTGGAGTACCTGGAGGAGAGCGGTACGTCGGTCTACTTCCGCGACCCGGACGGCACCCGGGTCGAGCTGATCTCCGACCCGCTGGGCGAGATGTACGGCCTCAAGGTCCTCTGAGAGGTTCCCGGAGCAGCCGGGCGGCCTGACGCGCCCTCCGCAACGGCTCGGGCGTCCGGTGCCCGGCGAGCGACCGGGACACGACGTCGACGGCTGTGGTGACGTCGGTCCGCCACCCGGGATGAACGACGAGCGGCCGGGTGCCGCGTCTGGTGCGCAGCCAGCTTGCGACCTGCTCCGCTCCGGCGTACAGCGGCGACGTCGCGCCCGGTACGTCAGGCGGCCAGTCACCTGACGCGGTGAGCGGGCGGTGAGTGACGCCGACAGTAGGCAGCTCGAGTACGGCGCCCAGGTGCAAGGCTAGCCCTGCACCTCGGGGATGGTCGCGTCCGGTGCCGTCGAGAAGCAGTACGTCCGGCGACGGTGTGAGGCGTCGTACGACGTCCTCCAGCAGCGGACCGAGACGGAGAGCCAGCAGACCGGGGACGTAGGAGGCCGACGCCTGCCCGACGAGCACCTGACGCCCGGCGACGCGGCGACCGTCCATGACAACGGCGGCGGCCCACGCCGGATCACCGGCCGAGCCCACGCCCGACAGACCCCGGGGGAAGCAGACCCAGACGCCACCGACGAGCAACCTGGATGGAGGAACCCACTCCGCCGGGGTCGCCCTGGCGAGCGAGTGCTGTGACGAGACGAGGTCAGCCGGCGTGGTCGGCCAACTCATGGAGGAACCAGTCGCGGGCGAGGTCGGCCACGTCCTCGAGTGCGCCGGGCTCGGGGAACAGATGGGTGGCACCGGCGATGACCTCGAGGCGGTTCACGCAGCGCAGTTGCCGCTGGGACCGGCGATTCAACTCGAGTACGTCGGAGTCGCGCTCGCCCACGATCAGCAAGGTCGGCGCTGTCACGTCGGGAAGGCGTGGCCCGGCCAGGTCGACCCGCCCGCCGCGCGAGACGACCGCACCGACGTCGGCGTCGCCGCCGGCGGACCACAACGCCGCGGCTCCGCCGGTGCTGGCGCCGAAGTAGGCGACCGGGCCGAATCGGTCGCCGGCCCAGTCACGGGCGGCCGTCAACCGGTCGGCGAGCAGCGGGATGTCGAAGACGTTCCTGCGGTCGGCGGCCTCCTCGGCCGTCAACAGGTCGAAGAGCAGCGTGGCCAGACCAGCGTTGTCGAGGACCTGGGCGACGTACCGGTTGCGCGGGCTGTGGCGGCTGCTGTCGCTGCCGTGGGCGAAGATGACCAGGCCGCTCGCGGGTGAGGGCACGCCCAGCTCGCCGGGGAGTTCGACGCCGGGCGGCTCGATGGTGACCTTCATGACGGGGTTTTGCCGTCAGGGGCAGGGTGTTCGACCAGGGCGATCACCCGGGTGGTGATGAAGCGGGCGGTGCGGACGGGGGTGCCGCTGCGGGTGACCTCGACGACCTCCGTGAGGTTCCGGCTGGTGTTGATCTCGACCCGGCGGCCGGCCTTGGTCGCAGTGATCTCGTACGTCGACACGCCGCTGCCGGTGTCGACGACGATCTCCACCCGGTCGCCCTTCACACTTGTCCGATACCCGGCGGGTCGGATGTCATGCGGGGGTGGGGGAGGATGGGCCCATGACTTCTCCGACGACCAGTGACAGTACGGCGTACGCCCCTGACGCCGAGGTGGTGGAGCTCTGCAGCGAGCTGATCCGGATCGACACCACCAACTACGGCAACGGCAAGAGCAACGGTGAGCGGGTCGCGGCCGAGTACGTCGCGGCGAAGCTGGACGAGGTGGGGATCGAGTCCACCATCTACGAGTCGGAGCCGGGCCGGGCCACACTGGTGGCGCACTGGGAGGGTGAGGACCAGTCGGCCGACCCGCTGCTGGTGCACGGGCACCTGGACGTCGTGCCGGCCGACCCGAAGGACTGGAAGGTGGACCCGTTCGCCGGGGAGATCTTCGACGGGTGCGTGTGGGGCCGCGGCGCGGTCGACATGAAGGACTTCGACGCGATGGTGCTGTCGGTGGTCCGGGCCCGGCAGCGGGCGGGGGCGAAGCCGCGGCGGCCGGTCCGGCTGGTGTTCACCGCGGACGAGGAGGCCGGCGGTGTGTACGGCGCCCAGTGGCTGATCAACAACCACCCGGACACCGTCGCCGACTGCACCGAGGGGATCGGCGAGGTGGGCGGATTCTCGGTCACCGTGAAGGACGACCTGCGGCTGTACCTGATCGAGACCGCCGAGAAGGGCATGAGCTGGATGCGGCTCAAGGCTCGCGGTACGGCGGGCCACGGGTCGATGGTGAACAACGACAACGCGGTCACCAACCTGGTCGAGGCGGTGACCCGGATCGGTGCGCACGAGTGGCCGCTGCGGATCACGCCGACGGTCCGGGAGTTCCTGAAGACGCTGGAGGACGTGCTCGAGGTCGAGCTGGATCCGGAGGACATGACCGAGACGCTGGCGAAGCTGGGCAGCTTCAGCCGGATGTTCGGCGCGACGATCCGGAACACGGCCAACCCGACGATGCTGAACGCCGGTTACAAGGTGAACGTCATCCCCGGTGACGCCGAGGCGCACATCGACGGCCGCTTCCTGCCCGGGTACGAGGACGAGTTCTTCGCCACCATCGACGAGTTGATCGGCGACAAGGTGCAGCGGGAGGCCGTGGTCGAGGACATCGCGCTGGAGACCGAGTTCAGCGGGGGTCTGGTCGAGGCGATGAAGGCCTGTCTGGCGGCCGAGGACCCGCAGAGCCGGACCGCGCCGCTGTTGATGTCGGGCGGTACGGACGCCAAGTCGTGGAGCCGGCTCGGGGTTCGCTGCTTCGGGTTCGTGCCGCTGCAGCTGCCGCCGGACCTGGACTTCATGGGCATGTTCCACGGCATCGACGAGCGCGTCCCGACGAGCGCCCTCGAGTTCGGCTCCCGCGTCCTCGACCGTTTCCTCGACGAGGCCTGACTGGCGTAGCGCGCTTGGGCGTATGCCCATGGTGCTTGCTCAGCTCGTCGAGCCTTACACTGAGTCACAGGCAACTGAGGAGGTCTCGATGAGCACAGACAAGGCGGATCAGCCCGGCGCTCCGCTCGTTCGGCCCCAGCTCTCGCTCTCGGAGTTGCTGGCGGCCAAGAACACCGCGCCGATTCGCTCGCTCGACGACCTGGCTGCCGACACCTTCCAGTCGGACGAGGAGCTTGAAGAGTTCCTGGCATTCACCCATGCCGAGCGTCATCGCGAGATCGCCTGACCGGTGCAGCCAGTCATCCTCGACACCGACGTTGCTTCGCTCCTCCACAAGAGGAAGCTGACCGGCCCGTTGACCACGCGGCTGATCGGCCGCCAGCCGCTCATCACCTTCGTGACGCTGGGCGAACTCACCAAGTGAACGGAGATCCGTCACTGGGGCGCGAGCAGCAGGCAGGCGCTGGCGGATTGGCTGTCAGGAATCCCGGTTCTTCCGGGTGACGACTCCGTGGCGACCATGTGGGGCCGGCTGTCGGCCGCCGGTGTCGAGCGGGGGCGGCCGAGGCCGGTGAATGACATGTGGATAGCTGCGTGTTGCCTGACCTACGACCTTCCTCTGGCCACCTTGAACCTGAAGGACTTCGAGGACTTCAGGGCCTTCCACGGCCTACGGATCCTGGGGGCGGACTAGCCGGACGTCCCTATTTCTCGGGATACGCGGCGTGCTGTGATCAGCTGCGGAGGTGGGCCGGGCGGTGGGTGATTTCCTCGATGTCCTGGGCGGCTGCGAGGACCAGGCGGTGCGCCAATTCCGACAGCGCCCGGGCCGCCGCGAGTTCGTCGCCGATCTGCGGTACCTCGACATCGTTCGGGTGCCGGTACGCCGTACCGCGGCCGGCGATCTGTTCTCCGTCCGTCCGCAGCCGCGCCTCGGCGTGCGTCGTCCGCTGGTCCTCGAGCTCGTCGATCGTGATGTCGACCGTCCACTGCCGCACCGTCATCGGACTCACCTCATCTGCTAGCAGCTCTACCTTGAGCGTCGTACCGGAAGCCCTGGCTCACAAGAGGTTGAGGGTGGTGCGCAGGTTCGGGAGGTGCTCGATCAATGCCTTGGGCGGGGTCGGGGTCGTGACCAGGGAGAGCGTGAGCCGGTAGCGTAAGGGGGCCGGCACGAGGCGCTCGCCGGGGCGGAGCTCGGTGGCGAGTGCGCTGCGCGGCACCAGGGCCAGTTGGGTACGGCGCCGGGCCATGGCGACTGTGGTGCCGAGGGTGACGCCGCGGCGGGGTACGGCGCCGTGGGCGACCAGGCGGGCGTGGATCTCCTCGGCGCCGCGGTCGTAGGTCGAGAACGGGATCGACCGGTCCTTCAGCGGCTGCTTGCCCCGGCCCGGCAACGTCGCGCCGGGTGGAACGAACAGGACGAGTTCGTCCCGGCCGACGCGGCGCGCGACGGTGCCGCGGGGGAGCGTCATCTGGTCCGCGATGGCGATGAAGGCGGCGTCCATCGTGCCCTCGGCGACCCGTTCGACCAGGAAGTGGCCGTGGTCGACCTGCTGCTGGATGTCCAGGTCGGGCAGGTCCGCGTCGAGGATCGGGAACAGGATGGGCGCCAGGCTGGCGAAGGATCCGATCACCAGCCGGTGACCGGCGGCCGCCTGGCGGGTGGCGGCGTACACCTCCTCGAGGTGGCCGAGGATGTGGTCGGCCCGGCGGCCGAGTTCGGCGCCGGCCGGGGTCGGGCGGGCGCCGCGGGTGTCGCGTTCGAAGAGCCTGGTGCCGCACATGCGTTCCAGCCGGGCCAGCCGCTGCGAGGCGGACGGCTGCGAGATGCGCAGTTCGCGGGCCGCGGTGCCGACCGATCCGGTCCGGCCGATCGCCTGCACGAGCCGCAGGTCCTCGACCGATGGTAATGAGGCCATAGCTTCAGCCTATGGCAACCACCAAGGGTCTGCCGGCTACCCGGCCGGCTCGGCAACTCCAAGAATCAAGGACATGAGAGCTCGGAGCGAGGCGCTCGCACTGCTGGCGGGTGGCGCCGCGGCGGACCTGGCGTTCCGCATCGCGCAGGTTGCCTTGCCGCTGGTGATCCTCGACGAGACGGGCTCTGTCGCGGCCACCGGGCTGGTCGGCGGTGCATCCGGCGTACCCGTGCTGCTGTCGCCCTGGTGGGCCAGGAAGGCTCGGCAGTGGGTCGACTCGGGTCCACGCCTTGCCGTGGTCGCAGCCTTTACCGCAATCGCACTGGCCACTGTGCCGACCGCAGCCGCGCTAGGACGGCTCACACCCGAGTTGCTGGTCGTCAGCGGACTGCTGCTCGGGTGCGGCGAGGCTCTGTCGAACCCAGGGCGGTCAGCACTGCTGGCGGACACCGGAGACCGGTGGGGCGAGGGCAAGGCCGTCGTACTGCTCACCTGGCAGGACGGGCTGCGGAGGATCGGCATGATGGTCGGTCCGGTGATCGGAGCGTTCGCGGTGTCGACAGGCTTCACCAACGGCTTGCTGTGGGTGGAGTCGGTCACGGTCGTGGCAGCGGGGCTTCTGGCGTGCACTGTCAAGGCAGAGCGCGCTCCGGAGGGTACTGCGACCCCTTCGATCCGTGCGAGCCTCAAGGGCCGTCCTGACGTGCTCTACGGATGGATAGCCCGCGGGACCGGATGCGTGACCTGGTTCGCCTTCACGCTCGGCCTGTCGGTGATCGGTGCGCAGCGCGGTGAGCCGGGCGTCTACCTGGCCGCAGGCATGACCGGGTACGGCGTCGGGTCCATCATCGGTACGGCGATTTCCCTGGCGGTCGTACGCCGTCTCCCACCGGTACCGCTGGCAGCCGTCTCGTGGGCCTGCATGGGACTGTGCTGGGCAGGCATGGGCCTGTGGACGACGCTACCGGCGATCGCCGTACTGGGCGCTGTCTCGGGTGTGACCGTCGTACTGGGCATCGCCGCGATCTCCGTCCTCATCACCCAGTCCTCTCAAGGAGCCGAGCGCCGGGCGCTGCTGTCCGGGCAGACGGTGGTCGTCAACGCCGGGAGCTCGGCCGGGATGCTCGCCGGCGGACCGATCATCGCGGCGGCCGGCGCCGAGCCCACGTTGATCGGAGCCGGTCTGCTGACCACCGGCGTCGCGCTGATAATCCTGGTGATCCGCCGCCCCGGACGGTGCCAGACTGCTGACCATGCCGGAGATCGTGATCACGACCTTGGCCGAGCGGCCTGAGTACCGCGAGAAGCTGTACGACTTCGCCGACGCCTGGCCGGAGTTCATGCACAAAACGACCCGATCGGCCGCGGGTTGTCGCACGATCTGCTGGCGGCGATGCGGCAGGCGGTGAAGGCGAAGGGGCACAGCACGTTGTTCGCACCGGTGCGCCCGAACGGCAAGGCCGACGCCACGATGCCGATGACGGAGTACGTCGAGCAGGTCAGACCGGACGGGCTCCCGGTGGATCCGTGGCTCCGCGTCCACGTGAAGGCGGGCGGTGAGATCGTGCAGGTGGCGCCGCGGTCGATGGTGATCGCGGGTTCACTCGCCGAGTGGAGGAAGTGGACCGGCCTGCCGTTCGACCGGTCCGGCGACGTGATCGTCCCGAAGGCGCTCGTCCCGGTGCACGTCGACGTTGCGCACGACCACGCCGTCTACGTCGAGCCCGATGTCTGGGTCAGCCAGGACCTGTGAAACCCCAACTAGTTGGGGTGGCCGGGCCGGTCGTCCGGCGGGAGCGTCGGTGGCATGAGTACGACGGAACGCAACAAGGCCACTGTCCGCGACCTGATCGAGGGACTGTTCACCAAAGGCGACCCCGGCGCGGTCGACACCTACCTCGCCGAGGACTTCGTCAACCACGACCCGCCGTTCGGGGTCACGCCGGATCGGGAGGGGATGCGGGTCGCCGGAGCGATGATGCGCGCGGCGTTCCCGGACTGGCACAGCGAGGTGCACGAACTGGTTGCCGAGGGCGACATCGTGGTGGAGCGGTTCACCGCGAGCGGCACGCATCGCGGTGAGCTGATGGGGATCGCGCCCACCGGAAAGGCCGTCAGCCTGCCCGGGATCAACATGTTCCGGCTCCGCGACGGCCTGGTGGCCGAGCGCTGGGGACGCCTAAACGAACTCGGGTTCCTCCGGCAACTGGGCGTCGTACCGGATCAGCCGTAGCATCACGGTCATGGGGGCGGCGGATCGCCTGGAAGTGCTGATCCAGCGGTGCTACGCGGGGCTGGACGCCGATCAGCTACGCGCCGAGACACTCACCCGGCTGAGGAAGCTGATGACGGTCGACGCCGCCTTCTTCGCGACCGTCGATCCGGCCACGATCCTGTTCACCTCCGCGCGCGCGGACGAACCTCTCGGCGAGTCCACCGAGCAGTTCCTGCGCAACGAGTTCGGCCAGGACGACGTGAACAAGTTCGCCGTCCTCGCCGCCGCCCGCGACCCGGTGAACTCACTCGGCCACGCGACGAAGGGGGAGTGGCGCAGCAGCGCCCGGTACGTCGAGGTGATGCGGCCGCTCGGTCTCGGCGACGAACTCCGCGCCGCACTGGTCGCGAACGGCCGCTGCTGGGGCGCCATCTGCCTGCATCGCGAGAACGCCGCGGCCGGTTTCTCGGAGCAGGAGCTTCAGTTGGTACGGCGTCTGGGCCCGCACCTGGCCGAGGGACTACGACGAAGCCTGCTCCCGGGGCCGGCCGACGACGGTGATGCCGGCCCGGGGGTCGTGGTGCTCGACGCGGAGCACAACGTCGTGTCGGTGAGCGCGGAGGCCGAACACTGGATGGCCGAGCTGGATCCGGAGCGGCGGCGGGAACTTCCGGTCGCCGTGCTGGCGGCGGCCGCGCGATTGCAGAGGCTGCAGGAGCAGCCGGCGCTGAAGGTGAGGACCTCGAAGGGCCGGTGGCTCGTCCTGCATGCCTCGGTCCTGAAAGGGGTGGGCGAGCAGGTTGCGGTGGTGATCGAACCGGCCACGGCGGTGCAGCTTGGGTCGTTCCTGCTCGACCTGCATGGGCTGACACCGGCTCAGCAGCGCGTGACCGAGCTGCTGCTGAAGGGCTACTCGACCCGGCAGATCGTCGAGCGGTTGTACCTGTCGCCGCACACCGTGCAGGAGCACGTCCGGGCGGCGTACGACAAGGTGGGGGTCGGCAGCCGCCGAGAGCTGGTCGCGGCTCTGCTCACAGGGTCCGCATCACGCGGATGATGCGGCGGCGGAGCCACACCCGGCGGGAGCCGTCGGGGTAGCGGCGGAGGCGGGCCAGCTCCCAGCCGCCGTACTCGGCGTGCTCGGTCAGCAACCGGCGGACGGCACCGCGCGACTCCGTCCTGGACACCTCGAACTGCTGCAACTCGTACTCGGCCAAACCGCACCTCCAGCTAACTCACGACACATCCTCCAGCGCTGCGACGATCGCGGGCGGGAGGGTGAGCTCCTCCACACCCAGGACCGACTTGAGCTGCATCGCCGTCCGGGCCCCGACGATCGCCGCCGACACACCCGGCCGGTCCCGCACCCAGGAGAGCGCCACCTCGAGCGGTGTCCAGCCGAGCCCGTCGGCGGCTCGCGCGACTGCCTCCACGATGCCCGACGCGCGGCCGTCGAGGTAGGGGTCGACGAATCTGGACAGATGCTGAGATGCCGCCCGGGAGTCCGCCGGGATCCCGGTGCGGTACTTCCCAGTCAACACACCCCGGCCAAGCGGCGACCAGGCCAGGATCCCGATCCCCAGCCCGCCGGCCGCCCGGATCGCGTCCGCCTCGGCGTCCCGGGCGAGCAGCGAGTACTCCACCTGGTTGGACACCGGCACAGCGCGGCCCGGCCAGGCCTGCTGCCAGGTGACCGCCCGGGCCGACTTCCAGCCCGCGTAGTTCGAGACGCCGACGTACCGGACCTTGCCGGAGTTCACCGCGTGGTCGAGCGCCGACAGCGTCTCCTCCAGCGGCACGTCGTCGGACCAGGTGTGCAGCTGCCACAGGTCGATGTGGTCGACCTTCAGCCGGCGCAGCGAAGCCTCCAGGTCGCGCAGCAGGGCACCGCGGGAGGTGTCGGTGATCCGCTCGCCGCGGCGGACGCTGAAACCGGCCTTGGTGGCGATCACCAGGTCGTCGCGGTCGACCACGTCGCCGAGCAGCGAACCGATCAGTCGCTCGCTGTCACCGTCGCCGTACGCGGCCGCGGTGTCGATCAGCGTCCCGCCTGCCGCCACGAACGCGGCGAGCTGCTCGCGCGCCTCGTGCTCGTCGGTGTCACGCCCCCAGGACATGGTGCCGAGGCCGAGACGGCTCACCGCCAGTCCGCTGTGACCGAGATAGCGCTGCTGCATGAACCCGAGCCTATTGCGGGGCACCGACAACGGCTCGTTAGGCTCGCCTGTCATGCGACTCGGACTCAACATCGGCTTCGTCTTCGGTGGCGACGACCATCTGGATCATCTGAGGCTGGTGCAGGAGGCCGAACGACTCGGCTTCTCGGTGACCTGGGCCGCGGAGGCCTACGGCTCGGACGCCGCCACGCTGCTGTCCTGGATCGCCGCCCAGACGAAGACCATCGACGTCGGCGCCGCGGTGTTCCAGATCCCGGCCCGGACCCCGGCGATGACCGCGATGACCGCCGCGACCCTGGACCGGCTCTCCGGCGGCCGGTTCCGGCTCGGCCTGGGCGTGTCCGGGCCGCAGGTGTCCGAAGGCTGGCACGGCGTGCGGTTCGACAAGCCGCTGGCCCGCACCCGTGAGTACGTCGCCATCGTGAACGCGGCGATGCGGCGTGAGACGGTGGCCTTCGAGGGTGAACACTTCACGCTCCCGCTGCCGGGCGGCCCGGGCAAACCGCTCAAGCTGTCCATCCACCCGCTCCGCGACCACGTGCCGGTGTACCTGGCCGCGGTCGGCCCGAAGAACCTCGAACTGGCCGGCGAGATCGCCGACGGCTGGCTCGGCATCCTCAACGACCCCGCCTATCTGGGAGAGCAGTTGAAACACATCGCGACGGGCCGCCAGGTCCGTCAGGAGGGACTCGACGGCTTCGACGTCGTCGCGTCCGTGCCGGTGATGACCGGTGACGACCTGCAGGCCGCGGCCGACCCGATCCGCGGGTACGCCGCCCTCTACATCGGCGGCATGGGCAGCCGGGAGAAGAACTTCTACAACGCCCTGGCGGTCCGGATGGGGTACGCCGAGGAGGCCAAGCGGATCCAGGACCTGTACCTGGACAGGCGGCACCGGGAGGCGATGGCCGCCGTACCGCAGGGGTTCATCGACTCGATCTCGCTGCTCGGCGGCAAGGAGCGGATGGCCGACAAGCTGACCGCGTACGCCGAGGCCGGCGCGACCACCGTGGCCCTGACGCCGTTCGCGCCGACGGTGGACCAGCGGATCGCCGACCTCCGCACGGTCGCCGAGGCCCTGGACCTCGCCGGAGTAGGTGACTGAGTGACCATCTGGGAAGCTGTCGTGCTCGGCATCGTCGAGGGGCTCACCGAGTTCCTGCCGGTGTCCAGCACCGGGCACCTCACCATCGCCTCCAAGATGCTCGGCCAGCCGATCGACGACCCGGCGATCACCGCGTTCACGGCGGTGATCCAGTTCGGCGCGATCGCGGCTGTGGTGCTGTTCATGTGGAAGGACATCCGGACGTACGCCGTCGCCTGGTTCAAGGGGATCCGGCATCCCGAGTACCGGGGTGACTTCGATCACCGGATGGGCTGGTTCGTGATCGTCGGCTCGCTGCCGATCTGCGTCGTCGGGTACCTCGGCCGGGAGATCATCTCGGGTCCGTTGCGCAGCATGTGGTGGGTCGCGGTGTCGCTGATCGTCTGGTCGGTCGTGATGGTCGCGGCCGAACGGCTGAGCAGCAAGAACCGGCCGCTGACCCGGATCACGCTGATCGACGCGGTCGTGATGGGTGTCATCCAGTGCCTGGCGCTGATCCCCGGTGTGTCCCGGTCCGGCGCGACGATCTCGGCCGGCCTGTTCTGCGGGCTGGACCGGGTCGCGGCGACCCGGATGGCGTTCTTGCTGGGCATTCCGGCGCTGGTCGGCGCCGCGGTGTTCGAGCTCCCGCACGCCCTCGACGGATCCGTCGGCCTGGTCCCGGTGCTGGTCGGGACGGTGGTCAGCTTCGTCGTCGCCTACGCGTCGGTCGCCTGGCTGATCAAGTTCGTGGCCAAGCACACGATCGAGATCTTCGCCTTCTACCGCGTCCTGCTCGGCATCGTCATCGTCATCCTCCTCGCCACCAGCACCATCACCGCCACGTAGCGGACTAGAGCCAGCCGACCTTGCGGAAGAAGCGGTACATGGTGAAGCAGGCGACGGCCATCAGGAGCAGGACGGCGTAGTAGCCGTAGTGCCAGCGCAGCTCGGGCATGTTGTCGAAGTTCATCCCGTAGATCCCGGCCACCATGGTGGGGACGGCGGCGATCGCGACCCAGGCCGAGATCCGGCGCATGTCGTCGTTCTGCTGCACCGAGACCCGGGCCAGGTGCGCGCTCAGCGCCGAGCTGAGCAGCGTGTCGAGGGCCTCGGTCTGGTCCGAGACCCGGTTGACGTGGTCGGCGACGTCGCGGAAGAACGGCGCGGCCTTCGGGCTGATCCCGGGGACACCGTGGGCGAACTGCTCCATCGGGTCGCGCAGCGGCTGGATCGCGCGGCGCATCTCGAGCACCTCGCGCTTGAGCTTGTAGATCCGTTCGGCGTCGCTGGTGCGCTCCGACGAGAACACCGAGCTCTCGACCTCGTCGACGTCGATCTCGACCTGTTCGGCGACCTCCTCGTACCCGTCGACGACCGAGTCGCAGATCGCCCACAGCACGGCGGCCGGCCCGTGACCGAGCATCGACGCGCGTTCCTCCAGTTGCTGCCGGGCGGTGGCCAGCTCGCCGCCTTGACCGTGCCGGACGGTGACGACGTACCGGGGACCGATGAAGACGCTGACCTGGCCCGTCTCCACGGCGTCGCCCTCGTCGACGTACCAGAGGGTGCGCAGGACCACGACGATCGCCTCGCCGAAGCGCTCGACCTTGGGCCGCTGATGGGCCTTGAGGGCGTCCTCGACGGCGAGTTCGTGCAGGCCGAACAACTGCTGCACCCGGCGCATCTCGGCGTCCGACGGCTCGTGCAGGCCGACCCAGCCGAAGCAGCGGCCGTCGTCGTCGATGGCCTGGGCAACGGTCTCGGGATCCCGGGGCAGGTCCCGCCGTTCCCCCTCGGCGTACACGCCGCAGTCCACGATCACGCCACCATCATGGCACCAGGCACGACCCGGCTTGCGTTGACCGGATAACGTGCACGTCATGCCCACGGTGATCCTGGTCCGGCACGGCCGCAGCGCCGCGAACACCTCCGGCACCCTGGCCGGCCGCACGCCGGGGGTGAAGCTGGACGAGACCGGCCTGCGGCAGGCCGAGGCGGTCGGGCAGCGGCTGGCGGAGCTGCCGCTGGCGGCGATCGTCACCTCGCCGCTGGACCGCTGCAAGCAGACCGCGGCGGCGATCGCGAAACACCACGAGGCGTTGCGCCCGGCAACCGACCGGCGCCTGACCGAGTGCGGGTACGGCGACTGGACCGGGCAGAAGCTGACCACGCTGATGAAGGACCCGCTGTGGCCGGTCGTCCAGCAGCACCCGTCGGCCGTGACGTTCCCGAACGGGGAGTCGATGCGGGCGATGCAGCAGCGCGCGGTGGACGCCGTCCGCGAACACGACGCGGCGCTGGCGAAGAGCCACGGGGACGGCGCACTGTGGGTGGCCGTGTCCCACGGCGACGTGATCAAGGCGATCGTCGCGGACGCGCTGGCGCAGCACCTGGACACGTTCCAGCGGATCGTGGTCGACACCGCGTCGACGACAATCATCACCTATACCGCCACCCGCCCGTTTCTGGTGCGCCTGAACGACTCCGGCAGTGAACTCGCCTCGCTGGTCCCGAAGCCGCAACCGAAGTCGCGCCGGACCAAGAAGCAGTCCTCGGACGCGGTAGTAGGCGGACGGTAATAGGGTTCAGATATGGCGCGAGTTGTGCATTCCTACGACGACCCGGATCGGTTCGTCGCCGGGACCGTGGGTGAGCCCGGTTCGAGGACGTTCTTCCTGCAGGCGCGGGCCGGGACCCGGCTGACGTCGGTGGCCTGTGAGAAGGAACAGGTGATGGCGCTCGCGGAGCGGCTGGACGTGATGCTGGACGAGGTGGCCCGGCGGTTCGACCGGGATCCGGTGACTCCGGCGGGGATCGACGACACCGATCCGCTCGAGCAGCCGATCGAGGAGGAGTTCCGGGCCGGCACGATGACGCTGGCCTGGGAGGCGGACTCGGAGCGGGTGGTGATCGAGGTGTTCTCGGTCGTCACCGGCGAGCAGGCCGAGCTGGAGGAGACCGACCCGGTCACGGCCGCGATGGAGTCCGACGACGCCGAGGTGTTCGTGGTCCGGATCACCGAGGAGCAGGCCCGGGCGTTCGCCCGCCGGGCGGTCGCGCTGGTCGCGTCCGGCCGGCCCAGCTGCCCGTTCTGCGGGCGGCCGATCGACGTGGAAGGGCACATCTGCCCGCGCGCCAACGGCTACCGCAGGCATCTGCCGGAATGATCTCGCTCGACCTGCTCGCCCAGGGGGAGTTGTCCCTGCACGGCCGGTTGGTGGCCGCGTCGAACGGCACCTTCCAGGGGTCGGTGGCCAAGGACGGCGAGACCGCGACCGTGGTGTACAAGCCGGTGCAGGGGGAGCGGCCGCTGTGGGACTTCCCCGACGGGACGCTGGCTCAGCGCGAGTACGCGGCGTACGTCGTCTCGGAGGCGCTCGGCTGGTCGCTGGTGCCGCCGACGTTGCTGCGGGACGGGCCGCTCGGTGAGGGCATGGTGCAGTTGTGGATCGACGAGGCCGAGCTCGGGCCGGAGGAGACCGAGCTGGTCGACATCGTTCCGCAGGGCCGGGTGCCGGACGGGTGGATCGGCGTACTGGACGCGCTCGACGGCCGGCACAACCCGGTGACGCTGGTGCACGCGGACAACGAGGCGTTGCGGAAAATGGCCGTGTTCGATGCCGTGGTCAACAATGCCGACCGCAAGGGGGGGCATGTGCTGAACCCGGGCGACGGCCGGGTGTTCGGTGTCGACCACGGTGTCACCTTCAACGCGGACGACAAGCTGCGGACCGTGTTGTGGGGCTGGGCCGGTGAACCGATCCCGGCCGACCTGCTGGACGACGTACGCAAGCTGGCCGATCAACTCGCCGGCCGGCTCGGGCAGGAGTTGTGCGAGCTGATCACCGCGGTCGAGTTGACCGCGACTCGTGAGCGCTGCGCGACGCTGCTGAAGACCGGCCTGCATCCCTACCCGAGTGACGACTGGCCGGCCATTCCCTGGCCTGCCTTCTGATTGGTCAGGTACGTGCTGGGACTGGCGCCGCGTTCGCGTTTGAAGGCGGCGCTGAAGCTGAACGCGTCGGCGTACCCGACCCGGCGTGCCACCGAGGCGACGGTCGCGCCGGGCTCGGCGAGCAGGTCGGCCGCCAGTGTCATCCGTAGTTCGGTCAAGTAGGCGAGTGGTGCCTGACCGGTCAGCTCGGTGAAGCGCCGTACCAGGGTCGTGCGGGACACGGCAGCCACCTCGGCGAGGCCGGCGAGCGTCCACGCTGCCGCCGGTGAGCCGTGCATGGCATGGAGAACCGGCCCGACCACATCGTCTCCGAGCGCGTCGTACCAGGGCGGCTGATTGCCCTCGAACCAGTCGCGCAAGGTGCAGACCATCAGCCAGTCGAGCAGCCGGTCGAGTACGACGTGACGGCCGAGGGCGCCGGCGGCGACGCGCTCCTGCAGGTAGTCGCGCAACGGTGAGCAGTCGTGATCCTCGGTGATCACGACGAGCGGTGGGAGTTCGTCGAGCAGCCGACGGGGGAGCTCCTGCCGGACGTGGTACGCGCCGGCCAGCAGGACGGTGCCGTGGTCGACCGGCCCGGGGGAGTCGATCCGGCCGTCGCAGCTGACATCCAGGGCCTGGCCGGCGCGGGAAGGATCGTCGGTGAACACGAACGGGCCCGGCCCACGCACGACCGCGGTCTCGCCCGGCCTGATCAGCCGCGGTTCGGCACCGTCGACGACGAGCCAGCCGTCGCCGCGTAGTGGGGCGCAGAGGGTGAGAGCAGCGCCGTCGGTGAAACGGAGCGCGTAGGGCCCGGCGAGCACGGGCGTACCGAGGACGGCGCCCTCGGCACGCAGGCCGCGCAACAGGTCGGCGAGAGGATCCACGACAGCCACGATAGGTGGGCCGGACGGACATGCACGCGGTCCGGTCGCCCATGGGTTCCGGCGCCGGGGCCGGATTGACTCTGGGTATGACGATTTTGGTGCTAGGGGCAACAGGTAAGACCGGCCGCCGGGTGGTGCCGAGACTGCGGGAACGTGGCGCCGACGTGCGGGCCGCTTCGCGGTCGGGCGAGACCCGGTTCGACTGGACCGACCGGACCAGCTGGGCGGACGCCGTCCGCGGTGTCGAGACGGTCTATCTGGTCGCGCCGGAGGACCCTTCCCCGATCGGGCCGTTCGTCGCGCAGGCGGTGGACGCCGGGGTACGACGCTTCGTCGCGCTGTCCGGCCGGGGAATGGACAAGGTAGCCGGCCGGTTCGGGGCCGGCATGGCGGAGGCCGAGCGAGCGGTCCAGGCCTCCGGGGTGGGGTGGACGATCCTGCGCGGGAACAACTTCGACCAGAACTTCAGCGAGGACCTCTGGCACGCGCCGCTGCTGGCCGGCCGGCTCGCCCTTCCCGCCGGTGACCTGCGCGAGCCCTTCGTGGACCTCGAGGACCTGGCGGACGCGGCGGTGGCGGTGCTGACCGGGCGGGATCACGACGGGCGAATCTACGAGCTGTCCGGGCCGGACTCGATCACCTTCGGCGACGCGGTCGAAACGATCGCCAAAGTCTCCGGCCGGCGGATGCAGTACGTCGCCGTGACCCCGGCCGAGTACCACGACGAGCTGGTCGCCGAGGGGTGGCCGGAGGAGGCCGCGGTCGAGCTGAACGCGTTGTTCGCGATCATGCACGAGGGACATCTGGCGGAGCCGACCAAGGACATCGAGGAACTGACCGGTCGCCCGGCGACGAGCTTCGAGTCCTATGCGCTCCGGGTCTGGGGTGCGGAAGGGTAGCCGAGGGCCCGGCGCCGGGCCGGCCGGACCGGGGAGTGAACCGTGTCGCGTCGGCGAAAAGCCGGCTGACATAAGCTCTCGGTCATGCAGGCGTGGACTGAACCAGACATCCCGGTCGTGCCGGGTCCGGCCCGGCGACTGCGCCTTTACGACACCGCCTCGGGCGGGCCGGTCGAGGTGCCGCCGACCGACGGCGGGACGGCGCGGATGTACGTGTGCGGGATCACGCCGTACGACGCCACGCACATGGGTCACGCGGCGACGTACGTGACGTTCGACCTGATCAACCGGCTGTGGCGGGACGCCGGGTACGACGTCCACTACACGCAGAACATCACCGACGTCGACGACCCGCTGCTCGAGCGGGCGACCGCGACCGGGGTCGAGTGGACCGATCTGGCCGAGCAGGAGATCCAGTTGTTCCGCGACGACATGGCCGCGCTGCGGGTCATCCCGCCGCAGGACTACGTCGGCGTGGTCGAGTCGATGGACCTGGTGGCGAGCGCGGTCCAGGACCTGCAGCGCGCCGGTGCGGTGTACTCGGTCGACGGTGACCTTTACTTCGCGGTGAAGGCGGATCCGTCGTTCGGCAACGTGTCGGGGTACGACCGGGAGACCATGCGCGCGCTGTTCGCCGAGCGCGGCGGGGATCCCGACCGCGAAGGCAAGCAGGACCCGCTGGACAGCCTGCTGTGGCGGCACGAGCGGCCGGGTGAACCCGCCTGGGACTCGCCGCTCGGCCGCGGGCGGCCGGGCTGGCACGTCGAGTGCTCGGCGATCGCGCTGGAGCACCTCGGGATGACGTTCGACGTCCAGGGCGGCGGCTCGGACCTGATCTTCCCGCACCACGAGATGTCGGCCAGCGGTGCCCAGGTGGCGACCGGGAAGTACCCGTTCGCCCGGGCGTACGTGCACCAGGCGATGGTCGGCCTCGACGGCGAGAAGATGTCGAAGTCCAAGGGCAACCTGGTGCTGGTGTCGAAGGAGCGCCTGGCCGGTGCCGACCCGATGGCGATCCGGCTGGCGCTCCTCGCGCACCACTACCGCACGGACTGGTTCTGGACCGCGTCGGAGCTGCTCGACGCGCAGGAGCGGCTGGACGTGTGGCGTGGCGCGGTCACCCGCGGTTCGGGTCCTGACGGCGCGGCCGCGGTGGACGCCGTGCGGGCGGCTCTCACCAACGACCTCGACACCGTCGCCGCGCTGTCCGCGATCGACACCTGGGCCGAGACGAACGGTGACGACACGGAGGCTCCGGCGCTGGTCGCTCAGGCCGTGGACGCGTTGCTCGGGATCAAGCTGGCCGAGTAGTGGGCGGCGATGTCGTCGCTCGTGGTCAGCCACACGTCGGGCTGTGAGGCGAGGAACTCGAGCGCCTGGTCCAGGTACTTGGCGCGGAACGCCTGCCCGATGACGAACGGGTGCAAGGCCAGCGGCATCACCCGGCCGCCGTGCTCGGACTCGGCGCGGAGTACGTCGTACTGGTCCTTGATCATCTGGACGAAGTCCGGGCCGGTGATGCCGCGCGGGAAGATCAGCAGGTCGTTGAGCTCGACGGTGTACGGGACGCTGAGCATGCCGGGGACGTTGAGCCGGTAGGGCTGGTCGTCGTTGGTCCAGTCGAGGACATAGCTCAGCCCGAGTTCGGCCAGCAGTTCCGGGGTGTTGTGGGTTTCGGTGAGCCCCGGCCCCATCCAGCCCTTCGGCCGGCGGCCGGTTGCGGCCTCGATGGTGCCGACGATCTCGGTGAGGACCTTGCGTTCCTCGTCCGGTTCCAGGCCGGTGTGCAGGATCGAGTTGGTCGAGCCGTGGGCGAGCCAGGCCCAGTCGCGCGCCACGCCGGCCTCGATGATCTGCGGGTTGTGCTCGGCAACCATCGAGTTCAGCAGCACGCTGGCGCGGACGCCGTACCGGTCCAGGATGTCGATCATCCGCCAGATGCCGACCCGGGCGCCGTAGTCGCGCCAGCCGTGGTTGAGCGGGTCGGGGGTGAGGTGGATCGGCCAGATGCTGGTGGACGGCTCGCCGGGAAGGAAGTGCTCGACGTTGAGGCCGACGTAGAAGGCGACCCGCTTGCCGCCGGGCCAGGTCAGTGCCGGTCGTTCGGTGATCGGGGTGTAGTCGAAGAGCGTCATACCTGGACGGTAAAATCTGACATCAATGTCAGGTTCAAGTCCCGCGGGAGGATCGGTCGTGCGGATCGGCGAACTGGCCCGGCGGACCGGTGTGAGCGAGCGGTCGCTGCGGTACTACGAGCAGCAGGGCCTGCTGGTGTCTGACCGGACGCCGGGCGGACAGCGGGAGTATCCCGAGCGGGCCGTCGACCGGGTCATCCTGATCCAGGAGTTGTACGCCGCCGGGCTGCACAGCAAGAAGATCGCCGAGCTGCTCCCGTGCATGCGCGATCCCGACGGCGGCCCGAACGAACGGGCGACCCCAGATCTCGTCACCGAGCTGGCCGCCGAACGGGACCGGATCGACCGGATGATCGCGGACCTGACCAGGTCCCGGGCGGTGCTGGACGAGGTGATCTCGACCGCCGCCCGGGAGCTCTAGCTACCCGGTGACCGGGTGATGGGTCTTGACCGGAGTCGGCGCCGGAGCGGCCGGGGGTTGGTCGAACGGAGCCGGCAGGGTCGGCTGCGGCGTCGGCTTCGGGGTGTGCTTTGCGGCCGGCGTGGAGCAGGTGGCGGACGCGAGCCGGATGACCTGGGCGCCGTTGCCCAGGTTGATGGTCAGGCCGGTCATCGTGAACGAGCCGTCCGGCCGCTTGGTCCGCTCGTTGACGGTGATCGTGGCCAGCGGAGCGGCCGGGATCGTCACCTCCTGCTTCGTGGTCGGCACGGAGATCGTCTGACCGAGCAGTGTGAGTGAGCCGATGTCGACGCCGCCGTCATCGCCGGAGCACCAGACGTTGACGGCGTCGATGCCGAGCAGCGCGCTGGGTGGCGTGAGGAGGAGATTGCACAGCTCCGGCAGATTCTTGACCGGGAGGTCTGCCGTGCTCGGCGTCGGCAGCGGCAGGCCGAGATTCGGCAGCGGCAGGTCGGGGATCGGTAAGTCGTCGGCGCCCTGCGCGGGGAGGTTCGCGCAGGTCTCCTTCAGCTCCGGCGGGACTTTCACCTGGCTGAGGACGTCCGGACCGACGATGACGTCGAACAGTTCGACCGACGCCGAGTCGTTGCCGGCCGTCGCGGTGCCGGCCCGGACCGAGAGCAGCGGGTTCTGCGGCAGTTCGAGCGCGGACGAACTGTGCCGGCGGCCGTCGGTCGATTCGGCGTAGGGCGTCTTCGCGATCGGGACCTCTCCTTCCGCACTGACGGCGTACGCCGACGACGGCCGGGCGGCCGCGTTGCCCACCGGCGAACTGGCGACCAGGCTGAACGTCACCACGCCGGTCACGGCCGCGGCGGTCAGGATGGTCGGTGCGAAATGTCGTCGCATGGTCAGTCCTTATGTGCTGTCGATCAGGACGAGCGTCCCGAGAGGAACCTTCTGGAGGAGCGCGAGCGCCTTCTTCGGCACGCGGACGCAGCCCGCGCTGACGGCCGCGCCGAAGACGTCCGGCCGCGGCCAGCCGTGGATCGCGACCGTGCCGGGTCCGCCGCCGAACGTGTCGAGGGTGGGACTGTGCGCGCCGAGCGGCAGCACCACCGGCGAGGCCGATCGCTTGTTGTCGATGATGGAGCCGAGCAGGAAGGTCCGGCCCGGTGGCGTCGGCGTCTTCCGGGCACCCACTCCGGCCTTCCAGATCCCGAGGCGCCGGCCCTGCCGGAACAACTCGATCGTGCGCGAGCCGGTGTGGACCCGGATCAGGTACGGCGTCGTGGCCCGCTCGAGATCCTGGTCGGGCAGCCAGCCGGTCGAGCGGTTGGGTTTGGACGGCAGCAGGACGCGGACCCAGCCGTCGGTCTGCTCGACCACGGGCAGCCAGGTGGGCCCGAACTGCGTCGGCCCGATCTTGGCGAACGGGTCCGCATCCGGCGCGGTGTAGACCGGCGTCTCCGCCCGCGGATGCACGACCAGCCCGCCGGTGCCGGCGAACGGCTCGGGATCCAGCGGGGCGGTGCTGATGGTCGCGTGCGTCGTCGAACTCGCCAGCGTGCTGAGGTCGACGTCTGGCGTGCGGTTGCCGAGCAGACCGACGACCGCGACGGCGCCGAGGACGACGAGCACGGCCAGCGCCCCTACCGAGCCTCCACCTCGCTCGTCAGCCCGTGACCTGCGCATCCCGCTCCCCGTCCGATCCCCACACGCCCGCAGGCGCCGTCGTCCGACGAGAATAGGACGATCCGCGAAGTTACGCCACGGTAGAGTAACCGCCGGATCAGCCCGACGCCGATGTCCCGGGCCCAGCGCGTGCCCTTAGTCCGGGTGATTCTTGTTCCGCCGCTTCAGGTAGCGCTCGAACTCGGCCGCGATCGCGTCGCCGGAGGCCTCGGGCAGGTCGGCGGTGTCGCGCTGCTCCTCCAGGGAATGTACGTACTCGGCGACCTCCGGGTCCTCCTCGCTGAGCTCGTCGGCACCGCGCTGCCAGGCCCGGGCCAGCTCGGGCAGGTCGCCCTCGGGGATCTGCAGGTCCAGCAGCGCCTCGATCTTGCCGAGCAGGGCCAGCGACGCCTTCGGGCACGGGCTGCCGGCGATGTAGTGGGGGATCGCCGACCAGATCGACACGGCCGGTACGCCGAGGCCGCCGCAGGCGTCCGCGAACACCCCGGTGATCCCGGTCGGGCCCTCGTACGTCGACGGCTCGAGGCTCCACGACGCGGACAGCTCCGGGTCGGACGACGACGCCGAGACCGGGATCGGCCGGGTGTGCGGCGAGTCGGCGAGCAGTGCGCCGAGGACGACGACGAGTTGCGCGTTCGACTCGTCGACCAGCTCGAGCAGCTCCTGGCAGAAGGCGCGCCAGCGCATGTTCGGCTCGAGACCGCGGATCAGCAGCACGTCCCGGCCGGTGTCCTCGGGGCGGGCCAGGTACACCCGGGTGGTCGGCCAGGTGATCCGCCGTACGCCGTCGTCGTCGAAGCCGACCTCGGGCCGGATCACCTGGAAGTCGTAGTAGTCGTCGGGGTCGATCGCGGTGACGAGCTCGGCGTTCCACTCGTCGATCAGGTGGTCGACCGCTCCGGTGGCCGCCTCGGCCGCGTCGTTCCAGCCGGCGAACGCGGCGATCACGACCGGGTCCCTCAGGTTCGCGAGATCAACCACTCGCAGGCCCCCTGTCGTCTCTGTGCCATCCTCCGGCGGGTCGCCGGAACCGGACTGCCAGCCTACGTGCTCACGCGCGTCCCGTGCGCGCGGTTTCACGCCCAGCGGAAAGTGTCGGCAGGCCGACTACGATGTGAGATCGGTGTCCATACCCGATCCTGGGAGGATTCGTGTCGAGAGCCGACCTGCGGCAGCTGCTGAGTGAGCGCGTGGTGGTGGCCGACGGGGCGATGGGCACGATGCTGCAGTCGTACGACCTCACGCTGGACGAGTTCGAGGGCCACGAGGGCTGCAACGAGATCCTGAACCTGACCCGCCCGGACGTGGTCCGCGAGATCCACCGGGCGTACTTCGACGTCGGCGTGGACTGTGTCGAGACGAACACCTTCGGTGCGAACTTCGGCAACCTGGGGGAGTACGGGATCGCCGACCGGATCTACGAGCTCAGCGAGGCCGGCGCCCGGCTGGCCCGGGAGGCGGCGGACGCCGCGTCGACCCCGGACCGTCCGCGGTTCGTCCTCGGCAGCGTCGGCCCCGGCACGAAGCTTCCGACCCTCGGTCACACCACGTTCACGAC
This sequence comes from Kribbella swartbergensis, assembly GCF_054784135.1. Lineage (NCBI taxonomy): Bacteria > Bacillati > Actinomycetota > Actinomycetes > Propionibacteriales > Kribbellaceae > Kribbella > Kribbella swartbergensis. Next base: position 712,605 of record NZ_BAAGPM010000017.1, read on the forward strand.
CCTGCGGGACGCGTACGCCGACACCGCGCGCGGACTGATCGACGGTGGAGCCGACGCGATCCTGATCGAGACCACCCAGGACCTGCTGCAGACCAAAGCCAGCGTGATCGGTGCCCGGAAGGCGCTCGACGCGGCCGGCTCCACCATCCCGGTGATCGTCTCGGTCACGGTCGAGACCACCGGGACGATGCTGCTCGGCTCCGAGATCGGCGCCGCGCTGACCGCCCTCGAGCCCCTCGGCATCGACCTGATCGGCCTGAACTGCGCGACCGGCCCGAAGGAGATGAGCGAGCACCTCCGCTACCTCGCCAAACACTCGACCATCCCGCTCACCTGCATGCCGAACGCCGGCCTGCCGCAGCTCACCGCCGGCGACGCGTTCTACCCGCTGACGCCCGAGGAGCTGGCCGACGCGCACGAGACCTTCGTCGACAGCTACGGCCTGTCGCTGGTCGGCGGCTGCTGCGGTACGACGCCCGAGCACCTGCGTCAGGTGGTCGAGCGGGTCGGCGGCCGCCCGATCCACCGACGCGAGCCCCAGCGCGAGCCCGGCGTCTCCAGCCTGTACCAGCACGTCCCGTTCCGGCAGGACACGGCGTACCTGTCGATCGGGGAGCGGACGAACGCGAACGGGTCGAAGGCGTTCCGCGAGGCGATGCTGGCCGAGGACTGGGAGGGCTGCGTCGAGATCGCCCGGGCGCAGATCCGGGACGGCGCGCATCTGCTCGACCTGTGCGTCGACTACGTCGGCCGGGACGGTGTCGCCGACATGAAGGAGATCGCCGGCCGACTGGCGACCGCGTCGACGCTGCCGATCATGCTCGACTCGACCGAACCCGCCGTACTGCAGGCCGGGCTGGACATGCTCGGCGGGCGGTGCGCGCTGAACTCGGTGAACTTCGAGGACGGCGAGGCTCCCGGGTCGCGGTTCGCCCGGATCGCGTCGCTGGCCAGGGAGTACGGCGCTGCCGTGGTGGCGCTGACCATCGACGAGGAGGGGCAGGCCCGGACCGCCGCGAAGAAGGTGGCGATCGCCGAGCGGTTGCTGGACACCCTCGAGCGCGACTACGGGATCGCCGGTCACGACGTCCTGGTCGACTGCCTGACGTTCACGCTGGCGACCGGGCAGGAGGAATCCCGGCGGGACGGGATCGAGACGATCGAGGCGATCCGGGAGCTGAAGCGGCGGCGGCCCGATGTGCAGACCGTGCTCGGGCTGTCGAACATCTCGTTCGGGCTGAACCCGGCGGCGCGGCACGTGCTGAACTCGGTCTTCCTGCACGAGTGTGTGCAGGCCGGGCTGGACTCGGCGATCGTGCACGCGAGCCGGATCATGCCGGTCGCGAAGATCCCGGACGACCAGCGGGAGGCGGCGCTCGACCTGATCTACGACCGCCGGCGCGACGGGTACGACCCGTTGCAGCGGCTGCTGGAGTTGTTCGCCGACGTGAAGGCGTCGGATCTGAAGGCGAGCAAGCTGGAGGAGCTCGCCGCGCTGCCGGTGGCCGAGCGGCTGAAGCAGCGGATCATCGACGGTGAGCGCAACGGCGTCGAGGCCGACCTGGACGAGGCGCTGGGTTCGAAGAGCGCCCTCGACATCATCAACGACGACCTGCTCGCCGGGATGAAGGTGGTCGGCGAGCTGTTCGGCTCCGGCCAGATGCAGCTGCCGTTCGTGCTGCAGTCGGCGGAAGTGATGAAGACGTGTGTCGCGCACCTCGAGCCGCATATCGAGAAGACCGACGACGAAGGCAAGGGCACGATCGTGCTCGCCACGGTCAAAGGCGATGTGCACGACATCGGCAAGAACCTCGTCGACATCATCCTGACCAACAACGGATACACGGTGGTCAACCTCGGCATCAAGCAACCGGTGAACGCGATCCTGGAGGCGGCCGAGGAACACAAGGCCGACGTGATCGGCATGTCCGGCCTGCTGGTGAAGTCGACCGTGGTGATGAAGGAGAACCTCGAGGAGCTGAACCAGCGCGGCCTGGCCAAGCGCTGGCCGATCCTGCTCGGCGGCGCCGCCCTGACCCGGGCGTACGTCGAACAGGACCTCGGCTCCATGTTCGAGGGCGAGGTCCGGTACGCGCGCGACGCCTTCGAAGGGCTGCGGTTGATGGACGCCGCGATGGCGGTGAAACGTGGTGTGCCGGGGGCAGCGCTGCCCGAACGGCGCGAACGCCGGGTCCGGTCCGCGACGCGCGTCCTCGACCGGCCGCTCGACGAGGTGCCGGCCCGCTCTGATGTTGCCGTGGACAACGTCGTACCGACGCCGCCGTTCTGGGGTTCGCGGGTCGTGAAAGGCATTCCGCTCGCGGAGTACGCCGGCTACCTGGACGAGCGGGCCACGTTCCTTGGTCAGTGGGGACTGCGTGGCACGCGGGGAGCCGACGGGCCGTCGTACGACGAACTGGTCGAGACCGAGGGACGGCCGCGGCTGCGGTCGTGGATGGACCGGATCCTGACCGAAGGGATCATGGAGGCGGCCGTCGTCTACGGGTACTGGCCGTGCTACTCCGAGGGCAACGCGCTCGTCGTCCTGGATCCTGCCGACCACTCCGAGCTGCACCGGTTCGAGTTCCCGCGGCAGCGGCGGGACCGGTTCCTGTGCCTGGCGGACTTCTTCCGGCCGAGGGAGTCCGGTGAGCTCGACGTGGTCGCGTTCCACCTGGTGACGATGGGGGCGAAGGTCGCCGAGGTGACCGGTGAACTGTTCGCACGGAACGCGTACCGGGACTACCTGGAGTTGCACGGGTTGTCGGTCCAGTTGACCGAAGCGCTGGCGGAGTACTGGCACGCCCGGGTCCGCGAGGAACTCGGGTTCGGCGGTGAGGACGGCGACCTGGACGGCATGCTCCGGGACCAGGCCTACCGGGGGTCGCGGTACTCATTCGGGTACCCGGCATGTCCGGACTTGGAGGACCGCGAGAAACTGGTGCGGTTGCTCGAGCCGGAACGGATCGGCGTACACCTATCTGAGGAGTTGCAGTTGCACCCCGAACAGTCCACCGACGCCCTGGTGGTCCACCACCCCGAAGCCAAGTACTTCAACGCCTCATGAGTCTCCAGGCAGTGTTATGGGACATGGACGGGACGCTGGTCGACTCCGAGAAGGTGTGGGCGGAGGTGCAGATCGAGCTGCTCGGGTCGCTCGGGGCGATCTGGACCGTCGAGGACTGCCTGCAGCTGGTCGGCAGTGATCTGCGCGACGCGGTGAAGGTGTGGATGGCGCGGATCCCGGACGGCGTGATCACCGCCGAGGCGCTCGCGGAGCGGATGTTCGGCGAGGTGATCGAGGCGCTGCGGCGTGAGGTCGAGTTCCGGCCCGGCGCGATGGAGTTGCTCCAGGCGTTGCGCAAGGAGGACGTGCCCTGCGCCCTGGTGTCGGCGTCGTACCGCTTGATGATCGAGGCTGTCCTCACGCACCTGCCGCCGGACCTGTTCGACGTCATCATCGCCGGTGACGAGGTGACGAACGGCAAGCCGCATCCGGAGCCGTACCTGACTGCGGCGGCGAAACTCGGCGTCGACCCGACGCAGTGCGTGGTGATCGAGGATTCGAACACGGGTACCGAGGCTGGTACCGCGGCCGGCGCCTACGTGGTCGCCGTACCGCAGTGGGTGACGATCCCGGAGGCACCGCGGCGGCTCGTGGTCGACTCGCTCGAACCACTCACCCCGGAGTCACTGCGCACTCTGCTCCACTGACGAGTTACCGTCACTTGGTGCCCTCGGGGGCAGTTACTGGGGTATCGGGCTGGGGAAGGGTGAGATGGTGATCGGGTCGTGGGGCCGGCGGGTCGCGGTGACGGTCGCGCTCGGGCTGGCGTTGGCCGCGTGTGGCGAGCCGGACGACAACGCGCCGCACCAGGGCAGCGAGACACCGAAGGCGATGATCGTCCGGGTCGCGACCACCGACGCGATCAGCTCACTCGACCCGGCCGGGCCGTACGAGGTCGGTTCGCGGACCGTGCAGGCGAACCTGTACCAGACCCTGCTGACGATCATGCCCGGCAAACCGACCCCGGTCCCGGACGCGGCGGACTGCCAGTTCGACTCGCCGACGACGTACACCTGCAGCTTGAAGGAAGGGCTGACCTTCCCGAACGGGCACGAGCTGACGTCCTCGGACGTGAAGTTCAGCTTCGAGCGGATGCTGCGGCTGAAGACGCCGAAAGGCCCGGCCGCGCTGTTCTCGTCGCTGACCTCGGTGAGTACGCCGGACGAGCTGACCGCCGTGTTCAACCTGAAGCGCCCGGACGCGCGGCTGCCGTACCTGCTGACCACGACGGCCGGGTCGATCGTCGACGAGGAGTTCTACCCGGCGAACAAGCTGCTCGACACCAAGGCGATGGGCAGCGGTCCCTACCAACTGACGGCGTACCGGCCCGGTGACGAGATCACGCTGACCCGCTTCGACCGGTACAAGGGACCCCGCGGGGCACGGAACGACGGGGTCGAGCTGACCCTGCTGAAGGACTCGACCGCGTTGTACCAGGCGATCACCGGCGGGAAGGCCGACCTGGCCTTCCACGGGTTCGGCCCAAGTCTGCTGGACAAGCTGCGGAAGAACGACCAGGTCCAGGTGGTCGAGTCCGATTACGCCGCGATCCGGTTCTTCTCCTTCCAGATGAAGTCGCTGACCGCGCGCAAACCTGCCGTCCGACGGGCCGTCGCGCAGCTGATCGACCGGCCGGCGATCGTGAAGAAGGCGTACGGCGATCACGTGACGCCGCTGTACTCGGTCGTGCCGCCCGGCTTCGGCGGACAGGTGGACGCGTTCAAGACGGAGTACAGGGACCCGAGCAAGGCCACGGCCGCGGCGATCCTGAAGCAGGCGGGGATCGCCGTACCCGTGCCGCTGACGGTCGGCTGGACGCCGGTGGAGTACGGCGCCGGCGCGAAGCAGGAGGTGCTCGAGCTCAAACGCCAGCTGGAGGCCTCGGGTCTGTTCAAGGTGACGCTGCGGAGCGCGGAGTGGCCGCAGTACCAGCAGCTCGCCCGGGCCGGTGCGTACGACGTCTACCACGGCGGCTGGATCCCGGAGTACCCGGACGCGGACGACTACCTGGCGCCGTTCGTCCGGACCGGCGCGGTGTTCAACAACGGCTACCGGTCATCGGCCGCGACGGCGCTGCTGGAGCAGGAGACGACCGAGCAGAACGGACTGGAGCGCGAGAAGCTGCTCGGTCAGCTACAGGGTGTGCTCGCGAAAGAGGTACCGGTGATCCCGACCTGGCAGGGACGGTTCACGGTGGTCGCCGGGAAGAACCTGGAAAACGTCGACACGGCGCTGAATCCGCTCTCGTTCCTGTACCTGTCCGGACTCCGTCTGTAGTCACCGGCGTGACACAAATATGCCATGACAGTAACGGTTCGCGAAGCCCTGACGACCGTGGGTGCGACCTCGTGGTTTACTGCCGAAAGTCCACGATACGGGACGATTTCCTGACGATCACGATCGGGCAACGCAGCACTTTTCGCGTTTGACTCCGGCGTGTAATGGCGGCAGGTTAAGGCGGCAGCCATACCGGTCGTCGTCCCAGGTCCAACCGAAGGAAGCAGGGGAACCCATCGCGTGAGCACGCCACTCGAGGTCGAGCCCGGATCGTCGGCAGCCGAGCCGGAGGCCGTACTCGAAGGCGTCCGCAAGATCGAGGGCCGCTCGCTGTGGCAGATCTCGTGGATGCGGCTCAAGCGGGACAAGGTCGCCATCTCCGGCGGCGTCTTCGTGGTCTTCCTGGTCCTGGTCGCGATCTTCGCGCCGCTGATCTGCAAGATCGTCGGAGTTTCGCCGAACGAGTTCCACCAGGACCTGGTCGACCCGTCGCTGCAGACGCCGATCGGGAAGTGGAACGGGATCAGCTGGGACCACCCGTTCGGGATCGAGCCGGTGAACGGCCGGGACATCTTCGCGCGGATCGTGTACGGCGCCCGGATCTCCCTGCTGATCGCCTTCCTGGCCACCCTGCTGTCGGTGGTCATCGGCACCACGATGGGCATCATCGCCGGCTACTTCGGCGGCTGGGTGGACACCCTGATCAGCCGTTTGATGGACATCTTCCTGGCCTTCCCGCTGGTGCTGTTCGCGCTGGCCCTGGTCGGCGCGGTCCCGGACTCGGCCTTCGGCCTGACCGGTGACGCGCTGCGGGTGGCGCTGATCGTGTTCATCATCGGGTTCTTCAGCTGGCCGTACATCGGCCGGATCATCCGCGGCCAGACGCTGTCGCTGCGGGAGCGGGAGTTCGTCGACGCGGCCCGGAGTCTGGGCGCGCGCCGGCCGTACATCCTGTTCACCGAACTGCTGCCGAACCTGGTCGCACCGATCCTCGTCTACGCGACGCTGCTGATCCCGACCAACGTGCTGTTCGAGGCCGGTCTGTCGTACCTCGGTGTCGGTGTCCGGCCGCCCACGGCGAGCTGGGGCGACATGCTGTCCGGCGCCGCGAACTGGTACCAGGTCGCGCCGCTCTACATGGTTCCGCCCGGGCTGGCCATCTTCGTCACGGTGCTGGCCTTCAACCTGTTCGGCGACGGGCTGCGGGACGCCCTCGACCCCCGCTCGCGATAGGACTTCTCTCCAACCAGGGAGCCTGGCTCTCACGAAAAAAGGGGTGCAAGAAGAGATGAGATGGAATCGCATCACGACGGCAACAGCCGTCAGTGCGGCCGTCGCACTGAGCCTGGCGGCCTGTGGGGGCTCCGGCAACGGCGGCGGCGGCGGTACCGGCGGTGGTGGCGACGCCACCAAGGCCGAGTACAACGCGGCCGTCGGCAAGGTGTTCAAGCCGACCGACCAAAAGGGCGGCACGCTCCGGATGGCCATCAGTGAGAAGTGGGACTCCACGGACCCGGGAGACACCTACTACGGCCTGTCCTGGAACTTCCTGCGCAACTACGCCCGGCCGCTGATGGTCTTCAAGTCCGCTCCCGGTGCCGAGGGCACCGAGGTCGTTCCGGACCTCGCCGAGGCAGCGGGCGTCCCGAGCAACAACGCGAAGACCTGGACCTACAAGATCCGCAAGGGCGTGAAGTTCGAGGACGGCACCGAGGTGACGTCGAAGGACGTCAAGTACGCCGTCGCGCGTTCGATGGACAAGACGACGTTCCCGAACGGCCCGACGTACTTCAACGACTTCCTGCTCGACGTCCCGAAGGACTTCAGCCCCTACAAGGACAAGGCGCTGGCCGGCATCGCGAAGGCGATCGAGACGCCGGACGACCAGACGATCGTCTTCCACCTGAACAAGCCGTTCGCCGGCTTCGACTACTTCGCCCAGTTGCCGGCCACGGCCCCGGTGCCGCAGGCCAAGGACACCGGCACGAAGTACCAGCTGCACCCGATCTCCACCGGTCCGTACAAGTTCGAGAGCCACGACCCGAACAAGGGCATCACGATGGTTCGCAACGAGATGTACGACCCGGCGACCGACCCGAACTCGGGTCGCAAGGCGCTGCCGGACAAGATCACCATCGCCTACAACGTGAACCAGGCCGACATCGACAACCGGCTGCAGTCCGGTGACCTCGACGTCGACATGGCCGGCACCGGTGTGACCGCGGAGACCCAGGCGAAGGTGCTGGCGAACCAGGACCTCAAGGCGCACGCCGACAACGCCCCGGCCCCGCGGCTGTGGTTCACCGTGCTGAACAGCGACGTCAAGCCGCTCGACAACATCGAGTGCCGCAAGGCCGTGCTGTACGCCGCCGACCACGAGGGCTATCAGCGCGCGTACGGCGGCCCGGTCGGCGGTGACATCGCCACCAACCTGATGCCCCCGCTGGTTTCGGGCGCGGAGAAGTTCGACACCTACGGGTTCGAGACCGACAAGAACGGCAACGTGGACAAGGCCAAGGAAGCGCTGACGAAGTGCGGCATGCCGAACGGCTTCAGCACGAACATCAGCTACCGGGCGGACCGGCCGAAGGAGAAGGCCACCGCGGAGTCGCTGCAGCAGTCCCTGGGCCGGGTCGGCATCAAGCTGACCACCAAGCCCTACCCGACCGGTGACTACACCAAGCTGTACGCCGGCAAGCCGGACTTCGCGAAGGCCAACAACCTCGGCCTGATCGTGTACGGCTGGGGTGCTGACTGGCCGGACGGCTTCGGCTTCCTGAGCCAGATCGTCGACAGCCGGGTCATCCGCGCCGCCGGTGGTAACACCAACCTCGGAGTCAAGATCCCCGAGGTGGACCAGATGATCGACAAGGCGCTGGAGACCACCGACAAGGCGGCCCGCGAGAAGATCTGGGTCGACGTCGACAAGAAGGTCATGGAGCAGGCGGCCGTGCTGCCGGGTATCTGGGCCAAGGGCCTGCTGTACCGGCCGGACACGCTCACCAACGTGTTCATCAGCGACAGCCAGAACATGTACGACTACACCGCACTCGGTGTGGCCCCGAAGTAGTCGCCCGCCGTCCTATCGACACTTCCCACTCAGAGGTAGGTGAAGGCTAGCGGTGGCCGGTGATCCCTGCGGATCACCGGCCACCAGGCCGACCAGGTGTTCGCATACTTAGTCCGCCGGGTGATCGGGGCAGTGGTCCTGCTCTTCATCGTCACGGCCGTCACGTTCTCGATCTTCTTCCTGGTACCGCGGCTCGGCGGCGCGAGCGCGGACGACCTCGCGTCGCGCTACGTCGGCAAGAGCGCGGGGGCGGAGCAGATCCACGCGACGGCGGTCAAGCTCGGCTTCACCGACCCCCTGTACGAGCAGTACGGCCGGTTCGTCAAAGGCCTGGTCGTCGGCCAGGAGTACAACTACGGCCCGTCCACCGAGCACTGCCCGGCGCCGTGCTTCGGCTACTCGTTCCTCACCCAGCAGCCGGTCTGGCCCGACCTCGTCGACCGGATTCCGGTCACCGCGTCGCTGGCGTTCGGCGCCGCCCTGATCTGGTTGCTCACCGGCGTCGGTACCGGCGTGATCTCCGCACTGAGACGTGGGTCGGTCCTGGACCGGTCACTGATGTCGGTCGCGCTCGCCGGTGTGTCGCTGCCGATCTTCTTCACCGGCCTGCTCTCGCTGTCGATCTTCAGTTACTGGCTCGGCTGGACCGCTGAGGGCGGGTCCAACCCGATGGACGCCTCGAACCCGATCAGCTGGGCCTACGACCTGATCCTGCCGTGGGTGACGCTCGCGTTCCTGTACGCGGCGGCGTACGCGCGACTCACCCGGGCCGGCATGCTCGAGACGATGAACGAGGACTTCGTCCGCACCGCCCGGGCCAAGGGTCTGACCGAGCGGACGGTGGTGATGAAGCACGGTCTGCGGTCCGCGCTGACGCCGATCCTGACCATCTTCGGTCTCGACCTGGGTCTGCTGCTGGGCGGCGCGATCCTGACCGAGACGACCTTCTCGCTGCCCGGTATCGGCCAGTACGCCGTCATCGCGCTGCGGGCGAACGACCTGCCCAAGGTGCTCGGGGTGACCCTGGTGGCCGCGTTCTTCATCGTGCTGGCCAACCTGATCGTTGACCTCCTGTACGCCGTCGTCGACCCGAGGGTGCGCATCTCGTGACCGAACCTCAAGACCATGCCCAGGACAGTGCTCAGGACCATGCCCAGGACACTGTCCAGCGGATCGATCGCGGCGAGGCCTTCCTCGACGTCCGTGACCTCAGGGTGCACTTCCCGACCGACGACGGGCTGGTCAAGTCGGTCGACGGCGTCTCGTTCACCCTCGAGCGCGGCCGGACGCTCGGCA